>JBEKCK010000035.1:0-25722 GCA_050014915.1 Acidimicrobiales bacterium | reverse complement strand
CTGCTCGACATCGGCCACGGCCACGACGGCCGCGGGTACCGACACCGGCGCTGACACCTGCACTGGTGGGGTGGCGGCCAACTACACCTTCAACCACGTGGCGGCCAACGTGACCGTCAACCAGGCTGCCTTGCTGATCACGGCGTCGTCGCTTGCGGTCACCTATGGCAGCGCCGTGCCGACGATCAACGCTATCTACGGGGGCTTCGTCAACGGCCAGGGCGCGGGCAACCTCACCACCCCGCCGACCTGCTCGACCACGTACACCACTTCGAGCGCGGCGGGCACCACGCCGTCGACCTCGTGCACTGGCGCGACGGACGCCAACTACTCGATCACCTATGTGGCTGGGCAGGTGACGGTCAACCAGGCCACTCCGACCGTGATCATCACAAACACGGTCATCCCGACCGGAATCGGGGCGGGCAACCTCACCTTTACCGCCACCGTCACGGGGGTGACCGGGGGGGCAGCACCGTCGGGCACCCTGAACTGGACAATCATGAAGAATGGTTCGGCGTCCGCTTGCACCAGCAGTACCGGTCTCTCGGGCTCGGGTCCCACGACCGCCACGTGCACCATTGCGACTCCCGGTGTCGGGAACTACACCGCCGCGGCATCGTACCTTGGCAACACCGACTACGCCGCGGCCGGGTCAGCTCACACTTTCGGCTTTATCCTGGGCTCGAGCGGTACCAACCCGCTCCCGACGACTGCGAGCGATGACTTCCTCATTAGCGGTACGACCTTTGGCACTAACGGCGCGGGCTCGAGCGATGACCTCCTGATGACGCCAATAACGACGATCACGAGCGTGACCGGTTACCTCACTACCGCATTCCCAGGAGGATCGGCTACGATCTTGGCCGAGTTCACCGTAGGAACAGGATCGTCCGGCTTCAGTGCCACGAACGCCGCTTGCAACGTCGTGATGAACGTGAATGGTGGAGCGAATTGCACCTGGGCGGGGACGCCCGTAGTGCTCCCTGCGAGCACCTACCTTGATATGAAGGCGCAACGTGAAGTCTCGGGCGACTCCTTTAACGGATGGTGGATCGTGACGTACACCCAATGACGATAATCTGTACACATATGGCACGAAGCCAGCGCGGCACCCGGCGCCGGATCTTTGATCGAAGGCCAGGTCGCGTCGAACGAAAAGGACGACGTACTGACGATCGGGGTAGTTCCCTGATCCTTGCTCTCGTCTATATCGTGTCGGTCAGCCTGATCGTCGGGGCGCTCGCGGACTGGGCGATGAACGACCTCAGCAACACCGCGCACTTCCAGAACGCGAGTTCAATTGACAACGCGGTGTCCGGCGCGACTGAAATAGCGATCCAGAGTATGCGCTACTACCCTCAGATCTCAACCACGCTGTCACCCATGGTATCCAACTGTTGGACTCCGCCGTCGGGGTCGTACGCCTCGGACGTGACGTTCTCCGCGGACGACAACACGACCGTCGCTGTGTGGTGCACCACCCTCGAGAATCTCCAGAGTCCCAATACGCGAAAGGTCACGTTCTGGGCGTGCCCGGTGACAGCGTCGCAGGTCTCACAGGCGAACGCGGGCGCGACGATGGGGCTCTGTGATGCGGGCGAGCTTTCCGGCACAATGCTCAAAGCCGTCGTTACGTTCGATGACTACCCGTCCGGAGGCGGCGGTCTGCTCCAGACGACATGTGCCGGTGGACCGGGCATTTGCGGATTCGCCGCTACGACGAATCAGTGGAGCTGGTCGTAGTCTCTGACGTCGTGACAGCGTAATTCGGGGGGATTTCGAGACTGACGAGAGTCACTTCTTCGCCCGGCGCCGAAATCCTGGAGCCGAATTGAATCCTGAGGATTGAATCGAGTGACGATTCTCAGAGTGAGAAACACCCTCCTAGGACTCGCTCGTTCTCGATTTCTCGACTGCGATAGGTCCGAACGGGCGGCTACGTGTCAGTGCCACCTTTGCGCACTCTTGGCCGTATTCGACGATCGAGACGGCGCCACCATGACGATTTGATTCCGAAGAGTATGAGCGTCAGGAAACCGACCACGAAAAGCAGCGGGTAGGACGAATACCCAATGAACTGAAAGTCCACCGTGTGTCTTCCAGGGGCGACGGTGACGCCGACCAGTGCGGGCGCCACCATTTCGGTCTTCGCCGGTTTCCCGTCAACCGTGACCGTCCAACCAGGGTCAAATGAACTCCTCAACAGGACTACAGCTGTTCGGGTGGCGACAACCGTGGCGACCGCTCTGCCCTCCTCCAGGTCGAGCTTTTCGCCGAGGACCGTGCCGGCCGGTCCAGACACGGTTGCACCGGGAGCCAAGGTCGGCGGAGCTGCCGGCTGCCCGGCGTAGGCGATCGTCGGGTAGATGCCCTTTGCGGGCAGATCAGAGTCGAGGAAGTGTGAGGTCTGGGGTCCCAGGTCGCCTCCGTCGGCGACGATCGAGGACTGTGTGTCAACAACTTGGATCATCCCGGGCGACTTGACCTGCCAGAGCAGGTAGGGGCCCCTCTTCTTGATCAGGTGTGCCGGCACGGGCGGAGGATGACCTCCCGGCAAGAGTAGGTACCGTATGCCGAACACCGCGTAATCTCCGAGGTTTGACTCATCGAAGTACGCCTCCGGATCGGTCATCAGCGACGACGTTCGCAGGGTGAATCCGACGGCGTCAATGCTGGATTCGGCCAAGTAGATATAGACCTGGACCCCCCCGACGGTGAAAAAGTGGCCCCAATTGGAGGGAAGGCCGGCGTAGATACGACCTCCGCCTCGAGCCTCGGCGATCGCAATCAGATCCTTGAGCTGTACGCCTTGGCTCTCGTCGGCGCCTTGTTGATAGTGGATCCACGCCGCGCCCGCGAGGTCGTAGTTCGCGACTTCCGTCCAAGCCGGAGCTAGGGCGGCGACCACGATCAAGATGGCGATCGGGACCCGAATCGCCCTGATCAAGGGACTTACCGACAGGCGATCGACCGTCACGCTGGATACTCGACGGACGATGATCTCAGCCACGCGGGCGAGGCTTATCACGGCGATCCCGGCAAGGAATATCCCCGCGAGTTGGACGCCCATGATGTAGCGCTGAAACAGCAGATTGCTGTTGCCGGGCAGCAGATTCAGTACCGGGCCCAGCGTCGGGCGCCCAAAGTAGAGCAACAAACTGAGAACCCAGACGCCCACGATGGCCCGCGCACGTTCATCTATGCGGAACCGAGCGAGGCAGACGATGAGTCCGATGGCCACCAAAATGGTCACAATGGGAAAACGACCGTAGTCGTAGATCTTCCCCGTGACGAGCCAGCCGAGTATCTTGCGCGCCCCGTAGGAGTCGTCCCAGAACGTACCGATCTGGTACTCATTGACACCCAGCCATTTGGATTCGACGAGGAGCGGGAGCGTCACCCAAAGGGTCGCCAGGATCGCGCCGATGCCGATCAACCAGGCCCGGCCCAGGCGCCGAAGGATTTCGCGCGGCCGCAAGAGCACCCACACGATAAGTGAGAGGCCCACCAGGTACGCCGTCAAGAAGTGGAAGGCGATCGTGAGGGCCAAAGTGAATACGGCCCCGAACAGATATCGTCGTTGACTCACGAAACGCCAGCTAAAGCCCCAAGCCAATGGAAGTGTCCACATCGCCCAGAGTTGGGACCACAAACCGTTACCGATCGCCACGTAGCTCTGGTCCTCATAGCCGTAGCCCGTAATGCTGAAGAGCAGAGGCGACACGGCCGCCGAGGCTGCGGAGGCCCATCTATTCCAGCCAAGAAGTCGCGCTGACCAATAGATACAAAGCGGCCAGAGCGACAAGAGAAGGTACAGCGTCCACGCAACGGCCTGCTGCGGACCAATCACCTGCGCCAACGCGCCGGTAAGGATCGCCGAAGCACTCTGGTACTGGACGAAGTACGGCGAACCTTGCGTTAGGTACGGATACCAACGATCAAGCGGGAACTGACCGGCTGACAGAAGGTGCTGAGCGAACGTCACCATTTGCAAGTGCACCGCGCTGTCATTTGGATACGCGACCGGGAGCCTCTCGGCACGCAGTATCCAAAGATTGAACAACACCGCGATCAATACGAGGATTTCGGGGCCCCAATGGCGCCAAGACCCTCTTCCAGAGCCAGAGATCATGGGCTCTTGTGGCTCGCGCGGGTTCCCGTCCCCCTGAGGCAGGTCCTCGGTTGGAGCCTCCAGCGCTCCCGAACTCGATACGTCCGCACGATTGGAGAAGAATGAGCGACGAGAAGGTCGGGTTGCAGCAGGAGTTGGGGGCTCTCCCTCCGGTTCGTCCACGCTCATCATCTGTGACCGATACGGAATCGTTGATTGCATCTGTGGCGACACGAATACCCAGTATCGGTATGCGAAGAAGTTAGCGATGGCGTTCACGCTCGCCGCAACGACCTTGGCCCACAGGTAGTTCATCCCGCCGGCGGAAAGCCCAACGACAATGGCGAGGGTCGAGATCAAGTTGAGGCCAACGAGCACCAGATAGCGCCTCAACTGTCGACGTGTATCGCCGCCTCTGGCCGTTGCGGAGAACGCCCACAGTCGCGCCGCCGTGAAGTTGACGAGGAACGCGATCGAAAAGGCGATGGCCGTGGCAGGCGCGAGCGCGACGTCGAGGGTGCCGTGGAAGAACCGCAGGCTGCCTATGTCTACGAGAAATGTCGCAACACCGGCGACGAGGTAGCGCGGCGCGGGGTGACGTCGCAACTGCTCAATTGCGGCGTCCCGTCGAGTGGACGTACCCACCTCGGCCAGCTCGGTCAACTCGGGGTTGCCTGGATGTCGAGGATCAACGCCTGGATGAGCATGTAGACCCCTGTCATCATCGGCGTGACGGCGAGCAGGACCGTGCCGGCCGTGGGGCTGTTGGCGTTGAGCGCACTGACGGTGGCGAATATTCCCCACCCCAGTCCAAAGAGCATCAGTCCGAGTCCGGAAAAGAGTAGTAGCGCGATCGGTGAGAACGACCACAACACGTACTTCCACCAGATCCGCTGCCAGAACCGGCGGAACAGCAACGTCGAAATCTCCCTGGCCACGCGCGAAAGTCGCATGGTGGAGATCTCCGCACCGTACTTGGCAGGTATCGGCACGTCCTTGGCCCTCACACTCAGGATCGCCAGGTGAACGAGGAGGTCGTTCTCGAACTGGTAGCGCTTGGCGATCTTGTCGAGAGGGAGCCGAGCGAGCACGTCCTGACGGATCGCGGTGTAACCGTTCTGCGGGTCGAAGAGGTTCCAGTACCCGGACGCCACTTTGGTCAAGAACGACAGAATGACGTTGCCAAAGACGCGGTGGAGTGGCATGCCATGAAAGGACTCGAATCCGAAAAAACGGTTGGCCTTCGTGAAGCCGTAGCCCTCGTCAGCGATCGGGTCGAGCAATGCGGGGAGGTAGCGCGGGTCCATTTGCGCGTCGCCCGCCATCACCACGTCGATGTCCCCGCCAACCTCCATCGCGCGCCGGTGCCCGGTGATGATCGCCCCGCCAACTCCGGTGTTCACCTCGTGGCGAATCACCTCGACCCGTGGGTCGTCGACCGATTTGGCGGCCTCCGAGGTTCCGTCCGCGCTGCAGTCGTCAATGACGAAGACGTGGTCAACGAGTTCGGGCATCGAGCGAATCGTCTCGGCGACGAGCCTCTCTTCGTTAAAGGCCGGGACGACCACAGAGATCCTCAGGCCCTTATACATGGCTCAGTTCATCCCCTCGAGCGCGGCGTCTCTGACGGCGAGCGCGAGCTCGAGCGCGGCAATGGCTTCGGGCGCACCGACTACGGGCCGCGTCCGGTCACGCACGCTGTCGAGGAAGTGGCGCAGTTCCGCACCGAGAGGTTCGCCGCGCTGCTCGACGTAGGGAATCTCGACGAGGCCGCTTTGGCGGTACACGGGGACTCCCTCGGCGAGGAATTCGCTGTGGTGAAGACGGTGGATCGTTACGTCCTGGCGCACCAGGTCGGCGCTCAAGAAGCTCGCCCGTTGGGTCACGTCGACTTTGCGGACCTTGATCTGAGCGACACGACTCGCGCTAAGCGTGGCGGTGAGACCACTTTCGAAGACCACGAGCGCCGAGGCGAGGTCCAGGGTGTCACCCATGATGACGCGTCCCGTCGCGGACATCGAGGCCACCGGGGAGCCGGCCATCGCGAGGGCGAGGTCGAGGTCGTGGATCATGAGGTCGAGGACTACGTCTGTCCCCACCCTCGGTGAGTAGGGACCGACCCGCGTGAACTCCAAGTGGAGCGGTTCGTCGAGGAACCGCACGAGCTCGTTGAAGGCGGGATTGAAACGTTCAATGTGTCCGACCATGAGGATCCGATCGGAGCCCTCGACGGCCTCAAGAAGGTGCCGGGCTTCGAGAGTGCTGGAGGCGACGGGCTTTTCGATCAGCAGGTCAATCCCGCGTGCCAGTAAATGGAGACCCAACTCCTCGTGCGTTTCGGTAGGGGTAGCGATGACGACGGCCTGCACGTCGTCCGGGAGCTCGTCAATCGA
Source organism: Acidimicrobiales bacterium (assembly GCA_050014915.1). Lineage (GTDB taxonomy): Bacteria > Actinomycetota > Acidimicrobiia > Acidimicrobiales > RAAP-2 > RAAP-2. The sequence continues at coordinate 19,215 of JBEKCK010000035.1, read as the reverse complement.
GGTGAGGTGCTGAGTGCCCGACATCGCGGCGACTGCCTGGCCGCGCACGTCGTCCTGTTCGACGACGGCGACCAGGTCGAATTCAGGCATCGAAGCCAGCAGTCGGGCATGGTTGGCGCCCATCACGCCAGCACCCACGAGCGCAACCCGGATCATCGTAGCGCCTCCCTGACCGCGCCAACGACCTGGTCGACGTCCGCGTCGGTGAGGTGCTGGTGCACTGGAAGAGACAGGACCTCGGCCGCAGCCGACGCCGCCCGCGGGGTTTCGTCCTTGCCGACGAGGGGGTGATCTCTGTAGCAGTCGTAGTCGTGCATGAGGCGCGGATAGTAGATCCCCGAGCCCACGCCCGCGTCCTCCAGGCGTTTCGCCAGTTGGCCACGGTCGCACGCGGCCTCGGCGCCGACGCGCACCGTGTACTGGTGGTACACGTGAGTGCGGCCCGTTGGTTCAATGGGCAGGCCCAGGCCCGCGATCCCCGCCAGACCAGCGGACAGCCGCGCGGCGTTGGCTCGCCGGCGGGCGGTGATCTCGCCGAGTCGATGCATCTGGGGGATCGCGACCGCGGCCTGAAGTTCGGTCATCCGGTAGTTGTGGCCCGCCATGACGTACTCGTATCGGACGCGCATGCCCTGATTTCGGAGAATACGTAGCCGCTCGGCCCTGGTTGCGTCATTCGTCGTGATTATCCCACCCTCGCCCGAAGTAACGTTCTTCGTTGCGTAGAGCGAGAAGCACGCCAGCCCGTACGTGCCGACGGGCCGAGCACCGACGGTCGCGCCGTGGGCCTGGGCGGCGTCCTCAACAATCGCGAGACCGTGGCGGTCGGCGATCTGAGACAGCGCGTTCATGTCAGCCGGCAGTCCGAAGAGGTGCACGGGCAGAAGTACCTTCGTTCGTGGGCCGATGAGGGCCTCGACCGAGTCAGGGTCCAAGCAGAAGTCGTCACCGACGTCGGCGAAGCGCGCGGTCGCACCGGCCTCGAGGATCGAGTTCAACGTGGCCACGAAGCTGAACGGGCTCGTCACGACCTCGTCGCCCGGCTCGAGGTCAAGTGCCCGTATCGCCGCGACGAGGGCGGTCGTGCCATTATTGACCGCGACGGCGAATGCCGACCCGTGGGCCTCTGCGAAGAGGCGCTCTAACTCTTCAACTTTTGGACCCTGGGCGAGACGCCCCGAGCGGAGAACTTCGAGTACGGAGGTCTCCTCTTCAGTCCCTAGCCTGACCTCGGAAATATTGATCATTGTTATCTATCCCAGTCGACCCCGGCACCGCGGTGCTCGTCGCACGCAAACGTCGCTGGCGGCTCGGAGTCGCGGCTGGAAACCGCCCCGCAGCGGCAGACCCATCCCGCGTGCCGCGCAGGGTTCCCGATGACGAGCTCATGGTCAGCGACGTCGCGCGTCACCACGGCGCCGGCGGCCACCATCGCGTAGCTACCGACCTCGGTTCCGCACACAATCGTTGCGTTGGCTCCAATCGAGGCTCCGGTACGCACCAAAGTCGGAACGATCTTCCAGTTCGGCGACACTGCCCGTGGCCGCAAATCATTGGTGAACACGGCGTTCGGCCCCACAAAGACCTCGTTCTGAAGGGTGACTCCCGAATAGATGGAGACGCCATTTTGGACCTTGCATCGGTCGCCAACGACGGCGCCCGCGTCGACAAACACGTCCTTCCCAATCGAACAATCCATCCCGATGATCGCGCCCTTCCGAACGTGGGCGAAGTGCCAGATCCTTGTACCTTCTCCGACGCGCGCGCCTTCCTCGACCACCGCGCTGGAGTGGGAGTCGAACACAGTCGAGGGTACCTCAGATGTAGAACTTCACATGTTGATGGGACCCGAATCGGGTATCCAAGCACCGGATCTTGCGCCTCGGAGGCGCCCAAAAAATCCACATCGGGTGGACTCCAACTCCTTTGTATCAATGGTCTCGATTGCATTTATCAGGAGTCCACATTCCTGTCTTCCATAATTGCAACAAATGCTCGCGAATGCACCGAAACGCCCGGAGGAGCGCGCTACTGTACGCCTAACAAGGGCACAGTTGATGGTTTGTTGATGGCCGTTTGACTTTCCGAAGTGAAAGAATAGACAGTCGGGCACATTGCTATATGAACCGCACACCCCTCCAATCGAACGTCCAATCTTCACAAGGACGAGGCGTGAACGGTTCGAATGACGCACATTCTCAGTGCTCTCGTAGCAAGAACGACCGAGGCTTTACGCTCGTCGAGCTCTTGATCGTCATCACCATCGTCCCGGTCATTATCGGCGCGCTGTCCGCCGGCCTACTCGCGGTGTTCTCACTGCAGAACAGCGTCTCAAACCGTCTGGCGAACTCAAGTGATTCGCAGATAGTGTCGGCCAACTACATCCAAGACGTCCAGGCCGCGCAAATGATCACTACCGCGAACATGGCCACGACGCCTGGTTGTGGAGCGGCCAGCGAGACGCAGTTACTTGGCCTCGAATCGGACTACAGCGGTACGGCGTACCAAACCGTGGTTTCGTACGTCGTTGTCCAGGCCGGCTCGAAGTACTTGCTTCAGCGTAACTACTGTGCGGCCGGGCATTCGACCACGCCGTCGTCTACGGAGACGGTCTCTTACAATATGCCTCCGCCCACCTCCTCGATGGTGTCCATACTTCCGAGTGCGAGTTCTACGGCCGCCGCGAGCGGATGGGCGTCGACGCAGCCCGTCACAGGCGTGACGCTGAACATTGTCGAACCAGGTAGCGGCACCAGTGGTGGCGCTCCCTACGCGTACACCTTGGTTGCGGTTCCCTCCTCCGGGGCACCACTAGGGCAGCAGGGTTCGCCCACAGCGACCACGACGAGTTGCGAATTCGCTCTGGCCGGTACGGGCACCTACTCGTCATCGCTCTGCTTCGTCGATTTCTCTCCGCTGAACATTCCGGCCAACGAGACGTCGGCGACTGCGCCCGGCAGCATGGCGATGACCGTAGCGATTCCAGGTGGGTACACACTGTCTTTCACCATCAGCATCACCGCGGAAGCGAGCGATCCGGTCCAGGCCTTCAAATTCCCGACCTGGGGCGGTTCCTTCTTGGGCAACGCCACGAACGGCGTCCCCTTCTACTCCGGCGTCGGATGTGCCGCAGGTACCAGTCCGACCTACGTTTCAGGTGGAACGACCTATGGCACCGCTTCGTGCACCGATCCCGCGCTCTATACGACAGTCAGCGGATCGACCAACACGATCACGATCGGAAGTATCAAGGTGCTCGATCCCGAGGGCGTGGCGGCGACCGGTTGGCAACTTGTCAGCGGAGACGCTGAGTCGACGGACCCCGGTGAGTACCTGATCTGGACTTCCAATCAAGATTGGACCCAGATTCCGAACGATCAGGTCGCCGGCCAACTCGAAGAGGGGGACGCCTGCAACGCGCCCGTCGGCTTCGAGGGCAGTCCCGGTCCCGGAGGCAGTTACGTGTTGACCGGAGTCGGCACCACCACCGTCACGTGTGAGGCCTCCTGGCAGGACTCTGATACCACGCCCCGGACCGGAGCCGTAATGATCGAAAGCCCGACGCCGACGACGGTGAGCGTTCAAATGCACGGTGCGGGCCTTCAAGGCGTCTTTTTCGGATTGATGCTGCCGTCATGATTCGACCTACGCACGCCGATCCGTTGACCTTCACGCACGAGGTCGTCGTCTCGTGAATCGTCGCTCGTGCACGAGGGAGAGGTTCCTGCGTTCCTTTTTCCGAGGTCGCTCGCAACGCTCCGAGGCTGGTGACACATTGATCGAGATCCTGCTCACCCTCATCGTGCTGAGCTTGGCCTCGGTCGCGGTGATCACAGCCTTTACGACGACTATCGGGGCCTCCGGAGAGCATCGGAGCCTGGCCACGTTCAACACCGTGTTGCGAAGTGCCACGGAGACGGCGATCTCTCAGATCCAGGGCAATGGCGCGGTGACGTTCAACCCCTGCGCGACGACCGCCTACTACCAAACCGGCCCGGGCGCCGTGAACTTTGCCAATGTCGCTCCTGCCGGCAGCAACTACTCGGCGCAGATCACGGGTGTGAGTTATTGGAACGGGACCGTATTTTCTCCCTCGGGATGTGTCGCGGCAAACAACGCGCCCCAGCAGATAACGATCACCGTGACCGACAACAACAATCAAACCACCTACTCCAACAGCTTCGTCGTTGACAATTCAGTGGCCGTTCCCCTGCTTCCCCTCTGCGTCGAGCCGAATTGCACGCCCACGCACCTCGTCTTCGCCACCTCACCGGCCGGTGCCGTCGTCAACACGGCGTTCTCCACTCAGCCAGTGGTGTGGGCGGTGACGGCCGAAGACACAATTGCGAGGCACGACGCGTCCACCGGGCTTCAACTGACCATCACGGCGGGGACCGGGGCGAGTGGAGCGACCATATCAAGCAGTTGCCAAGGTATCGAGACGTCGGGCGTCACCTCGTTCTCCGGCTGCAGTATCAACCTGGGTTCATCCAACACCTACACGCTGACGGCGTCGGACGGATCTCTGGTGCCGGCGGTCAGTAGTTCGTTCTACAACTACACACAACTCACGTCGCCGGTGATCACCACGGCCGTGCCGGACGCCACCACGCCGGGAGGACTCGACGTCGACTTCAACGCTTCGTCGCCCTCGGCCGGGGTTGCGAGCTACACCGCGGAGATCTGTACCGACCCCGGTATGTCACTCGGCTGTGTCACGAAGACTTCGTACACCTCGGGTTCGAAGATCCAGGGTGTCATCGGCACCGGTTACTACTCTCAGATCATCGCCGTGGGGAATCCCGGTTACCTGGGCTCGACCTCCGCGGTCTTCGGCCCCACCATTACGAACTACGGGCCGATGGGGACACCCGGCACTCCCACGCTCAACTTCGGCTCTGTGGCCGGCTCCGTGCAGGTCACCTTCACCGCATCCTCTCCCGCGGTAGGCGGACAGACCTATAGCGCCGAAGCCTGTACCAACGCAGCCATGACGGCGAACTGTGTCAACCAAGGAGCTATCGCCTCGGGCGGCAACTTGACCGGACTCAACTACACGCCGGGCAGTTCGGGTGGCCCGGGTACCGTCTACTACGTGACGGTGACGGCCAACGCGGTCACTGGCTATACGGCGTCCCCTCCATCGGCGCACTCCGCGTCTTCGCAGGCCGCAACCAGTCAGGTGAATAATCCGACGAACGTCAATACCAATGCGAGCGGAGGAAGGAATACCCTTACAGTCACCTTTACCCGATCGACGGGAGCGGTGCCAGCCAGTTACACGGACACTCTCTGTACCGACCCGGGCATGGTGCAGGGCTGTGCAACCATCACCAACGCAGCAAGCACCGGCTCCACGTTCTCTGGGTTGAATAACCGAACGACCTATTACGCAACGGTGACGGCGATCTCGCCGAGCAATGCCTACGTGTCGAACACATCCAACCCGACGAATGGCCAGGGTGGTTGACGTGACGTCGAACCAAGCGAACACCGATAAGTCGTCAATGCAGCCTTCGTCATGGTCTGGACGGTCTGCGGGCGGCTTCTCAAGGTTCAAGAACGTAGCGCTGGACCGCCGCCACGGTGCTCGAAGCGAATCGGGCGCCGTGCTGATCCTTGCCTTGGTCTACCTCGTAACCGTGAGCGTGATTATCGCGGCGCTGTCGGGTTGGGCAATCGACGACCTTAACGACACCACTCATTTCTCTTCGGGATTCGCACTCCAAAACGCGGCCGGAGGCGCGATGGAGGTGGCCATTCAGTACGTTCGCTATAGTTCGGCCCCACTGGTTAGGGGCAACCAGCCGTCCGCGATTTCCTGCTTGGGCGCACACGCAACGCCTCCAACGGTTACCTTCACGAATGGGCCGAACTCCGACCCAACGCAATTCACCAACACGATGGCGGTGTGGTGCAACACCGATTGGGCACCTACCTCGAGCGCCACTCGGACCGTCACGTTTTGGGCTTGCCAGAGTCCCGTGGGAGGTACCACCGCCAGTGCGTGCCAAGCCGATCCCGTTCTTGACGCTGTCGTTGTATTTGACGATTACCCCTCTTCGCTGAGCGCGCCCATCGATGGGCAGTGCAATGTGTGGTGTGGTTCAGGGATGGTCGTGACTACCTGGGATTGGAAGCAGTAGCTGCGTTCACAGGAAAGTGGCGCAGGTCGAATTAGGATCGAGATTGGACCACTGCGAGTTTCTTCTTATGGCCGAACAGTTACGACCGACTTGCCGCTCGAAAAATGTAGTCCCTTTTGAACTATCTCCGTGAGATTGTAAAAACCCGCACCAGCATTGTTGGGAATTCGAAGTGAGGAGACAGGGTACGCCGGTGTCGTATCCGAAAGTTCAATCGGTTTCGCTTCGAAGTTGGTTCGCCCATAATTCGGATGAGCTTTGGCGAACGCTCGCCTAAGAGCTGCGACGCTCGCGTATGGTCCGGTAGCTGAAACAATGAGAGTTATGTCGATTGGAGATCTCTGGGTTTCGCGACTCGCAACTCTTTTCCATCGCACTGCAATGATTTCGCCTGGATGGTAGGCGTGGGCTCCGACAGAGCCGCTGCAACAGGTGTAGGTAAATACCTCAGATGTCGTCTTCGGAGACGGGGTTGCGGAGGCGACGGAGCCGGGCAGCAAGGTCGCGACGAAAATCCCCATCGTGATCAATGCCTGAAGTCTGGAAACTCCGCTTCCTCTACCTTTAATCATTGCGGTCTCACTGTCGTGGAAGAATAGCCTCGCTCACGGCCAACTATTCGTAAATCGTTTAGTCCAACGCGGGATCGACGTAGGCGATCCTCGACCCCTAAGCGTTGCCGTAACTGCAACGGCGACGAGTATTTCGCAAAGTGACACGGTGGCCGAGAACCACGGTGTGATCGCCGTGAGCGACCTCCCGGCAATCACTTTGACCATCGGGACCGATCCCGCTGGAGCCTCACTCTCCAAGACGAGGTCGCGCGAGAAGACTTCGGGGTTCGATCTCATTAATGCTGCACTGAGATGCAGGTGGCGACCGACCACCACCGCCATCAAGGTCTCATGCACCAGCGCATCCAATGCCCGTCGCGACAGACCCACAGCGTGAAGGCGTGCCAGGACAGAGCCATTGAGACAACCTCGTCTCCGGCACTTACCTCACCGGACTGAGCGTAGGGTCGATGTCCTACCCCCTCCAGCGGCCCGTGAAGGAAGTCACGGTCAAACGGTATTTGCGAAATACGGACCGGGAAGAGAATCTTCAGTTTTTGTCTCGAAACCCCGTTAAAGAAAAGGAAAACTACGTAGGGAGTTGTGCTTGAATTGACTGAATTGACTACCGATTTCATGTACAATTTGCCACAGCCGTACGAAATGTCTTCAAACGGCTGCTTTTGTAGGGTCGTTCCGAGTGTCGGTTAAACCCACTAACCATAAGGGAGTATGAATATGATTTCGACCTACCAACGGCTTAAGCGCCAGAGGGATGCTGGAGAGATCGACGGTTTCACTTTGATCGAGCTCCTCATCGTCATCGTTGTTCTCGGTATCTTGGCTGCGGTCGTGATCTTCGCTCTCGGTGGCATCACCGGTAAGAGCGCAATCGCCGCCTGCCAGGCTGACGGTGCCACGGTTTCGACGGCCATCGCCGCGCTTGAAGCCCAGTACCCAGGAACCGTGATAACCGGTGGTTCTGCGTCAAACCTGGTCTCCGGGGCCTCCGGTGGTCCGTACCTTCAGTCATGGCCTAACAACTCGTCGCACTACAGCTTCAACGTCACCGCTGGCGCAACGGGTGTCGCCGGGCTCAACGTAGACCCCGCTGGTGTGACCGCTCCCGGCTATGCCTACGCCGGACCAAGTTCCTGCAACAGCGTTACCTGATTTAATCTTTGTGTGTTGAGTTGAAATGCCCGGCGTAAAGCCGGGCATTTCAACTCAACACGCCTCTTGAAAGGACGTGCCCATGAGCGACCAGGCGACCTCCCCGATTGATCCGTGGCTACAGCAGTTGTGGGACCAGGGTGGCACGGACCTCCTCCTATCCGGGGGATCGGCACCGCGTATCCGTGTCGACGGGCAGTTGCGACCGTTGGCCGGCGCCGCCGAGTTGACGGGCCAACAGATCAATGAAATCGCCCAGCCGCTGCTGACCGAGGGTCAGAAGATGATCTTCGAAGAGCAGTTGGACGTGGACTTCGCCTTCTCGTGGGGCGACAAGGCCCGCATTCGCGGGAGCATCTTCACGCAACGCGGTCAGACCGCCCTGGCCCTTCGTGTCATCCCGACACGCATCCCCTCGTTCGAGGAACTCGGACTGCCCTACGCCGCGAACTGGATCGCCGATCAGCCGCGCGGCTTCGTCCTCGTCACGGGACCGACAGGATCGGGTAAATCAACCACGCTCGCCTCTATCGTCGACCAGATCAACCAAGACCGGGCCTGTCACATTTTGACGATTGAAGACCCGGTCGAATACGTCCACCATCACAAGACCTCGGCCGTCAGTCAACGCGAAGTGGGTTTGGACAGTCCTTCTTTCGACCGAGCCCTTCGCTCGGCCCTTCGCGAAGACCCCGACGTACTACTCATCGGCGAGATGCGCGACATCGACTCGATTCAGATTGCGTTGACCATGGCCGAGACGGGCCACCTCGTGTTCGCCACGCTCCACACCAATGACGCCCCGCAGGCGATTGACCGAATTATTGACGTGTTCCCGGCGTGGCGCCAAGAGCAGACCAGGGTTCAGTTGGCGGCCTCCTTGTGCGCGGTCGTCGCCCAGAGATTGGTGCCAAAGATTGGCGGCGGAATGGTGGCAGCGTTCGAAGTCTTGATCGCGACGCACCCGGTACGAAACCTGATTCGTGAGGGCCGTTCCAACCAACTCCAGAACGTGATGTTCACGAACCAGAAGGAAGGCATGCAAACGCTGGAGAACAGCCTTGCAGGTCTAGTCGTCGAGAACGTCGTCAGTTACGAGGAAGCGATGAAGATTACGGCGCACCCGAAGGAACTAATTCGCACTCTAGAACAGTTAGATAAGAGCCGTATTCCTGTATAAATGACTCCGTGACTACTCATCGCGGCCCCGACCTACCGTATTCGGTGGTCGCCGGTGTCACCCCGTTCAACGATAAATGGCTGGTCGCGAGTGCCAAAATCGCCGGTTCGACCTTCGCGCCCGAGCCCCCCAAGGCCTACGACTCCTTCTACGAGGTGCTGAGCGAACGACCTTCGTTCGAGGTCATCGTCGTGAACGTCCCGATCGGTTTCCTCGACACGCCCGAGATGGGCCCCAGGACCTGTGATCGCCAGGCGCGCGCGCTGCTCAAGCGCAGGGGCACCGCGGTGCACAACGCACCGAGTCGCGCCGTCTTCGACGGGCGTGTCGGGCAAGACCAGGACCGACTCGACGCGGTGACGCGCACGATGTTGCCGCGTTACCGCGAGGTCGCGGCCGAGATGTCGCCGTACCGCCAGCGCGTCGTCTACGAAGGACATCCCGAGCTCAGTTTCTTCCAACTGCACAAGGACATGCCCCTCAAGAAATCGAAGGTGATCGAAGAGGGAAGAGAGGAACGCCGCATCGTCCTCGAGGAACGAATCCGTGGCAGCGAGCGCTACCTCGATGCGACCGCCTACGGCGTGCCGCAGAAGCATCTCTACGACGCATTCGCCCTTCTGTGGAGTGCACGACGCGTTTTTGGCCACGCCGCCAAACGAATCCCGGTCGATCCGGAGTGGGACACCGAGGGTCTGCGCATGGAGATTGTGTACTAGTTCCTTCAGTGGAATCGTTGGAACGGAATGAGTAGTTCTGGTCCGGCGTAGACGGCCAGCGCGACGCCGAGTGCGAGGAATACGCCATAGGGAATTGGCTGATTCCTGGACATCTTCTTCGCCGCGATCAGCACGATTCCGACGACGGCACCGATGAGATTGGCACCGAAGAAGCCGAGGAGGACGTAGCGGATCCCTAGCCACCCGAGCCCGAGACCTAAGACGGGCGCCAGGCGCACGTCACCGAATCCGAGGGCGCGAGGACTGACGAAGTTGAGCACGAAGAAGACCACGAACCACCCGATCGCGCAGAGCGCCGCGATGAGAAGTCGGTGCCACTGACCGGTGGCGCCCGCGGCGACGAGCAGCGACGCCGACAACAGGGTGAACGTCGTGTAGACGATCGATTTGGGGAGTATCAACTTCTCGATGTCGATCGACGCGAGCGCGAGAAGACCGGCCGCCAAGACAAGGAGCGCCGGAAGTTCCCAATTGAATCCCACACGCGCTGCGGCGCCCGCGAAGAGTGCCCCGCACAGGAGTTCCACGAGGGGGTAGCGAGACGAGATCGGGGCCCGACAGGAACGACATTTACCCCGAAGGATCAGCCACGACACCACGGGGATATTGTCGCGTTCGAGGATGGGCGCCGCGCACGTTGGACACTTCGAACGTGGCGTGACGATCGACTCGTGAAGTGGCACCCGGTAGATCACCACGTTGAGAAACGACCCGATGGCGAGGCCGAAGAGGCCGCATCCGCAAATGAGGATCGCTAGCACGAGAAAGTCTCCACCTGATATTGCAACAGTCGACGCGCGGTTACGTGTTGCGGCGCGTTTCGTCGGCGAAGTACGAAACGGAATCGAGACTTCAACGTGTGTACCTTCCGTTCGCTGCCGGGCGAGTGGCATCCTCCCTACCAAGTTATGGGCAAGTTAGTCCAACACTGGGAATGGAGAATCCGGTCTTTCGATGGCCGCCCGTCTGTCTTCACGTCAGCGAGGGAGGACTCTGCCGTCACACGATTGCGGCCGCTCTCGGGGTCGTCTCGGTCGAGTCGGTCCAAAGGTGTGGATGGTACAGTCGCTGCGTCGCACCAACCTGAGACGGAGTTGCTCGAATGACGTGTCCGATCTGCGGCTCAAGCGCACGTGCCAGCGGCTCACTTTTCTCCGCGTTCTCCGGTCGGAGTTTCTCCTTCGCCCGGTGCGATGAATGCGGCTACGGGTGGGTGACCGATCCACGCGAGGACTATGCCGCCCTCTACGACGAGGCATACTACGTCGGCCACGGAGCCGACCCCGCAGTGAACTACCAGGACCAATTCCTCGCGAGTCCCGATTCCTTGCTGGCGAAGATTAAGGAAGTTGAGTTCGATGGGCTGTTGAGTACCATGACGAAAGTGCAAGAGTCGCGCCACCAAGGTGGGGTGAAGGGAATGAAGATCCTCGACTTCGGCGGCGGGGTTGGCGGTTTCGTTCGGTACTTGAACGAACACGGCGTCGACGCCGAGCTGCACGACGAAGGCTACGGCCTTGAGTTTGCGTCTTCGCACGGCGTCAAGGTACGACGCAATCTGGACGACGTGGTCGAACTCTATGACGTCGTCGTCGCCGTCGAGGTTCTCGAACACATCAAAGACCCCGACGCAGCGCTTGACACCATTTATCGAGTTCTGAAACCGAGCGGACTGCTGCTCTTCACGACCAGAAACCTGGCTCGACATCGCCGCGACATCGCCACGTGGCCCTATGCGCGTCATCCCGAAGTGCACATGTCGTTCTACACTCCAGACGCCTTTCGGCTGCTCGCCATTCGTCATAGTCTGCGTCCTTTGAACGTACGCTTTAACCCAGGTGTGATTCAGTATCGCGCACTCATGAGGCTCCCCATCCTGAAGCGATTGGCCTACGTGACGAGGTCGTGGTGGCGACCCTTTATCGCGGTCGCCGACAAACGCATGGGATTCTCGCAGCTTGGAGCGGCCGAACGAGTCACCTGACACCGATGGGTGCTAATCGTCGGCGGCGATCAGATCAGTGAATGTTCGGTTTCACTCTGCGAAAGAGTCGACGAAGAGTCTGCGTACCATCGTTCCACCGGTTCAACGTCGTCGCGCCGACGCGGTCTCGGTAAGGAATCGGGATCTCGCTGATTTTGGCACCAGCTACCGCGGGCCATAGCAGTAGGTCGACCGGGAGCGCCAGGCCCGTTGTATCCCAATCGAAGTGGTCGAGAAGCTCGCGCCGATAGCATCGCTGCCCACTGTGGACGTCGCGTAGCACACGACCTGCATGAACACTCGCAATTAAATTGAATGCGATGTTAGCGATCCAGTTACGCACTGGCATGGTGGCGGGTGGCCGAAGTCCGAGTCGATTCGTCCCGGCGATGTCATCACCCTCGCGGACCCGACGAACCAACTCCGGAAACGCCTCAGCGGGGTAGGTATCGTCAGCGTCAACGGAGGCCACATATGTCCGCGAGGAGGCGAGTAACGCACACAGTAACGCTGGCGCGGGACCTCCACCCGGTTCGCGAATGACTCTTGCGCCATGTTCGGCAGCGATGACAGGAGTGCGATCGCTCGAACCGTCGACGACGATGACCTCGCATCCTGGAAGTGCGGTGAACGCGTCGTCAACGACTTTCGCGACAGCGCCCTCTTCGTTGCGCGTGATCATCACGACCGTCACGTCGCCGTAGTAAGAGGGGGTCGTCATGTCGCCGTCAATTCACGCGACCTCCGGCAGCGGCGTTGAACGACCATTGAGCTCAGAAGCCAACTCCTGTGATCGTCGCACGCAGCCGTCGACGTTCAGGTAGTCGAATGAGCCGAAACGGCCGTGGATCGTGATGCCGACGCTCTTGGCCCACTCGCGTACCATCGCCACGGCGTCCTCGTAACCGTTCGTGTACACGACGTACGCGAACTCCAGTCGCAGTACATCACGGAACACTGGATCACAACCGGCTTCGACGAGACCGGCCGACACGAAGCCTTCCTGCACGTGAGTGATGAGCGCCTCGTCGGCAATCCTGAGGTAGCCGTCGCCGGGAGGGAACGTGATCTCGGCCTGGAGGCTAAAGCAACCGTCAGGAGCGTTGCGCGGAGAAAAGACGCTGGGACTACTCACTCGATTGGGGAGGTAGCTTTCGTCAGGGAAGTAGACGGCGGTGAACTTATTGGGGTCGTCGCCCCGATAGCCCAGGGTGATGACGTCGATCGGGTTCACGCGCAGTGAGGTCACGGCGTCACGAATAGGCGCTGGCACGTCGGCAACCAATGTGAGGAGCGATGCCATTGGGGCGGTGGAGACGACCCGGTCGAAATGCTCTGTTCCTGCACTCGTAGTGACGTCGACGCCGTGGCCACTCTTCACGACTGAGGTGACATTCGTGTCGAGACGTAAAGAACCTCGAGGTATCAGTTGTGTCCAGGCGTCGGTGATCGCCTGGTAGCCACCGACGAGTGGATAGTGATAGTTGAGTTGGTGGAGATAGCCCTCGGTCGACACACCAAGCGCACCCTTGACGACGTCTTCGGGCGGGGGACTCGGAATGCGTTCGGACCATGACATCGAAAGATCTCGCAACGCAACGTTCCAGATCTTCTCGTTGTACGGGCGGAAATAGAGGTCGGTCAAGCTTGCGCCGAAGTTGCCGACGAACCACTCGTCGAGATTCGATGGGTTCACCGCTAACTGAGCGGAGTCATTGAACAGATAGTCCAGGAGGCAGCGCGCACGGACCTCCAGCGTGAGGCTCGCCAAATCGTTCTCGAGTGGGTACTTCACCATTCGTCCATCGACGAAGATCCGGTTGTTGCGCCGACTCTGATGGATGTTGTCCCCCAGGCTGGCGATCATGAAGTCCAAGACGTCCTTGTCGCGCGAGAACATGATGTGAGGGCCGCGATCAAAGGTCCAACCGTCACGAACCGTTGAGTGACAGTGGCCCCCCGTGCGGTCGGACTGCTCGAATATCGTGACGTCGCCGTCAAGCATGAGAGCGAGGCTCAGACCACTGGCGCCGGCACCGATGATCGCTGTGTTCATTCGTCGACCAGCTGCCTTTCTTGGACTCATTTCACTTTACAAAGACGGCGAACGCCCTTCGTACCTTCTGGCGCGGAGATCATGACACGAAGAACTAACGTTTTGTTGGTGTCATCAGTCAGGCAGTCCGTGCGGAACTCCCTGGGACTGCACGATCTGGGAAAGATTCTACGGTACGGCACTATCTCGGTCGTCTCCACCGCGATCTCGCTGTCGGGCCTCTTCGTCTTCTATCGATGGATCGGACTCAGTCCGACGTGGTCCAACATTGTGGCCACCTGCATCGCCACCGTGCCCTACTACTACCTGAACCGACTGTGGGTCTTCAAGAAGTCCGGTCGATCGCATCTCACTAAGGAGGTACTGCCCTTCTGGACTATCGCGTTCGTCTCGCTCGTGCTCTCGACCCTGGCGGTGAAGTTCGCGGGCTCTCAAGTTCATTCGATCTCGTCGAAGAATGTTCGCGGCGCCATACTGGTCGCGGCTAATTTTGCGACGTACGGCATCCTATGGATAGCCAAGTTCGTCGTGTTCAATCGGTACCTCTTCAATACCAAGGGAGAACCCACTCCGACTACCTAGGTCGACCCTCTCCTCAGTCTCACGTGTTTCACGAACGGATTCGCCGCGCCGAGAACGCTCTGAAATCAGCCGATCGATGAATCTATGTGACGCGCCAACCAACTCGGTCGACCATTGGATCGAAGGGACGGAACCTTGGTCGGGCATGTCAACGCGAACGCTCACTGACGCGTCGCCACGTAAAGAAAGGTTGACTCGCGTCCTCGCGCTTCACAATGGCGTCACTGCTGGAGAACCGTCGGCACGCAAATACGCCCCACGCCACGATGAGAAGTGGTCCGAGGATGAGGATCGTACCCCACCAAGCGCCCGACGCCAAATCTCCCCACGGTGTCTGGGTCGTGAAGAAGTAGGACTCCGTCCAGTAGCTCGTATTGAAGATCGGGTGGATGAACGCATACTTCCCAACACCGGCGTCGAGCGTGGCGAACATCGTACTGAGATCGTGATTGGTGTAGATGCTGTAAACGACCGCGACGATGACCAGAGCGGCGACGTATGGGATGCACGTTCGTATGGCGCGGAGCCCCAGCGGCTGCAGTTGGCTTTCCTCGGGCGCGTACCTAGGGGTCGTTCGCGAAACGAGCAGGTAGAGACCAAAGCAACACATTGCGATCGGGACGATGAGATTGGCGAGAGGATTCCAGATATCGAGAGCAACGGGGGAGTTGGCGAACCATTCAAGGGCGCGGTGAGGAACGCCGAGGAAACGCAGTGATCGCAGGGGGAGGTAGGCCGCCGAGCTCTCACCCTTCACCGCCGACGCACCGGGTATGAGAAAGAACAAGAAGTAGAGGGACGAAGCGGACAGGGCATACGTGACGGCGGCGCGGAAGCGTCCCGACGCGAGGATGAAAACGAGGGGCCAGAAGAGGTACTGAGGGGCGAGGCCGCCTACGGCCGGGCAGATCAGTAACGCCGCCGCCGCCGCCGTCATCTTGTCGAGGGGCACCCGCGCGAAGATCTGGAAGAGGACGATGGCAAGGACGTAGATGATCGACAGATCGCGGAGATCCGTATTCACCATAAGTTCCTGCGTGGCCACGCCTCGAGCCACCGGTACCTCGGAAAGGGCGTGAAGATACCAGAGTTTCGCCGGACCGAATATGGTGAATCCTGGGGACCCCGCGTAGGAGACGACATTTTCAATGTTTCGATGCAGGTTGGTTCCGTCAAGTGCGAACTTCGTGAAGAAGAGGCCCACGGTCGCGGCGAATCCAATCAACATCAGGCCGCACTCTTGAATCCAGTCGTTCGTGGTCTTGCGACTCCGAAAGTTCGGTATGAGGAGTCCAGCGCAGATGATCGCGACGGGCTTGGAGAGAATGGCGATCCCGAGCAGTGATCCGATGAGCAACAAAGTCAATTGGCGTTTCGACGTCGTGTGCTTCACGAGATCGGCCATGGCCAACGCCGACACCATGGGCAGGACCCACATGGAGTCCCACTGGCCCATGA
Organism: Acidimicrobiales bacterium; assembly: GCA_050014915.1. Lineage (GTDB taxonomy): Bacteria > Actinomycetota > Acidimicrobiia > Acidimicrobiales > RAAP-2 > RAAP-2. The sequence continues at coordinate 3,342 of JBEKCK010000035.1, read as the reverse complement.
CGCATGTCAGGATGAGGGGAAGGGGACAGAAGGCGTAGAGCCACGCAGCGCGCCGACGAAAGTGCTGCTCGAAGCGATTGTCCTTGAGAAACCACACCGCGATGAGACTGTCAGCGAAACACGGAATGAGCTTCGGAACGAGGGCGATCGGTATGAAGTGGAACTTCGAGATCACGAGCGCCGACGACCCAAGAATGTTGTCGATGACCGGGAAGTAGGGAAGGTAGAAGTATCCGTGTGCCGCAGCCGTGGGTATTACGGCGATCGCGTTAAGCAAGTCAACGCTGCCGAGAAACACCGCGGCAATGAGCACGCGCACGGCGAAGGCACAGACAAAGACCACCCCCGTTTGCTCCCTCCACCTCACTGCATCACCATGACGATGTACCGCCATACTCGAGTCGACCATCAGATCCGACGCGGGTTCGACATTCAGTTGCTCAACCGGCGGCACGTCGTTGCCTCTCGTTCCATCGCACCCTGATCAACTGGGCGAATGATCGAAGTGCGACTCGTCCAAGCCTGAAACTGGCGAGTCGGGCAGTGCCCACGGGTGCTCCGGCGTCTACCACCTCGATCTGATAGAGACGCAACCCCGCGCTACCGGCCAGACCGGAGAGCAAGACGTTCGGCACGAGCGCGTTGTCGGGGACGATTCGAAGAAGGTCCACGATCGCGGAACGACGCATTAATCGATACGGCGTGTTTGCGTCGGCGACCTTCGAATTGAAGATCGCTCGTATGGCGAGTCGTCCACAACGAGTGACGAACCTTCGCGACCAATTGGTAGGACGACCGGTTCGACAACCGAGAAGCAGGTCGTATTCGTCGCGTCGTCGCCAGAGCTCCTCGAATGCGGACGTGCCGTACGCGTCATCACTGTCCATTTGAAAGATCCAGTTCGCGGAAGCCTCGCGGTAGCCCTGGAGGATCGAAGGGCCGTGGGGAACTCCGGGTAGGATCTTGAGCACCACGCGTCCCGGTGCGTTCGCTTGCATTGTGGTCCGAATAATGTCCGGCGTGGAGTCCGTCGATCCACCGTCGTAAATCGTGATCTCGAAGTCGATTCCCAGACGCTGGCAGACGCCGATCCAGTCGCCCAACACCTTCTCCACGTGAGCGGCCTCGTTGAACGAAGGTATGACGATAGAAAGGTCACGCGCCATTTGAGGTCGCCGTCATCTGAGTTCCACGGATAATGTCCGGCAATTCTCGTTCGAACACCGTCCTCCAATTATATTTATTGTAGAGAGATTGCCCTCTCCGTCGTGAATCATCTTGGTCCACGGGGTTTGGGAAGTTGCGGATGTCGTCGACATGTAGTTACGCCGTCTCCCTGATCGGCATAAAGATGGACCGAAGACACGAGTTCCGAAATGGCAGGAATCTACTCATGACAGTTACCTACAGTGAAGAGTTCTTGGCCGAGTCCGTTGCCCTGCTTGGGGCGTTGGACGCCGATGCGATCGAGGCGACGGCACTCGGCCTTGCCGACGTTCGCACAAGGGGTGGACGGCTCTTCATACTGGGCGTCGGTGGTTCCGCCGGGCACGCATCGCACGCGGTCAACGACTTCAGGAAGATTTGTGGATTTGAGGCGTACGCGCCCACCGACAACGTGTCGGAGCTCACCGCACGAACGAACGACGAGGGTTGGGACTCCACGTTCGTTGAGTGGTTGCGCGGCTCGCGACTGGGCTCCTCTGATGCCATCTTGGTGTTCTCCGTGGGCGGCGGTGACGCTGCGAACGGCGTGTCGGTGAACATCGTTCGAGCCATCGACCTGGCCGTTGAACTTGGGGCAGCCGTGTTCGGAGTTGTCGGTCGCGAGGGCGGCCACACCGCTCAACGAGCCACCGCGTGCGTGATCGTTCCGCCGTTGTTCCCCAGCCGAGTGACGCCTCATACCGAGGGCCTCTGTGCGGTGATCTGGCACTTGTTGGTGTCGCACCCGGTCCTCGTGCGAGCGACGACGAAGTGGGAATCGATCGAGTGAGCCCTTCGTGAGAACAGCGACTCGCTTCTTCATAGTTGGTGGCGCGGGCTTCATCGGTGGTCACGTCAGTGACCATTTACTTGCGCAACCCGAGGTGGAGGGTGTCACGGTCTACGACAACTTCTCTTCGGGGCGCGAGTGGCACGTCGCCGCACACCAGAACGATGGACGTTTTGCCGTGATCCGTGACGACGTTCGTAACCTCGATGCGCTGACCGAAGCCATGGATGGCTGTGACACGGTGATTCACCTCGCGTCGAATCCGGACATCGCCGCCGCGGCGACGAACCCCATGATCGACTTCGATCAAGGGACATTGTTGACCCAGAACGTTGTCGAAGCGATGCGCCGTACTGGGACCGCGCAGATACTCTACGCATCGGGCAGTGGTGTCTATGGTGATCTCGGCGAGTTTGAGGCGTACGAGGATTACGGTCCCATGATCCCGACGTCGACATACGGGGCCAGTAAGTTGGCCGGAGAGGCGCTCATTTCGTCCTACTGCGCGATGTTCGGTCTCACCGGATGCGCGTTTCGATTCGGGAATGTCGTCGGACCGCGTCAAACGCACGGTGTCGGCTTCGATTTCCTACGTCGACTGCTCGCTGACGACGGCCATCTGACGATCCTTGGCGACGGTCGCCAGTCCAAGTCCTACATCCACGTGAGCGACGTGATCGCCGCGGTATTCCTGGCGGCGCAGTTGTCAGAGCGACCTTTCTCGACCTACAACGTCGCGACGGGTGACTACATCACGGTGACGGAGATTGCCGAGTTGGCGATCTCGGCCATCGGGGGATCATTGGATCGTACGCAGATTCACTACACGGGTGGCGATCGAGGGTGGCGCGGTGATGTTCCGATCGTTCGCCTCAACACCGAACGTATCCGCGACCTCGGATGGTCGAACGCGATGAACACTCGCGAGGCACTCGCGTCGTCCCTGGACGCACTGCTGGTTGACTTTAAGAACGGGAACGTTTCGTTGTGACGGATGGACGTCACGCCGCGGTCTTCCTCGATCGTGACGGCGTGCTCAACAAGTCGGTGTACCGCGATGGTGTCCCGAGTCCGCCGATCTCAATGGACGATTTCGAACTATTGCCGGGAGTGCGCGACGCCGTGGACCGATTGAAGGCCGCGGGCTACGTGCTCGTGGTGGTGACTAACCAACCCGACATCGCCCGAGGGACTCAGGATGCCTCAGCGGTGGACGCTATCAACGCGGTGATCCAACGCGAGCTGGGACTCGACGCGGTCCTGGTATGTCCTCACGACGACGCCGACGACTGCGAATGCCGTAAGCCGAAGCCGGGGTTGCTCCTTCAGGCAATAGAGCGCTTCGA
>JBEKCK010000034.1:0-26278 GCA_050014915.1 Acidimicrobiales bacterium | reverse complement strand
CGTTGAGCAGCATTGCAACTCCGTCATCTGACTCCAGTTGGGCGACTTCTCGCAGTTGACCCGACTCGTTGAGCAGCCACAACGACCGATTCATCGCCACGATCCAACCGTCCGTTCGGTCCACGAGCGGAGCCAGCGCAGAGATATTTCCATCGAGGTCGTATCGGTGGACCACGTCAACGGTGGTGTGATCGGCCCTCGCTCGAAAGAAGTGACCTTCGTGAACGTCCACCCAATACAGTTCGCCGCGCACCTCATCCCACCGGCAGCACTCGCCGAGATAGTAAGTGTCAGTGGTGCACGGTTCTGCTACGAACTCTTCCACGATTCGTCTCTCCTCGTTAGCCTTCACTCGACCGCTTAACTGCTTGGATATCATCCGCCGAAACTGAACGGTCCCATGGGAAGCGCGGCCATCAAACCACCGTCGACCGAGTACAGCGAACCGGTGACGAACTCCGCGAGCGGCGACGCGAGGAACATCGTCACGTTGGCGACTTCGTTTGGTTCGCCAATTCGACCCCACGGTTGACTTCGATCCATCAGTCTCAACGCCTCTTCGGGGTTCGAGGTCGCCTGCGCCTCACGTTGAATCATCGGCGTGTTGATCGACCCTGGAACGACGCCATTCACCCGAACCCCGTAAGGCGCACCCTCCAACGCCAGTGCGCGAACGAGAGAACTGACGCCGCCCTTCGATGCCGCGTAGGCGACGCCGTCGGAAACCGTGGCCCAGGCGTGTGGCGATGAGGTCACGACGATGGATCCCGTGCGCCGCTCGCACATCGAGCGCATCGCGGCACGACAGACCAGGAAGACACCGGTCAAGTTCACGTTCAGTACGTGGTCCCACTCTTCGAGGGTCGTGTGGCGAGCATCTTTGGTCCACTCGACCCCGGCGTTCGCGTACGCGACGTCAACGTCGCCGAATGCGTCGCGGGCTAGCGCGAAGACCTGCTCGACATCGTCTTCGTTCCCGACGTCGCAGTGACGAAAGGTCGCGCTGTGGCCTTCAGCGACGAGCGTTCGAACCAACTCCTCGCCGATACTGTCTTGCACGTCCGCCACGATCGTGTGCGCGCCCGCACGGGCGAAAGCTTGCGCGGCTCCCGCTCCGATGCCGGTCGAACCGCCGCTGATGATCACGGTCTTGCCCGTGAAGTACTCATTCCACATGTGCGGGACTCCTCGTCGGGCGTTGAAACAGCTCAAGCGTGATTCCATCAGGATCGTAAAGGTAGAGCGACCACCCGCCCGTGTTGACACCGGTGTCAACCTCGACGGGAGGGCTGATCGTGCTGATTCCCTTCTCCACCAGTCGTTGATAGAGCGCGGCCAGATCCTCCACGACAAAGCAGATATGGGCGTTGCCCACGTTGCGCGGTTCTAGGTCGCGGACCTCCGACTCGGGCACCAGATATTGGAAGAGTTCAATCCGGGGACCGCCCCCGGGTGGCTGAAGGTGCGTCATCAATACGTGGGCGCCCGGATATCCGACGATCGCCGCTAGATAGCCTCCCTCTTTCTCTTGTCGCATGACGATTGAGCACTCAAGGATCGAGGTGTAGAAGTTGATCGAACGCTCGAGGTCCGTGACGGTGATCCCTATATGGTCGACTCCGTTAACAAATTCCATTCACTACCTCCGATTGCGCTCGCGACCGCTGTTCAACTATTGGAATACGCATGACGATCCGTCATCCTGAGGGAATCGTCGTCAGCGCGCCGTCGATGGTCACGCACGAACCGTTGATGTAGGACGCTCGGTCGCTCGCGAGAAACACAGCCAGTTGTCCGACCTCCGACGGCGTGCCCAGGCGACCGGCCGGAATCGTACGCACGTACGCCGCGTCGTCAACGGCACCGCTCGCGGCGTCGCTCTCCCACATAGGTGTTCGAACCGGGCCCGGGGCAATCGCGTTCGCTCGAACTCCAAATTCGGCCCACTCGGCGGCGGCAACCCGTGTCATCATCAAGACCGCCGCCTTCGCTGCGCAGTACGCGACACGTCCGGGATTCGAGGAAAAACCGCGAATCGACGCTATCGTGATCACGCTCCCCGAGCGCTGTGGCAACATGTGGCGCGCCGCGGCGCGCATACCGTAGAAGACCCCCGTCTGCATAACGTCGATGGACGAATGCCACGCCTCATCGGTCGTATCGATGATGTGTGGTCCGACGAAACTGACGCCCGCATTGTTGACGACGACGTCAAGGTGCCCGAAGTCCTCGGCGACCGAGTCCCACGTGGAATCCACCTCAGCGCGTTTTGTCACGTCCGCACGGTACGCGCGTCCATCGAGCTGCGAATCCGTCAATACGGCGAGGGTCTCACGCGCGGCCCGTTCATCTCGGTCAACGATCGCGATGCGTGCGCCGGCGCTCGCCAACTCGAGAGCGATTCCGCGTCCGAGACCCGAGCCAGCTCCGGTGACCAGCGCGACTCGGCCCGTCAACTCGCCCATGTACCACCCCCGCTCGATTCGATCGACTACTTACGAAGTTACCGTCTGGGCGCGGAGCGGTTTCGTGCTCGCTCGGAACTGTGCGTTGTTCAACCCCGAGTGGTCGCTGTACGTGTCGCGTTCTGATAGATGGAACGATCGCGCGAATCGTCTCGAGATGAGTACGCCACCTCGATCTTCGTGGGTCATCGAGCGGTGCCGCCGAGTCAAGTTCTTCGCTGAAATGATCGCCCAACAACTAGCGTGACTACTACGAATCATCGATTGGTTGTAGTGAGGAATGCGATGAAGGCGCTGGTTTTTACTGATCTAGGTGTGGTGAAAATCCAAGAGGTTCCCGACGTTGCGGCGGGGGAGGGCGACGTTGTTATCGTCGTCGATCGGGCCGGCATCTGTGGAAGTGAACTGCACGGGATTTCGTCACCGGGATTCCGTGTGCCACCCCTCATCATGGGTCACGAGTTCGTCGGTCACACGACTGACGGACGACGAGTTGCCGTCAATCCGTTGACGTCTTGTGGCGGATGCGACCTCTGCGCGATCGGCAAACCCCAGTTATGTCGTTCTCGTTCGTTGCTCGGAGTTCATAAGTCTGGTGGCTTCGCCGAGCGCGTCCTTGTCCCGGAAGGATCAATCCACGAGCTGCCCGACGACCTCGACCTCGACCGTGCGGCGCTGATCGAACCGTTGGCCAACGCGGTGCACGCGTGGAATCTGGCGGGAGCCCCGAAAGGGCAGCGCGTGGGTGTCATCGGTTGTGGTCCTATCGGGCTCGCCTGCGTCGAAATCGCCCACTATGCGGGCGCGGCGACCGTGACCGCCACCGACCTGTCGGAAAGTCGTCGGATCGTCGCAGAGAAAGTAGGCGCCGACCTCGTCAGTGACGCCCTGGTCGGCGAGTTCGATGTCATCTTCGACGCGGTCGGAAGCGCGACGACACATCAAAGCGCCGTCGACCACTTGATTGCGGGTGGGACCACCGTGTGGCTCGGTCTGGCGTCACCCGACCCCGGTTTTGACGCTCTGGGTATCGTGCGCCTCGAGAAGAACATTCGAGGCTCGTTCGCGTACAGTGACGAAGAGTTCGTCGAAGCCATTGGCATTGCGCCGAGCCTGGATCTCTCGTGGTCGACGACGTACCCGCTCGATCAGGGAGCCGAAATTTTCACGGCCTTGATGAACGGTGAAACTACGCCGATCAAAGCGCTCCTACAGCCGTAGCGCGCTGCGCGCGTGAACGTTTCGCACTCGACGAATGTCACCGTCGTTCGCCACGTCAGAGGCGGCTGTACCCGCCGTCGATGGGGATATTCGCGCCGGTGAGAAATGGCGCGGCACCGAAACAGAGAAAGACCGCGCTTTCCGCAATCTCGCTCAGCGTGCCGAATCGACCTATCGGGTGACGGCTCAGCAACGTGCGTTCGAAGGCCCGTCCGTCGTTCATCCCTTCCATGACTCCCTCGTGCAGCGGCGTACGAAACACGCCCGGCATCAATGTGTTCGAAACGATTCCCCTCGCGCCGTACTCGACGGCGATGTGGTCCGAGAGCATATTGAGGGCGGCCTTGGAGATGCCGTACGCGCTGTCGCCTGACCATACCGTCGCGGCGCATACCGAGCTGATGTGCAGCATCGCCCCACCCCCCGCCGCGAGCAGGTGCGGGATGGCGAACTTCGAAATGAGGAATGGGCCACGAGCGTTCACGGCCATGATCTCGTCGAAGACATCGATAGGGAAGTCGGCCACGTCGTGCCATTCGTTGGCGTCGATGCCCGCGTTGTTGACGACGACGTCGAGGCCTCCCATCGCGGCGACTGCCCCTTCAACGACCGAGCTCGCGTCGTCGACCTTGGAAACGTCGCCCGGCACCGCCACCGCCTGTCCGCCCGCGGCCACGACGTCACGACACGTTGCCTGGATCCTCGCGTCGTCGCGACCGCCCACCGCCACGTAGGCACCTTCTTCGCCGAAACGTATGGCGATCGCTTGACCGATACCGCTCGAGGCGCCGGTTACCAGTGCCCTCTTAGGCCGCATTGCGCTCATCGTGTCTCCTCGCGACATTTCATTTCGGCGTCGGGTCGGTTCACGCCTGGGCCAGCACGCTTCTCTGTGATCCCAGTCCGTCAATCGATAACTCGACCACGTCGCCCGCCTTCAAATATGGAACGTCATCGTGTCCGAGCGACACGCCGGCGGGCGTACCGGTGTTGATGAGATCGCCCGGTTCGAGCACCATGAACTGACTGACGTACCAGATGAGATAGGCGACGTCGAAGACCATGTCGCGCGTTGATCCGTTTTGCCTCGTGACACCGTTGACGCTGAGGCGCAGTCCGAGGTGCTGAGGATCGTCGATCTCGTCGGGTGTGACCAACCATGGTCCGAGCGGATTGAACGTCTCACAACACTTGCCCTTGTCCCACTGCCCGCCTCGTTCCAACTGAAACTCTCGCTCGGAGACGTCGTGGGAGATGCAGTAGCCGGCGACGTAGTTGAGGGCCTCTTCGGGGGAGGAGAGATAGCGAGCGCGCGTCCCGATAACGACACCTAACTCGACCTCCCAGTCGGTCTTGGTCGATCCCCGTGGAACCAGAATCTCGTCATCAGGTCCGATCACGCAGTTCGGCGCCTTCATGAAAATGATGGGCTCCGAGGGAATCGTGGCGCCCGTTTCGTTGGCGTGATCGCGGTAGTTCAGTCCGATGCAGACGATCTTCTCGGGCTTGGCGACGGGCGCGCCGTATCGCACACTCGGAGCAACAATGTCCTCCACTGGGTTGGTGGCCAAGAAGGTGCGAATCTCGTCCTCGCGCCCCTCGCTCCAAAAGTGCGCGTCAACGTCGCCGAACGATTCGGGGAGGACTCGCAGTGTGCCGTCGTCGACGACTACGGCCACACGCTCACTACCAACGTCTCCTACTCGGGCAATCTTCATCCACCGCTCCTTGTACCGTGCCTCGTGCCAATGGACTTGACAGAATCCATGGCGTCACTGAATCGCATTACGACTCTCCGCGTCAAAGAAGTACATCCGTTCGGTGTAGACCGCGAAGCTGGCGTCACGTCCCACGTGAACCTCGGCCCGTGGCTCAACCCGAGCGACTCCCTCACCGACGACGTCGATCGGGATCGCTTCCAGTTCATCGGTCTCATCGAGTCCCTGGGCCTCACCGGTGACCCGCGTTGCGTCGAGGGAGAAGTGCACCAACAACTCAGAACCGAGCGCTTCGACCTCTTCCACTCGGGCCACGAGGGTACCGTCGGACTTTTGCTCGCCGGTCGCGACGGGTAGGTCTTCTGCCCGCAGCCCCACGACGACTTTACGGCCGGCGTACGAACGCAGCGAGGGGACTCGATGATAGAGCGACTCGCCGAGGTTCAGTCGTTGCGAACCTAACTGCAAGAGCGAGCCGTCGTCGCTGATCGTCGCCTCGAAGAGATTCATCGCGGGCGAACCAATGAAGGCGGCGACGAAGAGATTCATGGGCTTGTTGTACAGCACGGAAGGCTCGTCGCACTGTTGGAGCACCCCGGCCCGCATGACGGCTACTCGGTCTCCCATGGTCATCGCTTCGGTCTGGTCGTGGGTGACGTAGAGCGTGGCGACGCCGATTCGTCGCTGAATGCGACGGACCTCTGTGCGCATCTGCACACGAAGTTTGGCGTCCAGGTTCGAAAGTGGCTCGTCCATCAGGAAAATCGCCGGGTCTCGAACGATGGCGCGGCCCATGGCGACGCGCTGGCGCTGGCCACCCGACAACAGCCCAGGCTTCTGATTCAGCAGCTCGGAGAGCCCGAGAATCGTCGCGGCGTTGGCGACCCTCTTCTTGATCTCATCTTTCGGAGTCTTTCGCAGACTTAATCCGAAGGCGATGTTTTCACCCACCGTCATATGAGGGTAGAGCGCGTAGTTCTGAAAGACCATCGCGACGTCGCGTTCCTTGGACGTCAACTGATTGGCGACTCGGTCGCCGATGTGCAGTGTCCCCGAGGTGATTTCTTCGAGTCCGGCGACCATGCGCAACGCGGTCGTCTTCCCACAGCCGGAGGGACCGACCATCACCATGAACTCGCCTTCACTGACATCGAGATCAAGGTCGCGAACTGCGTTGAACCCGTTCGGGTAGGTCTTGGAGACCTTGTCGAGTGAGATTGAAGCCATATCTTTCCCTTTAACTCCTAGAGACGTTGCGCAGTTGGTCCATATGGTCGGGCGCCGTTCCTAGGCCACGACGGTGCGCCGGCGCACCTCGTCGTTGTCGAGCGTGATGCCCAGTCCGGGACCATCCGGTACACGAAGGAAGCCGTTGTCGGGCGCAAAGGGCGTCGTCAGCAACGACCCCAGGCGCTTGCTTTGTGTCACCGGGTACTCAATGAGTCTTTCGCCCGGGAGCGTTGACACGAACTGCAGCGTCGCCGCAAGCAAGACGTCGGTCGAGAAGCAGTGGGGAATCACGACGGCGCTCGCACTGAACTCTCGGACCATAGCCGCGATGTCGCGCCCGATCGTCATGCCGCCGCAGCGACCGAGGTCCGGCTGCAAGATACTGACGCCGGCTTCGACGAGCTGGCGAAAGGGTCGAGCGTTCGAGTGCGCCTCGCCGCACGCGATGCGGATGGCGACGCTGCCGGTGAGTCGTTCGTAGGAGAGTATGTCGTCGGCCTCGAAGGGCTCTTCGAACCAGAAGAGGTCGTACGGTTCGACGAGCTGGCAAAACGTCCTCGCCGATCGCAAGGAGTACGCCATGCCGCCGTCGATCATGAGCTTGCGATCCGGACCGAGAACGGCACGGGCCGCCGCGGTCAGTTCGACGTCGCGCCCCACGTCCCGGCCGAGAGGACCCCAGCCCAACTTGAGGGCGCCGAAGCCCTCTTCGACCACGCGCGCGGCAAGGGCCGTCACTTCTTCCGGCGTCTGGGGCATCACCTCGCTGGCGTAGATTTCAATCTCAGACGACGCCTGTCCTCCGAGTAGTTGAGCGACGGAGAGTCCAGAGACCTTGCCCAACAGATCCCACAGGGCCATGTCTATGGCGCTCATGGCGTGCAGCGCGGCACCATCACGTCCGTAGTGGTAGCTACTCGCAAACATCTCGTCCCACAGTGGCCTCACCCGCAACGGATCTTGTCCGATCAGCACTTCGTGCAGACCTCGCGCCAAGGAGTGCGACGAGGGCATGGTGACTATCTCGCGCGCGACGTACGGCGAGGTGTCGCCTTCGCCGACACCGATCAGTCCTTCGTCGGTGTGAACTCTTACGATGAAGGCGTCTTGGGTGCCGTCGGCGCGCGAGGTGTCGATCTCGCCGACTTGGAGGACTAGTGCCTCGACGTCCGTGATCTTCATGCCATTACCTCCCCCAGGTACTCGCGAATCATCTCGCGAGCGTGATCGATCGACGTCTCTAACTTCGTCAACGGAAAACGCCGCGCCACAGCCGTAATGCTGATTGCCCCGTCGGGCAACGTCCTCGACGTCAGGAAGAGCGGAATGGCGAGACAGTTGATGCCCTCTTCGTGTTCCTCGCGGTCAAGGGCGTATCCGTTTTCTCGAATGAGTTCAAACTCTGCGTGCAGTTGTTCTGCGGTCAGGATCGTGTGGTTGGTGAAGGGCGCGAGTGGTGGTTCATGGTCGGCGACGAACCGATCGACCTGATCTCGAGTGGTGAGATTGTAGGCCAAGAGCGCTTTGCCGACGCCGGTGCAGTAGGCCGGATTGCGTCCGCCGATGACCGAATTCATCTGATAACGCGAGAGCGGCGGTTGGACCTTCGCCAGGTACACGACTTCGCTGCGATCCAGTATTGCGTAGTGCGTCGTCTCGCCAAACTCTGCGGCGAGCGATGACAGCACGGGCCGCATTCTCCCCACGGCGTCGATCTCGTCGTAGTAGGTGAAGGCGAGCTTCAACAGTCCGTACCCCAGTCGGTAGCGACTGTCACGATCTTGTTCAATGAGATCGGCCCGGCGGAGCGCCCCGAGCGCGCGGTGGACGCTGGAGCGCGGCGAGTTCATGAGTCGGGCGAGGTCATTCAAACCGACGCCGTCGGGGAACGTGCCCAGCAGATTGAGAATTGCCAGGACGCGATCGGCCCCGCTCGGTCCCTTGACCTCACTCACGACGGCCAGTTCGTGCTTGAGCGGATCGACGACCATGTTCAGCGCACCGCTCCGGACAACATGCCGCGAATGAATACGCGGGCGGTGACGAAGTACAAGAGCAACGTGGGTAGAGCGCCGATTAACAGACCAGCCATCAACACGGGAACATCGGTGGAATACTTTCCGCTCAGTTGCGCGAGGGTCGGCGTCACCATTTCCGTGTTCGACGCGTGCAACAGCACCAGACTGATGAAGAGGTCGTTCCAGATGTTGAGGAACGTCAGAATGCCGACTGTGAAGATACCGGGGCGCCCGATCGGAAGTATCACCCGCCAGTACACCTTGAACCAACTGGCACCATCAACTCGGGACGCCTCCACCACCGAGTCAGGAATCGAGCGGAAGTTTGAGCGCAATAGGTAGGTGCCGTAGGGGATGCTGATTGCGGTGTAGATGAGAATCGCCGGTACGAAGTTGTTCGACAGCCCCGTGTGAGCGACCTCCACGTAGAGGGGGAGGAGCACCACGATGCCCGGCATGAACATGATCATGAGCATCACCCAGAACATGGCGTTGCCCAACTTGACTGGCACTTTCGTGAACACGAAGGCCGCGAGGGACGACGTGAAAGTGGCCAGGATCACCGCCGGCACCACGACGATGAACGAGTGCAGGATGCTCTGGGCGAAGGGGACCTCCTGGAACAGATTGCGATAGCTCGAGAAGTTCCAGTGGGAGGGGAAACCGAAGGGGCTCAACTCGAAAGAGCTAGATGAGCGCATGCTGTTGAGCGCCATGAAGATCAGCGGATAGACCGTCGACACGGCGATAAGACACAGAACGACGAAGACGAGGGTTCGCGAGATCCGAGACGTCATCGTTACGACCCCTGCTGCACTTCACGGTAGGGAAAGAGCTTGACCTGGACGATCGTCAAGGTCAGCACGATGAGAAACAGCAAGAGAGCGAGCGCCGCACCATAGCCGAACTGACCGTTTTCGAAGGTCGTGATGTAGGTGTAGTAGTCGACGGTCGTCGTTGAGAAGCCTGGACCGCCGGCGGTGATGGTAAAGACGAAGGCAAAGAGCGAAGTGAAGGTGTAGATCACGTTGATGACGCTGAGGAACTGTAGAGACCCCGAGATCATGGGAATCGTGATCGAACGCAATCGTCGCCACCACGATGCTCCGTCAATGGCGGCCGCGTCGTAAAGCGCCGTGTCGACCGTCGACATGGCCGACAAAATGACCACCATGCCGAACCCGAATGATGTCCACACCAAGGCCAGAATCACTACCGCTCGCGCGGTCCACGGATACTGAAGCCAGGAAAACTGACCTAGGCCGAAGACGCTCAACATCTTGTCAACTGCTCCGCCGGGTAGGAATATCGTGCTGAAGAGGACTCCGACGATGACCGGCGAGAGCACCATAGGGATGAAGAAGAGAAAACGGAAGACCCTCCAACCAAGAACTTTCTCGTAGACCAGTACCGCCGTCACCAGCGATGCCGCCAGGATCAACGGCACCGATATCAAGAAGATCAGAGAGTTGATCAGCACCTGGCTAATGATGGGATTGCTGAAAATGAGACGGAAGTTCTCGAATCCGATGAACGTGCTCGTCGCTCCGTCCCAGTTCGTAAAGCTGTGATAGATGGTCTCACCGATGGGGAAGACCATCAAACCAAAGACGAGCAATGCGGCGGGCAGCAACGCGACGTACGAGAACACGTTGCGTCGTTTGCGCGTCCTCACTCTCTGCGTTGAGACTACGGGCGCGTCAACGTCAACTTCGTTGGGGCGCCCGGTGACGTCATCCTCCACCGTCGCGTACGACCTTTCTTAAGTACATTTCGTCGAGGGTCAATCTGATGAAGACGTCTTCGAAGGTCTGCTCTACCCTCCGGTCTTCTGAGTCGCGAGGTAGCTCTTCATCTGCGCTTCCATGCTGGACGCGGCGCTCGATGGACTCAAGGAACCCTCAAAGACTCCGTTGTTTGTCTGGTACCAGTACGAGCAGATGCTGCCCGGCATGACGTTGTCAAAGGCTTCGTCCAAGGCGTAGTGATCGTTCAGGATGTAGTCGTTCAGATCTGCCAGAAGCGGTTGGGAAGCCGCGAATGAGGCCGAAACCTTGAAGTTCACGTTGTTCGGCGCCTGACCGAGCTCGTTGACACCGAGCAACTGGACCTTCTCGGTGGTGAGGAACTTGATCAACTTGATGCAATCGGCGACATTCTTCGCGTTCTTGAAGAGGACGTACGCGTTATTCGGACCGCCCGACAAGGACTTTGGGTACTTCGCACCGGTGAGCGCCGGCACGGGGAACAGTCCAACGTTGGAGCTGCCAAGGCCCTTGGAGATCTGGGTGTCGTAGTACTCGCCGGTGATCGTCATCGCAGCTTTCCCCGCGGCGAACTCTGCGACACCGCTTGTGTAGGTGAGGGTCGCGGCATTCGAGTTTGTGAGGCCGTCGGCGAAGAGCTCGTGCCACGCGGTGTAGGGCTTGATGAGGAGTGACGAGTTGAGAGACTGCTTGCCCGTGTACATGTTCAGTACGCCGGCATCGCCATCGAGACCAGACATCATCGCGTCTTGGGTCCAGGCGCCGAAGTAGCCCTCCTTCTCGCCAAACTCAAAGGGCGTAACACCCTTGGCCTTGAGTTGCTTGGCCAGCGTGACCAGTCCGTTCCACGTCGTCGGGAACGATGTTGTTGAGATGCCCGCATTCTTGAAGAGAGACTTGTTGAAGTAGACGGCGTAGTAGTAGCCCTGGCCGTACGGCACGGCGTAAATGGTGCTACCGACTTTGTAGTTCTTGGAGACGAACTGCCATCCGGTCAAGGAATTGATGTATGACTGGCCCAGAAGTTTGTTCAGTGGCAAGAGGAACTTGGCGTTTTGCTCGACCTGTCCGCCAACGTAGAGCTGACCAATGTCGGGAGTCGTTCCGGCGATCTCGCTGGAGCTGAGAAGAGTCTCAAATTGAGTTGACGCGGCGAACGCTTCTTGCGTGATATCGACCTTGATGTTCGGATTCGCCTTCTCGAACAGTTCCACGCCCTTGGTAAGAAATGACTTCGACGCGGGAACGCCGACGGAGCCAGCGGCCAGGGGGTCATTCCATACCGTGATCGTCACCTTGCTGCTTGCGCTCGCCGACGCCGACAGTGACACCAGCCCCACACCGGAGACCATGGCCACCGCCAAGGCGATCTTGACCGTAGATTTGCGGGCCATCACTTTGCGGCCCCTGCTTTGCGTTCGAAACATTACGCCCCCCATGAAAGTTGTTGTTCCGGTAATTGGAACTGCGTCCCAACTACCTGAGCGGACCATACATGGGTGTTCGCACCGTGTCAAGGTCGAAATACGAATTGGTCTCGTCAAGGTCAGGGCCGGAGTCGACGAACTCAACGCGCGCACTCGAGACCTTCATGATCGGTGTGATGAGGGCCGTTGACCCATCATCCTCGCTGGCGACTGACACGATTCCGCTATGAAGTGTCGGAGTGACTGAACACTTGGAGTGGGCCGGAGCGATTAACGAAGGGATGCGACATTCGCGACGCATATGACGGGAAGGAATTGTGGAGGCCGCTCGATACGCGATGTACTCTCATCTGATGACGCGCCCCGAGGGACGCGGGGAGGGGTGATTATGAGCGGCGTGCGCGTACTGGTGGGAACGCGAAAGGGGGCCTTCGTGCTTCGCGCGGACGGCGCCCGCAAAAACTGGGACATCAGTGGTCCCTTCTTTGGTGGATGGGAGGTCTTCCACATGAAGGGCTCCCCAGCGGACCCCAATCGGATCTTCGCCTCGCAATCGACGAGTTGGTTCGGGCAGTTGATTCAGCGTTCCGACGACGGTGGTCTGACCTGGGAGCCGGTGGGTAACCAGTTCACTTATGACGGGGTGCCCGGGACGCACCAGTGGTACGACGGGACACCTCACCCTTGGGAGTTCGCCCGAGTCTGGCACCTCGAACCTTCCTTGAACGACCCGGACACGGTGTTGGCGGGTGTCGAGGACGCGGCCCTGTTTCGCTCCGCTGACGGCGGGTTGAGTTGGAGTGAGCTGTCGGGCCTGCGAGGTCACGACACGGGATCGGCGTGGCAACCCGGGGCGGGCGGGATGTGCCTGCATACGATCATCGTCAGCCCGAAGGATCCGCGTCGAATCTTTGTCGCGATCTCTTCGGCCGGCGCCTTTCGCAGCGACGACGAGGGGTCGACGTGGCGACCGATCAACCACGGACTTCACTCCGAAGGACTGCCTGACGAGGACGCCGAGGTCGGACACTGCGTGCACCGTATCGCGTTGCATCCCTCGAACCCCGACGTTCTCTACATGCAAAAACACTGGGACGTGATGCGCAGCGACAACGCGGGCGACTCCTGGAGCGAAGTAAGTGGCAACCTGCCCTCGGACTTCGGCTTCGCCATTGACGTACACGCGCACGAACCAGAGACGATCTACGTTGTACCGATCACGAGTGACTCCGAGCACTTCCCGCCTGAGGGCAAACTGCGGGTCTATCGCAGTCGAACCGGCGGTAACGAGTGGGAACCGCTCACCAAGGGACTACCCCAAGAGCACTGTTACGTCGACGTCTTGCGCGACGCAATGGCGCTGGACGCCCTCGAGGACTGCGGGGTGTACTTCGGCACCACCGGAGGTCAGGTCTACGCGTCGGCCAACTCTGGTGACTCGTGGGAACCGATTGTTCGCGACCTTCCCGCGGTGCTGTCAGTCGAAGTCCAGACCCTGGCATGATCCGGGTCGTCCTACCGGCCCACCTCAAGATGCTCGCGAAGGTCTCGGGTGAGGTCGAACTCGAGGTGGTGGGTACGCCCTCGCCGGCGAGTGTGATCGACGCCCTCGAGACTCGTTTCCCAGTGCTGCTGGGCACGATTCGTGACCCCCTGACCCAACAACGTCGTAAGTTCGTCCGGTTTTTCGCGTGCGAGAAGGACCTCTCACTTGAACCCATCGACGTGGCGTTGCCCGTGGACGTGACGACGGGTCGGGAGCCCTTCTTCGTGATCGGTGCGATGGCGGGAGGTTGAGTAAGCGACGCACGGCGTATCACCTACGCTCGACGCCGTGGAGTTTTACGCAAAGGTACTGATCGTTTCGGATTCGGTCGATCGTGGGGAGCGCGAAGACCTCGCGGGTCCCGCGATATCGACGCGACTCGAAGAAGCTGGCTTCGCCATCGGCGAATATCGGGCTGTCCCCGACGGCGAGGAGTCAGTGGCCGCGAGCCTGCGAGAAATGGCCAACGGCTTCGTTGGACTCCTTGTCACCTCGGGTGGGACCGGTTTTTCACCACGCGACCTCACGCCCGAAGGAACTGCACGGGTCCTCGAACGTGACGCCCCCGGACTCAGCGAGGCGATGCGCCTCGTGAATCCGTTAGGCCGACTTTCGCGCGGTCGAGCGGGCACCGTGGGTCAGTGCCTGATTCTCAACTGTCCCGGTTCGCCGCGCGGCGCACTCGAGTGTCTCGAGGCCGTCCTCGACGTCGTGGCGCACGCTCTGGAGTTACTCAGTGGCGACGTCGCGCCTCACCCGCCAGAGACGGGGGGCAGCACCGCAATCTCGTCCTCGTGACCGATGAGCGCGCCCGCTTCGACTGGTTCACCGTTGACCCAGACCTGACTGACCTCGAGTAGCGCACGAAACGCCGGTCCGTAGCGACGTATGGCCTCATCGAGCACGACGTCGAGTGAGTCCCCGTCGACGATGTCGACGGGGACGCCGGCCGCGTCGCGGGCGGGACCCAGTAAGACGAGTCGCGCCATGTCAGTCGAAGCTCAGCTGGTCAGGGTCGAGCACCATCCCTCGAACGACGTCGCCGATTTCGGCGCCTTCGCCGTCGGGTACGAAGATCAGGGCGTTGGCCCTCGCGACCGCGTGTAGGAGGTGTGACGCCTGACGTTCGACACGTTCCACGTAGACGACGCCATCGTCGTGAACCCGAGCGACCGCGTGAGCGAGATGAAGGCGTCCATCGGGTTCTCGCGGCAATGGGCACTCGAGCACCATCTGGATGGTGAGACGATCGATCACGCGATGTCCGCCAAGACGGCGCAGTGCCGGGCGCACGAAGGCCTCGAATCCGACGAGGGTTGACACCGGGTTGCCGGCCAGCCCGAAGATGGGAACACCCGCGTCCTTCGTGACGCCGAACGCGAATGGTTTGCCCGGTTTCATCGCGACTTGCATCGAGCGCGACTGCTCGCCACACAGCTCGAGTAGCACAGATTTCACGAAATCGGCGTCGCCGACGCTGACGCCGCCCGTCGAGATGATCGCGTCGCATGACGCCGCGCCCCGCTCCAGGGCCTCGGTGACGTCGGCGGACGAGTCGCCCACAATTCCAAGGTCGATGGCGACGAACCCCGACGCGTTCAGCGACGCGAGGAGGGATGGACGGTTGGCGTCGCGAATCATGCCGAGCGCCAACGTCCCAGTCGAGTCAGAGAGTTCGTTGCCCGTCGACAACACACCGACGAGTGGACGAGCGTGGGCCTTGACACTCGAATATCCCTGGCTCGCGAGGACCCCGAGCAGGGCGGGGCCAAGTTCGTCGCCCGGTGACACCAACACCTTGCCGACCTGCACGTCGTCGCCCAACCGGCGCACAGCCTCACCAACACTGACTTCGCGTTCGATGACGACCGTCCTGCCGTCCGGGTCGAGGACTGTCGCCTCACGCAGACAGACGCTGTCGGCCCCCGCGGGAACGGGAGCGCCCGTCATGATGCGCGCGGCCTCGCCTTCGCCCAGCGGCGAGTAAGGGATGTCACCGGCGAGGATCGTGCCGGTGACCCGTAAGCGACGATGACCGCCGAGCGTGTCGATAGCGCGCAGCGCGAAACCGTCCATCGAGGAGTTTTCAAATCGAGGTGACGGCTCGCGGGCGGTGACCTCCTCGGCCGCGACGCAACCGCGCGCGTTCGCGAGATCAAGGTCGCGCGGGGCGAGTGGTTCGATGTCCCTCAGGACGAAGCGCCGCGCTTCGTCGTAGGAGATCATGGACGCGGAATATCGAGGAGCGGCGACGTCTCTTCGCTCCACGCGGAGCCGCCCTCCCAAAACTCGCGCTTCCACATGGGCACCGTCTCCTTCAGAGTGTCGATGGAAAAGCGCGCGGCGTCGAAGGCGTCGCCGCGGTGAGGCGACGACACGGCGACGATGACGGTGGTCTCAGAGAGTTCGACCCGGCCAATCCGATGGTGGATCGCGATCGCCTCGAGGGAGGGCCACCTTTCGCGGGCTACGGCCACGATTTCATGGATTCTCTGTTCCGCAAGCTCGGTACTCGTCTCGTATTCGAGGCTCAACACGCCGTCGCGAGTGCGTGAGTGGTCGCGCACCACGCCGCTGAAGGTGACGACCGCACCGCAGTTGGGGCGCACCACCCAGGCGGCAAGCTCGTCGCTCGAGAGTGGCGACTCGGTCACGGCCACCCAGGTAGATGCTGACGTCGAGCGCATTGACGTCATCCTATGGCCGCGTCGAACGCGACTCCGAGGTGCCACGGTTCGACGCACCGGCGCACCAGTTCGTCGCCGACTGCTACCCGCGACTCGACGACGAGCTGACTTGTAACGCATCTACGTGTCAGAAGACCAGTAAATCGGGTAGACACGTCGAAATTGCTGTGATGTTACTGTAAATGCAACTTTGGGCGAGGAGGCTCCGTGCGTCACATGGTGGTGATATCGGCGACGGTACTGGCGGCAATAGGTGTGCTCGCTGCCCCGGCGGTAAACGCCGGCGCGGGTCCTTCGACGAAAGCGAAGATGTCCGGAACGGTCGACGTTCTCTACGCCGGATCCCTGCTTGACCTCATGGAACAACGGGTCGATCCAGCTTTCCACGAGGCGACGGGCTACACGGTGAGTGGTTACTCCGCAGGGTCGACGGCGCTCGCCACGGAGATCTCCGGGGAGACGCAAGTGGGGGACGTGTTCATTAGTGCGTCGCCAGCGGTGAACGCGAGCCTCGAAGGAACTGCCAATGGCGATTGGGTGTCGTCCTACAAGGAGTTCGGATACTCGTCGCTCGTGCTCGGGTACAACCCAAAGTCGAAGTTCGCCAAGGATCTCGAAACCATGCCGTGGTACGAGGTAGTGGACCGCCCGGGGTTCCTGCTGGGCCGCACTGACCCCGCGACTGACCCCAAGGGCGTGCTCGCGGTCGATGCGTTGACCGGCGTCGCGCTCAGCTACGACCAACCCAAACTGGCGCCCTTGGCGACATCGGGGTCGAACGTCTTTGAAGAGACGGCCCTCGTCGGTGACCTGCAGGCGGGACAACTTGACGCCGGCTTCTTCTACGCCGTGGAGGCTGCCGCCGCGCACCTGAAAACCGTGCCGCTCGTGGGTACGCACTTGTCGGGCCAGTACACCGTCGCCATCCTCAATCGCGCGCCCCACGAGGCTGCGGCCAGGGCCTTCGTCAAGTTCCTGCTCGGCGCCGCGGGTCAGAAGATCTTGAAGGGCAACGGCGTGACGCCGATCGTACCGGCTCGGAACTTTCGGGCCCCCGCGAACTCCCCAACGACTACCACTTCGCCATGAACGCGAGGGGGACTTTCAAGAGTCCTCTCACGTGGTTGGGTGGCTTGCTCGTCGTCTACCTGGGTTACCCGATCGCGGGATTCGTCGTTCGACTCGTCGCGTCACCCCAACGCGGCTTTCACGAAGCCGGGCTCTTTCCGGCGCTGTGGGTATCGGTCGCCGGAGCCACGATGTCACTCGCGCTCGTCACGATCTGTGGTGTGCCGCTCGCCTATGCGCTGGCTCGCTCGAGAGGGCGACTGGCCTCGGTGGTAGGGGTACTCGTCCAGATTCCCTTGGCACTTCCGCCGCTCATGAGCGGCGTCATCCTGGTCTATCTCATTGGTCCCTATACGTTCCTCGGTCGACTCTTCGGCGAGCACCTCACTGACTCGATGGTCGGTGTGGTGATCGCAATGTCGTTCGTCTCCGCTCCGTTCTTGATCGTCGCTACGCGCGCCGCGTTCAGCGGCGTCGACCAGGGGATGTTGGATGTCGCGCGAACCCTCGGTTTTTCAGACGTGTCGCGATTCTTGCGAGTGGCCGTACCGAGTGCCGGTCATGGTATTCGCGCGGGCATGCTGCTCACGTGGCTGCGGGCCTTTGGCGAGTACGGTGCCGTCGTCATTCTCGCGTACAACCCCGCGTCGTTGCCGATCTACACCTACAACCAATTCAGCGGTCGCGGCTTGCCCACCACCTTGGCGCCGACGGCCCTCGCCCTCGGTGTCGCCGTCGTGGTCGTGATGGTGAGCCGGCTGCGTGTTCGAGTGCCCTCGTCGCGCCCGACGATCGTGTCACGTCCGACACCGCCTGCGCCTGTCCGGACCCAGCCCGTGCGCTTCGACCTCGACCATCGACTGGGCGCATTCCACCTCCGGATTGCTCACGAATCGAGGGTCAATCACCTCGCGGTGCTGGGGCCGTCAGGTTCGGGTAAGTCGGCGCTGCTGCGATGCCTGGCCGGTCTCTACGGGTCCAGTCCGGGACCCGTGTGGTACGGCGACCAACTCGTCCACGACGTGCCGGTCGAGCGACGTGGCGTGGGCTACGTCGCCCAGGGCTTCTCGCTGTTCCCGCACCTCAACGTCTGGCGCCACTTAACGTTCGCCCGGGGGTCGAGCCCAGAGCTCGCCTCCTACTGGCTGGAGCACCTTCGCCTCGACGGCCTCGAGGCCCGAATGCCCTCGGAACTGTCAGGTGGCCAACGCCAACGCGTGGGTCTCGCGCAAGTGCTTTGCCAGTCTCCCCAGGTGCTCTTGCTCGACGAGCCGTTCTCGTCGCTCGATGCGCCGGTGCGCTTAGAACTTCGTCGCGAACTGCGAAGAGTGCAACGCGAAACCGGTCTTGCAACGGTGCTCGTAACCCACGATCCCGAAGAGGCCGCGTTCCTCTCGGACGAGTTGCTGGTCATCGCGCGCGGCGAGGTGTTGCAGTGGGGCACGAGTCGATCGATCTTCTCGCGACCGGTCTCGGCTGAGGTCGCGCGCCTCGTTGGGGTAGAGAACGTCCTCGTGGCGACCGTCGAAACTTCGAGCGCACTCACGGTCGGCGACGCTCGCGTGACGATATCGCCCACGACCATCGCACTCGGTACGCGCGTGCACTGGAGTGTGCGACCGGAACGTGTGGACGTCGTGGCGTCCGACGGCCCGTCCACTGCGAGCGACGTCGAGGGTCGGGTGACCGAAATTGTCGACACCGGACTCGCCTACGAACTCTTTATCGAGTTCGGAGGAGGTCATGAGATTCGGTCCCGCACCGCGATCGAGCCATTGGTCGCTCGCGGGGATCACTGTCGAATCATCGTCCGCGCCGACGCGGTGTCGGTGTGGCCGGCGCCGCTCGAGTAACGCTAAAACGTGTCGGGTATCTCGACGCTGACGCTGGTGGCCTTGATGACGGCGTCGACCACTACGCCCGGCGCCAACCGCAACTCGTCGGCCGCCTCCCGGGTGATCACCGAGACCACACGGTGCGGACCGGCCTGGATCTCTACCTGAGCGACGACCTTGTCCTTCACGACCTTGGTCACGATACCCACGAAGCGATTGCGCGTCGATTGGGCGCGGGGGCTCTTGGGCGACGGCGATCGATTCTCCTCGATGGCCGCGAGGGCGAGGTCCACGCCTTCGAAGTAGCGCTTGCCGTCGTCGCCCAGTGACGACTTGATCCGTCCGGTCTCCGCCCAGCGCCGAATCGTGTCGGAACTCACCCCTAAGAGCTCCGCAGCCTGGGTGGCGCGGTACTTCACGACAGACCCACGCGCGACCGAACGTCCCGCAGCGTCGAGGTCATCGGATCACCCACCGATCATCGACATCGAACGTGCGGGTCGAAGAAAGTCTGGCTCGTTGATGGCGTGTCCCGGGAATTTCTCCCAGACCGCCCTTCGCAACATCTCGGCGATCTGCGCATCATCGGCGCCATCACGTATCGAGTCGCGCAGCGAGAGTTCGTCGTCGGAGAAGAGACAGTTGCGAAGCGCGCCGTCCGAGGTCAGTCGCAGTCGATTGCACGAGCCGCAGAAGGGCTGGGTGACGGACGAAATGAGGCCAATTTCTCCACCCGCGTCGGCGAAGCGAAATCGTTGCGCGGGCGCGGACCCACCGGGCTCGGTGGCTTCAAGGGGCCACAGCGCCGACACCAGTTCAAAGATCTCGCGGCCGGCGACAAGTCGTGTTTTGTCCCACTGGCCCTGTGCGTCCAGGGGCATGAACTCGATGAAGCGCACGACCCGGCCCGTCTCGCGAGCGAAGGCGGCGAAGTCGAGAATCTCGTCGTCGTTGACCCCACGCAAGATCACCACGTTCACCTTCAACGGGACGAGACCGGCGGCCTCGGCGGCATCCATGGAGGCGAGGACTGTCCCCAAGTCACCGCGTCGTCGAATCGAATCAAAGCGATCGGCTCGCAACGAATCACAACTGATGTTCACGCGCGTCAGGCCGGCGTCGGCGAGACGCCTCGCGAGGGGCGCCAACAGCATGCCGTTGGTCGTGAGCGAGAGGTCGTTGAAGCCGATGTCTGAGAGCCGTGCGACGAGCGAGACGAGGTCCTTTCGAACGAGCGGTTCGCCACCGGTGAGGCGAAGCGAAGTGACCCCGAGTGACGCGGCGACCGTGGCGACGCGAGTGATTTCGTCGAAACTGAGCAACGCGTCGTGGGGCAAGAAGGTCATGCCGACCTCGGGCATGCAGTAGACGCAGCGAAGATTGCAACGGTCGGTCACCGAGACGCGAAGGTCGTCGTGAACCCGACCGTAACGATCGACCAGGGGGCCGGCGGTTGGCATGCTCGCCTGAGAAACCTCACTCCGGTCACCTTCGACCGCTCGCGGGTGTGCGCGTAAGGTCACCGCGACGGGTGCGTTCGAGTTCAGCGACAACGAGTGTCGCTTTCGCCGGAACGACGAACAGTTACGAAACGTGCGACGGTGACCACTGGCGACCATGCTAACGGTGCCCCCGCTAGGAGCGACGTCGGCGACGGCGCGTCGGTGCTTCGACGAGCCGACCCCAACTCCCCGATTTACCGCCCTCTTTTTTCAAGAGAACCAGGTCGTCGATGCGCGCGCTCGGGTCAAGGGCTCGCAGTGAGTCGAGGATGCTCAGCGCGGCGAGTGCACACGCGGTGAGCGCCTCCATTTCCACGCCGGTCGCTTCGTTGGCGATAACACTCGAAGAGACTTCGACGCCGATGTCGAGTTCAACGATTTCGATATTGACGTCGCTTAGGTGAAGGGGGTGACATAAGGGAATAATCTCAGCCGTTCTCTTGGCGGCGAACACGCCCGCCACGCGCGCGACGTTCTCGACGCTAAGACCGTCGTCGCGAGGCACAATGTTGGCTAACTTCACTTTCGTCACGACCAGGCAGTGCGCCTGGGCCTTGCGAAGGGTGCGCCGCTTGTTCGAGACGTCGACCATTCGGAGTTTGCCGGTGTTGTCGACGTGGCTGAAGGGACTATTCACCCGCACCCCGTCCAAGGGCCACCACACCGAGCACGGTGTACCCACCACGGCCTCCAATCATCGAGCCGCGCGATCCGTTTGGGCCTGGAGTGTCCCGACCACGCCCGCGAGACAAAAAATCGCGCACAATGTGCTTCAAATCCCTACGTCGTTCCAACCCCGTCACTCTCTTTTTCTAAGCAACCTAGTGAAAATAATCGCAACGACGCAGGGTTTGAACGTAGGGGAGTTTTCGGATTCTGAGACAGCTGGATCCCCATCTCTTCCGGCGCGAGGTTCGATCGACGGTTCCCCCCATTTTTTCTTGTAACGCTTTTGTTCAACGCCAGACGGTAGTAGTGGACGAGACCGTCCGAGGTGCCTACATCACTGCATACTGTGCAGAAAGGGAACAGGAAATGAAGAGAGTTATTGCCGCCCTCGTCTTGCCGGGAGCACTCGTAGTCGGGTCGCTCGGCCTCAGTGCTGCACTCACGACCGCGACCGCTGGCGCGACCGAGAGTGCCCACGTCACGATGGATCACACCTGGCACGGGACGATCACCAAGATCAACGCCAAGATGGGAACGACCAGTTCATTTAGCTTCAAAAAAGGCACCGAGACGTACGTCGTGCACTGGGACGCCATGACCCACTTCGTCATGGGCACGGCAAAGAACATCAAAGTCGGCGCACTGGTGACGGTGACCGGTACCGTGAAGGGAATGATCATCACGGGAACCAAGATTGACGTGTAAGCGTTTGCCTGGGACCTGCGACGCATACGTCGTCAAAGGTCCCGGGCGCATGGACACGACGTTTGGGGCTCTGCGAACGTCGCGTCGTCGATGTCTCCTTTTGTGAAGGTCCGAGAAGAAATGAGTCGTTGCCATGTCGTCTGAGTCTTCCGGGGTTGACTCCGAAAGTCCGCAGAAGCGAATCAACGTCGGACGACGTGTGTTTCTTGGGGTCACGGTGCTCGGCGCTCTCGGCGTTGCCTTCGGCAATAGCGCGCAAAACGTTCTGGGCAGCGTGTTCGGATCGGGCATCGCTGGTCTCCTACCCGGTGGCGACCGCTTTCGGATCTATTCGATCACCGGCAGCTACCCGAAGATCTCGAGGAAAAGGTATCGATTGGAAGTGAGCGGACTAGTTGATCGGCCCACGACGTTCACAATGGACGACCTCGAAGCGATGCCGAAGACGTCGTTCACGAAGACCTTTCAGTGCGTGACCGGCTGGCGAGTCCCTGACGTGCAGTGGGAAGGAGTCCAACTCGCAGATATCTTGAAACACGTCGGGGTGCAACCAGGTGCTGTAGCAGTGAGTTTCGACTCTTACGACCACTCCGACACCGAAAGCCTCACCCTTGACCAGGCCCACTTGCCCGACGTCATCGTCGCGTATTCGATGTTGGGCGCTCCAGTCACCACCGAGCACGGGGGACCGGTTCGTCTCTACGTCGCTCCGATGTTTGGTTACAAGTCCTTGAAGTGGCTCTCGGGTATCCGTGTCGTTGATCGCGTCGAGCCCGGATTCTGGGAGCAGAACGGATATCCGACGAACGGGTGGCTCGACGGCACGACGGGGCCGACCAACCCGGACCCGGGCCTGACCTAGTATGTCGATTACCGACGCTCCGGCGAAGACCCTGCGTCTGCTTCGTTTTAATCGAGTGCAACGTGCCGCGCATTGGGCCAACGCGACGTTGTTTTTCATCCTCATATTCACAGCCATCCCGCTCTATTTCGGATCGTTCTTCGGTGTCGTGCTCCCGCGACACCTCATTGAACAGATTCATCTCTGGACGGGTCTTTCACTGGCGCTGCCCGTCATTATTTCTCTCGTTGGGCCGTGGGGAGAGGCGATGCGCCAAGATGTACGGCGCATCAACTTCTGGACTCGCGACGAACTTGAGTGGTTAAGGACTGCAGGAAAGTCACCCCTCGATGCCGACAAGTTCAACCCGGGCCAGAAACTCAATGCGATCTTCGTCGGGGCTTCGATCCCCGTGATGTTGGTTACCGGTTCGATGCTGCAGTGGTTCAGATTCTTCCCGGTGTCCATTCGCTCAGGCGCAACCTTCGTTCACGACATTTTCGCCTGGCTCATCTTCATCGTCGTGGTCGGACACATCATCATGGCCCTAACGCATAGAGAGGCGCTTCGTTCGATCTTTGGCGGCAGGGTCACCGAGAGTTGGGCGAAGCGCCACGCCGGCAGATGGCTGAAGGAACAGCGACAACGGGAACTCACGATAGAAGGAGTACCGAAGACTTGACGTCACCGATGTCCGTCAGTTCTCGAGGCGTTAGTGGGCCGCCCGGGTCTCGATCCCGGCACCTTGGGAATTGGGCTAGACCATCCGACCGCGTCCGTCGTCGTCCAAATTTCCTGGTCGGAGGGCTCTACGAATCCACCGACGTCCGCTGAAATCCTTTCGAAAGTGAGTCTCTGGCTACAAGATTGGCTACATTGCCTCGGAAGCCATGTTTCTGGGGATGTCAAAATTCGCGGAGCTGACGGACTTCAGATTCAAGTTCGTCTTGAAAGATCGAACTTCGATAGGGAACGAAGTGAGTAGCCGTGAAGACGCCAATCCTTTCGGTCCGAAAGATTGGCACGAAGCGGCGAAGTTCTACGGCTTGCCAGGCCCAGTCTTCAGACCATTGAGAAACACGCTGGGGACTTTCGTGCAAGTGAAAATGGGATGAGAGCCCAGCGAGAGTACGAATTTCGCCGGAAAACCAAAACTGAGTCGCAGGGCGCTCGCCTTCTCGGCTCGGCACGTCGACGTTGGCTTGTAGCTTGATGCCGGATTGATGAACAAAGACAAGTTGGCGATGCCGCCAAACGGCTTGAGGATCGCGAAGTCGCCGTCCGAAGTGACGAGTTCGGAACCCACCGGAAGACCGATCGGTGCGGAGCTCACGCCGAGTGGCTGCAAATTCGGCGCGCCGTCGAGGTAGCACGAGGTGGAGCCATCGTTGGTGAAATCCACGTAGGTATAACGCAATCCGCCAGCCTTCACACGACGCAAGCTGACCAAAGTGTGCTTACTCGTGCAGATGGAGAGTCCCTTATAGGGTCCCGCCGGCAGTGGCGGAAGTAGGTGCCAGGTCCGAATGTTACTGGTCACGTAGGTCGGCCCTTGCCACACTTGGTAGATCGAGGACGTCGGTCCGAAAACCGACAGCGAACCCGGCGAACCGCCGGTGTTTCCGAGCGCGGAATCACCACCCCAATGTGTTCCTCCGTCGTAACTCACGGCCAGCCCGCCGGCCGGACCCATCAACGCTGCGTACAGCACGCGGTCGTTGCCGCTTAAGAAGAAGTACGCCGGCGTGCCACCAAGATCGCCCACGATGTTGCGTTGCGCGGTGTCGTCGAGAACCGTTGTCCACCTCACACCGTCGTCCGTCGACCGAAAAATGTTCGCAGTGCCGTGATAACTGCCGTGATCGAGGAAACACGTAAGGAGCCACCGGCCGTTGTTCGCGACGATTAGTTGTTCGATCAAAGAACCGCTGCAAGGGTTCAGTAGTCGCGTCCACGTGCGTCCGTCATCGTGTGTGACGATCAACGACGAACGTGTGGTCCATCCGTCGGTGCTCAAATTGACGATCTGGGTAGAATCCGGTGCGGCCGCCAAGAGCGACACCGCATTCTGATACTTCAGGTTGGAGTTCGGGATCATCCTCGAATATTCCGGAACGGTCGATCCGACCTCGTACCCGGTCAATTCGCTCGAGCATTCGGGTGTCGATGACGCACTCGGCGTGTGACACTTCGTTGTCACGGCGGTCATCGTTGATCCGCTAATGCCGTAACTTGAGTTACTGTCGTTGGGCTCGACGATCTCCCACGTCAGGCCGCCATTGTTTGTGACATAGATTGAGTCGTCGGGGCCGAGCACGTAGCCGACGTTGCGGTTTACGAAATCAATCATCGGATCGCTGTCGACGGTATCGAAGTCAGTGAAGATTGGATACCGTTCATCGTTACTGGGGATTTCACTGCGCACGGTCCACGAACGAGCGAGGTTCGTCGTTCGAACGAGGTAATACCGATAACGACTTCGCCCTAAATATCGTGTTGCCAACGCGTAGCCGAGCGTTGGCGAGAGCATGTCCACCTGATCCACCTGGGTAGAACTACCGAGCAACGTATTCGTGAGGATCGCACCAGTTCGAATGACATGAGAATCTGTGGCACCTGCTCGCGCCGTAGTGGGCCGTGCCGTCAGAACGGCCAATCCGGTAATGGTGACAACGACGATTAAGACACAGGTCGCGATACTTCGCTTCATGGCGCAAGCGTACCGACATAAGACATAGCGTTTTCTTGACTGTCAGTGCTTTACAGGACCGGCCCCTGATATTCATGTCACGATCATGCAGGGAGCTCGATCTAGCGGGTCGGCCCTCATGATGTTGCGGGAGAACAGTCTAAGGTCAGCAGCGATGGGTATTAGGCGACGGAGAACAAGCATCAAGATGAGGCGCCGGATGGCAGGTGTCTTGGTTGCAACGCTCGCTTTGTTCGGTGTGGTTACTTTCTCACACGCGGCTTCGGCTAAGGACTCGGACACTAGGAGTACGTATCTTCTTTATGTTGGCCATGGCGTAGGAGTCATCGCCACGGAGAATCTGACCACAGGATGTAGCGAGGTCTTCATAACTACTGATTTCGACCACTGGCGAAACATCACTCCACCACTGAAGAATTCAGAGTCAATGCCAAAAGGTACGTGCCTCTACGTTTGGACCGACGCGTCCTTTATCTCACGATCTGTCGGTTGGCTAATGGCGCGTAATGGAGGAAGCACGCAGACGATTCTGCGCCACACCATTAATGGAGGGATGAGCTGGCTCACGCAACCCGGCGGCGACACGGGAAGTAATGCTGGTGACGAGACAATCAGTTTCATCAACTCCCAGATTGGGTGGCGTCAGCAGACCGGGATCGGTTCCAACGGCAATTACGCACTCCAGAAGACCTTGGACGGAGGTAACACATGGTCAACCGTTTCACCAGATCCTCAAGGCTGGTGCGCCCTGACCAACGAAGTCTTTTCAACGGCGTCTCTAGGATTCGCCTACGCACCGTGGGCGAGTGCGACTAACTCCTTTCACTTCTGGCGAACTCAAGATGGCGGTGCCGACTGGTCAACGTTGAC
>JBEKCK010000033.1:0-26892 GCA_050014915.1 Acidimicrobiales bacterium | reverse complement strand
CTCTCATAACACCGCGCTCACCGTGAACGAGGTCCCGGGCACCACCACCTACACCTCGGGTGGCGCCGCGTCATCGTCCAGCGCCGTGATGAGTGGAGTAGAGATCACCGCCGTCGGCCTTCAGGGCTCGACCGCGGGCAGCTTGAACGCCAACTCGATCAACATCGACACCGCCTCTGGTCACAGTTTCGGTCACAGCCAGGGTCACGGCCCGAGCTTCGGTTTCGGATCCAAGAGTCACGGGAAGAGCTTCGGGCGCAGTCGCCACTAGTCCACCGAAGTACCCAATAATTGTCAGGCATCCTCCGGCGGGCTTCGCTCGCCGGAGGATCTCCTTTTCAGGTGATCTCGAGGTCGATGAGTTCAGCGCCAACGGTGGCTGAATCCACGAAGTGAGATGGTGAGCAGTTGGTGCTGACGTTGTCCACGGCGCACGCACCACACAGGAGTATCAGCTTTCGACAGGCCAGGTTCGCGCAGTTGTGGTACTGACTCGTGGGAGTGTCGCAACGCTCGCACGCGCCGATCACCTTCGTGCGTGCGCTGAACTCGTGGTGCATCCTCGCGTCGAAGAGGTACAGCGACCCCTCCCACAGACCGTCGTCGCCGAAGGCCTCGCCGTAGCGCACGATGCCCCCGTCGAGTTGGTAGACCTCTTGAAATCCGCGCGAGATCATCAGCGCCGACAGGACCTCGCAGCGCACGCCACCCGTGCAGTACGTCACGACGGCCTTGCCCTTGAGGTCGTCATAGCGCCCACTGTCGAGAACTGACGCGAAGTCGCGCGTCGCGTCGACGTCGGGAATGACGGCGTTCTTAAATCGGCCGATCGCCGCTTCGAACCTGTTGCGCGCGTCAAAGAAGACCACGTCCTCGCCACGTTGCTCGACCAGTTGGTGGACCTCGTCGGGCTTCAAATGGACACCACCGCCGACGACGCCGTGGCGATCGACCACCAACTCCGGCGACGCGCCGAAGGAGACGATCTCGTCGCGAACGCGAATCCGTAGTCGCGGAAAGTCGTCCGCCGATCCTTCGGACCATTTGAAGTCGATCGTTCGGAAGCCGGGGAACTCCTTCGTGACCGCGATATAGCGGATGAGGTCGTCGATCGTCCCGCCCAGAGTGCCGTTGATGCCGTGGCGTGAGAGCAGGATCCGTCCCTTGAGCGAGAGCATCTCACAGAGCGTTCGCTGCCACAGCCGGATGGCGTCGGGATCCTCGAGCGGTGTGAAACCGTAGTACAGGATGATCTTCTGCGGCTTCACAGTGTGAGTGTACCGAGCGGGCCATCGACGTTCGTGCACGTGACGCTCGCCACGTCCACACTGTGATCGGGCGTCAGGTCTCGGGCAACTGCACGATGGCGACGCTGTGCGCGAACCATGGTACGACGGCCGACGTCGAACGTTGGAAGAGCTCGTACTCGGGATAGTGCGAGAGGGTGATCTTCTCGGTGAAGCGCGTCGAGCCGACGAAGAGCAACGTCAACAGGAACGGTCCGATCACGGTCCACTCGAGCACCGATCGCGCGGCGACCGCACCGAAGAGGAACACCACCCACCACTGAGCCAGTTCGAAGAAGTAGTTCGGGTGTCGAGAAAACCGGAACAGTCCGCTCTGGAGGAATCGAGGGTTCGGCGTTCGACCGGCCGCGACCTCGGCGCTCTTCCACTGATGGAAGTTCCACTGCTGTTGGTCGGCGACCGTCTCGCCCACGGTGAAGAGGAGAAAGAGCAGCGCCAACAGAAGATCGATCGGCCCAAGAGGGGTCGAGCGATGCTGGTACGCGCTCCAGGCGGGTAGTGCGATCAGCACCAGGAGGGCGTTCTGGTACAGCACGATGAAGAACAGGTTGAAGAGTTGGAACTGCCACGGTGGCATGGAGGCGCGAAGCACTCCCCAGCGATAGTCCTCGACGCCGCTGTAGCCGCCCTTTCGGGCGAAGTTGAAGGTGAGTCGAACTCCCCACACGGTGACCAGAGCGGCCAGGACGTCGAGTCGCGCGTTGGCGAGGTGGGCGTAGGCCGCGAAGACCCACACGTAGATGACCGGCACGATCGACCACATCCGATCGACCCACGACGTGTCGCCGGTGGCCAGCGAGGCCGTCCATGCGAACGCGCACGCCGCGGCGGCGATGAGCACGGTGAGGAGGAGCGCTGACATGGAGCGACCCTATCGCGCGACATCTCGTCCATCGAGAGTGAGGGAACGGCACGACGTAGATTGTTGATTCGGATCGAATGAAGGAGTCGCGGTGGCGTTTCCGATCGTCGATGGCATGCGATCACTCGAGATCGGCACACCCGGCGCGATGCGACAACGCCTCAATCAACTGATCCTGGATGGACACAAACGGGCGACCGCGGGGCTCTTGATCGAGTACGTGCGCGAGAACGAGGAGTTGGAGTCCGAGGGTGAGTTGTTGGCGTTGGTGGACGACGAGACGCGGCGCATCGCCACGGTGGTCGTGATCGAAGTGGAGACCGTACCGTTCATCGAGGTTCCGTGGAGGTTCGCGCAGGCCGAAGGTGAAGGCCACGAGTCGCTCGACGAGTGGCGTGAAGGTCATCGCCGTTTCTGGTCCGCCGAAGGCGACACGGTTGACGATCAGACCCCCGTCGTGTTGATCCGGTTCGAGGTCGTGTCGGAGATCTCAGGTCCGCTACGTCCACGAGCCAGCGACGGGTCCGCGATTTAGACTTTCGCCATGGCGCAATTGGATGACCGAGAGCTGGCGACGCAACTCTTCAACAGGTGTTGGGAGCTCCTTGAGTCGATGCGCGACGACGAGCGTGACGTCGAGTTGTTGACCACGGCGTTCAGTTCGAGGTTCCATTGGTTGATCGCCGGGGAAACCGAGCAGTGGATCGTGAGCGACTGGATGGTCGCGCGGGCCGCCGCGGCGACCGGCGACGGAGAGCTGGCTCTTCGTTTCGCGAAGCGGGCGCATTCGACGGCCCAAGAAAGTGAGATCCCCGATTGGCTCGTCGCCTCTTGTGCCGAAGGCGTCGCGCGCGCCTACGCCGCGATGGGCGACGCCGGAGAGTTCAGTAACTGGTCGGCGCTCGCGGCGCGACTGATCGAGGTCATTGCCGATCCCGAGGATAGGGCCCTCATCGCGAGTCAACTGGCCGAGTTGGAGACTCCTTAGTCGTCGTTCCCACAGGGGCGACCGCGTAGGCGGTCACCCCGCAAGAGCTACGGCTCGGCGATGACGCGGAACGCTCGACTCGCGGCCGAACGCACCCGAGCGTTGTCGTCGTCCATCAGGGTCACCACCACGTCGATTCCCGAACGCACGCGGTGTCGGGCGATCACCTTGGCGGCCATCTCTCGGACGCGCCACGAGTCATGGGTCGTCGCACCGATGATGGCGTCGGTGGCGACGTCGTCCCACACGTGCAAGAGACCCCGCGCCGCCCATACGCGGGGCCAATGACCTTCGAGACCTCCGTCGCGACCTTCGAGGACGCTCTCGGCGCTCGGACCTCCGATCGCGCGAAGGAAGTGGTCGGCGACGAGGTGTCCCGTGAGAATCGCGACGCAGTCGTGGACGACGTCGTGGCGACCTTTGCGCTGACACTCGAGCTCAATCGACTGTTTGGGCGTCATTCCCCAGATGCTCGCCATTTGCGACGACTCTCTCAGTTCGCGGGACCCGCGTCGTGCGGCGCGACACCGAGTCGGGACGCCAGGAAGTCCAGGACGCCTTCGAGGGCTCGGCGGGTCGGTGAGGTGTCTTCGTCGGAGTAGTCCTCGGTCAGGACCGAGTGGGCCGATTTCTTGTAGCCCCACGGATTGCCCGGCGACGAGTCGATCTCGACGCCGATGAATCTGTCGCCCAGTGCCTCACGAAGTCGGGTG
This sequence comes from Acidimicrobiales bacterium, assembly GCA_050014915.1. Lineage (GTDB taxonomy): Bacteria > Actinomycetota > Acidimicrobiia > Acidimicrobiales > RAAP-2 > RAAP-2. The sequence goes on along the minus strand of JBEKCK010000033.1, from coordinate 23,022 downwards.
AAACGTTCGGCTGGCGACTTGGTGTCTCCGTTGAAGCGCAGTCCCATGACACAGAGGTCCGCAGACGCGCGACGTTGAACGAGCGCGAGGTCTGCGTCGGAAAGACCAAGAGCGCTCCGGTGTTCAGGATTTGTCGGAAAGGGCAGGGACGGTTGGCTGAGTACCGGAGCGACGACGGAAGGCTCGACACTCATCGCCAGTGCGAAACCACCGGTGAGGCACATGCCCACGGCACCGACACCTGGTCCGCCTTGTGCCTCACGTTCGTGGAACGCAAGTTCGCGAAGGTAGTCGACAATGGGGCTCGTCTTATTGAGTGCTAAGAGCGTGAACTCCTTGCTGACACAGGCTCGCGCCAGGGAGGAGAGTGCGTATGGAACGGTCATCGGTCTTCCGGCTGTGCCCAGCAAACTGGGCAGGACTGCGGTCATGCCTCGGTCGGCGACCTTGCGGGCGAAGTCCGCGACGAGAGGGGTGATCCCCGGGATCTCGTGAATGATGATGACTGCCGGTCCTGTCCCGGTGCGGTACACATCACGCGTTTGACCGCTTGAGGAGGTGAAGGGTTTCATTTCGAAGCCCCTGAGATCAAACGGAACAACGCTCATAGTTGCTGTCCAATCTAAAGGACACCATGGGTGCGTTTGAAGTCTGGTTGCCGTTCGACTAGAAGGTGCGAAAGTCTTGGTCAACGGGCTCGTTGCCATACGATTCGGTAAGTGGTGCATTCCGAATCAGTACACGGTTGTAGAGCGGTTCAAAGATGACGTCAACGAATTCTTCTGAACCTAGATCGATAGGCAGATCGCCAACCATCTGGACTGCTGCGATGTTGCCGATGGGGGCGATGCCGGTCACGCAAATGACGTGCGCCGAGGGTTTTCAGGGCGGCCAGATCGCTCGCGCCCAGCGTTCAGTTCAGCAATCACCTTGCCAAAAAGTCCTTTGAATCGACCTATCAAAACGTACGACGAGGCGATCACCACGATCGAAGAAAGCGTCCTGCGCACCGCCACTACGTCGAAGCGTGGCGGGCGCTCATCGAGAGTCGCGACCGGGGCCTGATCCGTCATATCGGCGTCAGTAACTTTCTGCCGGAACACATCGAACGGCTTCGAGACGAAACCGGCGAACTGCCGGCCCTCAATCAGATCGAGCTCCACCCCTACTTCCCCCGAGCGAGCAAGTGGTCTACCACGAGGCCAACGGCATCATCACCGAGGCTCGGAGTCCGGTCGGGCGTGGCACGGACCTCCTTTCGAACCCCGTCATCGCCGAGGTCGCCGCCGAGCACGGCGTCTCTCCAGCGCAGGCGATCCTCGCGTGGCAGGTGCGCGTCGGTGCACTCCCGATCCCGAAGTCCAAGTCAGTGGCACGCCAACGAGAGAACCTCGACGTCTTCGGCGTCGTCCTGACCGAGGCGAACATGGCGCGCATTGGTTCGCTCGCTCGGCCCGACGGTCGTCTGGCGAATCAAGAACCGTCGGTGTACCAAGAGTTCTGAGTCAACGATTGGTGCAGCCGCCGTCGACGTATTACTGGTACCAGTCTTTGGGTACGTGTCGAACGAACGCAGATTTCGGATCAACGTCATCGCGCACGACGCCACTCTCGACGACGAGGTCCGCTCGCGCCTCGGCGTCGTCTCCGGCGCGCAACTGTCGTTCCTGTTCGGCCCACATGTCCACGTAGGGCTCGTACATCTCCCAATCGAAGCGACTGTGTATCCGCCGCAATCGCTCCGTTACGGGCGCGTTCATCCACACGAGATACGAAAGGAAGCTCGACAACTTCTTGTGACCGACACCGCAGCCCTCGACGATCAGGACCGACGACGGTACAACGTCGTGCCACTCAGCGGGCCGCATCAAATGCCAATCGAAACGCTGCCACGACGCCGTCTGGTCTTGGCTGATCGGCACGAGTATCCACTCTTCGAGAAGGTCGATCGACGCGCGAAGCCCCTCCCATCCAGGAACGAAGTCATCAGTGTTGATCACCGTGGCACCCAACTCCAGAGCCAGTGCGTGCGCGAAGTCGCTCTTGCCAGAACCTGAGAACCCATCGATCCCGATGATGGGGCAGCGGTGGGAGTCCGATCGGAATTGATGGCGCAAGTGACACGCCAATTCCCGGAACGTCGTGACACCTAGGTCGTCGAGACAGTCACCTTCGCTTTGAACGGTCAATTCCGCTCACCACCGGTCGCGTCGCCGCGCTCATCGACAGGGAAGGACGCACTCTCGAGCAGCTGAGCGATGCCGTCGCGAATCGGATAACCGACTCTCAGTCGAGGGTTGTGCGCGACCCGTTCGCGGTAACGCCACACCAGCGGTCCATGGTCGCGCGGGCAAACCAGCAGGTTCTCGAGTCCCCCGTAACGCTGTTGCGTGGTCACAACGCCCTCGCCTGGGTGTTGTCGCCCTTGCCACCCACGAGGTAGAGATTGTCGATCAGCGCCACCGCAAGGCTGCCCGGTCCGCGCGAATCGAGCGCGGCACGTTCACCGGCAATCGCAAAGACCGCGGAACCCGAGACCGCGGCGCGCAGTGCCGAATCTTCAATGCCGAGGAATGCCGCCAACACCGCGCCCAGTGCGCAGCCCGAGCCGGTCACCTTTGTCAAGAGTTCGTGACTTCCCGGAATGCCGATGACGTCCTCACCATCGGTCACGAAGTCGACGACACCGGTCACGGCGACCACCGCGCCCGTGCGCCGGGCTAGGTGACGAGCTCCATCGATTGCCTCGGACGAATCCGCCGTGGAGTCGGCGCCCTTACTGCCCGATGCCTCACCGGCGAGGGCGAGTATCTCCGAGGCGTTACCGCGAATGATGGTCGGATGATGTTCCAGTAACTCCTCGACGATGCCCGTGCGAAACGCGAGTGCTCCAACGGCGACTGGGTCGAGGACCCATGGCGTGCCGGCCTGATCGGCCGCGGCCGCGGCTCCGAGCATGGCCTTGGCGTCGAAGGACGTAACCGTGCCAACGTTCACGAGCACGGCATCGGCCACGGGCGCGAACTGTTCGACCTCCTCGATCGCCACCACCATCGCCGGTGAGGCGCCGACGGCCAGCAGCACGTTCGCCGTGAAATTGGTGACGACGAGATTGGTCACGCAGTGAACGAGCGGATTTCGGGCGCGGACCTTTGACAGGTCTTCGACGACCGAGGGGTCAGGCCATGTCCGGAAGCTCTGGGTCTCTTGCAGTGTCATTGACTTACTCTCTTTCCAATCACCATCAGGGCTTTTCGACCGTGATCCCAAGGATCGACGGCAGGGGCGCTGGGCCTGTCTCAACCAGTTTCGTGAGACGAAACCCCGCGATCAGATAGGCGTTGATCAAGGCCGCGAGCGGACGATGCCACGCACCAACGTGCGAGCGAATGGTCGAGCCATACTCCTCACTGGATCGATAGCCCACGTTCGTGTAGCCGGGACGCACAATGACGCTGTCGTCCTTGAGGGCTTCGGAGTACCCACCGTTGAAGGCGGGATGCACACAGAGGCTGACGTAACGCCCGCCCGGCTTGAGTACGCGATAGACCTCGCGCAACGACGAGTCAAAGTCATCAAGATCGGACGAGACAAACGTGGAGTACGCGTTCTCCACGGAGTCATCGGCAAGCGGCAGTTGCGCCGCGTCGCTTTGGACGACACGAAGTCGCCGAGAGGCGATGGCGAGCTGATCGAACGAGAGGTCAATGCCGAACGGTTCGTAGCCGAGTCGTCGGACTCGTTCAGCGGCGAGACCCGTACCGACGCCCACGTCCAAGATCCATCCGGAACCGGGACCGAGGAGATCAGCCAGCGTCGCGTACGCCGACACCGCGAGTGCGCCGCGATCATCGGGGTCGCGCATCACCTCGTCGTACCACTCCGCGAGCCCTTCGTAACGGGCGAGACTGGCGCTCACACGGAGTCCTCGATCGCCGCACGCGCAGGCGAAACGGCGCTCGCGGGCTCGCGGATTCCAAGGGCGACAAGTTTGGCGTCGCTCGCGGCGACGGCAGCGTCGTGCCCGGTGAGGTCGATCGACTGCGTCAGAGTCGCGTACAGCACTCCGCTCACGATCAACTCCACGATGAAGGACACGTCAAGTCCACTCCACGCCTTGGCGACCGGCGACACGTAGAACGAGAGACTCCAGAACGGAATCGACGCGGCGAAGCCGACGAGGTACGCGGTGATTCCGCGCCAGCCCCAGACGCCGTAGATTCCGCGTCGATTCTCGAGTTCAGTGACCGCGTAGTGACCCTTGCGCACGTAAAAGTAGTCGTACAAGTTAACAATCGTCCACGGCGTCAAGAGATACAGCGACAGGATGAGTCCGTCGTACACGGCGGTCGTGACGTCGTGGAAGACGAAGAGTCCGAAGATGAGCCAGATGATCGCGACGGCCGTGGTCGCCGCGGCCCGCTTCGCGATGGTCGTTCGAATCGGACGAAAGCTGTCGATGGCGGTCAGTATGACGAGCTGACCGCTGTAGGCCATCTCTCCCATCGTGGCCACGAGCGCGATGATGGCGACGATGATGAGTGCGGTCCCGAAGCCTGAGGCGAAGTGGTTCCCAGCGTCGCGCACGCTCGCCAACGCGTCGGTGGCGCCGAGGTGCGCGGCCAACCACGCGCCGATCGCGGCGAGCCAGGTGAGTGAGAGGAAGGCGCCGACGAAGACGGCGCCGACCACCTTTCCGAAGGGGGTCCAACGCGGCAGATACCGCGAGTAGTCCGACACGACCGGGGCGTACGAGATGTTGTTACTCGCGGTGGCCGAGAAGACAATAAAGAAGGAGATCCATCCGAAACCCAGGTGGGTCGCCGGGGCGCCGCCCGCGTGGCCACTCACGATAGCGATCGTCAGCACCAGCCACAGTGGCAGTGAGATCCAGAAGAGCCATCGGAAGGCCCGATGCAACCAGTCGTAGCCCCACACCGCCAGCGCGACCGCGGCCACGGCGATGACGATCCCCACGAGATACGTGTTCCAACCAAAGATCGTGTGCAGACCCTGGTCGATAATCACGGTGTCGACCACGGCGAAGATGATGTACGTGAACAACGCGATCGCCAGCGGAAGGACCACACCGCGATAGCCAAACTGAGCCCGTGACTGGATCATCTGAGGTAATCCCAGACGCGGACCTTGGGACGCGTGCAGCGCCATGAAGACCGTCCCGAAGGCGTTACCGATGATCACTGCGAGGATCGTCCACCACACCGTGAGGCCAAGGGCGATACCCGTGAAGCCAACAGCGACACTCAAGGTCTGCGAATTGGACAGGAACCAGAAGACGCCTTGTTGATGGATGCTCCCGTGGCGCTCGCTGTCGGGTATCACGTCAATTGAATGAATCTCAATGGCCGCGAGCACGACGGGCTCGTCGGTCGCTGTCGGCGGCACTCGATCGAGATTCTCGGTGTCTTGGGCTGTCATGGTCGTTTCTCCGCTTCTCCGATTGGCCACTCGCGAGACGCCGCCGTGGTCTGATTTCCTACTATTTCTATCGAGATTATAGAGATTACCAACCAACGGCGCAAGTAGCAGGTACACGTGGTCACAACTTTTCGAGACGTCCGAAGTCGAGCGCCGCGCAGTGCTAACCCAGTGTCGGCGCTTCGAGAAACGCTGGTAGACGGTCGTCGCGAAGGCTCGCCACCACGAGGTCGCACACTCCGTGCAGTCGAGTCTCCTGGCCGACGCCGATGACGCTGAGTCCCGCCGATCGCGCCGACGCCGCGCCACGGAGCGAGTCCTCAAACGCGATGGCGTCGCCGCAAGGCGTTCCGAGTTGCGCGCACGCCTCGATATAGAGGTCCGGGGCCGGTTTAGGTCGAAGCGTGCCGTCGAGTGCGACGACCACGTCAAAGACACGGGGAAGCCCTGCGGAACGAATGGACGCTTCCACCGTTTCACATGAGCCGTTCGAGGCAATCGCGAGCGCACGAGTCCCGTTGAGTCGTTCGAGGAGTTCACCTGCGCCGTCCATTGCCTGAACGCCGAGGGCGAGGCGCGAGAGCACGTCGTCGTAAATTTCCTTGCTGATCGCCGTTCGGTCAAGCTCACGGTCAAGTGTGTCACTGAGGTATTCGATGGCCTCGGGTACCGAGCCTCCGATCATCGACGCGGTCACTCGGCCATCGACGACCATGCCGTAACCATGCAACGCGTGCTCCAGTGCGCCGATCCACGCGAACCCTGAGTCCACGAGGACGCCATCGCAGTCAAAGACCACTGGACGCACGGGCTTCAGTCCACAACAAGCGGCAGGGTCGGGTCGGCACTCCATTCGGTGAGCGAACCGTCATACAGTCGTACGTCGTCTCGGCCGACGAGTGACAAGGCGAAGATGTCGAGCGTGGCTGAGATACCGCCGCCGCAGTAAGCGACGACGGGCACCTCGCTCTTCGTCGCGACCTGCAGCGTCGAAGCGAGCCATTCGTGGTCGCGGAATCGACCGGTCGAGGGGTCCAGCACGTCCGCGGAGGGAATGCTCAGCGAACCAGGGATTCTGCCGGGACGCGAGTACGAGCCCGGTCCTTCGCCGCGAAACGCCTTGGTCGGAAGCGCATTGAGCAGGCACGCCGGCTCTCCAGCGAGGATGTCCACGACGTCACGCTTCGTCGCAAGTAATTCCGATCGGGTGCTCGGAATGAACGTCCTCGCGCGCGGCAACCGAACCTTCGACGTCACGTCCAGACCGGCGGCCATCCATGCCGCTAGTCCTCCGTCAAGCACACGAACGTCACTGAAGCCGAAGTAGCGCAACAGCCACCACAACCTCGTCGCCCACATTGGCGACTCCTGGGCGTAGACGACGACATGTACGCCGTCGCCGACGCCCAGCGCCCCGATCGCCCGAGCGAAGTAGTTAGGCGTCGGCACCGTGAACCGAAACGGAGAATCGGGATCCGACAGCTCCCCTGGGATGTCGGCGAAGACCGCTCCGGGGATGTGGCGTTCGTCAAACGAGCGTCGCCCACTTTCGACTACGTACGGTCCGCCTTCGATCTCGCGACGCAAGAACGCGGTCGCGTCCAGGACGAGAAGTGCGGGGTCGTCGAGTTCGCCGACGAGTTCAACTGCCTGGATGAGTTTCGCCTCGCTCACATCACCTCGATCGCTCTGGAGACTAAGTTGACCAAAACCATTGGGATACTAGAGATAAGGGTAGCGACGTCGAGCGCGCAGATAGTCGGAACGATGTCAAATTGTCGTCCGAGCAATCGCCGGTCCACGTTGCTCAATGTTCGAGGAGGAACGTATGTTGGACGTTGGCGTTGTGTTGCCGACTCGACTGGGCCCAACGGCGCTCAGCCACGAGGAACTCATCGGTATCGCCGAACTCGTCGACCGAGTCCCCGGTTGGCACGACGTCTGGGTGACCGACTCGATCATCTCGCTCCCCTTTTACGATTCGGTCGTGCTGTTGGCCGCGTGCGCGGCCCGGACGAAACGTGTCCGTTTGGGCGTCGCCTGTCAAGCCAGCCTGGGACTGCGCCACCCGCTCATCGTCGCTCAACAGTGGGCCAACCTCGATCAACTCTCGCGCGGGCGCATGACGATGATTGCCTGTCCTGGTGAAGCCACAGGTCCCACGCGCGAGAAGGAACTCGCCGCATTCAACATGACGCATCGCGAGAAAGTGTCGCGAATGGAAGAAGGAATCAACTTCCTGCGAGAGGTCAGCCGCGGTGATGCGGTGACGTTCGAGGGTACGTCGTTCGCGATCGACGATTTCGAACTTGCCCCTCCGTTCATTCAGCAGCCACTGCCGATCTGGATGACGGGTAATCCGCCTATGGACGCCACCGCAGAACGGGTGCGACGAGTGCTCGCGCGCGTCGCTCGACTCGGTGACGGGTGGTTGACGTTCGCCGTCACCCCGCATGAGTTGGCGAGACGAACGCGATTACTCGATGAGCTTCGTTCGTCGGACGACCGCGACGACGACTTCCCGGTCGGTGTCTTTCTCAACGTGAACGTCAACGTGAACGCAGACTCGGCCATGGAAGATGCGTTGACGACGTGGCGAGGACAGTCGACCCGAAACGTCTCATCGGACGATCTTCGAAAGGTCGCGGCGATCGGGAGTCCCGAACAGGTCGCGGATTTCATCGGACGCCTCCGCGACGCGGGTGCCACGACGATCGCGATAGAGCTGCTGAGTTCGAATCGCGTGCAACAGGTTCACGCCATCTCAGAGCTCCTACTGCCCTTGCTCTTGTAACACTGTGGTAGCGGCGTATTGCGACGCGATCACTGGCGCATATCTAGTAATCCGATGGATTTAGTCGAGTATCGTGTGTTCGCAATGCTCCACGGCGACCTCGCGGCAACAACACCTCAGCTCGACCCTTCGATCAGGGATCGACGCCTCGAGCGAAGGGGTCTGCGCGAGCGCTACCAGTCACTTCCTCCTTCGACGACGCCGATACTCCTAATAGTTGGCGTCGTCGTGCTCGGCAACTTCGCCTATCTCTCGGGATTCGCCAACAGTGATCCGATCTCGTGGACGACCAGCATCACGCACTCAGTCTGTGGACTGATCTGTGGACGTTCGAGTACGGACATAAACGTCGGCGTCATAACCCAACCGCTCGGTCATCTCGCCGCGACCGACCTCCTGCACGGACGCCTTCCGTGGTGGAACGCGTTCGAAGGTCTCGGGCAGCCACTCGCTGGTGAAATGCAATCGGCCGCACTTTTTCCGCTGGTGGTACTGTTGGCACTCCCGGGCGGTCTCCTCTGGCTGCACGTCGTGCTCGAAGTCATTAGCGGCGTGTCCACGTTTTTCCTCGCTCGTCGACTGGGCTCGCCCGCGACCTCTGCCGTCGTCGCAGGCGCCCTCTTTGCCCTGAACGGAACGTTCGCGTGGCTGGCCAATACCGTCGTGAATCCAATCGCGTTCCTGCCAATGCTGCTCCTCGGTATCGAGATCGTGTTCGAGCGATCGTCGACGTCGCGACGCGGCTGGTTCGTGCTGGCGGCCGCGGTGGCGTTCTCGATCTACGCGGGTTTCCCCGAAGTCGCCTACCTCGACGGGCTCCTCTGTGTGGTGTGGGCCCTCGTCCGTCTGAATTCGGTGCCCCGGCGCTACCGCGCGACGGCCGCGCGACGCGTCGGTATCGGCGTGGTGCTCGGCACCGTGGCGTCGCTGCCTGCGCTGGTGGCGTTTGGCGATTTCCTCCGCGTGAGTTACGTCGGTGGACACGTTGACAGGATCGACGGTTCGTGGTCACTCTCCGTGCACGCACTTCCGATGCTCTTCGATCCGTACCTCTTCGGGACCATCTATGGAAACGCCCGTGTTTTCACGACGTGGGGAGAGATCGGAGGCTACTTCGGCGCGACTGTGTGCGTTATGGCGATCGTCGGACTCTTCGGCTCCCGACTACGTGGCCTTCGCCTCGCGCTCGCCCTGTGGCTGGCGGCGGGGCTCATGGGCACTTTCAATCTCCTCGGCGCTCGTTCGTGGTGGAACGTCCTGCCCTTCCTGAGCTCGACCTCGCTACCGCGCTACGTCATGCCCAGTTGTGAGTTGGCGCTCATCGTCCTCGCGACACTCGGACTCGGTGACCTGGCCACGCTTGAACGAACGCGTCGTCGATTCGTTGGCGCGACGTTGTTCATGGTCGTCGTACTCATCTCCGGCGGCGTCGTCGCCCACGAACTTAACTACCGATCGACCGTCGACACGAAGACGCGGATTGCCTTGATCGCGTTCGGCCTCATCCCCTTCGTCGGTCTCGCATTGTTGTTCGCGGCGAGTCGATTCACGAGTCAGTTCGACGTCGCGCTGGCGGCCGGCGCGGCGCTCGTGGTGGAGTCAGTCCTCTTATTCACGGTCCCCACCATCGGTGCACCGCGACACGTGACGACCGACGTCGCTCCCATCGCGTATCTACAGTCCCATCAAGGAGAAGGGAGGTTCGTAGACCTCACCGTGCTGCCGCCGAACTGGGGCAGTGAGTTCGGTCTCAACGCCCTGAATGCCACGGACCTACCCTTTCCCCGGTCGTTCGAGCAGTTCATCCAGGAGCAGTTGTATCCGGGCAACAAGCCCGGCGATGCCTTCACGCGGGACCGGACCGCAGGGATCGTGGGCCAAGAGACCGAACTGGCGACACACTTACTTGCCTACGAGGAAGCGTCAGTCAAGTACCTGTTGGCGCCACGCTCACTGACGCTGTTGCCGGCGCTCGCGGCATTGCACGTTACGCCGGTCTGGCACGACGCCACCGCCACGATCTACGCACTGCCCCACCCACGTTCATTCTTCTCATCGTCGTGTGACGTAACGAGCACCAACGTCGACGCCGCGAACGTGACGTGTTCGAACGCGGGTGCGACATTGCTGCGAACGGAACTCTCGATGCCCGGGTGGACAGCCTCGGTGAACGGGACACTGGCGACCATTCATACGGTCGACGGTGTCTACCAGGCCATCTCGCTGCCCCAAGGAGCGTCAGTCGTTGACTACCGCTTCGTACCGCCGCATGAGGACCTCGCCCTCGCGCTCGGACTAGTCGCCTTCGTGTTCCTCTGTGCTTGGGGCGTCTACGAACGAAAGAGGTATCCCAACCGCAAGGAGTTCGTAGCGTGGTCACCAAGCACCTCCCGACCCCACGAGGACTCTTGACGACGTACCTAGAACGAACGCGCGAGATCTACCGTCGACTCCCTTCGTGGCGGACACCAGTGTTGATGATCGTGCTCGCCGTGCTCGCCGGCAACGTGCTCTACGTCACGGGTCTCTCGAATGGTGACCCGATCTGGTGGACGACAGGCATCGCGCACGGTCTGTGTCACGTGTCGTGCGGACACTCATCGATCGATCCGAACGTGGGCGCCCTCACGCAGTCGCTTGGTTACCGTGCGGCGGTGGATCTCTTGCACGGCCATTTTCCGTGGTGGAACTACTTCGAAGGACTGGGCCAGCCACTCGCGGGCGAGATGCAATCCGCCGCGCTTTTCCCTTTCACGCTCGTGCTCGCGATGCCCGCCGGTCTGCTCTGGATGCACATCCTGCTCGAAATGATCGCCGGCGTCTCGACGTACTTCTTCGCCCGACGACTCTCGATTCCTGTCCTCGGCGCCACGGTCGCGGGCATGCTTTTCGCCCTCAACGGGACCTTTGCCTGGCTGGCCAACACGGTCGTCAATCCTCTGCCGTTCCTCCCGATGCTGCTGATAGGCGTCGAGATGATCCTCGAACGAAGCACCAACGGCACGAAACGTGGCTGGTACGTGGCGGCGATCGCTCTGGCTCTCTCGCTGTACTCCGGATTTCCCGAGGGCGCCTTCTTCGACGCGATCTTCTGTGGCGTATGGGCGATCGTGCGGTTGTGGTCGTTGCCCGCGGTGTTGCGCGCTCGCGCCCTTCGGCGATTCGGACTCGCCGCCGTTGTCGGCGTCGTACTGGCGTTACCGATCCTTGTGCCGTTCCTCGACTTCATGAAGGTCGCCTATGTCGGTGCGCACTCGAACGCGGCCCTTGGTCAGTACCATCTCCCCACGTCGGCGATCCCGATGTTCTTCAACCCCTACGTCTACGGCACGATCTTCGCCAATCCCAATGCGGCCAATCTGTGGGGCGTGATCGGCGGCTACTTCACGGTCTCCGTGACGGTGCTCGCGATCGTCGGACTCTTCGGTGCGCGACTGAGGGCGCTGCGAAGCTTCTTGGCCCTGTGGATCCTCGCCGGTCTCGCGGGTGCGTTCGATTTCCTAGGTACCCGCGCGCTGTGGAATCTCGTCCCCTTGGTCGACACCTCGGCCTTTGCGCGCTACATCATCTCGAGTTGTGACTTTGCACTGATCATCCTCGCGGTGCTCGGTCTCACCGAGTTGACCCAGAGCACGCGGGCACGGCGGCTCTTTACCGGTTCGGGCCTCGTGATGGGGCTGGTGCTGGTCACGGGATACTTCAGTGCGCGCGCCCTCAACCGTGGCTACTCGATCACCGCGCACGTGCATCTCGTACTCATCGCGCTCAAGTTGGTGCCGTTCATCGCGGTGGTGGTGCTCCTCGTCCTCGGGCGCTTCACGCGCTTCAAATGGGCGCCGCTGCTCGTGGCGATCATCATGGTCGGCGAGTCACTCCTCTTCTTCGTCGTGCCGACGGCCCAGGCACCTAAGCAGGTCACGATTGACTACGCGCCGATCACCTATCTCCAGACCCACCAGGGTGAGGAGCGATTCCTGGACCTGCGCGTGCTGTACCCGAACTGGGGCTCGGAGTTCGGTCTCAACTCGCTCAGCGCGATCGACTTGCCATTCCCCAACGCGTTTCGCAAGTTCATTCAGGGTCATCTCTACCCCGGTCTCCACCCCGAAAACGAGTTCCTCGTGCGAGGTGGCGCCACCATGATCCCGGCACAGGAGAACGAACTGGTGGCCCACTTCACGGCCTACGAAGACGCCTCGGTCAAGTACCTGCTGGTGCCGAGCTCGGTCACGTTGATTCCTCAGCTCATCGCGCTCGGCGTGCGGCCGGTCTTCCATGACGCCACCGCCACCGTCTACGAACTGCCGAAGCCGCGGCCGTTCTTCTCCTCCAGTTGTTCGATCACCAGCCCGAGTGAGAACCTCGCGTACGCGAACTGTGCAACGTCAGGCGCGACGTTGCTGCGCACCGAACTCTCGATGAAGGGCTGGGGCGTCACCGTCAACGGCCGACGTGCGACGGTCACCACGATCAGTGGCGTGTACCAGCGCGTCGACCTGCCCAAGGGCAGGTCGGTCGTGCGCTACAGCTTCACGCCGCCGCACGAGGACCTCGCACTGCTCGCCGGTCTTCTCGCGGTGCTCTTCTTGGTGCTGTCGTTCGTCAATGAGCGCCGAGCCTTTGTGCCGACGCGTCGGCGAGCGAGAGGGCCGAGCGGTGACGCGAGCCCGCGGTAGCGACGCCGTCACGCGTGGTGTCGCAGCAGACTCTCTCGAACCTCCGCCCATCGAAGGGCGTCTTGAATCGCGTTGGCTATCGAGAGCCGGGGCCGCCAGCCGATGAGGCGTTCGGCCAGTTCGCCGTTCGCGTACGCGCCCGCGACGTCGCCCGGTCGGCGTGACGTCACCTCGGAGTCGAGCGGCGTGACCACGACGTCGTTGAAGGTGTCCAGGAGTTCTCGCACCGTGGTGCCGACGCCCGTGCCCAGGTTGACGACCTTGTAAGGACGGGTGTCGTCAAAGATCGTCTCGAAGCGATCGATCGACGCCACGTGCGCGCGAGCCAGGTCCCACACGTGGATGTAGTCGCGGATACCCGTGCCGTCGCGCGTGGCGAAGTCGTCGCCCGTCACCGAGAACGTCGCGCCCGTCCGCATCGCCTTGATCATCCGTTCGAGCACGTGGCTCGGCTGCGTGGCCTGCGGGCCACTGCGCAACTTGGGATCCGCGCCAATGGGGTTGAAGTAGCGAAGCGACAGGATCCGCATCGGCGTCGCCTGGGCGATGTCTTCGAACATCGCCTCACACACCACCTTCGTCCGAGCGTACGGACTCGTCGGCTCAATCGCGCTCGATTCATCCACCGCGAACGATTCGCTTGGCGCGTAGATGGCCGCGGTCGAACTGAAGATCATTCGCGTGCATCCATGGTCGATCACGTAGTTGACGAACTCCAAGCTCTTGGCGACGTTCGCCCGGTAGTACGAGATCGGATCCAGCACCGAGTCCGGCACAAGAATCAGTGCCGCGCAGTGGACCACGGCGTAGATATCGGGGTGATCGTCAAAGACGCGGTCCAACACGTCTCGATCGCCGATGTCGCCTTCGTAGAAGCGCCGACCTTCGGTGAACTCACGGCGACCGTTCACCAGGCTGTCGACGATGATCGGCGTGAGGCCGGCGTCGATGCATGCCGAGGCGATGGTGCTGCCGATATAGCCCGCCCCACCCGCGACGAGGATCTTCATTCCTGGCAACACCGTCACTCGCGCGACCGCCGGCGACCGTCACATGGGGCGTCGCATCGAACGAGGAATCTCGATCTCGTCACGACCAAACTCGCCTTGCCCCGCTCATCTCTATTAATCTAATAGAAATTGTAGGAATTGACCTGAGCGTGACCGGAGAGTGAATTCAAGATGCCAGTAGGACGCGACCCAGATGAGCCTCGCGACGTAGCGAGCACGAGCACGTTGGACACGACGCACGCACCCGCGATGAACCCATCAGGGGCTCTACGGTGACCGCGCCCACCGACGAGGTCACCGATCACGACAACGTGGTGATCATCGGCGCTGGCCCCGCCGGACTCACCGCCGCGTACGAACTATTGAAGACCGGCGTGAAGCCGGTCGTACTCGAGGCCGACGTACAGGTCGGCGGTATCAGTCGCACCGTAGAACGCGAGGGGTGGCGATTCGACATCGGCGGGCATCGTTTCTTCACCAAGGTTTCACGAGTCCAGGCGTTCTGGCACGAGATCCTCGGTCCCGAGGACTTCCCGACCAGGAATCGACTGAGTCGCATCTACTACAGCGGCAAGTTCTTCGACTATCCGATCAAACCGTTCAACGCACTCACCCAGCTCGGCCCCGTCGAGTCAGTGCGCTGCGTCGTGTCCTACGCACAGACCAAGCTCTTTCCACCGAAGGACCAGTCCGACTTCGAATCGTGGGTCGCCGCGCGCTTCGGATGGCGTCTCTATCGGATTTTCTTCAAGACCTACACCGAGAAGGTGTGGGGCGTGCCCGCCACTGAGATTCGTTCGGACTGGGCGGCCCAGCGCATCAAGGGACTGTCATTGCCCAGTGCCGTCTTCAACGCGCTACGAACGTCCTACGCCCAGACCAAGCACACGAGTCTCATCGATCGCTTCGAGTACCCGCGGCTCGGTCCCGGGATGATGTGGGAGCGTACCGCCGAGATCGTGCGCGAGAATCGCGGCGACGTGCGCATGGAGACGAAAGTGGTCTCCTTGGAGCGCGACGAACACGGCGTCAATCGTGTCGTGGTCCAGGGTCCACAGGGTCGAGAGTCGTTCGCCGCCGATCACGTGGTGTCGTCGATGCCACTCGGCGAACTGGTATTGGCGATGTGGCCCGTGCCGCCGGAAGACGTGGTCAACTCGGCCAAGGCCCTGACCCATCGTGACTTCCTCACGGTCGCGCTCGTCGTGCCCGAAGCGCAGTCCTTCCCCGACAATTGGATCTACGTGCACGACCCCTCGGTGAAGTTGGGTCGAGTGCAGAACTTTCGGGCGTGGTCGCCCGACATGGTGAAGCCTGGTCACACGTGCCTCGGTCTCGAGTACTTCGTCTTCGAGGGCGA
The DNA here is from genome assembly GCA_050014915.1 of Acidimicrobiales bacterium. Lineage (GTDB taxonomy): Bacteria > Actinomycetota > Acidimicrobiia > Acidimicrobiales > RAAP-2 > RAAP-2. Next base: position 7,743 of record JBEKCK010000033.1, on the reverse strand, counting down.
CGAGCTGTGGAAGATGTCCGACGAGGACCTCGTGGCCTTCGCGACCGAAGAGATCACGCGTATCAACCTCATCCCGGCCGACGTCGTCCAAGCCGGGTACGTCGTTCGCGTCCCGCAGGCCTATCCGGTCTATGACGCGGAGTACTCCGATCACGTCGACGTGATACGTCGCTGGCTGGAGGTCACCACGCCCAACGTGCACCCGGTTGGTCGCAATGGGATGCACCGCTACAACAACCAGGACCACTCGATGCTGACCGCGATGCTCGCGGTGGAGAACATCAACGGCGCGCACCACGACATCTGGACGGTGAACGTGGAGGCCGAGTACCACGAGTCGGGACGTCACGAGGTGACAGTGCACCAATCGAAGATCTTGGACGGCGTCTCGGGCACGGGACGCGACACACCGCGACTGATCGACCGCACGAATCTCGACGAGACCGCGAAGTCCACGAGCCGACTCGTGAAAGCCCTAGCGACGCTGAGCGCCAGGTCGACGACCGCTCGGTCGTTCTTCCGCTTCGGTTTCCGCACGATTCTGGACACTCGGCGAAAGGTCCGCACCTGGATCCGCGTCGTCGCACCGTCAAACGTGCTCGAGCGTCCGCTCGTCCAGCGTGCGAAGTGGAAGCTCTATCACGCGGCCTTCGCGCTGGGCACCGTCGGTTGGCTCCGCACGGCCCAGTTCCGACTACGCGACGCTGCGTCGCGCAAGCGCCGAGAGGTCCTCTCCCTCGACCAACTCCTGGTCGGGGGGTGGAACGGCATGTCCGCGAGCCAGTTTGCCGAGGCCACGGGACTCCTCCTCGACCCCTCGACCCAACTGCGTGACTCCGCGCAGGTCGACCTGTTGCGTCGTTACGACGCCCTCGGTGAGCGGATCTATGACGCCGACGCGTTGCGCGAGACACCGTACTTCGCGCGCATCAGTTTGGCCGCCTCGATCTCCGGGCACCATCGCGGCGCGAAGACCGACGACGAACTGTTGCAACTCGCGCGAGAGTTCGTCGATCGATACCGGGATCGGCCGATCCCCTATCGACCAGGGCGCTCCTCGGCAACCGTGTTACCTCGTGTGCGTCGGATCAAGGACTCGGACTGCTACGAGATACGCGACGGTCACCACCGACTCGCCATCGCCGCCGCCCGAGGAGAGAACGAGGCCGAGGTCGTCGTCGAACGACCCACGTCCACGACGCCCCTGCAAAAGTTGCTGCGAAAGATGTCCTGGCTCGACGGTCAGGTCCGTCTCTACCAGCCCGTCGCACTGCCCGAGGTCGCCACGTGGCCACTCATGCGACGCTGCACGGACCGACTCACACTGATGAACGAGTTCCTCGCCGAGCGCCACAACACACCGCTCCCGATGTCGCACTCGTACCTCGACGTCGGCGCGTGTTACGGGTGGTTCGTCTCGGCGATGGAGTTGCAGGGCTACAACGCGCACGGCATCGAACAGGACCCGCTCGCCGAGACCGTCGCGCAGCTAATCTACGGCCTGGCGCCCGGTCGGCTCACCATCGGTGACGGCATCGAGCTCCTCGAGGGCGGTGACCAGCGCTACGACGTCGTGTCGTGCTTCTCGGTCTTGCACCACTTCGTGCTTGGTCGAAGCCGCGCCAGTGCCGAGGAGTTGATCGAACGACTCGACCGCGCGACCGGTGACGTGCTGTTCCTCGACACCGGCGAGGGCCACGAGTCGTGGTTCAAGCTCGTGCTGCCGGAGTGGACGCCGGAGTACACCCGCCAGTGGATCCTCGACCACACGACCTTCACGAACGTCCAGGCACTGGGCCGTGATCACGACGGCGTCGCGCCGTTCGCCGGTAAGTACGGACGCACCCTCTTCGCCTGCACGCGATAGGCGTCACCATCGCTGATTCGACCCTGCCCGCGAGGACGGCGACGCGAGTTCGCCGCTTCCCCGGAGTCGCCGCTCTTCGAGGACACTCCGGGGAAGAGATCGCGTTCATCATCTCCAACGCCGTCGTCAACGTCGCCAACTTCGGTTTCTTCGTCGCGGTGGCCCGACTCTTCAGTCCCACGCACTACGGCGCTATCTCGGCACTCTTGAGCATTGTCACCGTCGCCAACACACCGCTCAACGCGATTCAGGCCGGTGTCGTCCACGCGACGGTGGTAGTGCGTCACGCTCTCGGGGACCCCTCGCCGCGGCGCATCACCGCGTGGTTCACCCTCGCCGGGATCGGCGCGACGGCCCTCGTCGCCGCGGGCTCTCCGATACTGGAACGATTCTTCAACGTGCCGAATCTCCTGCCGCTCTTGATGCTGGCGTTGTGGTTCGGCCCTGCCGTGTTGAACGCGGCGTTGTGCGGCACGCTGATGGGCGAGTTCAAGTTTCGCGCGATCGCGATCGCCAACGTCGTAGGCGCCGTGGCACGCATTGTCCTGGTGCTGTGCTTCGGCCTCGCCGGTCATTTCTTGGGCCTCGCCGGGCCGATTCTCGCGACGAGCGCCGGCATCGCGATCACCGCGGGATGGATCTTCGTCGCGGTGCGCCGCGACACGTCGTGGCGACGTGGGACGCCACTGTCGCTCCACCTGGGCCAGACGCTGTGGGCGTTCTTCTCGCTCGCGGGCTACGCCTCCTTCGTTGCGCTCGACGTCGTGCTCGCTCGTCATCTCCTCAGTGGAACCACGGCCGGCAACTACGCCGCGGCATCGACGAGCGGCAAGATCGCGCTGTTCCTGTCGGTCGCCGTGCCGATCGTCGCCTACCCGCGTTTCGCGGCGCACCGGGCCGCGGGGACGAGTTCGCAGCGGGAGTTGCGGATCTCCCTGTTCCTCGTGCTCATACTCGGCGCGCTGGCCGCGGCGGTCATGGCGGCGTTGCCGCACCTCACCGTCGCCGTCCTCTTCGGTCACCGCTACAGCGCAGCGCCCCCGCTGATACGGATACTCGCGCCGGAAGGCGCCGCCATGGGCGTCGTGGGACTATTTACCTACTACCACGTCGCCCAGCGTTCGGTTTACGCCGTCGTTCCTTGGGCGGGCGTCGCGTTGGTCTCGATCTGGATGATGACCGATCAACTGAGTGCACACGGTCTCGCCGTGTTGGTGACCGTCTGCGCGCTCGTCGTCTCGGTGGTGATGGCGGTCCCGGCGCTGCAGGGCAGCCGGCGCCGTGCGACCGGCGCTGCCAACGCCACTCCTCGTGCCGTGGCACCGGAGGCGTAGGACCAACGATTTAGGGTACGAGCGTCTTCGCTACCAGTTCGACGACCGCCTCGGCCGACATCGGTCGCGCCAGCAGGAATCCCTGCGCACGGTCACATCCGAGCCCGGCGAGCGTGTCGAGTTGGTCTTGGGTCTCCACCCCCCTCGCCGACGACAATGACATCAACGACGCTGCCTGTCGCATGATTGCGCTCGTCAGTGATTGGCCAACCAATACTTGCCATGGCTGCGATTGCGCACGTTTGCGTCCGAGACCCGAATATCCAGGTAGCACAGCACGGCTATCGCAATGGGTGGCGAATCACGTTGGTTCGTGAATTGCTTCGGCTTCGTTTTGTGACCGTTCTGAGGAGGTGAATCGTGACGGACGGTGATTGATAGTCGCGAACATTGGCGAGAGCCAAAGTCAATGTGATTTCTCCAGTGCGTTTGGGTTCTCGTCGGCACGCAGATTGCGCTGCTAAACGATTCTCAACACGGTCTTAGTGAACGGGCCAACTGTGGATGAGGCGTGCGCCAACGCTGCTTGAATCTCCGTCAGCGGAAATTCAACAACGTCGTAGCGTGACAAGTCCAGTATTCCGTTTTGTGCGAGCGCGATAAGTCGGGGGATTGCCTCGCGCGGATACAACCACTGTCCCTTGATCGTGATGTTATTTCGCATTAGCCACGGATAGGGAAGCGAGAGCTCACTCCCCTCCGTCATACCGACGCCGCCCATCAGGGACACCCTTCCGCCGGGTCGGACGGCTTTGACGGCCGAAAGCACCTGCGCAATTGAGGCAGCGGGTGGGAGAATATCCAACACGACGTCGATCGGTTGGCCCGCAGCACTTTGAATAACTGCCTTGTCCGCCTCTTCGTCTCCGACCACTAGCGCGGCCCGCACGCGGCTGCCGTAACGCTCAGCCAGTGTCTTCAGTGAGTCCGCATTGCGCCCTGTCGCGACGACGCGGGCGGCACCCATTGCCAGCGCCACCGCGACAGCGGCGCTCCCGAAATTGCCTGTCGCGCCATTTATGACGACTGTCTCTCCTGCCTGAAGGCCGATGCTCAGCAGACCCCCGTAAGGCACCAGCATCGACCCGAACGTCAGCCATCTCGAGGCTGACCGTTCATCGATGTCCCCGATTGGCACTACATTCTCGAGCGGAAGGCGAAGCTTCTCGGCCCAGCTACCATTGCGATACTGGCGCTGTAGTGACAGTGCGCTCAGCCCACTGGCGGTCAACCCTTGCAGCGAGATCGCGGGAAGGCCCTGCGCGTCGCGCCCACGTAAGGTCGGATCGCAATAGACCCACGATCCGACCTGCATCTCGGTCGCACCCAATCCCAGAGCGCTTACCCGTCCGATCGCCCCCGTTCCCGGCACGAACGGCAGTTCGAACAGCATTGGACGTTTGCCCGAGAACACCTCAGTCGCGTAGGAGAGAACTGGTGCTACGACGACATCCACCACGACGTCGCCTGCTTCCACTACGGGATCGGCAACTTCTTCGAGTGTCGGGTTTGCGTCAATTTGCTCGAACAAAATGGCCTTCATTTCGTTTCCCTTCGTTCACCTTCGTGTTTCCAGACGGCGAGAATTGGGGCGACCGCGTCCGCCGATTGACGCCTGCCGATCTGAAACGCCTCGATAACGACGTTCGGATCCATCATGTTCACCGGTTCGCCAATGTGACTGAAATCTGGCTCGAGCGCCATGAGTCGTCTCGAACGGCGCAATGGTGCCAACTCAGCGTTCGGAGCGACGGAGGTGGCGAGCGAACCACCTCCTCCGGTGCCTTTTGACTCGAGGGGGTGGCACGATAGGACGACTAGTACGTCGGTTTGAGGTGCCGAGGTGGTGTTCAAGGTACTGAACAGTCCGCCGTCCATGTAACGACGGCCGTTGATCGTGACGGTAGGGAATAGCGACGGAATCGCGCAGCTCGCAGCGACCGCGTGCACCAGCGGTACGCCCGAGCCCTGGTCCCACACGACCAAGTCGCCACTCTCGGTGTCGATTGCGGTGCATCGATAGTTCGAAGGCCAGGCGGTGCCATCGAGAGTGTTGAACAGGTTCAGGTAGACCTCTTCGTTGAACGTGTCCGCCTCGTTCGCGGCTCGACCGATCGCTCGCAGTGCATGCTGCAGGTCTGCATCCGGTCGCGCTTGTCGCATTATCTCGAGGAAGGCCTGATCGCCCGCGGCCAGGCTGTCGAGGTCAATGATCTCTTTGAGAGCTGCCAGGCTGGCGAGTGCGTCGGTGACTTCGCGACCGCCGGATAGGAGCGCGCCGACGAGGGCACCAGCTGAGGTCCCCACGACTGTGTCGGCGCTCGCAAAGTCGACACCTGCATCGCGCAGCCCAGAGAGGAGACCGGTCTGCCAAGCGATGCCGACGGCGCCACCGCCCCCGAGGACGAGAGCCCGTGTTGGCGAACCGTTTTGCGCAGACGTCACATCCGCTCCCTTCCACTCTGTTTGATCGTTCCGTTACCTGTCGACCCGACCTTTGAATCAGCGAGGGCAATGCCAAACAGTGCTGCCGCATTGGCTGAGGAGAACTTCTCTCGATCCTCGTCGGAGGCAAAGTGTCCGAGGAAGGAATCGATCACGTCTCGTGACGGATGTTGAAACGGATAGTCAGTGGAGAAGATGAGCCGATCGATGGAGGTCACCGACAGGGCGTGCTGTAACAGTGCCGGGTTGAACATACCGGACGTCGTGATGTAAAAGTTCGTTCGGATGTAGTCCGAGACGGTGTGTCGTAAGCCAGCGAAGTTGGACAAGCTGTCGGCCCGGTCGAGCCAGAACAGCAACATCTCGCCCCAGTGGCCGAGCACGATCTGCAGACTCGGGTTGCGCTCGAACGTGCCGCGCAATATCAGACGTAGTGCGGCGAGTGCGGCGTCTAGGTGCCAGCCCAATCCAAAGGTGGCCAACGCGAGATTCGTTATGTCGTCAAAGCCTCGGTAGGAAGCGTCGCGCAGTGCGTCAGAGGGGATCTGTGGGTGGAGAAAGACCGGCTGGCCGAGCTCGGCGGCAGCGGCGAAGAATTCGTCGTAGACCGGGTCGTCGAGGAAACGGTCGCCAGATCGCCCGTAGACCATGGTGCCGACGTGGCCCAGATCCTTGGCCCGCACGAGTTCGGCGACGACGTGCTCGGGGGAGGACATGGGCAGGGTCGACAGCGACCGAAACCGAGTCGGATGCTGGCTGACGGCCTCGATGGCCGCGTCGTTCGCCGCGCTGCTCAGGTGTCGAGCCTGCTCCGGAGGAAGCGGTTGAGTCCCGGGAGGGGTCAGGGCGAGGATCGAGATGTCGATACCTTGGGCGTCCATGGCGGATATTCGGCCCTCGCCTGTGTCGTCAAGGCGCTGCTGGTGGTCGCCGAGTTGGTTGAAGGCGAGGCTTTCGTCCGGGCGTGCCAGGCCTTTCAGGGCGGAGGTGATGTCCGGGATGATCCAGTGTTCTTCGATGGCGATGAGTGTCAGGAGTGACGTCCTTTCATTCGGTCGATGGCTGGGTTGACGGTAGTCTTCTCGATGTCTATCGTTTGATAATTAAAATATCGCGTGACCCGATTACCTGTCAAATGATTGTAATCTGGCGACTGTGACGCAGTCCCGGACGAGATGATGGAGGAGCGGACCTCAAGCCTGTTCGAGCTCGCTGACCTAATCCTGGCAGTTGGTCGTCACATCGAAGCGTCGAAAGAGACCGAAGCTGGGTCTGGAACACCTTTGCAAGGTGCGGTCATGCGTTACATTGACCGTCACCCGGGCACAACGGCCGGCGCCGCCGCCGAGGCCACGCAACTCATTTCGAGCAACTTCAGCCGTGCGGTGAGTGGTCTCGAGAAAGCGGGTCTGGTGCGACGCGTGATCGATCAACATGACGCCCGAAGAGTGCTTCTGTTTCCAACCGAGAAGGCGCATCAGAACCTCCTTCGACTACGTGATACTTGGAGCCGATTACTTGAGGCGACGGTGACTGATCCTGAAGAGATCGACACCACAATCTCGACCCTACGCAACATCGAGACACGGCTGGTCAGCCGAAGTCGCGGCGAGGACCGATCAGGTTAGAAGTATTCAAGAATCTATTCCTGTCCAACGGAGCAGCATAAGTTGTGGCCGGTTCAGAATCTCCCCGGTCCAAAGAATGGGAGTGCAGTGTGTCCAATCCGCATACGATCCTCTATCGCAATCCTGACTTCGACGGCCAGCTTGGTCGCACGCTGTCCGCGGCGCAATTCCACTCGTCGGATTTGGGTGAAGCCCTAGCCACGGCTCGGGGCGTCAAGACATTGACTGGCGCCTCGTGGCATCGGGCGTGGGCGAATGCGGCGACCAACGCCGAGCTAAGCGCACGCTTGTCTATCGCCATCGGCGACACTGTCTCTGCCCGACACGCGCACTTACGCGCGAGCGAATACTTTCGACAGAGCTACTACTTTTTGCGCTCAGACCTGGACGACAAACGATTGCAAGACAGTTACCGCCAACACGTGTCGACGTTCATCGCTGCGACGGAGCTGATGAAGCATCCGGCCGA
>JBEKCK010000032.1:0-28591 GCA_050014915.1 Acidimicrobiales bacterium | reverse complement strand
ACAGCAGTGGTCGGGTCCCGTGCGACGACCGTTTGTGAACCGAGTCAGGGGTGGAAGCCAGCAGCTCTCAGCAAATCGTGTTGGGTGCCACGGATCGCCTGACCACTGCTTTGGACCTCGGCATCTTGCACCCCCCAATTAGCATGCGTGCATGGCTAAAGCGTCGACGACCCCGACTTCCATCGAGGGCGTCACCTCGCTCTACCGGCGATTTCGGCCCGGTCGCTTCGTTGAACTTCGCGGTCAGGACCACGTCGTTCGCGCCCTGCAGGGGGCGGTGAAGAACCAGCGCGTGTCGCACGCGTACCTCTTCTCGGGACCTCGCGGGACCGGCAAGACGACGACCGCGCGGATCCTGGCCAAGGCGCTCAACTGCGAGAACCCGGTGGACGGCGACGCCTGCAACGTCTGCGCGAGCTGCGTCGCGATCACCAAGGGGACGTCCCTCGACGTGACCGAACTGGACGCCGCGTCGAACAACGGCGTGGACGACATTCGCGACATCACCGCCGGGGCGTGGCACGGAACGCCCGGCAGTTGGAAGGTCTACATCTTCGACGAGGTCCACCAACTCTCGAAGGCGGCCTCCGCGGCGCTCCTGAAGACGTTGGAGGAACCGCCGTCGCACGTCGTCTTCGTGCTCGCCACGACCGACCCGCACAAGGTCATGCCGACGATTCGATCCCGGACGCAGCACCTGGAGTTCCGCCTGTTCAACGGTGAGACCTTGAACTCCCTGTTGCACGAGGTCGACGGTGCGGCCGGGTTGAAGGCCGACGACGCGACGATCGAGGCGGCGGTGCGCCTCGGTCGTGGTTCGGCGCGCGACGCGTTGAGCGCGCTCGACCAACTGATCGCCACCGGATCCATCGTCGAGACGCAGCCGGAGTTCGACGGACTCTTTCGGGCGCTCGTCGACGCCGACGCCGTCGCCGCGCTGCGCTCGCTCGCGGAGTTGGCCCGAGAGGGCTGGGACCCCGAACAGCTCGCGGAGAACTTCGCCGCCGAAGTTCGACAGGTCTTCTTGCTCCAGGTCGCGCCGGAAGTCGCTGACGCCGTGGACAGTGATCGCGGTCGCCTCATCGAATGGGGGACCGAGTTGGGACTTCCGCGCACCGTGCGCGTCCTAGAGACCGTTGGGCGAGCCATGCGCGAGATGAAGAGTGCACCGGAGAAGATCGTGATCCTGGAAGTGGCCATCGTCCGACTCATCCGGCCCGAGTTGGAGAATTCGCTGGAAGCGCTCGACGAGCGATTGACGAAACTCGAACGCGATGGCGTGCGCGTCGAGCCGACGACCCCGGTCCCACCGGCGGTCCTTCGTCCGATCGGTTCGGCCGTTCCTGCCGTGCCTCCACGACCGTTGAAGGAGCCGACGCCCGCACCCATCGCCGAGACAGTCGAACCGGCGGTGCCCTCGCGCGGCGTCGAGAGTGGACTCGACCTCGATGACGTTCGGGTTCGGTTCGTGGAGCGGGTCGTGCCCCGGACCTCTCGCGGGGCACAGTTGCTCTTGAAGTCGGCCTTCGTGCGATCGCTCGACGGGCAGAACCTGACGATCGCGCTGCCGAGCGAAGAGATGCGTCAGAACACCGAGCTCATCGCCCAGGGACTGCGCAGCGCCATGGAACACGAGTTCAAGTCGCCGTTGCAGATCACCTGGGCGGTCGATCCGACGTTGGCGGTCGCGACGCCCGCGCCGACGACGACGTCTCGTCCCATCGGCCGGCGCGAAGCCGAAGTCGAAGAGTCCTACTCACCCGACGAATCGGTGATCGTCGTCGACTCCGCCGGCGAGCACCTGATCACCGAGATGTTCCCCGGGGCGACGGAGGTCACGTGACCTACCCGCCCCCGCTGCAGGCCGTGGTCGACGAACTCGGTCGCTTCCCCGGTGTCGGGCCGAAGTCGGCCCAGCGCATCGCGTTTTGGCTCATGCGTCAGCCGAGTGAGGACGTCGCTCGACTCGCCGTGTCGATCGAAGAGATGAAATCAAAGTTGGCGTTCTGCGAACGCTGTTGCAACATCGCTGAAGCGGGCGGGCTCTGTCCCATCTGCGCCGACGAGCGCCGGGACCAGACCACGATCTGTGTCGTGGAGAATCCGCCGGACGTGGTGGCGGTCGAACGCTCCGGCGCGTTCCACGGCACGTATCACGTCCTGCACGGCGTCTTGAATCCCCTCGAGGGCGTCACGCCGGACCGGTTGCGCATCCAGGAACTGATCCTGCGTCTACGTGGACCGGTCAAAGAGGTGATCCTCTGCTTCAACTCCAACGTCGAGGGCGACGCGACGGCCATGTACCTCAGCCGGCTCCTGCAGGTGCCGGGTCTGGTCGTCTCGCAACCGGCGAGCGGACTGCCGGTCGGCGGTGACCTGGAGTTCGCCGACGACCTGACCCTCGGGCGCGCGATCGACGGGCGACGCGTCCTCTCGGACTAGGCGAAGCGGATCACGCAGAGGACTCCGGCGACCAGGCTGTAGAAACCGAAGGGCGTCAGCGTCTTCGTGGTGAACCACCTGGTCAGGAACTTGACCGAGATCAATGCCGTCACCATCGCGCACAGCGCGCCGACGAGCGTTTGATAGCGCACCCCGTCGCCGAGTGGCCCCAGAAGGTCGGGCAACTTCAGGACGCCGGCGAGGAAGATGACCGGTGTGGCGAGCAAGAACGCGAAGTTCGCCGAGTCCTCGTGGTCGAGTCCCTCCATCAGACCCGAGACCATCGACACGCCGCTGCGCGAGATGCCGGCGAAGAGCGCCAGAATCTGCGAACAGCCGATGGCGAAGGCGCCAGAGGGCGAGATCCGCTCGAGCTTCTTGAACCGGACGTGGCGTCCGCTGTTGCGGCGCAGGCGTTCACCGACGAGCAAGATGACGCCGTTGATCGTGAGGAAGATCGCCGCGGCGAGCGGCTTGGCGAAGAGCACGCGCAGCTTGTGCTCTAGCAGGAGTCCGGCGATTCCGACGGGCACGGTCGCGACGGCGAGCACGAACAGCAGTCGGTAGTTGGGATCGGTCTCGGGCTCGTTGAGGTGCCAGAGCGAGGCGACGCCGACCTCGCGCACGCCGGCCACCTGTCGACCGAGTCCGCGAAAGAGTTGGATCCAGGTCTTTCGGTAGTACACGAGGAGACCGAGTGCCGTGCCCACGTGGAGCCCCACGATGAACGCCAGGAAGAACGACTCCTGGGCCGACTGGGAGTTCACGAGGTTGTGCCAGCCGAGGAGACCGGGTAGCAGCACGCCGTGGCCGAGGCTGGACACCGGGAAGAGTTCGGTGATGCCCTGTGTGAGTCCCATGACGATGGCCTGGAAGTACGACAGGGACGCATGCACGCCCCAACGCTAAACGAACGCGCCGGTGGTATCGGTGACGGAATTAGGCCAGACTTCTCGGATGCGGTATCTGACGGTGGTTCGACACGCGAAGTCTTCGCCGGCCAAGCCCGGTGAGTCGGATTTCGCGCGCACCCTCAACAAGCGCGGGCGAGACGAGTGCGAGCGGCTGCGCGCGTGGGCGAAGGACCCCGCTGAACTCGGACAGTACGGGCCGACGACGGCGCTCGTGAGTGCGGCCGCGCGCACGCGAGAGACCTACCGTCGGGCCTTCCACGGGACGATGTTCGTCGAACGTTGCGAGTTCAGTGAACTGATCTACAACGGCCGTCGCGAGGTGAGCGCCGAGGACCTCCTGATCGACCTCGCCGCGATCGACCCGGTGACGACCTCACTCCTGGTCGTGGGCCACAACCCCACGGTGCACGAGGTGATGATCACCCTGGCGAAGGACCTGCCAAAGGCGTTGCGCGGCGACCACTATCCCCTGGGCGGGGCCTTCGTGCTGGCGCTGCCCGATGATCGCCCGGTCGGGCTCGAACGCTACGAGGTCGTCGCGAGCTACATCCCGGTCTAGAGGCTGCGAAGTATCGCGGCGTCGCCCTGGCCGCCGCCGCCACAGAGCGCGACCGCGGCCACGCCGCCACCGCGTCGACGCAGTTCGGTCAGGGCCGAGAGCGCGAGGCGCGTCCCGGACATGCCGACCGGGTGACCGAGGGCGATGGCGCCGCCGTTCACGTTGACCTTCGCCTCATCGACCCCGAGGTCGTCCACCGACGCGAGTCCGACGGCGGCGAAGGCCTCGTTGATCTCGAAGAGGTCGAGCCCCTTGACGTCGAGGTCGGCCTTCTTCGCCGCCTGCATGATGGCGTGCGAAGGCTGCGTGAGCAGAGAGGCGTCGGGTCCCGCGACCTGGCCGTAGCTCACGAGTTCACCGAGCGGGGTCAGACCGAGCTGTTCACAGCGCTCTACGGACATGACGAGCACCGCCGCACCGCCGTCGGAGATCTGCGAGGCGTTCCCGGCGGTGATGGTGCCGTCCTTCTCGAAGGCCCCGCGTAACTTCGCGAGTGACTCGACGGTCGTCTCGCCCCGGACGCCCTCGTCGATGTCGACCATGACGGGGTCACCCTTTCGCTGCGGTACCGCGACCGCGACGATCTCCTCGGCGAACTTGCCCGCGGCGATCGCCGCCGCGGCGAGTTGGTGGCTGCGGGCCGAGAACTCGTCTTGTCGCTCGCGGCTGACGCGGCCGTGGTTGTACTTCTCGGTCGAGAGCCCCATCGCGCACTGGTCGAAGGCGCACGTCAGGCCGTCGAACATCATCGAGTCGACGACCTTCTGGTCGCCCAGGCGATAGCCGGCGCGCGCCCCCGGCAACAGGTACGGCGCGTTGGTCATGGACTCCATGCCCCCGGCGATGATCACGTCGGCCTCACCGGCGCGGATCATCAGGTCGGCGAGGTAGATGGTCTGGAGCCCGGAGAGGCAGACCTTATTAATAGTGGTGGCGTGGACGGTCATCGGGATGCCGCCCTTCACGGCGGCCTGGCGAGCCGTGATCTGGCCCTGGCCGGCCTGGAGGACCTGGCCCATCAGGACGAGGTCGACACTGGACGGATCGACACCGGTGCGATCGAGCACGCCCTTGATGGCGGCGCCACCCAGGTCCTGGGCGCTCAAGGACGCGAAGGCGCCCGACAACTTTCCGATGGCCGTTCGAGTACCGGCGACTATGACGCTTCGTGACATGGAGACTCCTTCTCGCGAATGAACGCAACAGGTCGACTTTAGACGCCGCGCCCGCGACTCCGAATCGGTCGTTCGCGGTACGGCGTCTCCATCGTCAACCACCCTGCTCAGCCGAGCGATGTCGCCGCGCCAACTAACCTCGCCGGGATGAGCGAGATTCTCGACGCGGTGCGCTCCGGTGCTTCGGCCGAGGAGTTAGCGGCGACCGAGATGCCGGCCACGACCCGCGCGCTCTTCGTGCGCCGCGACGAACAGACGATGTTCGACGGCATGGACAGTCGCGACAAGGACCCCCGGCGGAGCCTGCACGTCGACGAGGTACCGATCCCCCCGATCGCCAATAACGAGGTCGTGATCGCGGTGATGGCGTCGTCGATCAACTTCAACACGGTCTGGACGAGCATCTTCGAACCGTTGCCGACGTTCGGCTTCCTCGACCGACTGGGCAAGGAGTCGTACTGGGGACAACGTCACGCGCTGGACTATCACGTGATCGGCTCCGACGCCGCCGGCGTGGTCCTGCGGGCCGGCTCGGCGGTACGCAACTGGAAGGTCGGTGACGAGGTCACCGTGCACTGCAACTACGTCGACGACCAGGACCCGTCGAGTCACGACGACTCGATGCTCACGAGCAACCAGCGAATCTGGGGATTCGAGACCAACTTCGGGGGACTGGCCGACATCGCGGTCGTGAAGGCGAATCAGCTGATGCCCAAGCCGACCCACCTCACGTGGGAGGAGGCCAGCGTCAACGCGTTGTGCAACTCCACGGCGTACCGGATGCTCGTGTCGCGCAACGGCGCCCCGGTGACCCAGGGCGACGTGGTGCTCGTCTGGGGGGCGTCGGGCGGACTCGGGTCCTTCGCCGTGCAGCACGTGTTGAACTCCGGCGGCACGCCGGTCGGCGTCGTCTCGAGCGACGCCAAGGCCGAGACGTTGCGCGAGTTGGGCTGTGCGCACGTCATCGATCGTCGAGTGAAGGACTACCGGTTCTGGAAGGACGAGCACACCCAGGACGAGAGCGAGTGGCGACGCCTCGGCAAGGACATCCGCGACCTCGTGGGCGTGGACCCCGACATCGTGTTCGAGCACCCCGGACGTTCCACCATGGGCGCGAGCGTTTTCGTCGCCAAGCGTGGAGGCACGATCGTGACCTGCGCCGCGACCACCGGCTACATGATCGAGTACGACAATCGTCACCTGTGGATGAAGCTGAAGACCATCAAGGGTTCGCACTTCGCCAACTACCGCGAGGCCTGGGCGGCGAACCAAACGATTATCGACGGCAAGGTCGTTCCGCCCCTGTCGGCGGTCTTCCCCCTCGAAGAGGCCGGCGAAGCGGCCTACGAGATGCACCACAACCGACACGAGGGCAAGATCGGCATCCTCTGCGTCGCGCCCGAAGAGGGCCTCGGCGTCACGGACCCGGAGATGCGTGCGCGCGTCGGCGAGGAGCGACTGACGATCTTCCGTCGACACGATGAGGAGGCGACGTGACCTCACGGCTCACCGAGATCGACCACGTCGCGATCGCCGTCCACGACCTCGACGCCGCCATCGCGTGGTACGCGTCGGTCTTCGGCGCCGAGGTCGTCCACCGCGAGGTCGTCGAGACCGACGGCGTCGACGAAGCGCTCGTGAAGGTCGCCGACTCCTACATTCAGCTCCTCACACCGACGCGCGACGATTCACCGGTCGCGAAGTACCTCGCGAAGAACGGCGAGGGACTGCACCACATCGCGTATCGGGTCGACAACTGCGCCGAATCACTCGACGCCGTGAAGGCGAGTGGCGTGCGGGTGATCGACGACACGCCGCGACCGGGTTCACGGGGAACGATCGTCGCGTTCGTGCACCCGAAGAGTTCCTTCGGGACGCTCATCGAGTTGGTCGAAGAGACCCACTGAGAAGTTGGCGCGCCGTCAACTCCACGGCATCGGATGGTCGGTGCCGTCGGATTCGCGTTGACTCGTCTCGCCCTCTCTCATCTGGGAGAGCGAGTCTTCAGCGTCCTTCATCAGCTCGGCCGAGGCCTTCAAGTGTTCGGCGTCGAGCAGGGCCATCCCCGTGCTGACGGTGAGGACGCCAGTGGGGGAGTCCTCGTCGGGGATGGCGAGTTCGGCGATGCTGCGACGCATTCGATTCACCGCGACGGCGCCGGTCTCGAGCGTCTGCTCGGGCAAGAGACAGATGAACTCGTCGCCGCCGACGCGATAGACCGCGTCACCGGAGCGCGAGCGACTGGCGAGCTGCTCGGCGATGGCGACGATGACCTCGTCACCCCGTTCGCGACCGTAGCGGTCGTTGAATCTCTTGAAGTTGTCGATGTCGATCAACGCGATGCAGCTGCGGAGCCCGTAGCGAGCGACTTGACCTTCGTAGATGGCGAGGTCCTTTTCCAGCAGCTGCCGATTGCCGAGGCTGGTCAGTGGGTCGGTCAGTGGCGTCGTCGAGGGAGCGTCGAGGACCTCGGGTTCACCGGGCGCTCCGCTGGCGACTTCACTAATGAACGCGTTGTAGCCCCCGTTCCTTCTCGCCCAGATCATCATGTCCACGGAGAACTCGTGGCCGTCGCGGTGCAGCGCGGTGGTCCCCACGCGATGTCCGATGAAGGCCGACGTCGTCCCGGTGCGCCAGCTGTTCAGATCGTTGTCGTAGGCCTCGCGCTGGAGGACGGCGATGAGCGTGTCGGTGATGTTCTTGCCCATGACGTAGGGGGGGTCCCAACCAAAGAGCTGTTCGGCGTTTGCGCCCCACGTCGTGATCGCACCGTTGGCGTCAAACGAGACGAACGCCTCGGAGGACGCGAGGATCATATCGGCCACGTCGCGCTCGCGCGCCGCCAACCTTTCCTGGGCCTCGCGGAGCCGACGACGGGCCGGGACGCCATACCAAAGGCCCGCGATGATGCTGAGCACCAACGTGACTCCCAGAATTGCGACCATTCCTCGATTGTTACACCTGATGACGCGCCACCGTGACTCTTGTGGTGGAGTTGTGTCTCGATGGAGCCGGACGTCGGGTCAGCCGACGTCGCGCGACGACGAACGACGTACTCGCCGGTAAAGGCGTCGATCGGCGCGCTCTGGAATGACGTTGACGTGCGAACGGCGCGTCAGGGAACGCCGTCGGTGCCGTTTGGGTAGCCTTGCAACTCATGGAGCATTCAATGGCTGATCGCCTGGCCGAGCTCGAAGCTCGCAAGGCCGAGGCTCGAGTGGCCGGCGGTGAGAAGGCCATCGAGCGCCACCAGGCCCGGGGCAAGATGACCGCGCGCGAGCGCATCGAGTACCTCCTCGACGAGGACACCTTCCAGGAACTGGACATGTTGAACCGTCACGTGGCGTCGGGCATGGGCCTCGAGGAGACGCGTCCCTACACCGACGGTGTGATCACCGGATACGGCAAGATCGACGGTCGAAAGGTCTGCGTCTTCTCCCAGGACTTCACCGTCTTCGGCGGCGCGGTCGGCGAGACCCACGGCGAGAAGATCCACAAGATCATGGACATGGCGACGACCATGGGCCTGCCGATCATCGGACTCAACGACGGCGCCGGCGCGAGGATCCAAGAGGGCGTCGCCGCGCTCCACGCCTACGGCGGGATCTTCATCCGCAACGCCCGCGCCTCGGGCGTCGTGCCGCAGATCTCGGTGATCCTCGGTCCGTGCGCCGGTGGGGGCGTCTACTCCCCGGCGCTGACCGACTTCATCTTCATGGTGAAGGACACGAGCCACATGTTCATCACCGGCCCCGACGTCGTCAAGACCGTCACCGGTGAGGACGTCACCTTAGAAGAACTCGGTGGCGCACTGACCCACGCGACCAAGTCCGGCGTCGCGAACTTCGTGATGCCCGACGAGAAGAGCGTGCTGGATGAGGTCCGTTACCTCCTGTCCTTCATGCCGTCGAACAACATGGAGGAGGCGCCGCGGATCTTGACCGGCGACGACCCCAACCGACTGTGCGAGGACCTGCGCGACATCCTGCCCTCGTCGCCCAACCTGCCCTACGACATGAAGAAGGTCATCGCCTCGGTCGTCGACGGCGGGGACTACATGGAGGTGCACGCCACCTTCGCCCAGCAGATCACGTGCGGCTTCGCGCGCATCGACGGGCACAGCGTCGGCATCGTCTCGAATCAACCCAACGTGCTGGCGGGCGTGCTCGACATCGACTCCAGTGAGAAGGCCGCGCGCTTCGTGCGAACCTGTGACGCCTTCAACATCCCGATCGTCACCTTCGTCGACGTGCCCGGCTTCATGCCCGGCACCGACCAGGAGTACGGCGGCATCATCCGTCACGGTGCCAAGTTGCTCTACGCCTTCTGCGAGGCGACGGTGCCGCGGATCTCGGTCGTCACCCGCAAGGCCTACGGCGGCGCCTACGTCGTCATGAACTCCAAGTCGATCGGCGCGGACCTCGCCTTCGCCTGGCCGACCGCGGAACTCGCGGTCATGGGTTCGGCCGGCGCCGTGGAGATAGTCCACCGCCGCGACCTCATGAACTCCGACGATCCCCCGACGTTGCGCAAGCAGTTGATCGAGGAGTACGAGGAGCAGTACGCGTCGCCGTACATCGCCGCGGAGCGCGGCTTCATCGATGAGGTCATCGACCCGGCCGAGACGCGACGGATACTCTGTCGTTCGCTCGACCTACTGCGCAGCAAGCGCGAGGACCTGCCGAAGCGCAAGCACGGAAACGTCCCCCTGTGAACTACGGCTTGACGCCGAGGCCGCAGCTGTCACCGGACGAGTTGGCGGCCCTCGTGGCCGCGGCCGAAGAGGTACTGGCGAGCGAGGAGTCGGTCGTCGTGACCGACCAGGTGTCGAACTGGCGATTCTCCGGACGCTGGTTCAACGCCTCGCCGTTCGCTAATCGTCGACCGCGACTGGGCTGAGCCCTTCGACGATAGCCAACAGGTCGCTCATGATCGCGGCGAGGGAGAAGTCCTTGGGCGTGTAGACCGCCACGACGCCCGAGTCGAGCAGCGACGCGGCGTCCTCCGGTGGCACGATCCCACCGACGACGACTCGGACGTCGAGGTCGCTCGCGCGCAGGCACTCGAGGATGCGCGGAACGAGAGCCAGGTGCGAGCCCGAGAGTATCGAGAGCCCGATGACGTCGACGTCCTCGTCGCGCGCGGCCGCGACGATCTCCTCGGGGGAGAGTCGGATGCCCTGATAGACGACCTCGAATCCCGCGTCGCGAGCCGCGACGGCGATCTGCTCGGCGCCGTTGGAGTGGCCGTCGAGTCCCGGTTTGGCGACGAGCAGTTTCGGCGGCCGACCGCGGTGGTCGCTGACCGCCTTCGAGCGTGCGACGAGCGTCGCGAAGAGTTCGCCGCGTTCGCCGACGCCGGCGCGCACACCGGTGGGCGCGCGGTACACCCCGAAGACCTCGCGCAGGGCGTTGGCCCATTCGCCGGTCGTGCCGCCGGCCTTGGCCAGGGCGATCGTGGGCACCATGATGTTGTCGCCCGTTTCGTCGCTCCTCGCCACGCGAGCGAGGTCGTCGAGCGCGGCGGCGACCGCCCCCTGGTCGCGCGACGAACGCCAGCGAACGACGTCGTCGATCAACTGACGCTCGACCGCCGGGTCCACGGTCATGATGGTCTCGATCGCGTTGTCACTCGTCAGCGGCGACTCCGCGGTCTCGGTGAACCGGTTTACGCCGACGACGACCTGTTCGCCGGACTCGATTCGCGCGACGCGCAGGGACTGGCTGGCGACGAGTCGACTCTTCAGTTCCTCGATGGCCGAGAACGCGCCGCCGAGCGCCAATACGTCCTCGAGTTCGTCGCGCGCGCCGAGCGTCAGTTCGCGGACCTTGGCCTCCATCACCGAGGAGCCGGCGAAGATGTCCGGGTATTCGAGGAGGTCGCTCTCGAAGGCGAGGACCTGTTGCATGCGCAGGCTCCACTGCTGGTCAGCGGGGCGCGGAAGCCCGAGCGCTTCGTTCCACGCCGGTAGCTGCAGGGCGCGGGCGCGGGCGTCGGCGGACAACGTGACACCGAGCATCTCCAAGACGATGCGCTGCACGTTGTTCTCGGGCTGTTGTTCGGTGAGTCCGAGCGAGTTGACCTGAACGCCGTAGCGGAATCGTCGAAGCGACGGGTCCTCGACGCCGTAGCGAGTGCGACAGATCTCGTCCCACATCTGCGTGAAGGTGCGCATCTTGGCGATCTCTTCGATGAAGCGCACGCCGGCGTTCACGAAGAACGAGATCTGTCCGACCACGTGCGGCATCCGTGCGGGTTCGATCTTGCCCGAGTCGCGCACCGCGTCGAGGACGTCGATCGCGGTCGCCAGGGAGTACGCGATCTCCTGGACCGGGGTCGCGCCGGCCTCCTGGAGGTGATAGCTACAGACGTTGATCGGGTTCCACTTCGCGACGTGGTCGTGTCCGTAGGCGATCATGTCGACGATGAGTCGCTTGGAGGGTTCGGGCGCGAAGATGTAGGTGCCGCGCGAGAGGTACTCCTTCACGATGTCGTTCTGGGTCGTGCCCTGAAGCTGGTTGGGGTCGACGCCCTCTTCCTCGGCCAGCGCCAGGTACAGTCCCCAGAGCCAGGCGGCGGTGGCGTTGATGGTCATCGACGTGTTCATCTCCGCGAGCGGTAACCCCTCGAAGAGTTGGCGCATGTGGCCGAGGTGCGCGACCGGCACGCCGACCTTGCCGACCTCGCCGGCGGCGGCCGGGTCGTCCGGGTCGTACCCCGTTTGGGTCGGCAGGTCGAAGGCGATCGATAGACCGGTCTGACCCTTGGCGAGGTTCGCGCGGTAGAGCTCGTTCGAGGCGACCGCGCTGGAGTGACCGGAGTACGTCCGCATCACCCAGGGCTTGGAACGTGGGGTCATCTCTCCCGTTTCGATCGCATCAGCGTGGGTAATCGTAGAAGCCCGAACCGGATTTGCGCCCCAGCTGGCCGGCCGAGACCATGCGACGCAGCAACGGTCGCGGCGAGAAGTTCGGTTCGGCGAACTCGGCGAACAGGGCGTCGAGGATCGCCAGCGACGTGTCGAGTCCGACGAGGTCCAACAGCGCGAACGGTCCCATCGGGAACCCGCACCCGCCCTTCATCGCGATGTCGATGCCCTCCTTGGTCGCCACGCCCTGCTCGAGCAGACGCACGGCGTTGTTGAGGTACGGAAAGAGCAGCGCGTTGACGACGAAACCGGCCTGGTCCTTCACGTTGACCGGTTCCTTGCCGCAGGCGAGCACGAACTCGGTGACGGCCGCCATCGTCTCGTCGCTGGCGCAGATCGGTCGAACGACTTCGACGAGTGACATCGCCGGTGCGGGGTTGAAGAAGTGCAGACCGCAGACCCGCTCCGGTCGCGAGGTCTCCATCGCCAACTCGATGACCGAGAGCGTCGAGGTGTTCGTCGCCATGATGGCGTCGGGCTTCACGACCGCGTTCAGTTCGCGAAAGACCGCACGCTTCACCTCAAGGTCCTCGATCACCGACTCGATGACGAAGTCACAGTCGGACAGGTCGCTCAGGTGCGTGGTCGCCGAGACGCGCGCGATGGTGGCGTCCGCCTCCTCTTGGGTGCGCTTGCCCTTCTCGACCTGGCGGGCCAGTGACTTCGCCATCGTCGCGAGCATGGCGTCGGTCGTCGCGTGGCTTCGCGATCGGACGATCACCGTCGCGCCCGTGGCGGCCGCGACCTCGGCGATGCCGCTGCCCATGATGCCCGAGCCGAGTACGCCGATTCTTTGGAAGGCCATTAAGAGACATTACTAGTCACCCCGAAACGCTCCAGATGCGAGACTCCATGAATGGGGTCCTCGACGTTCGCGGTCGGATCGCTCGACGCACTTCGAACGCTGCTTCGCGACGGACCACTCGAGTTGCGCGAGGGCGACGATGTCGTCATCGTCCCAACGGCGGCGGCGTTCACCGGAGTCACCGAGGCGTCGCTGCTCACGAGCTCGGCGTTCGACGACTTCGACGTCCACGTGGAGACACTGATGGTGACCGAACGGGCCACGACCGACGACGACTACTACGCCAACCGAGTCCTGAACGCCGACGTGGTCGTACTGTGCGACGGGTCGGCGCTGCACGCACGCGCGGTGTGGCGTGCGAACGACTTCGGTGACGCCATCAACATGGCATCGACGCTGGTGGCGGTTGGTGAAGTCGCCTCCGCCATCTGCGAGGTCATGATCGACCCTCGAGGGGGCGCACCGGCGTCGGGACTCGGCTTTCGCAGGGGCGCCGCCCTCTGCGTGCCGTCAAGCGATGAGCAGATGCGTCGAACGCGTTCGCTGTTGAAGGATGTCGTGTTGGTGGCCATCGGTCCGACGGGCATCGTCGGCCACGACGGTGACCAATGGCGTGTGCTCGCGGGCGACGTCGTCGTGACGCTCGGCCCCGACGTCGTCGAACTCTAAGACTCGACGATGGTCACCGATTCGATGACGACGTCCTCTTTGGGCTTGCCCGATGACGTGCCGATCGCGTTGATCGCCTCGACGACGTCGAGTCCCTTGACGACCTTGCCGAAGAGTGCGTAGAGCGGCGGGAGTCGGACGCCGTCGGGTCCGGAGATCACGAAGAACTGGGAGCCGTTCGTGTGCGGACCGGCGTTGGCCATGGCGAGCGAGCCGATTTCGTAGCGACCGGCCTTGGGTAACTCGTCGTTGAACTTGTAGCCCGGGCCGCCCGCGCCGGTCCCGGTCGGGTCACCGCCCTGCAGGACGAAACCGGGGATCACGCGGTGAAAGACGATGCCGTCGTAGTAGTGCCAGCGCGCGAGGTAGACGAAGCTGTTCACCGTCGTCGGGGCTCCGATCGCGTCGAGGACGATCTCCAGCGTCCCCTTGGAGGTCACCATCGTGGCGGTGTAGTCCTTCGTGGTGTCGATGATCATCGGGGGCGCCGCCGAGAACTTCTGTCGCCTCTCGCTCGAGCCGTCGGGGTTGGGGATGTGGTCGCTCATTTGGTCAACTTTAAGAGGTCGATGATGAAGATCAGTGTGTCGTTCTTCGGGATGCCGTCCGGGGGGCTGACGCCGTAGGCGTCGACGGGCGGGAGGATCAACTCACGACGACCGCCGACCTTCATGCCGTACATCCCCGCGGTCCAGCCGGGGATCAGACCGCCCTCGCCCTCGGTGAAGGTGAAGGCCTTGGAGGTCCACGAGGTCTGGATGACCTTGCGCGAGGCGTAGTCGGCGAGGACGTACTGCACGGTGAGGTTGTCGCCCTGGACGACGGCCGGGCCGGTGCCGGTGATCAGGTTGGCGAGTTCGGGCTTCGTCGGCGGTGCGCCCGGCGGTACGACCAGTGTCGGTTGCTTGCCCGAGACACCCGCGGGCGAGGGATCGGTCACGGGCGAGAAGGTCAGGTGCACGGGCGCCGGCAACGTGGTCGTCGTGCCCGCGGGAACGGTCGTCGTCGGGGACGTCGTGGTGGTCGTGGTGGGTGACTTGCCGGCGAAGAGCAGTGCACCGGTGCCGAGCACGACGATGGCCACGATCCCGACGATGATGCCGCGACGAGTGTTCTGGCGGCGCTTCGCGCGTCGTTGCAGCGCTTCCATTTTGATTCGGCGCGCGGCCTTTTGACGTTCACGTTTGGTAGTTGCCATGGGTGCGACTTTACTCTGACCTCAGAAGTGCTCTGTTTGCCTCAAGTAACCTTTGATTCCATGGCGTTGATCGTTCAGAAGTTCGGCGGTACGTCGGTGGGCGATGCCGATCGGATCCGGGCGGTCGCCGACCACGTGGCGAGGACGCGCGCGGCCGGCAATGACGTCGTCGTCGTGGTCTCGGCCATGGGCAAGTTCACCGATGACCTCATTCGACTCGCCGACGACGTCTCACCGACTCGACCACCGCGCGAGCTCGCCATGCTGCTCACCGCGGGCGAGCGGATTTCGATGGCGCTCGTCTCCATGGCGCTCGGCGCGTGCGGCGTGGACTCGGCCTCCTTCACCGGCAGCCAGGCCGGCATCATCACCGACAACGACCACACCCGCGCCAAGATCCTCGAGATGCGTCCCGATCGAATCCGTGAGGCGCTGGACGCTGGGCTCGTGCCAGTCGTCGCCGGATTCCAAGGGGTTTCCACCGATCGCGACATCACGACGCTCGGCCGCGGCGGCTCAGACGTCACGGCCGTCGCGTTGGCCGCGGCCCTGAAGGCCGACGTCTGTGAGATCTACACCGACGTCACGGGCGTCTTCTCGGCCGACCCGCGTGTCGTCACGAAGGCCCGTCGCATCCCGAAGGTCTCCTTCGACGAGATGATGGAGATTTCGGCCACGGGCGGGCGGGTCTTGATGCTGCGCTCCGTCGAGTTCGCCCGTCGCCACGGCGTACCGCTGCACGTTCGCTCGAGTTTTACCTGGGAACCAGGAACCTGGATTGTGGAGGAGGACCCCACCATGGAAGAAGCCGTCGTATCGGCCGTGACCGATGACACGTCAGAGGCGAAGATCACCGTGGGCGGCGTGCCCGACCGACCGGGCGTGGCGGCGCGACTCTTCCGCGAACTCGCCAACCGGGGCATAAACCTCGACATGATCGTGCAGAACACGAGTGCCAAGGGGATCACCGACATCTCGTTCACGGTCGCCAAGACCGACCTCGCGGCCGCGAGCGAAGCGTGCGACACAGTGAAGGACGAGATCGGCGCGACCGAGGTCACGAGCGACGACAACATCGGACGCGTGTCGATCATCGGCGCCGGCATGAAGTCGAATCCCGGCGTCACCGCGTTGATGTTCGAGACGCTTTCGGAGAACGGCATCAACATCGAGATGATCTCGACGAGCTCGATTCGGATCTCGTGCGTGATGCGCGCCGAGAGGGTGGCCGACGCCGTGCGCCACCTGCACACGGCGTTCGGTCTCGACGCGGCGTAACGGGGCAAACCGGGTCCCGTAGACTTCACTCATGCGAGTCGCCGTCGTCGGAGCCACGGGCCAGGTGGGCACGGTCATGCGCGAGATCCTTCGCGAACGGGCCTTTCCCGTCGAAGTGATCCGCTTCTTCGCCTCCTCGAGGTCGGCCGGTTCGACCCTGGACTGGGACGGCGAATCGATCGAAGTGGAAGACGCCTCGACGGCCGACTTCTCGGGACTCGACATCGCGCTGACGTCCTCCGGCGCGAC
Organism: Acidimicrobiales bacterium; assembly: GCA_050014915.1. Taxonomy (GTDB): domain Bacteria; phylum Actinomycetota; class Acidimicrobiia; order Acidimicrobiales; family RAAP-2; genus RAAP-2. The sequence continues at coordinate 12,374 of JBEKCK010000032.1, read as the reverse complement.
CTCTTCGAAGGTATTGGCACCGAGGATGGCCGCCGCCGGCGTGATCGTGATCGACAACTCCTCCGCGTGGCGCATGGACCCCCTCGTCCCGTTGGTGGTCTCTGAGGTCAACGCTCACACCCTGCGCACGATTCCCAAGGGGATCGTCGCGAACCCGAACTGCACGACGATGGCCGCGATGCCGGTGCTGAAGCCGCTGCACGTGGCGGCGGGACTGCGATCGATCGTCGTGTCGACGTACCAGTCAGTGAGCGGCTCCGGGCGAGAGGGCGTCGACGAACTGTCGAATCAGTTGGAGAAGACCCAAGGTGGCGACGTGCGCATCCTCGCCTTCGACGGGTCGGCCTTCCCCTTGGACTCCGGGGTCAAGTTCCCGGCCACGATCGCGCACAACGTGATTCCGCTCGCCGGCACCATCGTGGATGACGGCATGCTCGAGACCAACGAGGAGAAGAAGTTCCGCGACGAGAGTCGCAAGATCCTCGAGATCCCTGGGCTCCTCGTCGACGTGACGTGCGTGCGTGTCCCGGTCTTCACCGGTCACTCCCTCGCCATCACCGCGAGCTTCGATCGGCCGCTGTCGCCCGAGCAAGCGACGGAGTTGCTCGACGCGGCCGACGGTGTCGAGGTGTGTGAACTACCGATGCCGCGGCTCGCGGCCGGCAAGGACCCCAGCTACGTCGGGCGGATTCGTCGCGCCGAAACCGTCTCGAATGGACTCACCTTCTTCATCAGCAACGACAACCTGCGCAAGGGCGCCGCACTCAACGCGGTGCAGATAGCCGAAGAGCTGCTCGCGCTTCGTTAGTCGGGGCCGTTGCGCCCGACCTGTCGGCGCGCCAGATTGACGCAGTGGTCGCCGAATCGCTCGTAGAAGCGCGCCAGCAGTGCCAGCTCGACGGCGACGGGCAGCGTCATCGATCCGGACGTCAGTTCGGCCGTCAACGAGACGTGCAGGTCGTCGAGCTCGTCGTCGATCTCTTCGATGGCGCCGGCCGCTTCGAGTTTGCCGTCGATGATGACGTCGGTCGCCTCGCGCCAGATCGTGGACGCGACCTCGCCCATCCGTTCGACGAGACCACGACTGCGCGGCGACATCTCCACGCCGAGTCCGCGCGCCGCGCGCCGTGCGATGTGCTCGGCGAGGTCGCCGCTGCGCTCGACCTCGGGCAGGATTCGCAGCAGCGTGAGGAGCCGACGGCGATCGGCGATGTTCAGCGACTCGTTCTCGACCAACTGTCGTTCGGCGGCGTTCACGAGGGCGTTCACGAGGTCGTCGATGGCGATGTCCTTGTCGACCACGCTCTTGGCCAGTTCGCGGTCGCCCGAGAGCAACGCGTGCGTCGCGCCGGCCATGGCCTCACCCACCAACGCGAAGATCTGGACGATCTGAGGTCGCAGTGACTCGTCGGCCGTCGCGACCAGCGGGACCTCGATTTCCGGTTCGGAGCGGTTACCAAACAGCCGATTCATGGCCAAAGGTTACCGCTCGCGTTACAGCACCTCCCTAGGGTGGGAACGTCTGGGAGAAAGGGATCGAATGGTTGCAGTGATCAGCGCAGTCGTGGGCCTCGCCGTGGGCGTGGCGGTGACGTGGTCCTACACGATCAAGCGGTCGCAGTCGACTCGCGAGGAGGTGCTGAGGGCCGAGGCCGACCTCAAGGTGCGCGACTCTCAACTGACCGAGGCGAACGAACGACTGGAGCGACAACGCGCCGAACACGAGACCGCGATGTCGAAGATGGGCGACACGTTCAAGGTCCTCTCTGCCGAAGCGCTCGAAGAGACCGTTCGGCGTTTCAGTCGGTCTCAGGAGGAGACGCAGAACCTTCGGGAGTCGAAACTGGATTCGACACTGGAACCCCTCGAAGTGCTGCTGGGCGAGTACAAGCAGAGCATCGCCGACTTCAATACCTTGAACGCCGGAGCGCTCTCGGATGTCAAGAACAAGGCGGCCGAACTGCTCGAGGCCCAGCAGAAGACGCAGTACGAGACGCAGCGTCTCAATCAATTGCTTGGACGAAGCTCGCAGCGTGGCGCGTGGGGCGAGATCCAACTCGCCAACGTGATGAGCGCGTCGCAGCTTCGACAGGGTATCGACTACGAACTGCAGGTGACGACCTCCAACGACGAAGGGCAACCGATCCGTCCCGACTGCGTCGTCAATCTGCCCAACGGCGTTCGAGTCGCGGTGGACGCGAAGTTCCCGTACGACGCGTTCGAAAAGTCACTGGACGAAGAGGACGTTGACACCCGACGTGAGTTGCTGGCCAAGCACGCGCGCGACCTTCGCAGTCACGTGAAGACGTTGAGCGACAAGAGCTACTGGGAGGGCGTGTCGCCGGCGCCGGAGTTCGTCGTGTGCTTCATTCCGAGCGACTTCGCGATGTCGGCCGCACTCGACGCCGACCCGGAGCTGCTCGCCCACGCGGCGAGCCAACACGTCGTCATCGTGGGACCGACGAATCTTCTCTCGCTGCTGTGGTCGGTCGCGTTCATCGTCCATCAGCAGCAGATCGCCGTCAACGCAGAGCGAATCGCTCAGAACGCCAACACGTTGTTCGACCGGATCCGCAAAGTCGCCGAGCCGGTGGGGAAGATGGGCAAGTCGTTGGACTCGGCGGTGCGTGATTACAACGCCATGCTGGGATCCATCGAGGGTCGATTGATTCCGATCGCCAAGAACATGCGTACGTTCGGCGGTGCACATCGCGCGAAGGACTTGCCCGAGCTCGCGTCGGTCGATCGACTGACGAGTCCCTTGAACGAGGACAAGTGGGGGATTGACGATGAGAACGCTCTGCCGGAGGGCGCCGCGGAGATCCTCGAACTCGACATCTTCGACGACGAGTAACAAAAACCTCGGGGAGTAAGTTCTTCCTTCGTGGCCCGTACACGCGCGCAACGTCGCCGTCACTCGTTGTTCCTCACGATCGCGTTGGTCGCGACCCTGGTCGTGCTGGTCTTCGCGAGGGACGTTTCGCGCTCGGCCCACGCGGCGATCACGAACCAACGCAGCGAGGACCGGAGCTTCGCCGCCCTGGCGAACGCGCTGATCGTTCAACAGAACGACTTCGACGCGCGACTGGCGCGGCTGTTGCGCAACGGCTCGACCCTCACTCGTCCCGTCTTCGACGCCCGTCTCGATCAACTCGGACAGCAGCTGTCGAACTGGTCGGCCGCCGCCGACCTCCTGCGCCGGCCCAAACTCGCGCACGACGTCAACGACAAGATCGCCGACGTCACCGCGACGCGCGTTAACGACTACGAGGAGATCTTCACGAAGATCACGGACGCCCTGACGCTGCCCGCGGCCTCGCCGATGGCCTCCGTCACGGTCACCGACCCCGCGCACTCGCTCATCGAGAGTGGGGTCACGTGGAACAGGGATCGTTTCGCGTTGCGTCACGAACCGGGGATCGTGCGACTTGACTCGTTGACGTCATCGAGCGCGCAGGTCTTCTCCGAGAGCGGTGTGACGACGTTGACGGGCTCGACGTCACTGGCGGTGGTGCGCGGCATCGGGATCGCCGCGGTGTCGGTGCAACCGTCCCCGTTGCCGGCTCGACGGGGCGTCTTGCTACTTCCACCGGTCGCGAAGATCCGCCTCGCCGTGTCGGTCGTGAACACCGGATTCGTCGAGCAGTCACTCTCGCTCCAGGTGACGATGAGTCCGTCCAACGGACCGCTCCCGCCACAGCGACAGACCTTCCACGTCGAACTGGCGCCCCTGCAGTCCTACGCCTTCATCGCCCAAGAGATTGCGGTCGTCCCGAGCGAACGGGGCACCCTCGACATCCGAATCTCGGGCGCCCCGGCGTCGGCGGATCTGACGCGCTCGAAGAGCTACCGGGTCGAGATGTCACCGCCCGGCGCGTTGCCGCCCAGTTGAACTGTCACCTTCCGTACACCCGTGAATCGGTGGCCTTACCGGTGAGTTCGCATACGATGGTCTCGCCCCCTTAAGGAATCGAGGAACTGTGTCTGAGTCCATTACCGTGACCGACAACCGCACTGGTGAGACTCGAGAGATCCCCATCGACAAGGGCGGCGTGGCCGCGACGGAGTTCTCCAAAGCCGTGCCCGGCGTCTGGTTCTACGACCCCGGGTTCCTCTATACCGCGGCCGCCGAGTCGGCCATCACGTACGTCGACGGCGACCTCGGCATCCTGCGCTACCGCGGCTACCCGATCGAACAGTTGGCCGAGCACTCCACGTACATCGAGGTCGCCTACCTGCTCAACTACGGCGAACTACCCAACGAGGCCCAGGCGGCCGAGTGGCAGACCGAGGTCACGCACCACACGTACATCCACGAGAACGTGCGCAAGCGCTTCCTCGAGGGTTTCAACTACGACGCGCACCCGATGGGCATGCTCGTCTCGGCGATCGCCGCGCTCTCGACGTACTACAAGGACGCGAAGATACTGGACGACCCGGATATCCTGCACCGCCAGGTCGTGCGACTCATCGCCAAGATGCCCACCCTCGCCGCCGCGGCGCACCGCTTCTCGGTCGGCATGCCGTTCGTCTACCCCGACAACAGCATGGGCTACACCGAGAACTTCCTCTCGATGATGTGGAAGGTCGCCGAGCCGCGCTACGAGCCGGACCCGGTCCTCGCCCACGCGCTCGACGTGTTGTTCATCCTGCACGCCGACCACGAGCAGAACTGCGGCACGACCGCGATGCGCATCGTCGGCTCGAGCCACGGCGACCCGTACTCGGCGACGGCCGCCGCGACGGCCGCGCTGTATGGTCCGCGTCACGGTGGCGCGAACGAAGCGGTCCTGAAGATGCTCACGAAAATCGGCAGCATCGAGAACATCCCCGCCTACATCGAAACAGTGAAGCAGGGTAAGGCCCTGCTCGAAGGATTCGGACACCGGGTCTACAAGAACTTCGACCCCCGCGCCACGATCATCAAGAAGACCGCCGACGACGTCTTCAAGGTGACCGGCAAGAACCCGTTGCTCGACATCGCCCTGAAGCTCGAGGAGATCGCGCTGGCCGACGACTACTTCATCTCGCGTCGTCTCTATCCGAACGTCGACTTCTACTCCGGACTCATCTACCAGGCGATGGGATTCCCCGACGAGATGCTCACGGTGCTCTTCGCGATCCCGCGCACGTCGGGGTGGCTCGCGCACTACCAGGAGCTGCTCGCCCAGGACGTGAAGATCGCGCGTCCCCGCCAGCTCTACATCGGCGAAGAGGAACGCAAGTACGTGCCGATGTCGGCACGACCGAGCTAGGAGTTCACCGCTTCGATCAGCTGTGCGGCGTGCGCGTGCGGGTGCTGGGTGTAGACGTCGAGCCAGGTCGCGAGCGTGTAGCGACCGGACTCGGAGTGCTCGCCGAAACATTCGAGGTCGGCTTCGCGCAGACGTCCGAGCACGTCGAGAGACGCCATCCGAACGGCCTTGAAGACCTCGAGGGAGTGGACGATCGGGAGGTCCCGGTAGCCGAGCTGTGGGCACTCGGCCCACCCCGCCTCGTCGTAACCCTGGATGACCGAGCCGGCCGGTTCGGCGAGCAGTCGTCGAAGGCGCGCGTAGGACTGGGCCTCGGAGTCGGCGACGTGGTGGATCACCTGGCGCGCGCTCCAACCGCCTTCGACGTGGCGGTCGAGGTTGTCGTCATTCACGATCGTGGCGGCGTCCAAGAACTGTGACGTGGCCATGCTGTAGGCCGCGACGTCATCGCTGAGACTCATGACTGCTCCTTTACTCTGTCGGGATCCACCAATCGAGTGAGACCCTCTTGGACCATTGAGGTCATCAGTTCGCCGCCTTCGCTGAACAGAAAGCCCCGCGCGACGCCGCGTCCGCCGTGGGCGATGGGCGAATCCATGTCGTAGAGCAGCCACTGGTCGGCGTGGAGCTCTCGATGGAACCACATGCAGTGGTCCAGACTCGCCACCATGAACGTCCCGTTGTCCCAGCGGATCGAGTGCGGCCGCAGGACCGAGTCGAGGAGACTCATGTCACTGGCGTAGGTGATGACGCACGCGTGCAACAGAGGGTCGTCGGGCAGCTCGCCGTCGGCCCTGATCCACACCTGTTGTCGAGGTTCCTTGCTCCGGTCGGGACTCCACGGCAGTTCGCCGACGAAGCGTTGGTCGATCGGATGATGACGAGAGAACCACTCTTCAATGTCGCCACCGGCGTCTTGAATCCTGTCGATGAGTCGTCCGATGGTCTCCGGTCCCGGAACGTCCGGCATATCGAACTGGTGCTCGATGCCGACCTCTTCGGTATGGAAACTGGCCTGCATGTTGTAGATGGCGCGGCCGTGTTGGATGGCGACGACGCGTCGCGTGGTGAAGCTTCGACCGTCGCGGATCCGGTCGACTTCGTAGAGGATCGGGATGCTCGGATCGCCCGGTCGCAGGAAGTACGAGTGCAGCGAGTGCACGAGACCGACGTCGACGGTGCGCCCCGCGGCCATCAGGGCCTGGGCCGCGACCTGGCCGCCGAAGGTGCGCTGGCGCTCCTCTTCGGGGTGTCGGCCCCGAAAGGTGTTGACCTCGATACGTTCGAGGTCCAGCAAATCAACGAGTAACTCCAGGGCTTCGGACATTCTCCATTGTTGCATCTGAGGCCTTGCGCCCTACGAGCGCGGGGCCCGTGACGAATTAGACTGGAACTCGTGCGCAAACGAATTGACTCTTTCGTCGCGTGGTCGAAGACCCACCAGGGCAAGAAGTTGATTCGCTACACCGCCAGCTCGGTCATCACGACCGGCGTCTCGTTCTCCGCGATCTGGGTCTTCTACGGTCTCAAGATCATCCCCGGCGTCATCTGGGCGACACTGGCCGGCAACGTCATCGCGACGTTGCCGTCCTATCACCTCAATCGGCTCTGGGCCTGGGGCAAGCGTGGGCCGAGTGCCTTCAAGAAGGAGATCGTCCCGTACTGGTCGCTCGCCTTCGCGGGCATCGCCTTCAGTCAGATCGGTGCGTTCAGCGCGCGCGCCGTCGTGCGCGCCCACCACTGGAGCCACCTCACGAACACGGCGCTCGTCTCGTTCACCAACGTCCTGTGCTTCGCGATCTTCTGGGTCCTGAAGTTGTTGGTGTTCAACCGGATCTTCCACTTCGACAAGCTCAAGGTGATCGACGAGGAGCTGGTGGCCGAGGAGGTCTCCGCGATCCCCGACCCCAAGCCGCTCGACTCGATCTGGACCGACTGACCTTTGACGGTGCCGCGAACGCGGCCTCAGCCAGCGTTTTCGAGGTGTCGAAAGTAGGTTTGGTAGGTGCCCACTCGTCTTCGCCAACTGCGAGCCTGGTCCAAGACCCACGAGGGCCGGAAGATAGTTCGCTTCACGATGGTCTCGGCCAGTTCGACGATCGTCTCGTTCCTAGCCCTGTCGGCGTTGTACGGACTGAACATCATCCCGAGCGTCATCTGGTCCACGCTGGTGGGCAACCTGATCGCCTCGGTGCCGGCCTATCAGTTGAATCGCCGTTGGACGTGGGGCAAGCGGGGCAGGAGTCACGTCCGACGAGAGATACTGCCCTTCTGGGCGCTGACGTTCCTCGGCATCGGCGTCTCCCAACTCGGCGCGCTCTGGGCGCGCCACGAGGTGCGCACCCATCACTGGAGTCACCTCCTCAACACCGGACTCGTCGTCTTCACGAACCTGGCCAGCTTCGCGATCTTCTGGGTGCTCAAGCTCATGGTCTTCAACCGGATCTTCCGGGTCGACACGATCGAAGAGATCGAGGAGAACCTCGACGCCGAGGAGGCGACGGGCGGTTAGTCGCGGAAGTTGGTGAACTGCAGGGGCACCGCCAGATCGGACTCCTTGAAGAAGGCGATCGCCTTTTGCAGGTCGTCGCGCTGCTTCCCCGACACGCGAACCTGGTCGCCCTGGATCGAGGAGCTGAGGTTCTTGATGCCCATCTCCTTGACCATCTTGTTGATCTGCTTGCCGACGTCCTGGGTTATCCCGGCCTTCAGGCCGACCTTTTGGCGCGCGGAGCCCTGACTGGCCTCTTCGATCTTGCCCGGATCGAGGGACTTCAACGACACCGAGCGCTTGACGAGTTTCTCCTCGAGGAGTTGGTAGAGCGCGCGAAGACGGTCCTCGGTCGAGGCCGAGAGACGAAGCTCCTTTTCGGAGAACTCGATCACCGGGTTCGTGTTCTTGAAGTCGAAGCGGGTACCGGCCTCGCGGTTGGCCTGGTCGACGGCGTTACGCACTTCTTGGAGGTCGAGTTCAGAGACGATGTCGAATGTGGGCATGGGCAAATGGTAGCGAGGCCGCCTGGAAGTCGTCTCGGTCGCTTTAGTAGGCTGCTCCACGGGTCAGTGCCCGAGTGGCCAATGGGATCTGGCTGTAAACCAGACGGCTTAGCCTACGGGGGTTCAAATCCCTCCTGGCCCACCAAGGTCAATCCAGCGTGTCTGGATTGACCCTGCCCGCAACGTGGTGAAGGAAATTAAGGTGCAATGGGCGGGGAGGGAGTGGCGTGAATCGGCTTAAGTCGACGGCGAGCATGGTACGCCGAAACTACGAGCGGGTCGCCGAGCGTTTCGAGACCGGTGTCTCGATGCTCGAACGCCGCTACACGCCACTCGGTCGATTCACCCCCGGGCCCTTCGAGGGCTGGCGGTTCCTCTGGCAGCCCGCGGCGCTCGGGTTCGTGGCGATGTCGCTCATCCTGGCCGGGTGTTCGTTCACCAACTCCCCGTTCAAGCTCGACATGCCGAACACCTGGTTCTTCGGTGAACCGTCGGCGAAATATACGGTGACCCCAAGTGACGTGAGGTACATCCTCTCCGTCGTCCTGGTCTACGGCGGCCTGTTACTCCTGATGCGGGTGTGGCTTCGTCTGGCCGAGATCATGAAACTGCACCCCGGCGCGAAGCTCAAGTCACTGTGGTGGATGTTGCTGCTCTGGGCGACGCCGATGATCGTCGCCCCGCCACTGTTCAGTCGCGACGTCTTCAGCTACGCGGCCCAGGGTGAGATGACCTTCCACCACATCAGCCCCTACTTATACGGTCCCTACACCCTCGGTGGCGGACCCTTCGTACCTCCGGTCGATCCGCTGTGGTGGAACACCCCCGCGCCCTACGGACCGTTCTTCCTCTTCCTCGACGGCAAGATCGACTGGATCGCGCAGCACAACGCGCTCTGGACCGTCGTCGGTCTTCGTCTGCTCGAGACCATCGCCGTCGCGATGATCGGCTACGGCGTCGTGATGCTCGCCCGGGGGCTCAATCGCGACCCCGGCGAGGCCTTCGTCCTGTCGGCGATGAACCCGCTCGTGCTGCTCACGTTGATCGGCGGAGCGCACAACGACGCGATCATGGCCGGCTTCCTCGTGGTCGGGATCGCGTTGGCGGTGAAGAAGCATCCGGTGTGGGCGATGGTGTTCTGTTCGTGTGCCGCGTCGATAAAAGCCCCGGCCGCCATCGGGATCGCCTTCGTGGCCTGGACGTGGCTCGGACCCAAGGCGACCGTTCGAGAACGGCTCAAGCCGATCGCGATCGCCGGTCTCGTGGGCGCCGCGACGCTCGGGGTGTGGACCTTCCTCGCCGGATTCGGCTTCGGGTGGGTCGGGAACCTGCTGTCGAACGGGACGGTGCGGTCCTGGGCCGCCCCGGCGACGGCGGTCGGACTGGCGCTGACGAACACCCTGCACGCCGTCGGTTGGCACAGCGTGCAAGTCGGCTCGGTGATCGGCGTGACGCGCCTCATCGGACTCCTCGTGGCGGTCGGCTTCACGCTGTGGCTGCTCTGGCACGCCGAAGAGCGCGGCTGGGTGCGTTCGCTGGCGCTCTCACTGATCCTCTTCGTCGAACTCGGACCGGTCGTGCAGCCGTGGTACCTCGCGTGGGGTCTGGTGCTGCTCGCCGCGAGCTACAAGGGCCGAGAGCACTTCTGGCTCCTGGCGCTGTCGATCACCGGTCCCTTCATCGGACTGCCCGGGGGGCGCGCGTTGCTCGCCGACCTCGTGCACTCCAATCCGCTCCTGATCGCGATGGCGGTGGCGATTCTCGGCGGGGTTTTGATCCTGCCGATGGGACGTTGGACGCAGTGGTCGTGGCCCGAGCGGGCCGTCGAACCCGAGAGCGCGTTCCCTATCGAGATCGACTAGTCGGCATCACGTACTGGTACTCGACGACGTCGAGCCAGACGCCCTGCTTGCGACCGACTTCGATCTCGGTCCCGACCAGGGTGAAGCCGCACTTCTCGTGGAGTCGTATGGAGCTGGCGTTCTCACCCACGATGCGCGCGATCAGGGAGTGGAATCCCGATTCGCCCGCGAGCGTCATGAGCTGGCGAAGGAGCACCTCACCGACGCCGCGCCCGCGCGCGGCGCGACAGACGTAGACCGAGTTCTCGACGGTCGTGGCGTAGGCCGGGCGGTCGCGAAAGGGCGACACCAGCGCGAAACCGAGTATCCGCTCGCCGCGGGCACCCAGTTCTCCGGTGTCGTCGTCCTCGTTCACCGCGACGATGCAGGGGTGGGTGTCGAGGTGACGGCGTATCCAGGCCTCTTGCTCGGCGAGCGTGCGCGGGACGAGGTCGAAGCTGATCGAGGACTCGACGACCTCGGGGTTGTAGATGTTCATAACCGCCGTGGCGTCGTCCACTTCGACGAGTCGCGTTCTCATGAGATTCAAGGGTAGTGGTGGCCTGTTGGTATCAATAGACTTGTTCGGAGTACAATTCGACCCGCGCCAAAGTGGTCGCGAGCGCCCTCTTAGCTCAGAGGGGTCGTCGGTTCAATCCCGACAGAGGGCTCGCCAGGCGGCGTAGCTCAGGTGGTTAGAGCACACGGCTCATAATCGTGGTGTCGCGGGTTCGACTCCCGCCGCCGCTACCAGGCAGGACTCCGGTCCGAGATGTACCGATACGAGGAGAGAACGATGGCGAAGAACGAAAAGCGGATACAGGTCACACTGGCGTGCGAGGACTGCAAACGCCGCAATTACATCACGATGAAGAACAAGGTCAACGACCGTGAGCGCATCGAGATGAAGAAGTACTGCCAGTGGGAGCGCAAGCACACCACGCACAAGGAAACGCGGTAGAGACCCTTCGGGGAGGATGGTAAGATTCTTCTTCCCTACGGCCTCTGTCACGTTGTGACGGGGTCACGAAGGGCAGTGGCTCAATTGGTAGAGCACCGGTCTCCAAAACCGGTGGTTGGGGGTTCGAGTCCCTCCTGCCCTGCGCGAAGAGTTACTTCGGTGGAAAATGATGTGCGAACGAGAGACGTGAGATGAACCGCGAACAGAAGCGAGCGATGCAGCGACAGGGTCAGGTGGGTGCCGACGGCACCCCGGCTCCCCGACGCACCTCGACCGCCGACGTCCAGCGCCGCCGTCGCCAGCGCACCGGACCGCGCCAGTTCTTTCGCGAGATCCGCGAGGAGATGCGCCAGGTCTCGTGGCCGACGCGCCCCGAGGTCATCAACTACACCATGATCGTCTTCTTCGTCCTCGTCTTCATGACCTCCCTGATCTTCGGACTCGGCTACGGCTTCTCCAAGTTCGTCACGTTCCTCTTCCAGAAGTAAGGCGACTATGAGTGACATCGAAACCCCCATCAACGACGAAGTCGCGCTCGCCGACGAGATCCTCGAGGTCACCATCCTCGAGGAGGAGTTCGAAGAGCCCGTCGCCGAGAGCGCCTTCGACCGACCCGGTCGTTGGTACATCGTGCACACCTTCGCCGGTCACGAGCAGAAGGTCATCGGCGCCCTGCACAACATCATCAAGAGCCGCGAGCTCGAGGACCAGATCTACGAGATCTACCTGCCCGAAGAGGACGTCACCGAGTTCAAGTCGGGTAAGAAGGTCACCGTCTCCAAGCGCATGTTCCCGAGCTACCTGCTGATCCGCTGCGAGCCGGACCCCGAGATCTTCTACGTCATCGGCTCGACGCCCGGGGTCACCGGTTTCGTCGGCGCCGAGAAGACGCGTCCGACGGCCCTCACGCGCCGCGAGGTCGACAACATCATCCGGCCGCACGTCGAGGGCGTCGAGGTCGCGCCGACCAAGCGCCGCATGCCGACCCACGAGTTCGAGGTCAACGACACCGTCCAGATCAAGACCGGCCCCTTCGCCACCTTCTCGGGCCACGTGGCCGAGATCAACGAGGACCAGTTGAAGGTCAAGGTGCTGGTGGACATTTTCGGACGAGAGACCCCGGTGGAGCTGGACTTCACCCAGGTCACCAAGCTCTAGATCGCCTAAGGAGAGAACCATGGCCAAGAAGATTGTCGCCGTCGTCAAGATCCAGCTCGAAGCGGGCGGCGCCACGCCGGCCCCGCCGGTCGGCACGGCCCTCGGGCCGCACGGTATCCAGACGATGGAGTTCTGCAAGCAGTACAACGCCGCGACCGAGTC
>JBEKCK010000031.1:0-27474 GCA_050014915.1 Acidimicrobiales bacterium | reverse complement strand
CCGATCTCTTCAGCGGGGTCGGGCTCTTCGCGGTGCCCCTCGCCAAGGCGGTCGGCCCCGGGGGCCGCGTGACGGCGGTCGAGTCCTCCCCGTACGCCGTACGCGACGCGCGACAGAACGCGGAGGGACTTCGCACGCTGAAGGTCCGAGAGTGGTCCGTCACGCCACGATCGGTCAACGATTCGGTGGGCGAGGGCGACCTCGTGGTGCTCGATCCACCCCGCGGGGGACTCGCGAAAGGCGTGGCCGAAGCGCTGGTGCGACGACGGCCGCGTCGTGTCGTGTACGTGTCGTGTGATGCGGCGACGTTCGCTCGAGACCTCAAAATTCTGCTCGCCGGCGGCTTCTCCCTGGACGAATTACGGGTGATTGACCTGTTTCCGATGACCGAGCATGTGGAACTAATCGCAAGCCTTGACTTGGGCTCGTGATGGGTAGAAAGTGACTTTGAGGGCGAGACGACCTCGACCCTCTCGAAGGGGTTGAGCATGCCATTCAAATTGGATCATCACCACCGAGTCACCGCCCAAAAGCTCTTCACGCACCCGCTCTGTCACAACATCCAGTGGCACGACGTCTGTTCGCTGCTGGGTCGATTCGGCGACGTGTATGAGACGCACCGCGGTAACTGGGCGGTGACCATTGATGGCGAGACGACGTCGTTCGGCTCAACGCGCTCGCGCGACCTCACCGAAGAGCAAGTGGTGAAGGTCCGTCACTTCCTGCGTTCGCTCGGCGTCACGAAGGACCTCCTACAGGCGGCCTAACCACTCGGGGCCAGTACCTTGGGTGGGGTGTCCGCGCCGCTGCTCGTTCTCGTGCCGCCTTCCGAGGCCAAGACGCCCGGCGGCACATTGCGCGCGGGCGTCGGCGTATTTGACGGCGCGCTCGGGGCCGACCGGCGTCGAGTGATCGATGCGTTGCTCGAAGCCCTGGAGAATGCGACGACGCGGCGCCAAGAGATCATGCTCAACGCCCGTGGCCCCTTGCTGGAGCGGGCTTTGGTCGCCACGAGACAATTGGCCGACGAACGAGTTCCCCGTCTCGCGGCGTGGCAGCGCTACAGCGGCGTCGTGTGGTCGCACCTCGGGCCGGCGACCCTCACGCCGGCCGAGCGACGACGGCTCCTCGTCCCGTCGAGCCTCTACGGCGTGACGTCGGCCGAGGACCGCATCGCTGACTTTCGTCTCAAGATGAACGTCGGCGTCGGATCGCTGGGCACGATGGCGACGTACTGGAGACCGAGGGTGACAACGGTGCTGGCGCAACACGCGAGGCGTTCGACCATCGTCAATCTCTTACCCCTGGAGCACGAGGCCGCCATCGACCTGGGGGAGCTGGCGCGGACGCGCCGCGTCCTTCGTGTCGAGTTCATCGACGGCGTCGGTGGCACGACGGTCGGCCACGACGCGAAAGCGGTGAAGGGCGTCCTGGCGCGCACGCTCCTGGTCGAAGGCCTCGACGCACTGACATCCTTTGAGTGGCAGGGCTGGCGTTCGGTTCCCAACGATGGGGTGTTCCGTATCGTCTCACCGGCGCAACGCGAGCTCGACGGTTGGGTTACGAAGAAGAAAAAGGCCTGATTGGAACGTTTTTCGCTATGACTCAGGCGCCGTGTGCGCTGACAAACGTGGAGCTCCGATGAGCCGGTAACGAGCGTCAGGACGAGGCTCCGTATGACCGGACACGGCGCCATGACTTGACTTTGATATCAGAGTAGTATTACAATGACATCATGTTGATATCAGAGCTGCTGGATGGCATTCGCGAAGACTTCATTGCGTTGGGTCAACTCGGGGGACCCGAGACCGCGACCATTGCCGAACGCCTGAGCGCGGCGATCGAACCGTCGCTCCGCACGCACTTCCTGGGAGCCATGAACGACGTCATTCAGGAGTTCAATCTTCAAGACAGTGTCGCACTGACCTTGAACCTCGAAGGGAATCAGATTCGGATGCGACGTGTCGTCGCGGTCGATGGTGACGTCGCGGCACCGACGCCGAGCGACTACTCCGCGCGCATCGCCCTGCGCCTGAGCGACGGTCTCAAAGAGGAGATCGAACACCTGGCGACGGACGTCGGTTCGTCGATGAACTCGTGGATCGTACGCACGCTCGAACGATCCGTGCGCAACGACCCAACCGATTCGGTGTCGCACAATCCGCGTCAACTACGTGGCAAGGGCCGCGCCTAGGAAATGAAGGAGAACAACATGTCCAGCAACGCAACGTCCGACAGCTCGTCGGACATCCAAGGGGGAGAAGACGTCGTGACATCGAAACTAGAACGACGTGAGGTGTTCGAGGCGACCGGTGCGGCCTCCGCGCGAATCACGACGAGCAGCGGCGACGTGACCATCGGCGCCTCGGAGAGCAACGTGATCGAGGTCACGCTCAGCGTCAAGGACTCCTCGTATCGGAGGCTGCTCGACGACGCGGTGATCGAATTCGACCGACACAAGAACGCCCTCGTCGTTCGCACCCGTACCCACGAGAACTTCAACGCGATACGGGGCTTTCGGGCCGCGATTCGTCGCAACTCCTGGTTCGGGTCCGACCCCGACGTCCACATCGCGCTACCCGAGGGATCGAGCGTCGAGGTGACGACGGCTTCAGGTGACACGGAGATCATTGGGGTCCTCGCGAAAGCCACCGTGACCAGCGCCTCCGGGAACGTCTCGGTGGCCGACGAGGTCGGTGTCCTCGAGATGAAGACGGCCTCCGGCGACGTCACTACGGCTACCGTCCGGGAGAGCTTGACCTGTCACAGCGCCTCGGGCAACGTGCGCTGCGACGGCGCTGGCGCATCGACGAAGATTCGCACCGCCTCGGGCAGTGTTCGGCTCTCCGTCGAGGTCCCGTCGGAGATATCCGTGCGCACCGTCTCGGGCAACGTGGCGGTCACCGTCGCGCAAGGACTCGAGGTGGACGTCGACGCGACGTCGATCTCCGGTCGGCTCTCGTCGACGATGCCACTTGACGGTCTGCCGGGTGGATCACCGAAGGACGCCGTCTCGATCAGCGTCAAGACGGTCTCCGGCGACGTGAAGGTCAGCTCGGCGTCGTAGCGTCGACGGTCGTCCGCCTCGTGTTGCGGATGACGTTGAGGGCGCTGCCCGCTGAGAACCACTGCACCTGTTCGTCACTGAACGTGTGACGGCACGAGAATTCGACGTGGCGTCCGTCGGGTTTCGTGATCACGCAGTGCAGGTCCACCCCGGGCGCGAGTGACGCCAGTCCGAGCACACTGATCCGGTCGTCCTCGTCGATGTCCTCGTAGGTCGACGGATCGACGAAGGTGAGCGGGAGGAGTCCCTGCTTCTTCAGGTTCGTCTCGTGAATCCGGGCGAAGGAGCGCGCGATGATCACGAGACCACCCCGGTACCGAGGTTCCATGGCGGCGTGCTCCCGCGACGATCCTTCGCCGTAGTTCGCGTCGCCGATGACGCACCAACCGACGCCGGCGCCGCTGAGGCGTTCGGCGATCTGCGGGAACGGTCGAGTCGATCCGTCGAGTGGGTCCTTCCCTTCTCCGGTGACGCCGGTGTAGGCGTTCACCACGCCCGCGAACAGGTTCCCGGAGATGAGTTCGAGGTGACCTCGGTAGTTCAGCCACTGGCCGGCCGCGGAGATCTGGTCGGTCGTGCACTTCCCCCTGGCCTTGGCGAGCACCGGCAGTTCGACGAAGTCCTCACCGCACCAGGTGGCAAACGGCTCCAGGAGTTGAAGTCGCCGCGAGGTCGGTGACACGGTGATGGTCACCTCGAGATCGGCAGACGCCGTGGTCGGTCGCAACGAACGGATGAAGCCGTCGGCTGGTAGGACGCTGCCGGTTGGGATGTCCAAGCTGACGTTTCGTCCCGCGTCGTTCGCGATCGTGTCGCGAACGGGATCGAACTCGAGCGTTCCGGCCAACGCCAGGGCCACGACGACCTCGGGCGAGGCGAGGAACGCCTTGGTCGCGCTGTTGCCGTCGTTGCGCCGCGCGAAGTTGCGGTTGAAGCTCGTGACGATCGTGTTCACGTTCGTGGGGTCGACCAACTGTCGATCCCACTGACCGATGCACGGACCGCAGGCGTTGGCGAGGACGGTGGCGCCTATCGCGATGAGGTCGTCAAGGAATCCGTCGCGTTCGACGGTCGCGCGAATCTGTTCCGAACCGGGCGTGACGAGCAGTGGCGTCTTGGAGTGGAGTCCGAGGGCGCGCGCCCGTCGGGCGACCGAGGCCGCCCTGGCGATGTCCTCGTAGGACGAGTTCGTGCACGACCCCACCAGGGCGGCCGAGATCGACGTCGGGACATCGTGCTCGTGCGCCCACGAACCGACCGCACCAAGCGCGTGGCTGAGATCGGGCGTGTCGGGACCGTTGATGAGCGGACGCAGTTCGGAGAGGTCGATCTCGATGACCTGATCGAAGAAGCGCTGCGGATCGGCGTCGACCTCTTCGTCGGCGCGAAGGTCATCGGCCACGGCGTCGGCGGCGCTGGCGACGTCGGCACGGAACGTCGCGCGAAGGTACGAAGCGGTGTTGGCGTCGTAGGGGAAGATCGACGTCGTGGCCCCGATTTCGGCTCCCATGTTGCAGATCGTGGCCTTCCCGGTCGCGCTGATCGTGGCCGCACCCGGTCCGAAGTACTCGATAATCGCGTCGGTGCCACCGCTCACCGTGAGCAGGTCCGCCACGCGAAGGATCACGTCCTTCGGTGCCGACCAGCCCGAGAGCGCGCCCGTGAGGCGAACGCCGATCAGCCGCGGCCAGCGCAGGTTGAAGGGAAGTCCGGTCATCACGTCGATCGCGTCGCCGCCCCCGACACCGACCGCGACCATGCCCATCCCGCCGGCGTTGGGCGTGTGCGAGTCGGTGCCGATCATCATGCCGCCGGGAAAGGCGTAGTTCTCCAAGACGACCTGGTGGATGATGCCGGCGCCCGGTTCCCAGAATCCGATGCCGAACCTCGCGCACACTGAGCGCAAGAAGTCGTAGACCTCGGCGTTGGTGTCCTTGGCGGAGCGCAGATCGATCGCCGCGTTGGTGCGGGCGGTGATGAGGTGGTCACAGTGGACCGTCGTGGGCACCACGACTTCGTCGAGGCCGGCGGTCATGAACTGCAACGCCACGATCTGAGCGAGGGCGTCTTGGAGGGCGACTCGGTCGGGGTCGAGGTCGACGTAGGACTGGCCGCGCTGCGGTGGATCGATGTCACGGCGGCGAAGGTGACTCACCAGTACCTTCTCGGCCAAGGTGAGCGGGCGATTGAACAGGTCACGACCCCCGGCGACACGTTCGGCGATCGTGTCGTAGCGCGTGAGCGCCAGGGAACTGCTGGGGGAACGCTCGTTGTCGGAGCGGCCAGCTGGCGGCGTGGCGGTTGTCTCGTGTGTGTCCATCCGTGTCATCCTCCGGTTATCTCTTGACATCAAGATAAGTTTATTCCCCCGATCTCTTGATGTCAAGATATAATCAGGTAGGCGGAACGATGGGGGAGATAGATGGAAGACGAAGTGGATCGCCTACTGCGAGGTTGGCGGCGCGTGTCGCCCGGGGTTGACGTCAGTCCCTTGGAGGTGCTCTCGCGGGTATCGCGCCTGGCACGGTACCTGGACCGCCAACGAGCCGTGATCTTCGCCCGCCACGACCTCGAGATCTGGAGCTTTGACGTGCTGTCGGCGCTTCGGCGTGCGATCTCTCCGGCGAATCTCTCGCCCGGACAACTACTGGCCCAAACACTCGTGACCTCGGGCACGATGACCAATCGACTCGACCGACTCGAGGAGCGCGGACTCGTACGTCGGCACCAAGATCCGGCGGACGCCCGGTCTGTGCGCGTGCAGATCACTGCGGCCGGTCGAAAGTGCGTCGATAGGGCGTTGGCCGATCTGGTGGAGCGCGAACACGCAATCCTGACGTCGCTCAGCGCTGAGGATCGCCAGGTACTTTCTTCGCTACTGCGTCGGGTGGTTGCTCCCTTCGACGAATGACCACGTTCCGTCGTCACGAATCGATCTTCACGGCACGTGACGCTCAGGGAGCCGGTTCGCGTTTGCTCAACCCCGGAAGGACTTCGTTCACCGTGACCGTGGAGAAGGAACTGGTACACACTTTCGTTGGTTCTCGAAACCGAGCGAAGAAATGTGAGGGTGAACCGAATCTGATGGTCAGGCCCGTGGCGATCTGGGCTTCACAGGTCGAGGCGGGCCGATACGAATCGCTCGGGAAGATCAGGAGCGACGTATTGGCCCGGCCGCCGTGCGCCTTCAATATGACGAAGTCGGTTTGCTCGTACGACATTTCTGCTGGCGGCCCGACGGGAGAATTCGCCGCTCCCGTGACTGGTTGGACGATGGGCGCCGCGTCGAGATAGCAGTTGCGCGATCCTCGATTCGTGAAGATCATCCCCGACGGGCCGATCGCCGCCTTCAAAGGCTTCCATCGGAAGGCGATCCTCACATGGCGAGCGGTACAGATCGACAGGCCCTTATAGATGCCTGCCGCCAACTCGGGCACGGGCGTCCACAGTCGGCCGTTGCCAGTGCGGTACATCAGTGCACCGACCACCTGATCGATCGCACCGGTCGGACCGATCGTCGAAAGAGAGTTCGGCGCGCCTCCTTGCCCGTCGACACCGGTATGGCTCCACGTGGCGCCCCCGTTGAGGCTGTAGACGACGCCGCCGGAGGCGCCGCCGACTTCGCCGAAGAGTATCTGCTCGTTGCCACTCGGAACGAGGGTGGTGGCCTCGGTATCACCGTGTTGAACCCTGGTCCACGTCGCGCCGGCATCGTCGGTACGCCATAGGTTGCCCATGCCCTGATTCATTCCTTCGCCGAGAAAACACGAGAGGAGCCAGTGCCGCGCAGTGAACGTCACCAACTGATCGGAACCCAGAGCCGCGCAGGGGTCGTCGACGTGTCGCCACACGAGACCCGCGTCGCTCGCGATCGAGAGCGACAGACGACTGTGCTGACCGCCTCCGCCGGGTTCGCCCTCGCTGATGACGTACGTGTTCGGCGAAGGAGCGGCCAACAACTGGGCGTCTCGGTTGGCGACGTTGCTCGTTCGAGGTATCCGGACCGTTCGCCACGGCGTCGTCGCGCCGATTCGATAGAGCGACAGGTCGTTGGGACAACGATAGAAGTCGGTTTCTTGGTGCGGGTGCACGCAGACGTCGCTGACGACCGCGAGCGAGGACGACGTGGCCATAAGCGTCGGTGTGATGCCGGGCGATAACACCTTCGACCACGAGTCGCCGCCGTTGGTCGTTACGAAGATGGCGCCCGGTACCGCCTCGCCACTGGTGACGTATCCAACGAGCCGAGTGACGAAGTCGACGGTGGGCACGAGTGCTCCGCCGCTCTGATTGAACGACAGGTAGGGGAGAGGACCCTGCATCGTCCAGCTCGAGCCGGCGTTGGTTGTTCGAACGAGGTAGACCCACTTCGTCGGGTGAAACGAATCGTTCGCCACTACGCCGTATCCCAAGGTCGAAGTGACCATGTCGACCTGGTCGATCTGCGTACCGACTCCGTCCGACATATTGGTGATGGGCGCACCCCGGTGAACGGACGGGCTCGAGTGCGCCACGGCACCCGAACCGGGTGACGCCTCCGACACGACGCCCGCGATCGACGCGATGAGGGTGATCGACGCTATGAATGCCGTTCGGGTGCGCGCCATGGAGCACAACCTAACTTCGATCCGCGGACACCCCTCTTCGGTTCAGCCCCAGACCTCGTCAGCCACCTGTCGCACGAGTCGCAACTTCGCGACCTCTTCATCGAACGACAGGCTGTTGCCTTCGACGGTCGATGAGAATCCGCACTGCGGCGAGAGACACAGCTGGTCCAGCGGAACGAACTGGCTGGCCTCGTCGATTCGTCGTTTGATGTCATCGGCGCTCTCGAGCGTGCCGTTCTTCGTCGTGATGAGCCCGAGGACGACCGTCTTGCCCTTGGGCACGAAGCGCAGTGGCTCGAATCCGCCCGAGCGATCGTCGTCGTACTCGAGGAAGAAACCGTCGACGTCGAGTTCGCTGAAGAGCGCCTCGGCGACGAAGTCGTAGCCGCCCTCGGCGGCCCAGTAGGACTGGAAGTTCCCGCGACAGGAGTGCGTGGTGACGGACATTCCCTCTGGCCGTCCCGCGATGGCGGCGTTGATCTGCTTGATGTAGCGCAGGTGCTGGTGTTCGGCGTCATCGCCGCGCTGCGAGATCATCTCGCGCTGGGCTGGATCGTTCAGATAGGCGAGCGACGTGTCGTCGAGTTGGAGGTACGTGCAGCCGAGTTCGCCGAGCCGACGAACCTCTTCGGCGTAGGCGGCGCTGAGGTCGTCCCAGAACTCATCGACGGTCGCGTACACGCTCGGGTCGATTGCGGCGGCACCGCCTCGATAGTGCACCATGCTCGGAGAGGGAATCGTCAGTTTGGGGACGGCCGTCGTGGTGACGGACTTCAGGTATTCGAAGGCGTCGGCGAAGATGGTGTCCTCGAGTCGCACCGGTCCGTCGACCCGAAGCGCCGCCGACGTGAATGAGGTCGAGCCCGTCGCGTTCTTAAAGGCCACCTGTAGTTGCTCATCGGTCTTAGAGATTCCACCCAGCTGGTAGATGAAGTCCATGTGCCACGACGTGCGTCGGAACTCACCGTCGGTCGCGCTCTGATATCCCAGTTCTTCCTGCAATGCCACCGCGTCGCGGACGGCGATGTCTTCGATGGCTCGCAACGCCTCGGCGTCGATCTCGCCGTCCGCGAAGGACTTTCGTGCCGCCAACAGTTCCGGTGGTCGCAATAGGCTCCCGACGTGATCGGCGCGGAATGGCGGACTGGTTCGCTGGGTCATGTCGAAAACTGTACCGGTTGGCCCTTCGTCAACGACGAGGGGACGGGCACTCGAACCACTCGGGCTCCGCTCTCCACGGCCAAAAGAAATGCGGCCCGCATGATGAGTACGGGCCGCTCTACGACAGTACCGCGCCGCCGACGTTCGCGGTCACGGTCGCTTGTCGCGGCGGACGTATTCGATGGTCATCTCGTCAAGCACCTCTTCGTCTCCGATCATGTCGATTCGCGTGACGCGGCCCGCCGACACCGTGAACTCGAACACGACCTTCGGCGTGCCCCCCTGGGCCCAGACGAGCCCCGCGAGTCCGTCGAGCAGTGCAGTGCGCGCGGACTGCGCACCTCCGGAGAATCTGGTCGCGACGTCGAACGGGCCGTCCTTGCGTTCGGGCGCACCAAGGGCGACGGCGGCCGCGTCGGCCACGAGTTCCACATCAGGACTGAGAAGGGAGAGCAGCGCTTGGAAGTCGCCACTCCTCGATGCGACCAGGAATGCCTCGACGACCTCGCGTTGGCGTTTCGGATCGGCCGTCGGGTCATCGGCGGTTCGGACGCGCCGTCGGGCTCGGCTCGCGAGCTGTCGGCAGGCGTCTGCGGACTTGCCCAGGACCTCGGAAATCTCGTCGAAGGAGACCGAGAACATGTCGTGGAGCACGAAGCAGATTCGTTCGGCGGGCGAGAGCATCTCAAGAACGACGAGCAGGGCGAGACCCATGGAGTCGGCGAGGACCGCCTGATCCTCAGGTGTCACGGCCGTGCGGTCAACGAGTCGCTCGATCGTCGCCGAAGGGTCACCGATCGCTTCGGTGGGGCGCCGCTGACGAGTGCGCAGGGCGTTCAAACACGTTCGTGCGACGACCGTGGTCAACCAGCCCGTAACGTTCTCGATCTCATCGGCCTTTGACGCCGCGATACGGAGCCAGGCGTCCTGCAGCGCGTCGTCGACGTCCTGGGTGTTGCCGAGGATCCGGAACGCCACGGCGCGCAGGTGGGGTCGATTGGCTTCGAACTGTTGAGCCAGAAATACTTCGTCGCTCACTAGTCACACTCCTCGGGGCTACGGTGTCATTCATATTGACCCACGACCGTGGCGAAATGTGACAAGAGGAGATTCATGCCCCCACAACTGAACACCGTGCTCTATCCCGTAAGGGACCTCGACCAGGCGAAGGCCACGTTCACCGCGTTGTTCGGCGTCGAGCCTCACGTCGATTCGAAGTTCTACGTCGGCTATCAGGTCGACGGCCACGAAATCGGCCTCGTCCCGAACGGTCACGACCAGGGCATGACCGGTCCGGAGCCCTACTACGACGTCGAGGACATCAACGCCTCGCTCGCGGCGCTGACGGGCGCGGGCGCCGCGGTACTGCAAGAGCCGACCGACGTCGCAGCTGGACTGCTCGTGGCGAAGGTCCGTGACACCGATGGCAATCTCATCGGCGTGAAACAGCTGCCGAAGTCCTAGTAGATGGTCGTGCGCAGCCTCCTCCGTAGACCAGCGTGAGCGTCTGAGAACACTGATTGGACTCACAAGTGCGGGTGGTACATTCGCAACAAATCTCGCTCGCAAAGAGGGCCAACCATGATCCAACCTTCGGTCTCGGAATCGCGTGACATCGACGCTCCCGCCGCTCGAATCTTCTCGGTGGTGTCCAATCCGGCCATGCACCCGGAAGTGGACGGGTCGGGAATGCTGCGTTCCAGCGTCGACAACAAACCGGTCGCCCAAGTCGGCGACGTCTTTTACATAAACATGATCCACTGGCACTTGGGCGGCTACGTGATGGCGAACCACGTTGTCCAGTTCGAGCAGGATCGGTTCATCGCGTGGGAGCCCGTCGTGTACTCGTACGAAAACCCTGAGTACGAGCAATCGGTCGGGCACCCCGGACTTCGTAATTGGGGATGGCAGTTAGAACCGTTGACGGACGACCGCACTCGGGTCACCGCGTTCTTCGAAGGGAGTCGACTACCCGAAGAACTGCGCAGATTCATCGAGGACGGTGAGTTTTGGCGACCGGCGATGGCGACCAGCCTGGACAACCTCGAGCAGATCGTGACCCAGCCCGACGCAGAGTCTCGAGGGGCGAACTCGGCGACCGCGGCACCGTTCGTCGAGCTCTTCAAGAACGAATGAGTTCAAATGTGATCAAAGCCGAAAGGCGGCCCGCACTATTGGGTGCGGTCCGTCGATTGGGGTCCTTCGAGTGGAGCTAGTTCGGCTTTAAGGCACTATGGGTGGAGCCCATCAAAAGAGGTAGGTCAGATTCACATAAACCCGGGTTCGACACCACGTGGACCCGGGTTTGTTCGACTCGCGCCGATACAGTATTGACGGATAGATATGGAAAAGCCAGAGCACTACGTTCGTCCGGCTGACACGTCGGAACCAGCGACGACCAGTTGGTGGCATCGGATCTATCGACGCTTCGCCCACTTCATGGTTGAAAAACCGCGCTCGCAGACTCCACCGAGCGTTCATCCTCAAAGCGGCTTCAACGCTAACGGAGAGCGACACAGCTGACTAAATTCACTGTTCGGTTTGAAGGTCGGATACGCACCATAATGGCGCGGGGTTGCCGCACCATGATGGTGCCTTAAAGCCGAACTAGCGAGTGGAGGTGCGGGGATTCGAACCCCGGTCCAACAGCTTCTTGGTGAACATTCTCCGAGCGCAGCTAACAGGGGATTGTAGGGAGCGTCACTACTGCCAGCACCGATGACGCTCCGTAGTTAGCTAAATTGTCCCGCCGGAACCACTAACGAACTCTGACGGTAAGCCCCACTTCATGACACCCGATATCTAGACCGCAGGGCTGGGTCTAGGCGGATGTTGCTACCTAAGCAGCAAGCACAAGCGAAGGCTTGGCGTTTATTTATTGTTTCCGGCTCTTTAACGTGGTTCCGGAGACCACGGCTCGCTTCTTTCACCTCGACGACCATTGTCGAGACCATTCACCCCCTCGTCACTTCTCAACCCATTTGGTTGAAGTGCCAGTCTACCGGTGAATGTCGATGTTTCGTATTAGGCGAACTTCTCACTGTGGCGCGCCGCGCGCGCCATGTCACGCTCGGCGTCGCGCTTGGCGATGGCCTGTCGACGGTCCTGGGACTTCTTACCCTTAGCGAGCGCCAGTTCGACCTTGGCCTTGCCGTCCTTGAAGTACAACTTCAACGGGACCATCGTGTACGGCTCGGTGCGCGTCTCGTGCAGCCATTCGTCGAGTTCGTGGCGATGCGCTAAGAGCTTGCGACGCCGATCGGGGTCGTGACTGCCGAATCCGGTCGCGTAGACCCACGGGGGCACGTGCATCTGGTACAGCCACAGTTCGGTGTCGTCGAAGCGGGCGTAGCTCTCGGCGATCTGGGCCTTGCCCTGGCGCAGCGACTTGACCTCGGAGCCGCTCAGCATGATGCCGCACTCGAGGGTCTCGATGATCTCGTAGTCGTAGCGGGCGCGACGATTCGTGGCGACCACCCGGTCGCCGGTCGCGTCGACCCTCTTTTGGGCGCGCTTTTCTTGGACTTGCTTGGCTCGAGCCACGCGTCCAGCGTAGTGAGAGGTGTTCGATTCGGCGGTGCGACGTCGATAAAGTGCGCGTGTGCTCAAACTCGGTCGCACTCATCGAGACGCCGTCGTCGCCACGTGCATTCGCGCGCTGCCCAACGAGGGATGCGGCCTGCTGCTCGGGCGCGACGACGGAACGGTCACCGACGTACTGCCCAGTGCGAACGTCGCCGATTCGGCGAAGCTCTACGAGATCGACCCCGCGGTAGTCCTGCGGGCCTACCGGCGAAGCGACGACGAGGGCCTGTCGGTCCTGGGGGTGTTTCACTCCCACACGCACTCCGGGGCCTATCCGAGCCCGACCGACGTCGCCCAGGCGCCCGATCCTGAGTGGCACTACGTGCTCGTCTCGTTGCGCGAGGTCCCCACGGAACTTCGTAGTTTTCACATCGTTGACGGGGCGATCGACGAAGAGGAGATCTCCGCCTAGCCCTATAAGGAAGCCTTTCGAAGTCAAAAATCGATGCCGCCCGTCACGGGACGACACCGGGCTAGTAATGTCGACTTGGTTAGTCAGGAATCAACCAAACCGGAAGAGACGAGATGACGGCACTAGTTCGAATTCCCACGGTCCTGCGACCGGCCATGGGCGGCGACACGTCGGTCGCGGTAGAGGGCTCCACGGTCGGCGAGGTCCTCAATCAGCTCACGACGAATCACCCCGACGTGAAGGGTCAGCTGCTCAACAGCGACGGGACCCTGCACCGCTTCTTGAACGTCTACGTGAACGACGACGACGTGCGCTACTTGGGCGGCGTCGACGCCCCCGTCACGAACGGTGACGAAATCACGTTGCTGCCCGCCGTCGCCGGAGGCACGTTGTAGTGACGCGCTTCGCGTCGGTGCTCGATCTCATCGGCCAGACGCCCATCATCGACGTCAGCGCGCTCTCACCCAAGCCCAACGTCACGATCCTGGCGAAACTCGAAGGCCGCAACCCGGCCGGTTCGGTGAAGGACCGCGTCGCGCTCTCGCTCGTCGACGCCGCCGAACGTGACGGACTGTTGATCCCGGGTAAGCCGGACCAGGTCCTCCTGGAACCGTCCTCGGGCAACACCGGTATCGCGCTCGCCATGGTCTGTCGACTCCGCGGCTATCACCTCAAGGTGGTGCTGCCCTCGAACGTCTCGCCCGAACGCCGACAGCTCCTCCTCGCCTGGGGCGCCGAGATCATCGACTCGCCCGGGGCTGAGGGCTCCAACGGTGCGGTGCGGCTCGCCCAGTCGCTCAGCGCGGACAACCCCGAGTGGACGTTCCTCTACCAGTACGCCAACCCGGCCAATCCCGAAGCGCACTACCGGCACACCGGCCCCGAGATCCTCACCGACGTGCCCGAGATCACGCACTTCGTCGCCGGTCTCGGGACCTCGGGCACGCTGATGGGCGTCGGACGGTTCCTCCGTGAACACCGACCCGACGTGCGGATCTGGGCCGTCGAACCGCCGGCCGGCGAGATCGTCGACGGGCTGCGCAACCTCGACGACGGCTACATCCCGCCGATCTTCACCGATAACGACGGCGCGCGACTGCTCGATCGCCGCGTGGTCGTTCGTCCCCGGGAGTCGGTCGAGTGGACCCGACGCTTCACCGAGGTCGGGCTGTTCGTCGGACTCTCCTCCGGGGCCATCATGGCCGGCGCGGTCAAGTGCGCGAACACGATTCCCGATGAGCAGACCGCGACGATCGTGACCATCGTGGCCGACGACGGTTGGAAGTATCTCTCGACCGGCGCCTGGAGCGACGACATCGACGACGTCGTCGAGCGCGCCAAGTCGATCATCTACTTCTAAGATTCTTTCCGCCGAGAACCTCAGGTACCGTTGGGGGACCAATCATCGTGAGGAGTCCCATGTCACCGCAGCGCGCCGACGGACGCGGTCCCGATCAGGCCCGGCCCCTCAGTTTCGTCCGCGACTTCACCGCGATGGCGGCCGGGTCGGTGCTCGTGAGCTTCGGTCGCACCGTGGTCTTGTGCACGGCGTCGGTCGAAGAGGACGTCCCGCGCTGGCTGCGCGGCACCGGCAAGGGATGGGTCACCGCCGAGTACTCGATGTTGCCCGGCTCGACTCCCGAGCGCGCGAGTCGTGAGGCAGCCCGCGGCAAGCAGTCCGGCCGCACCCAAGAGATCCAGAGACTGATCGGACGTTCGCTCCGCACCGTCACCCGACTGGATCTGCTCCCCGACGTGCAGATCACCGTCGACTGCGACGTCCTCCAGGCCGACGGCGGCACGCGCACCGCGTCGATCTGCGGGGGCTACGTCGCACTGCACGACGCGATCACCCGCCTGGTCCAGAAGGGCACGGTGCGCGAGCACGCCCTGAGTGACCTGGTGGCCGCGATCTCGGTGGGGATCGTCGACGGCGCGGCGCTCCTCGACCTGCCCTACGAGGAGGACTCGAGAGCCGACACCGACATGAACGTCGTCATGACCGGCGCCGGTCGTTTCGTCGAGGTGCAGGGGACGGCCGAGCAGGAGGCCTTCACCCGCGCGGAGTTGGACCAGCTCCTCGACCTCGCCGCGGCGGGCATCGCGTCCATCCACGAAGCGCAGCGATTAGTCCTGGCGAGTCCACCGTCACCTCGTCCGTGACGACCTTCGTCCTCGCGACGGCGAATCGGCACAAGGTCGACGAGATGCGCGCCGTATTGACGCCGCTCGGCGTGACGTTGCTCGATCGTCCCGAAGACGTCGCCGAGGTCGACGAGACCGGCGAGACGCTCGAAGAGAACGCGTTGTTGAAGGCTCGCGCGCTGGTCGAGGCGACCGGTGACGCCGCGATCGCCGACGACACCGGACTGTTCGTCGACGCGCTCGACGGACGACCCGGCGTGCGCAGCGCGCGCTACGCCGGCGACGCCGCCAGCGATGACGAGAACGTGACCAAACTGTTGGACGAGTTGCGCGACGTCGACCAGCGCCGAGCGCGATTCGTCACCGTGATCGCCGTGGCCTATCCCGACGGCACCGAGTTCAACGTCGAGGGCGAACTCAGTGGCGTGATCGCCCTCGCACGCGCCGGTGACCAGGGTTTTGGTTACGATCCGGTCTTCGTGCCCGATGGCGATGGTCGCACCCTGGCCGAGCTGACTATGAGTGAGAAGAACGAACGCTCGCACCGCGCCCGTGCGCTGCGCGCGCTGGGCGAAGAACTCGCCCGAAGATAAGTCCGTTCACGAACTTTTCACCTTAGGGTGGTGACGTGATGGACCAAGAACTGCCCATGTTTCCCTTGGGTATGGTCATCTTCCCGCACCAGGTCGTGGGACTGTGCGTCTTCGAATCGCGCTACCACCAGATGCTCCACGACGTCGAGACCGAGCAACGATTCGGGACCTGTTTGATCGCGCGCGGCTCTGAGGTCGGCGGCTTCGATGAGCGCACGTCGGTCGGCACCCTGATGCAGATCCTGGGCGCGCAGGTGCTGCCCAACGGACAGACCGTCGTCATGGCCGAGGGCGTCGAATGCTTCGAGGTGGCGAGTTGGCTTAGTGACGACCCCTACCCGCGCGCGCTCGTCACCGACCGCTGCTGCGACGAGGACGTCGTGATGACGGCCCTGCTCAAGTCGACCGAGTCGGCGGTCCGCGCGATTCGAGCGCTGCAGAGCGAACTCTTCGCCGACGAGTGTCTCAAGTGGAACTGCGAGATGGACCCCGACCCCTGGGTCCGCAGCTGGCAGTTGTGCTCCATGACGCCGATGTCGACGCTCGATCAGTTCAAGGTGCTCAGTACGAGTGACCCCAACGATCGACTTCGACTCGTCGCCGAGATCTGTTGCGAACGATACGGGGACTACCAGCGGATGGTGGCGATCGACTCGTCACCGAGTCCGTTGGACTAGCGCAGCTCCAGCAGGTCGACCACGAAGATCAACGTCTCGCCGGGCGCGATGACGCCACCGGCACCCTGGTTGCCGTAACCGAGGCGGGCCGGGATCACGAGTCGACGTCGTCCACCGACCTTCATTCCGACGACGCCCTGGTCCCAACCCTTGATGACGTGACCGGCACCGAGGGGAAAGACGAACGGCTCGCCACGGTTCCACGACGCGTCGAACTCTTCGCCGCTTGACACGCCGACGCCCACGTAGTGGACGACGGCACTGTGACCGGCGGTCGCTTCGGCGCCCGTGCCAACGATGAGGTCCTCGACGATGAGGTCATCGGGCGCGGGACCGAGGTGTGGGTCGACGAGGGGCTTCTCTGACACGAGACGAAACTCTATCGGCGACGCTCGCGGCCACCACCGACGACGCGAACGTTACGGGCCTCACGGCCCTTGGGACCGTTGGCCTCTTCGAAGGTGATCTTTTGGCCTTGGGCGAGTGACTTGAAGCCATCGCCCACGATGTTGGAGAAGTGGATGAACAGGTCGTCACCCTTGTCATCGCTGGCGAATCCAAAGCCCTTCGCGTCGTTGAAGAAGCTCACGACGGCTTCGCTGCCGCGAGCCGTGTTCGGACCTCTCGTGAAGTGTGCATTGCGCACACTCGAGCGATCGGACCGTGGCGCGCGGTCGGTGAAGACTCGCTCCGTCCGTGGTGAACGGTCCGTTCGTTCGACCCGTGGCGCCCGGTCGGCGAATGTGCGCTCGACGCGCGGTGCCCGCTCCGGGCGATCGGAGAAACCTCTCGCGGGACGGGACTCTGCGCTGCGCTCCGGTCGCGGGCGATCGGAGAAACTGCGATCGCTGCGGGCACCGCGTTCGAAGCCTCGCGGACCGTGTTCGCGTGCGCGAGGAGTCGGGCGCTCCGAGCGGCCCTTGCCGCCGCGGTCGTCTAGACGCTCCGCGGCCACGGCGTCATCGACGGCTCCGAGGCGAATGGGGAGCGCGTCCTCGCGAGGCTCGATCGACGTTTCGAGGCCGAGGGCCTTCTGCAGACGCTTGACCTGCCCGATGACGTCTTCGCCCACCAGCGAGATGACGGCGCCCGTGGCGCCGGCGCGACCGGTGCGGCCGGAACGGTGCAGATAGTCGGTCGCTTGCGCCGGCGGGTCATAGTGAATGACCACGGGGAGCAGTTCAATGTGGATCCCCCGCGCGGCGACGTCGGTCGCCACCAGGACCTGGACCTGACCGTTCTTCACGCTGCGCAGCGCTCGTTCGCGCTGGGCCTGGGAGCGGTCGCCGTGCAGGGGCACGGCCGAGATGCCGCGCTCTTCGAGTTGCCGCGCCAGTCGGTCCGCGCCGTGCTTGGTGCGAGTGAACACGAGGGCGCGCTCGTACTCTTCGACGATGTCGGCGGTGATCTGGGGACGCTGTTCGCGCGCCACTCGCCAGAAGTAGTGGTCGACGTCGTTCGGGGCCTCATCGCCCACGACGTCGTGGACCGCGGCGTCATTAGTGAACTCTCGAACGAGTGACTTGACGTCCGGTCCCATCGTGGCCGAGAACAGCATGACGTGACGATCGCGAGGCGTGGCGCCGACGATTCGACGTACGCACGGCAAGAATCCCATGTCCGCCATGCGGTCGGCTTCGTCGACGACGACGGTCGCGACCGACGAGAGGTCGAGGGCGCCCTGTTCGAGCATGTCCTCAAGGCGACCGGGGCACGCGACGACGACGTCGACGCCGAAGTTGAGGGCCTTGCGCGCGACGTTGTACGAGGTGCCACCGTAGATGCAGATGACCCGACGACCGCGGTCGTCGGTGAGCTGGGCCAACTCCTTTTGCACCTGGGCGGCCAACTCGCGCGTCGGCACGAGGACCAGGGCCACGGGCTTGCGGGGACGGGCCTTGGTGAGCCGCGCCATCAGGGGAAGTCCGAACGCGAGGGTCTTGCCGGAGCCGGTGATCGCCTTGCCGACGACGTCGCGTCCGGCGAGGGCGTCGGGAATCGCGGCCTCTTGAATGGGGAAGGCCTCGAAGATGCCACGTTGTTTCAAGTGCTCGACCAGATTGGACGGCACGCCGAGCGCGGCGAAGGACACAGACATATAACTCCTACAAGTTGAGATGAGCCCAACTCGAGGTTTTACAGTCGAATCGGTCTCCACCGCGATGTGCGGCGAAACAGTCATTCCACTCTAGCAGAGAGCGACGCAGTGCGGATCAGATGTATCGATTCGCGAGTGCGGGCGGAGGTGTCTGGTTCCAGGACACGAGTGCGGGCGGAGGGACTCGAACCCACACTCCGAAGAACTGGTACCTAAAACCAGCGCGTCTGCCAATTCCGCCACGCCCGCAAGAGCCTTCAGTCTACGACGCGCAGCGAGGAGAACGGAGCCTCGCGCATTAGATTGGACCCATGAGTATCTCCAACAGAGCCGACGGATTCGGCGCGAACGACCTCAACCAGCGACTCCTGCGCGAGCGCATCGTCTTCTTGGGCTCCGAGGTCAACGACGACTCGGCCAACCGGATTTGCGCCGAACTGCTCCTCCTCGACGCCGAGGACAGCGAGCGTGACATCAGTCTCTACATCAACTCCCCGGGCGGCGTAATCACTGATGGACTGGCCATTTATGACACGATGCAGTACGTCAACGCCGACGTGCGCACGATCTGCATCGGGATGGCCGCCTCCATGGGACAGTTCCTGCTGTGCGCCGGTGCGCCGGGCAAGCGGTTCTCGCTGCCCAGCAGTCGAATCCTGATGCACCAACCCTTAATGGGTGGGATGCAGGGCCAGGCGTCGGACATCGCGATCCAGGCCGAGCAGATCGGCTTCATGAAGAAGCAGCTCGCCGAGCGAATCGCGTTCCACACCGGCAAGTCACTCGAGCAGATCGAGACGGACTCGGACCGCAACCGCTGGTTCACCGCGCAAGAGGCATTGGAGTACGGCTTCATCGATGCAGTCATTGAACATTCGGCCGTTCGTCTAGGCGCCTAGTGAGCGACGGCTCGTCGGCGCGAGTCGATCGACGCTCATTGGAGGACGACGCCTTTCGCGTCGTCAGTGCCCGCGACAGCCTCACCACGCGACTGCGGAACCTCTGGAACCGCCGCGAGCTACTGATCAGCCTGATCAGGTCGGATATTCGCATCAAGTACAAGAACTCGGCGTTGGGCATCGTCTGGTCCATGTTGACGCCGTCGCTGTTCCTCGCCATCTACTGGTTGGTCTTCGCGAAGTTCCTGAAGAACGGTATCCCGAACTTCGTGGTCTACCTATTCGCCGGCATGGTCGTGTGGAATATGTTCAACACCTCGCTCAGTACCGCGACCGGCGTCATCGTCGTTCGCTCCGGACTCGTGAAGAAGGTTTCGTTCCCTCGCGAGATCCTCGCGCTCGCCAACGTCGGGGCCGCGACGTTCTACTTCTTCATCCAGCTCTGCGTCTTCGGTCTGTACCTCCTCGTGGTGCAGCACTCGCCGGACTACGCCTACTTCTGGCTGCTGCCGATCGCGTTCTTCGCCCTGTACTTCTTCACCGCGGCGTTGGCGATCCTCATGTCGGCCATCACCGTCTACATGCGCGACATGGAGCACTTCATCTTGATCATCTTGCAACTCTGGTTCTTCCTGTCGCCGATCGTCTACTCCTACGAGCACTCCATCGCCCCGCAACTGCACGCGCACGGGTTGGCGTGGCTGTACTTCCTCAACCCGATCACGCTCATCATGTTGACGTTCCAACGGACCTTCTACGTGGCGACGACGGCGGCCTCGACGACCCAGACCACCATCGTGCACGGGCACACGGTGGCCCTGATCTTGAAGATCCTGCCGTCGTGGCCGATGTCGACGTACTGCTACCTGGACCTCGCGCTGCTCGGCATCATGATCGTCGTCTTCCTCTTGGCCGAGGTGCTCTTCGGACGCCTCCAGGGCAACTTCGAGTCGGAACTGTGACGACCGTCATCAAGGTCGAGGGGATCTCCAAGACCTTCAAGATCCACCACGAGCGACACCAGTCGTTGAAGGAACGACTCTTGCATCCGCGCTCGGGGTCGACCGAGACGTTCAACGCGCTGCACGACATCAGTTTCTCGGTCGACACGAACGAGACCGTCGGACTGGTCGGGGTCAACGGCTCGGGCAAGTCCACGTTGCTCAAGTGCATCTGCGGTGTCCTGCAGCCGACCTCGGGCCAGATCAACATCCGAGGCAGCCTCGCCGCACTGTTGGAGCTCGGGGCCGGATTCCAGCCGGAACTCTCGGGGCGCGACAACATCTTCCTCTACGGCGCGATGCTCGGATTCTCCAAGAAGATGGTCAACGCGATCTTCGACGACGTCGTCGACTTCAGCGAAATCGAGAACTTCATCGACACGCAGGTCAAGTTCTACTCGAGCGGCATGTACGTCCGACTGGCCTTCGCCGTGGCGGTGAACGTCGACCCCGACATCCTCGTCGTCGACGAGGTGTTGGCCGTCGGGGACGAACGCTTCCAGGCCAAGTGCATCGATCGGATCCGAACCTTTCAGGACGAGGGCCGTTCGATCCTCTTCGTCACGCACAACGCCGACCAGGTGCGCGCGATCTGTGACCGCGCGATCGTGCTCGACCGCGGACAGCTGATCGCCGACGGTCCGACGCACGACTCACTGCGAGTCTTTCGCGAGCACCTCTCGGACATCGCGGCCGAACACGATCGCAGTGGACTCCTCACGTCGATCACCATCGATTCGATCACGACACCGTCAGGTTCCTTTGACGTGCGAAGCGGCGCCGGCATGCACTTCGACGTCAACATCACCTCGCACGGCGCCTACAGCGGTAACTTCGTCATGGAGATCTTCACGCGCAACGGCCTCCTCGTCAGTCGCAGTGACGCCAAGGGTTCGCCGGTGAACCTCGTGCCCGGACGGAACCAGGTCGGCATCGACCTCGCGCAGATCCCGCTGCTCGACGGCATCTACGACGTCAACGTGGGCGTCGTCGATCCCCGCGGCAACACCGTGATCGCGTGGCGCGAACAGGCCGCGTCGATCCAGGTCTCCTACGACGGTCGCGAGGGCGGCCTCGTCGAGCTGGGCGCCGCGATCCGTCAGCAGTAAATCACTGCTCGGCGGACTTCAGTCGCGGGAAGCGACGAAGCGTCCCGAGCACACCGAGCCGGCCGACGTTGAACGGGTGTGTCGCGCCACTCAACATGCGTCGATCGCCCCGTGAGTTCCCGTAGGCGTAGACGATCGGGGCCGTCGGGTAGTGGCGTTGGGTGATCCACTCGTCGAGTCGGCGCAACTTCTCGCTCCCACGGCAGTTCTTCCCGAGGTACCCGCCGGTCAGGCGACCCCGCGGGTCGAGCGCGAGGCGAGTTCCGAGTCCGCCGTTGGCGCCTAGTTCTTCGGTCATGACGTCGACGTAGAGCTGCGGCGACGCCGACACGAGCACCACGTCGTGACCCTGCGCTCGGTGCCAGGCCAGGCGCGCGAGCAACAGGGCCCGGCCTTCGGTCTCCAGATGATGGCGCGCGAACGTTTGGGACGCGGCGATGACGAGCGGTTCGTCGATCCCCGCGAGCAGTTTCTTGAAGAGCCGCTCCTTGGCGTTGTCGGCCCACTGGCTGCTGCGGATCGCGCCGATCGTGAGCGGCAACGCGAGCGAGAACGCCGCGCGCCAGGTGCGCCCCCGCCCGACGACGGCCTTGAGCCACGGGAAGACGCTGCCGCCGTCGGTGAGCGTGCCGTCAACGTCGAACGCCGCAACGACCGGCTGGCTTTCGTGGTCCACTCGAACAGTCTCACAGCCTTGGTGAACAAGGGGTTTCTACTTACCTACAAATCCGATAGGAATTGACAACAATTCAAGAGTTACCGCTAGGGTTGGCTCGTTCGGTCAAGGGACTGACATCAACAAGGAGCACCTAATGGCGATTCGACTCGGCGACGAGGCCCCGGACTTCACGGCGGAGACCACCGAAGGCACGATCAACTTCTACGACTACCTGGGCGACGATTGGGGCATCCTCTTCTCGCACCCTAAGGACTTCACCCCGGTGTGCACCACTGAACTGGGTGCCTTTTCGGCGCGACGCGGAGAGTTCGACAAGCGCAACACCAAGTTGATCGCCATTTCCGTCGACGACGTCGAGTCCCACGAGCGTTGGAAGAGCGACATCAGCGAGACCCAGGGTGCGGAACTCAACTTCCCGATCATCGGCGACCCGGATCGAAAGGTCGCGGACCTCTATGACATGATCCACCCGAACGCGAACGACACGTTGACCGTGCGCAGCGTCTTCATCGTGGACCCCAGCAAGAAGGTCAAGCTCACGCTGACCTATCCGGCATCGGTCGGTCGCAACGTCGACGAGATCGTCCGGGTGCTCGACTCACTGCAGCTCTCAGCCTCGTTTCCGGTGTCGACGCCGGTCGACTGGAAGGACGGTGAGGAAGTCATCATCGCACCGGCCGTCAGTGACGAGGACGCGAAGGTGAAGTTCCCGAAGGGTTTCCGCAAGGTGAAGGACTACCTGCGCTACACCCCGCAGCCCAACAGATAGGTCATCGGATCGGCGAGGCGGCCATCGACGGGCGGTCACTTTTCGACGGGTTGACATAAGGTGAACTCTCGACAAGGAGTGTCATGACCGACGCGAGGACGTTCACCTACGCCAACCAGACGGTGAACCGCCTCGGATTCGGGGCCATGCGCATCACCGGCGAGGGGATCTGGGGACCGCCCAAGGACCCCGACGAGTGCCGCGCGGTGTTACGGCGCTGCGTCGAACTCGGCGTGAATCTCATCGACACGGCCGACTCCTACGGGCCCTACGTCTCGGAGGACCTGATCCGCGAGGCACTCCACCCCTACGGTGAGGTCAAGATCGCCACCAAGGCCGGGTACCTGCGCATCGGTCCGAACGCGTGGCGCGAGTGCGGTCGCCCGGACTACCTGCGCCAGGAGTGTGAGATGTCACTGCGGCGCTTGGGCCAGGAGTCGATCGACCTCTTCCAACTGCACCGCATCGACCCCGCGGTCGCGCCCGAGGAGCAGTTCGGACTGCTCGCCGAACTCCTCGACGAAGGCAAGGTCCAGGCCGTCGGTCTCTCGGAGGTGAGCGTCGAGCAGATCGTCGCGGCGCGCAAGGTCGTGACGATCTCGACGGTCCAGAACCTCTACAACGTGACCAACCGCCAGAGCGAAGCGGTGTTGGAGTACTGCGAGCGCGAGGGCATCGGCTTCATCCCGTGGTACCCGGTGGCGGCCGGCAGCCTCGCGCGAAGCGGGGGACCGCTCGACACGTGGGCACGGCAGAACGCGATCACCGTCGGACAGCTCTCCCTCGCGTGGTTGCTGCGCCGCTCACCCGTGATGTTGCCGATCCCCGGAACCTCGAAGGTGACCCACGTCGAGGAGAACTGCGCGGCGGCGTCGATCACGCTCGACGACGAGACGTTCGAGGCCCTCGAGGCCCTGGGGAACTAACCCGAGCGCTCGACCTCTTCGACGAGCGAGGTCCGCAGCTCGCGCTTGAGGACCTTGCCCTGCGGGTTGCGCGGCAGCGGCTCGGCGCGAAAGAAGATGCGGGTCGGGACCTCGTAGCGGGCGAGGTGTTGGGCGACGTGGCGGCTGATCTCCTCGGCCTCGATGACCCGACCCGGACGAAGGACGACGACGGCCGCGACCTCTTCACCCATCGTGGCGTGCGGGATACCGACGACCGCGCAGTCGGCGACGTCCGGATGATCGAAGATCGCCGCCTCGACGATCACCGAATAGACGTTCTCACCGCCGCGGATGATTATGTCCTTGGCGCGGTCGACAATGAAGACGAAACCCTCCTCGTCGATTCGCGCGATGTCACCGCTATGGAGCCAACCCTTGGTGAAGGCCTTCGCGGTCGCTTCGGGCTTCCTCCAGTAGCCGCGCACGACATTGGGGCCCTTGATCCATAGTTCGCCGACGACGTCGGGACCGCTCGGCAAGTCGGCCGTCGGTTCGTCGCCCTCGAAGTCCTCGGGGACGATCGCCAACTCGGCGGTCGGCACCGCCGGACCGCAGCTGTCGGGCTTGGCCAGGTAGTCCGGGCCGCCGTTCAAGCAGACCGCGGCCGAGGTCTCGGTCAGGCCGTAGCCGTTGCCCGGCTGGCCGCCCGGATACATCGTCTGAATCCGTCGCACGAGCTCTGGCGGTGCCGGCGCGCCGCCGTAGGCGATCGACTTGACGCTCGACGTGTCGAACTTGGCGAAGTCTGGATGGTCCAGGATCTGCATCACGATCGTCGGCACGCCGCCGAACGTCGTGAGTCGCTCGGCCTCGATCAGCGCGAGCGCCTGGCCGGCGTCGAAGTGGTGCATCATGACGAGTTTGCCGCCCGAGGCCGTGTTCGTGATCATCGTCGCGAGACATCCGGTCGCGTGAAAGAGTGGCACGCTCAACAGGCTGGCGTTGGGAATGCTCTCGCCCGATTCGTCCTGATTGCCGCCGCCCCAGCGCATCGCGCCGCGCGCCCCGGCGAAGAAGAGGTTCATCAGGTTGGAGATCGCGTTTCGGTGCGTGCCGACGGCGCCCTTGGGATGTCCGGTCGTGCCCGAGGTGTAGAACATGGTCACGTCGTCGTCGGTCGCGATCTCGACGTCCGGTGGCGTCGCGCTCGCGCTGATCTCCCCGACGTACTCGTTGAAGTCAACGGTGCGGATGCGTGGGTCGGCCGCGCCCAGTCGAGCGGACCGCGTGGGGTCCTCACTGATCACGACGATCGTGCGCAACTCCGGGAGTTCGTCAAGTGATCCGCGCACCCGCTCGAGTCGTTCCTCGTCGACGAAGAGCACCGAGGTACCGGAGTCGCTCAACCCGTACTGCAGTTCTTCCGGGGTCCACCACGCGTTGATCGGTACGACGACCGCACCCGTGAGGACCGTGCCCCAGAAGGCGATCACCCATTGGGGCAGGTTGCGCGACGCGATGGCGACGCGGTCGCCCTTGGTGACGCCGTCGTCGAGGAGACGATGCGCCAGTGTCGAGGCCGCCCGGTAGTGCTCGTCGACGGTGAAGCGCTGACCCTGGTAGACGAGGAAGTCGCGCGTCGCGTGCGCGAGCGAAAGGTCGAGGATCTGACGAAGCGTCGCCGGCGCATGCTTCCACACGGTCATCTCGACGCCGTTGACGGTCGCGCGTTCGGTCTCGAACATCGAGCCCGGCGCGGTCATCCGCGCGGTGGCGTCGGCGAGCGACAGGACGTCGTCACTCATTAGGCGTGGGGGGACTCACCGGTGCCTTGGGAAACAGCGTGTCACGATAGTGCTGGAGCTCGTCGATCGATTCGCGGATGTCGTCGAGGGCGCGGTGCGCGGTCGCCTTCTCCGGGAGTGCGTCGAGCACCTCGGGGTGCCAGCGCCGCGTCAACTCCTTCAAGGTCGAGACGTCGACGTTGCGATAGTGAAAGAACTCCTCCAGGGTCGGCATGTACTCCTGCAGGAAACGTCGATCGGTGCCGATGGAGTTGCCGCACAGGGGGATCGTGCGCGCTTCGGTGATGTGCTCCTTGAGGAAGGCCAGCGTCTGGGCCTCGGCCTCTTCGTTGGTCACGGTCGACTGATTCACCGCGTCGATCAGTCCCGACTTGGTGTGCATCTCGGTGACGAAGTCGCCCATCTCGGCCATCTGTTCGGGCGTTGCGTGGATCACGAGGTCCGGCCCCTCGGCGATGACGTTGAGGTCGTCGTCGGTGATCAACGTCGCGATCTCGATGATGACGTGGCGCAGCGGTTCGAGTCCCGTCATCTCCAGATCCATCCACACGAGCACAGGTCGAGACTAGTGAACCGCCCACCAAGGTCCGTCACGGCCGGCGGTAACCTCGCCCTATGGAAATCCCCGTTCGGGTCCTGCACCCCGACGCGACGCTGCCCTTTTACGCTCACGAGGGCGACGCGGGATGCGATTTGGTGGCCGTCGAATCACGCACGATCACCGCCGGCGGTGGTCGCGTCATGGTGCCGACCGGCTTCGCCGTCGCGATCCCCGAGGGGTACGGAGGATTCGTGTTGCCGCGCAGTGGGCTCGCGGCCAAGCACGGCGTCACGTGCATCAACGCGCCGGGTCTGATCGACAGCGGCTACCGCGGCGAGGTGCTGGTCGCCCTCGTGAACCTCGATCCGACGCACGACTACGAGGTGAAGAAGGGGGACCGGATCGCCCAACTCGTCGTCCTGCCCGTGCCACCGGCTCACTTTACGACCGTCGAGGAGCTCCCGGTCGCCCAACGCGGCCATGGTGGCTTCGGGAGCAGCGGACGTTGACCCGCTACCTCGGTCCGCTGGACAGCGCCTTCGTCCTGCTCGAGGTTCCGGGATCGGCGATGAACATCGGCGCGGTGATCGAACTCGACTTTGGCGACGTCGCCGATCCCACGGAGCGTTTCGAACTGATCCGCAACAACGTCGCCGATCGTCTGCACGAGATACCGGTGCTGACCCAACGCGTCGTCCGCGCTCCCTTCGACCTCACGTGGCCGGCGCTCGCGCCCGTCGCGCACATCGATCTCGACCGACATATTTCTCGTGTGGCGCTGCCCTCTCCGGGTACCGCCGAGCAGTTCGACGAGCTGGTCTCTGAGTTCTTGTCACGGCCGCTCGTGCGCACGCGTCCGTTGTGGCACCTCTTGATCATCGAGGGCCTCGAAGACGGTCGGGCGGCGGCGGCGTTGAAGGTGCATCACGCGTTGGCCGACGGTGTCTCCGGTGCCGAGACCTTCGCCAGCCTCTTCGACATCACACCCGAGGTTCGGCCGCCCGCACCGAAGACCGTCGTCGACGTGGACCTGGCCGCGACGAGTCCGATGTCGCTGGTGCTCGAGGGTCTACGACGCCTCCGAGCCAAGCCCGCCCTCGCGCTCAGCGTCGTGACCTCGTGGTTGACGCGAGTGTTCAACGTGGTGCGCACCGTCGTGCTCGCGGTGCTCAGCCGTGGCCGGAGACGAGCGACCCCGAACCAACCGTCGATCTTCGAGGCCCGTCGCACGTCGCTCAACGGACGCGCCGGGGTGGAGAAGACCTATCACCGCATGCGCATTCCACTCGCCGACGCAAAGCGCGCCGCCAAGCACCACGGTGCTTCGGTCACGGACTTCGTGATGACGACGACGGGCGGCGCACTGCGCCGGCTGTTGGACGATCGTGGCGAGGTACTCCAGCGCGACCTGATCGCCTTCGTGCCGATTAACGTGCGCG
>JBEKCK010000030.1:0-27844 GCA_050014915.1 Acidimicrobiales bacterium | reverse complement strand
GACGTGGAGTGCCAGCCGTCAAGCGGTGGCCTGTCCGACACGGGTCAGCGAATGATGTGCCTTCGGGAACCCCGAGGGGCGGGTGAGCTTCGGCTCACTGGTCACTCGGGGTTTTCGGCTTTCCGGAACCGGATATGGATGTCGGCCAATCTCTACGTCAAGACACGAATCAACTTCTCTACGCACTGTCCGGATAGATGCGAAAGCCCGGTTTCTCTTTGTGCGGCATTGATCTGTAGAAGTCCTCAGCTGAATCGGTGATCAGATCAATTCGATGTGCACCAACGTATTCGAACGCGAGAGCAAGAAGTCGACGCGCGATACCTTCACGTCGACGACTCGGAGTTACGACGAGGAGCGATAAGTGAGCCTGTATCGCTCCGTCGGTTTGGCAGTACGCAAACCCCACGATGTCGTCACCGTCTTCGGCGACCACCGACACGACACCAGGCGCAGTGAAGACGGAATGCGCACGCACTGGGTCCGTCGGGTAGGACGGCCAATCCTCATCGAGGCACAGGGCGAGCACTTGATCGAGGTCGCGTTCGGCGTAATGACGAAAGTTCACGGGCTCATCGCAACTCAGAACAGGGTGGACTCGAACGATTCGATCAACTCCGGTCCGTCGTTCTTCACCGATCCCACGGCTGAACTAACGCTGTGATGCACGAGCGTGCCGCTTCGCGCCGGCACGATCAGTTGTAGTCGTTCCTCGGGTTCGTGCGCACGCACGTTGATCCAAGTGTCGACGTCGTCGAGCTCGAGCACGACGGGCATGCGGTCATGTATCGCGTTCATATCCTCGTTGGGCGTCGTCGTGATGATCGTGCACGTCTTGGTCATCTCGGCGTCGGCCGGTTCCTCCGGACTGCGCCAGTACTCGTAGAGGCCGGCGAAGAGCATCGGCTGTCCGTCGGAGCGCGTGAAGAAGTTCGGCTGCCTCGCGCGACCGGGACGGTGATCCCACTCGTAGAAGCCGTCGACGGGGATGACGCACGGTCGCTTGGCGAAGGCGCTGCGAAAGGAGGGCTTCTCGGCGATGGTCTCGCCGCGCGCGTTGAAGAGTCGGTTACCGATCTTGGGGTCCTTGGACCAACTCGGTATTAAACCCCAGCGGTACTGGTCCATGAGACGCTCGTCATGACGCTCGGCCACGGCGAAGAGAGTTCGCTGGGGTCCGACGTTCCAGCTGGGCGGGGCGTCCGGATCGAGGCCCGCGGCCAGGGCGGCGTCGAGTAGCCGGGCCAGGCGGACCGGCGGGGTGAAGAGGGCGACACGACCACACATTGGTCCATTCTGACGTGATTGTGCGCCATTGGCGCATGTCACGAGAACCGGCTATCTTACGAACACATGTTCGCTTTTTCCGCCAATCGCCCTACGCTGCCTGAAGATCTCGTGGCGACACTTCGCCCGGTCGCCCTCGCCAAGAGCCGGATGTTGCCCCTCGGTGAGCCCTGGGCGTCGCTCGTCCCCAACGGGGGACTGCGTCGTGGTTCGAGCGTCGTCGTGCAGGCTGCGCCGGGACTCGGCGGGCTGAGCCTCGCGCTCAGTCTCCTCACCGAGTCGAGCGCCCGCGGTCACTGGAGCGCGGTCGTCGGGGTGGACGACCCGGGCGTCGTCGCCATCGCCGACCTCGGCGTCGATCTTCGTCGCGTACTCTTCGTGCCGCGCCCGCGCGGGGCG
This sequence comes from Acidimicrobiales bacterium, assembly GCA_050014915.1. Lineage (GTDB taxonomy): Bacteria > Actinomycetota > Acidimicrobiia > Acidimicrobiales > RAAP-2 > RAAP-2. The sequence goes on along the minus strand of JBEKCK010000030.1, from coordinate 26,158 downwards.
TGGGCCGAGTCCGCGGCCGACCTGCTCGACGGGGTCGACCTCTTGATCGTGCGGCCACCGTCACGCGCGTCCCACGGCGCGGCGCGTCGACTCATCGACCGGGTGCGCGAACGCGGCACGGTGCTGATCGTGCTCGCCGAGCCGGCCTCGCTGTGGCCGTTGCCGGCTGACCTCTCCTTCGATATCACGAACGCGCAGTGGGCGACGTCGTCGCGACTCGACGCGCGCTATCTCACCGTGCGCATCGGCGGACGCGGCGAGGCGATCCGCGCGGGGGAGCACGTGGTGGTCCTCCCGAATCGAAGAGGACGCTGCGAGGCCAACTAGTGGAGCGCCTCCTCGCGATATGGATCGAGGCCCTGGGCGAAGAGGCGCCCGACGGCTCGACGCTGCGCGACCACCTGGCGTTACTCGACGCGCTGAGCGTGCTGTGCCCCTTCACCGAGTCGGTGCGCCTCGGTCTGTTCGTCCTGCCCATCCGCGGACCGAGCCGGTTCTTCGGCGGCGAGGCCGCGGTGATGGAGAACGTTCGCTCGACGGTCGTCGAGCTCACGGGTCACGCGCCGTCGCTCGGCATCGCCGACGGACTGTTCTGCGCCGAGGCGTGCGCGCGGCTAGGTCTCGTACTCGAGCCGGGGGCAACCGAGTCGTTCCGGCGCTCGCTCCCGCTCTCGGCGCTCGGTCGAAAGGACGTCGCGACGACCTGCCAGCGACTTGGTCTACACACGGTCGGTTCCTTCGCCGACCTCGACACCGCGCGCGTCGGTGAACGATTCAACAAGCACGCGCTGGTCCTGCATCGCGTCGCGCGCGGCGAGCTCTTCGAACTCGATACGCAGCGTGACCGCAAACTCGCCACGCGCCTCGCCCAACTGCGCGGCGAGGACGACCGACTCGACGAACAGATGGGTTTCTTCGGTTCGCGCGGGGCCGGGGACGACCGCGCCGACGCGGCCGCGCACCGCGTGCGCCGCCGTCTCGGCGCCGACGCCGTGGTCGTGGCGTCGCTGCGCGGCGGTCGGGTCCCCGAGGACCGCGCCACGCTCGTGCCGTGGGGTTCGCCCAAGAGCGTCACGCGCGACGTCGCGCCGTGGCCGGGCCAGATGCGCGCGCCGTCCCCGGCCACGACGCTGACCCGTCCGGTGGCGGTGCAACTGCGCGACGCCCACGACCACCCGGTCGTCATGGGCGCGCGGGGCTTTCTCAGTGAGGTGCCCACGACGCTGTTGTTCTCGCACCAGTTGCGCCGCGAGGTCATCTGGTACGCGGGGCCGTGGCCGCTGGTCGAGCGCTGGTGGTCGCTCAATCGCCGCCGCGCCCACGTGCAGATCCTGCTCGTGTCGGGTGAGGCGTTGCTGCTCACCGCCGAGTCGAACCGGTGGTGGCTCGCGGGGATCTACGACTGATGCTCTACGGCGAGCTCCACGCGCACTCGGGTTTCAGCTTCCTCGACGGGGCGAGCGATCCCGAAGAGCTCGCCGCCGAAGGCGCGCGCCTCGGCCTCTCGGGACTCGCGCTCACCGACCACCACGGGTTCTACGGGGTCGTGCGCTTCGCCGAGGCGGCCCGGGCCTTCGGTCTGCCCACGGTCTTCGGGACCGAGATCTCGATCGACGCCGACGACGACCGCGTCGGGGTCCACGACCCGTCCGGTTCGCACCTCGTCGTGCTGGCGCGAACGCCCGAGGGGTACCGCGCGCTCTCGACGATGCTCGGCGAGGCCCACCTACGCCGCGGCGAAAAGGGCGCGCCGCGCTTCAGCCTCGAAGAGGTCGCGACGACCGCGCGCGAGTGGCTCGTGTTGAGCGGATGCCGAAAGGGGGCCATGACGCGCGCGCTGATGGAGCACGGTCCACGCGCGGCCACGCGCGAGCTCGAGCGACTGAGCGCCGCCTTCGGTCGCGACAACGTCGCGGTCGAGATCTGGGACCACGGCGCGCCCGACGACGTCGCGCGCAACGACGTCCTGGCCGAAGCGGCCGTTCGCCACGACGTGTCGCTCGTGGCGACGAACAACGTGCACTACGCCACCCCCGCCGCCTTCGCGCGCGCCAACGTGCTCTCGGCGCTGCGCGCGCGCCAGAGCCTCGAGGAGATGGAGGGGTGGCTGAACGCGAGCCCGCTCGCGCACCTGCGCAGCGACGCCGAGCAGCGCCGACGCTTCGCGCGCTGGCCGGGGGTCGTCGACGCGGCCGGTGAGCTCGCGACCGCGCTGGCCTTCGACCTTCGCCTGGTCGCGCCGAACCTGCCGCCCTTCGCGACGCCGGCGGGGATGGACGAGCAGTCCTACCTCGAAGCGATCGTCGAAGAGGGCGCGACCCAGCGTTACGGCACCCGCGAGGCCGAGCGCGTTCCGGGCGCGTGGCGTCAGATCGACCACGAGCTCGGCGTCATCAAGACCCTCGGCTTCGCCGGCTACTTCCTCACGGTCTGGGACATCACCGAGTTCTGTCGTCGCAACGACATCTACTGCCAGGGCCGCGGTTCGGCCGCGAACTCGGCGGTCTGCTTCTCGTTGGGCATCACCAACGCCGACGCGGTGAAACTGAACCTGTTCTTCGAGCGCTTCTTGTCCCCGGCGCGCGACGGCCCCCCGGACATCGACGTCGACATCGAGTCCGGTCGGCGCGAGGAGGTGATCCAGTACGTCTACGAGCGCTACGACCGGCGTCACGCGGCCCAGGTCGCCGCGGTCATCACGTACCGACCGCGCTCGGCGTTGCGTGACGTGGCGCGCGCCTTCGGCTTCAACGAGGAGCAGGCCAACGCGCTGCGTGACAGCGTCGATCGCCACACCATGACCGCGAGTCCCGACGTACCCGAGCTCGTCACGACCATGGCGACCGAGATGCTCAATCGTCCCCGACACCTCGGCATCCACTCGGCCGGCATGGTGCTGTGCGACCGCCCGGTGATCGAGGTCTGCCCGGTCGAGTGGGGTCGCATGCCCGGGCGCACGGTCCTGCAGTGGGACAAGGACGACTGCGCCGCGATCGGTCTCGTGAAGTTCGACCTGTTGGGCCTGGGGATGCTCGACGCGCTGCACCGCTGCGTCAATCAGGTGCAGTCCTTCTACGACGTCACGATCGATCTCGGCGCGCTGCCCCAGGAGGACGCGGTCTACGACCTGTTGTGCGAGGCCGACACCGTCGGCGTCTTCCAGGTGGAGTCGCGCGCGCAGATGGCGACGCTGCCGCGCATCAAGCCGCGCACGTTCTACGACCTCGTGATCGAGGTAGCGATCATCCGCCCCGGCCCGATCCAGGGCAACGCCGTCAACCCCTACATCCGTCGCCGTCGCGGCGACGAGCCCGTCACGTACCTGCACCCGCGACTCGAACCGATCCTGCGCCGCACGCTCGGTGTGCCGCTCTTCCAGGAGCAACTGATGGAGATGGCCGTCGCCGTCGCCGGCTTCTCGCCGGCCGAGGCCGACGAACTGCGTCAGGCCATGGCCGCCAAGCGCTCGGAGCTGCGCATGATGAAGCTGAAGAGTCGCTTCTACTCCGGCATGGCCGAGAACGGCATCACTGGCGCGGCGGCCGATCAACTCTTCGACGCGCTGGCGGCGTTCTCCAACTTCGGTTTCCCCGAGAGCCACGCGGTCTCTTTCGCGCACCTCGTCTACTGCTCGGCGTGGCTGAAGCACCACTACCCGGCGGCCTTCCTCGTGTCGATGCTGAACGCCCAGCCCCTCGGCTTTTGGTCCTCCCAGAGCCTGGTCGCCGACGCGCAGCGCCACGGCGTGCGCGTGAAGCGGCCCGACGTGAACCGTTCGGGCGTCGGGGCCACGCTCGAGGGGGACCGCGACGATCCCGACGTGCGACTCGGCCTCGAGGACCTACGTACCATCGGCGAAGAGCTCGCGACTCGCATCGTGGACGGCGCTCCGTGGTGCGACTCATCGGACCTGGCGCGTCGCGCCGGCGCCCAGCAACACCACCTCGAAGTGCTCGCCGCGGCCGGCGCGCTGGACTCCTTCGGCGCCACTCGCCGCGCGCTCGCGTGGTCGGCCGGCGCGGCTGCCCAGGGCACCCTCGATCGACTGCCCGGCGTGGTGACCGGCCTCGAGGCACCGGTACTCCCGGCGACGAGCGAGATGGAACGAGTGGCCGACGACATGTGGTCGATGGGTCTGACGCCCGAGGCCACGGCGATTGCGTTGGTGCGCGACTACCTCAAGGAGCGCGGCGTGACGCGCGCTGACGCCTTGATCGGCGCCGAGGGTTCGCGGGTACTCGTCGCCGGTGTCGTGACGCACCGCCAGCACCCCGAGACCGCGAACGGCGCGGTCTTCATCAACCTGGAAGACGAAACGGGTCATGTCAACGTGATCTTCTCCAAGGGTGCGTGGGCGCGCTGGTCACTGGTCGCGCGAAAGTCGCCGGCCCTGATAATCCGCGGAACGCTGCAGCGCGGTCAAGGGACCCTGGCCCTCACAGCCGAGTTCGTCGAACCACTGCGCCTCGGCGCCACCACGCCGTCGCGCGACTGGCATTGAGAAGAAGTTCACCACGAATGCGTGCGAGTTCAAGTCCCGCCTCCGTCTAATTCGAAATGCCAGTTGGGTTACGGTTGCGGAATGCGCTACGAATACACCGAGGTATACATTCCAGTCGGCAAGAAGGGCTGGCGGGAACTGGGCTCTGCCCTTGTCGACCTACCTGCGGAGGGTTGGGAACTCTTCATGGCGGTTCCAATCATCGGGTTAACCGCGTACATTCCAGGCATCTCCGGAAGTAGAACAGAAGCGATCGTTCACTACTTTCGCCGGCCCTTAGATTGAGTCGCACACGAGCAAATTCGCTAGTCGGAGAATGATTCGGGCAAGACCGAGGTCAACGACGAAGTCGGGCACCCAGAGGCGAGGCGAAGATTGAATCCTCCAGTCGGAGATTGTTGACGTCGGCCCGTCGACATCATTGATCGAACTTGGATTCAGTCTTCGGCACGAGACGGAATGTCATAAAGCCAGGTTCACGTTGGAGGCGTTCGTACTCTTCTGCGTTCAACGTCGCGGCCTCAGTCGTTGGCCGTGGCTCAAGCAAACGTTCGATGAGAAAACCCGAATCGGATATCTCCTCGCACGTCGTTTCGAGTGGAGTAAGCCAATAACGCAGATGCCAACCCCGGCTCCAGGTCTCATCGACGATCCTGGATTCGAAGTAGCTTCCTCCCTTTGCAAGCCAATCGGCCGTTGGATGTTGACGAGATAGAACGAGCGCTCCTTGCGGGGTGATCACTCTTCGCAATTCGCGAAGAGCGCTCACTCGATCATCCACATACTCAATCGCGAGAGCCAGGAGGATCAGGTCGAAACTGGCGTCCTCGATCCAGTCCAACGGATCGCCGAGATCGTGAACTCTGAACTCGCCAGCGGGCACTCGACTCCGGCACAGTTCAATCATCCGTGGACTCTGGTCGAAGCCCACCACTTGAGCACCGCGCTTCACCAGTTCTTCGGCGTAAATCCCAGGGCCACACGCGGCATCAAGAACTCGCTTCCCGACAACATCACCGAGCAACGCCAAACACGCCGGGCGATCGTAATACGCGTTGTGAAAGCCGTCGGAAGCTTGATTGGAGAAATCGTCAGCGAACGAGTCGTACTGGGGAGTCCTGCCCACGGACGCTTTCGTTGTATCTTCACCTTCGAATGGGTTGGAGTCCCCCAATTCGCGATGTTTCATCATCGTCACGACGCTATCTCGTGTCATTTCCATCTTTCGAATCAGACCCGCCAGTGTGTGGTGGCAGATCCTTGGGCCCCCGTCGCCAGTCAAAGTTCACACGATTGAGACGCCTGCCAAATCGAACTTATCGATTGCCGGCGCGTTGGGTGCGAACCGTCAGCGGGTCCTTGGTTGTCCTCGGTATACGCTCAGGACACGAATTGCGATTCAATCGCGGCCATTGACCAGACACTGGTGAAGGGAGGTCCCCGGTGATTCAAGGAAACCTAATGAAGTTGCTCGCCACGGCGGCCTTGAGTGTTGGAGTCTCCGGACTAGTTGAAACCCTCTGCGTTGCGAATGAAGCTGCTGCCGCGACATCAATTGAATGCACGGCCGTCACGGTAACCACGCGTCACTCCGGTTTTTCAACCGAAACGGTCAGAGTTCAGACCTCACCGGATGCGCGAGTATCGGCAACGGCGCACTACCAACACTTGACCAGGGTCAGCCGAACAGCGGCACACAGCAACGGTGCGGCCATCCTTTCATTCCACGACTCCAACGTGAAGGGACATTTTCGCGTGGTTGTCGACGTGTCGGTGACGCTCGGAACGGCGACGGGAATGTGCACCACGTCGTTTTCTGACGATTAACTCTGATGACGCTTTCTCAAGGTCCACGCGATGATTCCGTGTCCGATGGGACGGTCGGGCGGATCGACGAGTCTCCGAGTGCGAGGTTGCAGAGTCCGACCTCGGACACCCGAGCGGCCATTGGTTGCGAAAATTCGACGACGCGGGTCCCTCCAGGTAGAGCATGACCTTCGGCAGTCGTCGGAGAGCCTCGGCAGCAATCGGAACGCGTGGCTATGCTTCGCCATCGTCGACCGCAAGTTCGGGCGGGAGTCCAATGTGAGGAGATATCCATGGGAGTAATGATCGTGATGACGGTCCCGGCAGATACGGAACAGTTCGAGGCATATATGGCGGCAAACAGTGATCGGATGTCCGAGATATCGGAGAGCGCGAAGGCCGCGGGAAGTACGGGTCACCGATTTGCCGTAGGCGACGGGCAGATCGTCGTCGTGGACTACTGGGACAGTGCTGAGCAATTCCAGTCATTCATGTCGAACCCGGCGGTCCAGGCCGTGATGGGCGAAATGGGTGTGCAAGGTGAGCCGGTGGTGACGATTGCCGACGCCAAGGGCTTCCCAAGTGAGTACTAGTGCTGCATTGATTCAAACGCGCGGGTGAGTTGCGGAACCGTGTCGTCGAGACGGCGTCGATTCGATTGAAACCTGCAAATCGGTAATTCGATGCGCACCGCTACTGTGAAGGTAGATGGAATACGTCGAGCCACCTTCGGATCCAAATGCGTGGAGTGACGATCAGTGGCTCGAGTGGCTGAAGGATACGGACGATGTACCCTTCGACGACACCGAGGAGTCCATCTCAGAGGCCGTGACGCGAATAGTCCGGTCAACGCCGGGTCAGGTAATCGGACAGGCGATGCTCGGAATGGCGCAGGCGATCTACGGGCGCCAAGACGACGAAGTCATCATTGTGGTCGACGCCGACGGAGAGTCCGTGGATGACGAGCCGTTCGCCGTTCGACTCGACTTCGACAATCCCGAGCTTTCGTTGGTGAAGTTCAAGCCGGGTTCAAGCTCTCCGGCCTGAGAACGAGGAACGCCGATTTTGACGTAGGTCGCGAGAGGTCGCAAGCCTGTCGCGGTCGGCCGAAGACGCCAACTGTGGATAAGGCCTTCACTTGAATGAGAGGATTCGACCGGTGAGGAATCGAGCCGTGGCCCCGCGAACCTCTCGTTACGGATTCGATCGTGCGGCCCGAGCGCTCACCGCCGTGATGATTCTCCTTGCCTTCTGCGTGGCGGCAGAGCCCGCGGGTTGGGGTGCCAATCGAGACAGCGACTCCGTCGTCGCCTTTGGACACCGGACCGCGGATGTACGGGGTTGCCTCGAGACCAAGGTTCTTAAGACGGGCGGAACCAGCCTCCGTTTCCCTTCGTGCTGGACAGTGCGTAACTACATGGAGGGGTCAACGATGTCGAACGTCATTGCCTTCCTATCGAATCAGCCCATGCACCAACCTTGCACGACCACTCGTTCCGGAGCGAAGACCACGGTCCGTTGTGGCTTTCCGGTCAGAACACTCAAACGCGGTGGCGTGCTCGTCATGTTTCTCGCTGGTGGAATGCCTGGTTGGAACATTGCCAACGTGACCGGACGACGCCTCGTCGTAGACCATCACGCCGCTCGTGAGGTCGAGATCGAGAAGCGATACCGATCGCTTCACGCCACCGATGAGGTCTCGATCTACATCGATCGCGGCATCGCCGACAACTACTACGAGTTCGAGGCGTTCTTCCGCAACCCAGGGGTAGCGGAGAATCAACGACTTCTTCAGAAGATGCTTGATTCGCTGCGGATCGACTAGTTGGCACACATCTGCGACGGCGCTGTATTTATGATTGCCTCATGTCGAGCGACGAGATCTCCACTTATCTGAACGCTCTCGACGAGCCGAAGCGCGCGACGCTGCTGAAGCTTCGCGAGACGATCCTTGACGTGATTCCAGAGGCGGAACAGGGACTCTCCTATGGAGTTCCGGCGTTCAGACTGCGAGGAAAGGTCATTGCCGGATTCGCCGCCTTCAAGAATCATCTCAGTTATCTACCGCATAGCGGCGCTGTCTTTCCAGAGCTCACTGAAGAGTTGTCGGGATACAACAAGTCGATCGGCGCTCTGCGATTCCCAATCGACGATCCCCTGCCGAGAGAGATAGTTGAGGAGCTGATCAGGGTCCGCATCTCTCAGGCATTTCCCGGGTGAGCTGCTCGAACCACACCGATTGACTCAGTAGCTCCGTGTCGAAAGTGGACCTATTTGGGTACTCACGCGCCTCGTACACACCTCGTTTGCCCCAAGCCGGCTGAATGGAACGTAGATCCCGTTCAGGCCGGGAATCCTGAGCAACAGCGCCGAGACATGTTTTGGTCCACACTGGCTCTTCGTCCAGACAGCTTCATTTATCACGTAGAACTCGACGTAGACTTTTCCGCCGCGCGAACGAATCGTTACTGCTCTTCGCGGAATCCCAGCCGTTGGTTGATTGCCCGCACGCGGACCAATGTCGATGCACGCGGCACTTGCGACGCACGACGCCGGTTGGGCGTCCAGCGTTCCAGAGAGTGAACACGTTGTCGCTCCGTCGTTCGTCAATGTGATCAGGAAATAGAACGTCGATGACGCACCGTTTTCGCCCGTGACTTTCGCCGATATTCCATTGTTCGCGTGGCATATTGGAACCGCAGAGGCGTCCGCGGTCACCGCGCCTCCCGTTGCAGCGATGACGGCACTGGAATTCAACATGAGAATAAGCATCAGTCGAAGAAATCGCGATCGTTGAGAACCACGCACAACGCGAACATACAGTGCAATCAACGCGTACGAAAATCGGTTCGAAGCGTGCCGACACAGACGGCTCGAACGCACGACGTGGCGAGTGCGAAAATGTTCGAGACCGAGGGGTGGCGTCGGTTGCCCGTCCGTGAGGTGGCATTGCACATCAGTTTCGCTCCCGCAGACACGGAGCAAAGCAAAGGCTGACTGTACTGTGGCGGTCAAGGGAGTCATCCGCTCCCACATCCGAGGTGCACCTTGAATCACTCAACAACTGGATCGATAACCCGGCTGGCCTTGATCGCGGCATGCATGATCGTCGCACTTCCCTTGACCGGCTTCGGTGACTCTCTCGCGGCGGCCTCAACCAACCGCGTCGCTCCGTGTCAGGGAAGCAAACTCTGGGGTGCCGACGTGGCCACCGGCGCGGCGACCGGAAACTTTATCTACACCATTGCGTTGATCAACGTGGGCGACACAACGTGTCGTTTGGACGGCTATCCGCGAATACGAGGAGTGAGGGACGGTCGGACGTTCACGCTGCGGATCAGTAAACACGGCACTTTTGCCGGCAATCTTTCGCCCACCACGTTGTCACCGCGGATGAGCGGAGAACTCTTGCTCAGCGTCGCGGATAACTGCAACGCGCTCAATACTGGCGGTACTGCGAAGATCAACAGAGTGGCGGCGGAAAACACGTATTCCGATCTCACCATCGAGCTTCCTGGATCCGCCGGAGATGTCGATGTCACAGGGTTCAACGTCGATATCGCTTGCGGGCTCGAGGTCAGTCGGCTCGGCTGGAATGGGAACTAGTTCTGTCGCGTTGAGCAACGATTGAGCAAAGTACAATCACAGTGTGAAGAACCGTGGCGTGTTCACACTGTTGCTCGCGATCGTCGTGGTCGCTGCCGGTGCCCTCTTGATCAATCGCTACGCGTTCGCAGACAAGCCGCAATCGCGAACCACGGGTTCCACGTCGCTGGCGCAGGCGTATCGAGCCTGCGTGGATGACGGAGCCACGCTTCAGACCGCCATCGTCGCATTTAGGGCCGAGAATCCGGGCGTGAGTCCAACCAAGTCCGCTCTCCTCGGAAGTGCCCGGGGCGGCCCTTATTTGCGGACATGGGCTCACCAATCACCGTCCTACAGTTACAGCCTGGCCAACGGCTTCCTCTACTTGCACTCGGGCACCGGTGCGTTTTTGGTCGTACGGCCATCGTTCCGCATTCCCTACACCGGACCGAAAAGCTGTCTCGATATCGGTTTGTGACGACGACTTAGATTTACGTCGTGCGATTAAGTACCGTCATACTTCCCCTCGAACGGTGGTCGGCGTCGCAGGAGAAGTGGCGCCGCGCTGATGAGCTAGGTTTTCACGCCGCCTACACGTATGACCACCTCTCGTGGCTCCGGCTGAAGGATCGACCGTGGTTTGGCGCGGTCCCGACCCTCACGGCCGCCGCCTTGGTGACGTCGCGAATTCGACTCGGCACCATGGTGACGTCACCCAACTTTCGCCACCCCGTTCCACTGGCCAAGGACCTCCTCTCAATCGACGACGTTTCACACGGCCGTGTGATCGTGGGAATCGGCTCGGGAGGATTGGGTGGCGACGCCACCGTCCTCGGCGAAGCTGAGTGGACCCCGCGCGAGCGGGCGGACCGATTCAGTGAGTTCGTACGGCTGCTCGACGAACTGCTGCGAACGCCAGAGACATCGATTCGGGGGAAGTTCTACAGTGCTCTCGAAGCTCGGATGTTGCCCGGAACGGTGCAACGGCCGCGGCCGCCCTTCTACGTGGCCGCGAACGGCGCGCGCGGCATGCGCCTTGCCGTCGAACGTGGTCAAGGTTGGATTACGCTCGGGCGTTCACCCGACGAGAGCGAATCGTGCTTTGACGTCGTCTCGTCACAGATGGAACGTCTGAGTCAGACACTGGTCGATGACGGACGCGAACCGCACGAGCTCGAACGTGTCTTGTTGGACGGCTTCTCGAGTGAGCGGCCACTCGCGTCACTCGACCAGTTCGTCGACTGGGCGGGGCGCTACCAGGATCTAGGCATTACCGAACTGGTCGTCCACTGGCCTGAGCCGAATTCACTCTTCGAATCAGACATGAACGTCTTCGAGAGTATTGCCACCGAAGGACTCGGTCAGCTTTGACGAGAAACAAGGCGTCGGCATGAATCGAGCGATGCGCACGCCGCCGAAGCTTCATCCCGGAGATCACGTCGCCATCGTCTCGCCGTCGTGGGCCGGCGCCGGCGTCTTTCCGGACGTTCAAGAGATCGCCCTGCGAGTGCTTCGCGACGAACTCGGTCTGGTACCGGTTGAGTATCCGACGACCCGAAGGGTCGGCGCCAGTGCCCGGGACCGTGCCGATGACCTGAACTCCGCGTTCGCCGATCCGAACATCCGTGCCGTCATGGCGGTGATCGGCGGCGAGGACCAGATCACGGTGCTACCTCACCTCGACGCCCACGTCATTCGCGCCAACCCGAAGGCGTACTTCGGCTACTCGGACAACACCAATCTCCTCAACTACCTGTGGAATCTCGACGTCGTGAGCTATCACGGCGGTTCGACGTTGGTCCATCTCGCTCGGCCCGGTGGCGCACACCCGGTCTTCTTGACGTCGATGCGCCACGCCCTCTTCGACCACGAGGTGGTGGAGATCGCTCCCGTGACGGAGTTCACCGACCTTCAGGGCAGATGGGAGGACGTCTCGACGCTCGAGCACGCGTTGCCCACGACGAACGAACCTGGCTGGCACTGGCACCGGGCCACCAAAGTGGTCACCGGGACGACCTGGGGCGGCAACCTCGAGATAGTGCACTGGAATCTCGCGGCCAACCGTTGGATCCTCCCCAACGATGCCTACGCCGGCTGCGTGTTGATCCTCGAAACGTCGGAGGAGATGCCGCCCGCCGAAGAGGTGTTCCGGATGTTGCGCAACGTCGGCGAACGCGGACTGTTGTCGCAGTTTCCCGCGGTGGTCTTCGCGAAGGCGAAGGCCTGGCACACGCACGCGCCGCTCGGCGAATCCGAGCGCACCGCGTTTCGCGACGAGCAGGAGGCCGCCGTGCTACGCGCGCTCGATGTCTACAACCGCGACGCGATCTTCGTCTACGGTCCCGATTTCGGTCACACCGACCCTCAGTACGTTCTGCCCTACGGAGGACTTATGACGGTCGACGGATTACGTCACTCCATCTCCGTTCAGTACTAGTCGCCCGGACGGCCGGGTGGCTCGAGTGTTGGGATCCTTGCCAGAATGCAAGGAGGCGATCGATACGACGGAACGCGCTTCTGGGGGGAGATGAGACCGAATGGCGAAGGACCTAAGGGTGGCTGTGGAAGTCGGTCCCAAGGGCAAGAAGTTCGTCGCGGTGGCACCGGATTGGCCGGGTCTCGAGCGTGGTGCGAAGTCTGTTGAGGATGCGGTTGAAATGTTACGGTCCTATCTTCCGCGCTTCGCCCCGGTCGCGACGCTCGCGGGGATGGGCGCTCAGTTTGCCGCGCTGAAGGGTGTCGACGTGGTGGAGCAGTACCAAGGCATCGGTTCGACGGACTTTTGGGGCATCTCCTTCTCGTTTTCGAGTATCGACAATCAAGCCATGTCGAAGAAGGAGTTGGATCGAGACCTGACTCTCATGCGAGCGTGCTGGACGTTCTTCGACGACGTGCGAGCTCGCGTGTCGGGCGAGATGCAAAAGGGCCCGCGCGGTGGCGGGCGAGACCGAGACCGCATCGTTCTTCACACCTGTGGCGTCGAGCAGGACTGGGCGAGAAAGGTCGGCGTGCGCGCCCCCAATGACGAGGTGATCACCAGCACCAAGGGACTCGAGGCCTATCGCGACGCGTACTGCGCGGCGATTCGAGAGTTCCACGCTGAGGGCAAGATGGCGCGAAACTGGCCGCTGCGCTTCCTCGTTCGCCACACCGCGTTTCACACGATGGATCACGCGTGGGAGATGGAGGACAAGGACCTGAGCACGTGACGTCCGATGGGGCGGTGCGTCGCGTCGATCTCAAGGCCCCAATTCGGGCGTCGGAGCGACGCGAACGCGCCGCAGCGTAATGAAGCGCTAAGACCACGGTAAAAATGCCGCTGAGAACGTAAGAAACGTCTCTAGAGCAGAAAACGCTTGACTACTGTTCGCGACGTGGACAAAGAGTTTGGCCACCCTCATCCTCGGTAGGTCCCCGTGTTCTCTCTCAGTTACGCATGGAATGAGTTGCGACGTCGACTCGGTCGGACGGTGGTCACGGCGATCGGACTGGCCGCCGGAGTCGGTCTGGTCATGGGGATCATCGGTGTCTCACAGGGATTGAGCGCCGCTCAGAACAAGGCCCTCTCACCACTCAACTCGGTGGGAACTGACATCATCGTGACGCGAACCGTGGCGCCAACGCTCACGACCGCCACGACCACAACGACGACGCCGACCGGATTCGGTGGCGGCGGATTTGCCGGCGGCGGTGGCGGTGGCGGGGGAGGCGGATTCTTCCGCGGCGGGTCAGCACTCAACGCCTCGGACGCCGCGGCACTCGACGCGGCCAACTCGTCGGTGATCACCGACCTGGCGAAGCTCGGACCGGCGGGTACCAAGTTCACCCATGACTTCTTCGTTCCCGGAACGTTGATCACGTTCCCCTCCCAAGCCGTGAAGACAGTCGCCAACGTCAAGGGCGTGACGAGTGCGGTGGGAGCACTGTCGCTCGACGCGTTGCACGAAACCGGCACGGTGCCCAAGATCACCGCGTCGGTGAAGACCGGTGGCCAGACCATCTCGGCGTCCGTCAAACCTCCCGTTTTGACGACCGCCGAACAGACGGCCGAACGGACCTGCTTCCAAAACCTGATCACCAAACAGTTGGGCTCTACCACCACGACGCTGCCCGGCTCCGGTTCGGGAGGCCACGGCGGCGGCGGATTCGGTGGTGGCCAGGGATTCCGATTCAGTGGCGGCTCGAGTAGCGCGTTTGAAAAGTGCCTCGCACCATCCCAAAGGGCTTACATCCAGAACGTGGTGGTCCCCGAGCAAACGGTCAATGAGGTCCTCAATCCGCCGACCACCAACACCAGCACCTCGACGTACACCGTGGCCGGGGTGAACCCCTCGGACACGAAGTCGGGGCTCGTCACCAAGGCACAGCTCGTGAAGGGTACGTGGCTCTCGACGACGCCGTCGGTCGCCAAGACCCAGGTGCTGGTCACGACCGCCTACGCGTCGCAAAAGGGTTTGAAGGTCGGTGACACGCTCACGATCAACAAGGTTGGCTACAAGATTGTCGGTCTGGTCAACCCCACGCTGACCGGTGACGTGTCGGACGTCTACTTCAGCATCTCGAACCTCCAGAAGCTTTCCACCAACACTGGTCGCATCAATGAGGTCCTCGTATCGGTCGCCAACGCGAAGGACGTGAACGGCGTCGCCAAGGCCATCAAGGAGGCGCTGCCCGGTGCGACGGTCCTCACGTCGGCGTCGCTCGCCGACCAGGTGACGGGGAGTCTCTCGAACGCTCGCAAACTCGCCAACGACCTTGGCGGAGCCCTGGCGTTGGTTGTCCTGCTCGCCGCGTTCCTCATCGCCGGACTGTTGACGCTCTCGAGCGTCTCCAAGCGCGTGCGCGAGATCGGTTCCTTGCGCGCCATCGGTTGGTCGCGCGGTCGCGTGGTGCGCCAGATCATCGCCGAGACCCTGGGCATCGGCGTCGTCGGTGGAGTCCTGGGTATTGCCCTGGGTTCGGTCATCTGTCTCATCATCGGGGCGGTCGGACCTGGGCTCAGCGTGACGAGCACCGGTCTCGCCGTGGGGGCCTCCAAAGTGAGCGGTCTGTTGGGTCAAACGACGTCGGCCACGGTGGCGCGGACGGTTCATCTCACCGCACCCATTCACCCCCTCACCATCGTCATCGCATTCGCCGGGGCGCTCCTTGGCGGTCTGATCGCTGGCGCCGCGGGCGGCTGGCGAGCGGCACGACTGTCACCGGCCTCGGCTCTCCGAGACCTCGGCTGAAAACCCCTCGATCGAAAGGCACCACATGACGCAGGTCTTGAATGACGAAAAGCACGACGCGACGCCCGGGAGCGCGCTGTATGAGTTGAAGGGAGTGAGCCGCTCCTTCTCCAAGGGCGGTGTCACGGTGAACGCCCTGCGCGGTGTCGATCTCGAGATTGCGCGCGGCGAGACGGTCGCGCTCGAGGGCCCGAGCGGCTCAGGCAAGACGACGCTGCTCCAGTTACTGGGCGCCCTCGACTCACCGTCTTCGGGTTCGATTCGTTTCGCCGGGAGGTCGCTCGAAGCCGAGTCGGACAACGTGCTTACCGACATCCGATCGCGCGAGATCGGCTTCGTGTTCCAACAGTTCAATCTGATTCCCACGTTGAGCGCCGAGGAGAACGTCGCCATCGCCATGGTGCCGCGAGAGTCGTCACACGAGAAGCGCATCGCTCGCGCGAGCCAACTGCTCGGGCAGGTCGGCTTGGTCCATCGGCTCGGACACCTGCCGTCGAGCCTGTCCGGCGGTGAGCAGCAACGAGTGGCTATCGCCCGAGCGCTGGTCAATTCGCCGGAGGTCATCATCGCCGACGAGCCGACGGGGAACCTCGACTCCACCAATGCCGGAGAGTTCATGGCGTTGCTGGACGATCTCCAAAAGCAGTTCGGCGTGACGATCATCATCGCGACTCACGACGAGGACGTCGCCTCGCACATGCAACGCCGGATTCGCATTCGTGACGGGTCGATCACGGCGGACTCGAGCACGTCGACGTAATCGCCGCGACGTCAGATCAACGTCGACTGGAATCCAATATGTCCGTGTAATCGGCACCGGTAGGATGCCGAGGAATGGCTACCCTCGTCGTGCTCGTGTTGGTCGCTGCGGTGCTGGGCTCCGTCTTCTATTGGTCGGGCCGATACGGGGACCCCAAGAGGAACCGCGGGACCTCACTGCGTCGCGCGGCGAGCGCGCACACGACGCGAGACGGTCGACCGAAGAAGGCCTACGCCACTCGTGAAGAGGCTGAGGCGCACGCCCGATCGACCGGTCCCGCGGGCGCGATGAGTGCGTACAAGTGTGGCACGTGCGACAAGTGGCACGTCGGTCATTAGAAACCTTGTTAGACGAAGGCGTACTCCGGGCGGTGTCCCGATTCGATCTCCAGGCGAACGAGGAGTTGGGCGACCGGCAGGTCCTTGGCGTGGGTGATACCGATGCAGCGCGAGCGCGTCGGGAGGACCTCGAAGACGAGCGCCGTGCTGTCCAACACCTGACCGACGAAGGTCGACAGTTGGAGTTCGGAGTCGGTCTCGAAGTCGTGTTGCGACATCGACCTGTGCATGAGCGGGATGATCGACGGCTGGAAGCCCCAGAGGTTCATCGACACCGTCGTGAGTGGCGAGAGCGACACCGGTTCGAGGCCGTCGTCGGCGTCGTAGCCCTCCAGCGTCGAGTGGACGTTTCGTCGCTCCACGATCTCGGTCAGTCGTCCGTCTTCGACCATGCAGGTTCCCCGCGACACCGGCAGGTCGCCGACGAGGGCGCGGTCGAGTTCGAAACCGACCAGACAGTTGTGCGGACTCTGGGCCAGCCGTTCACCGAGCAACAGGAAGGCCGCGCGACCATAGAGGTCGTCGGCGTTGGAGACGCCGAAGGGTCTCGACAGGTCCAGACTGCTCTCGGCCGCGAGCACCGCGTCGACGGTTCCGCGCAGTCGACTCTGGACGGCGAAACTGACCTTGTGTTCCTTGGGCCAGCGCGCCGCGACGTGCTCCTCGATCTGCGGACCGGTGTCGGGGTTGACGACGATGACGATGTCCTCGAAACCCGAGGCCCACGCGTCAGAGGCCAGGAGGTCGATGACGCCCTCACCGTGCTTGCCGATGGGTGCCAACTGCTTCACCCCGCCGTAACGCCGGGCTCGACCGGCGGCGAGGATGATCAGCGACGGTCCGCTCAACGCGACCACCGGACGACCGCCGAGGCCCACGTCATCCCGGCGCCGAAGCCGGTCATGAGCGCGTACTCCCCAGACTTGATCCGTCCGTTCTCGCGCGCGTCGAAGAAGGCGAGCGGGATGGACGAACTCGACGTGTTGCCGTAGCGATCCAAGGTGACGACGGTGCGCTCCATGGGGATGCCCAGGCGCTGGGTCGCGGCCTTGATGATGCGCACGTTGGCCTGGTGGGGGATGACGAGGCTGATGTCGTCGGGGCTGACGTCGGCCATCTTCATCGCCTCCTCGGCCGATTCGACGACGACGCGCACGGCACGACGGAAGATCTCCTTGCCGTCCATCCAGATGAATCCTCCGTGCTCGCACGTGAGGAGGTCGGCGGCCGACCCGTCGGCGCCGAGGACGAAGGACAGGATGTCCGTGTCGTCGGCGTCGTACTCGAGCACCGCGGCGCCGGCGCCGTCGCCGAGCAAGACGGCGGTGTTGCGATCGCTCCAATCGACCCAGCGCGAGAGCTGTTCGGAACCGATGACGAGGATTCGCCGACTACCGGTCTCGATGAGGCCCTGAGCCACGCGAACGCCGTACATGAAGCCGCTGCAGGCGGCGTTCACGTCCATCGCGGCGCAGTTGAGGCCGAGTTCATTAGCGATCATCGGGGCCGAGGCTGGGATGAGCCGGTCCGGAGTCGTGGTCGCGAGGACCAAGAAGTCGATGTCCCCGACGAGCAGTCGGGCGTCTTCGATCGCGTTGCGACCGGCAACGACGCCGAGTGAGACCGACGATCCGCCGATCCGGCGCTCCCGAATGCCCGTGCGCTCGGTGATCCACTCGTCGGAGGTGTCGAGCGTCAGTGAGAGTTCGTCGTTCGTGACAATGCGGTCCGGTAGGGCGATGCCCCAGCCTTTAAATCGAACGCCCATTGGTCAACTCCTTGTCTGGAATGCCTCCGGCAAGTCTAGGTCTCAAGTACTCGGTGCGACGGGTGCCTTCAGCACCTGCAGAGAGCAACGCGCGATACAGATCATGCGGTCGGACTCGTCCGTAAGTTCGATACCCCAGACGTGGACTGTACGTCCCTTGCGTATCGGTGTCGCGGTCGCGGTCAAGGTGCCGGTGGTCATCGAACGCAGGTGTGAGCAGTTGAGTTCCGTTCCGACGACGATCTCGCCGGGCCCGACGCTCACCGCGCCGCCGATCGAGGCCGCACCTTCGGCCATCAGCGCCGACACGCCTCCGTGCAAGATTCCGGCGGCCTGATGGACCTTCGGTCCGACCTCGACCTGCAAGACGACCTTCTCCGGCGAGACGTGCGTGACGACGACGCCGAGCTCCCGGTGAACGTTCGGACTGTCATTCATTCGCTTGAACATGTCTTCGTACATTTCGACAGTGTAGAAGTCGGCCGATAGCCTTTGGCTATGACTCGACGAGTGGACCTGCGCAGTGACACGGTGACGCAGCCGACCCAGGCGATGCGTGACGCCATGGCCGTCGCCGTCGTCGGCGACGACGGGTTCAACGAGGATCCGACGGTTCGAGCGTTGGAGGAGCGCTACGCGGCCATGGTCGCCAAGGAGGCCGCGGTCTTCGTGCCCTCGGGCGTGATGGGCAATCAGATCGCCGTACGGATCCTCACCAATCCGGGAGACCTCGTCATCGCCGGGAGGGGCCAGCACGTGGTCAGTTTCGAGATGGGCGCGGCGGCGCGCAACTCCTCGATTCAATTCGCGACCGTGGACGACTCGAACGGCGCCTTGGCAATGCGCGACGTCCTTGACATCATTGACGCGGAGGGTGACCACCAACCGCACGTCGGGATGGTCGCGCTCGAGAACACGCACATGCCCTCGGGCGGGACACCGCTCGACGTCGCCGACATCACGGCACTCGCGCACGCCATCGGGGATCGACCGTTGCACCTCGACGGCGCGCGACTCTTCAACGCGGTCGTGGCGACCGGCACGAGCGCCGCGCAGTACGCCGCGTCGGCGACCACGGTCATGTCCTGTCTCTCGAAGGGACTCTGCGCACCAGCCGGCTCGCTCCTCGCCGGCCCGTCCGGCTTGATCGAACGCGCCCGCGTCGAGCGCAAGCGACTCGGTGGCGCGATGCGACAGGCCGGTTTCCTCGCCGCGGCCGGACTCGTCGCCCTCGACCAGATGATCGAACGATTGGCCGACGACCACGCCCGTGCTCGAATCCTCGCCGGACTCTTCGCCACGACGTTCCCCGAGGCCGGCTACGACCCGACCACGTGTCGAACGAACATCGTGGCCTTCGACCATCCCCAAGCCCGCCAACTCGTAGAAGAACTCGCGGTCCTTGGTGTCGACGGTGACACGATCGGTCCTCGTCGGGCGCGCTTCGTCACACACGCTGGCGTCAGCGACGACGATGTCTCCTTTGTGGCCGAGGTACTGGCGCGCTTCAAGCCCACGGTGCACTAAGGCGTACCGGCATTTCGCGCGACGTTCGCCCGGGCGTCACCAATGTTCTCGGAGGAGAGTCGCCATCGAGGGGGTAACCTTGTAACGCACGTAAAGGCAACACATGACTGAGATTCTCCACCTCTCCACGTTCCTGCACCGACCGATCTTTGATTCGGACGGCGGCCGGATCGGTCGCGTCCAGGACCTGGTCGCGCGCCTCGGGGACAACTCGCATCCGCCGGTCGTCGGCGCGGTCATCCGCATCGAGGGCCGGGACCTCTTCGTGCCGATCCGAAAGATCGGGGGCCTGAGCGAGGGTCGCATGACGTTCGAAGGCAAGCGCGTCGACCTTCGTCGTTTCGAGCGCCGTCCCGGTGAACTCCTACTCGCCGAGGACCTCTTGGCGCGTCACCTCATCAACCTGGTGCGCGGCCGTCTGATCACCGCGAACGAGATCGAGATCGCACAGATCGACAACCAGTGGGAGGTCGTCGGGGTCGACCCGGGGAAGCGACCTCTCCTGCGACGGATCCTCGGCAGAAACGTCGGCGCGCACGTCAAGTCCGAGGCCATCGTGGACTTCGCCTCCATCGAGCCGTTCGTCGCCCACGTCCCGACGGCCCGTCTGCGCATTCCCTATCGCAAACTCTCGAAGTTGCACCCCGCGCAGATCGCCGATCTGGTCGAGCAGGCCAGTCACGAAGAGGGCGAGGAGATCATCGAGGCGGTCGGCGCCGACCGCGAGCTCGAGGCCGACGTCTTCGAAGAGCTGGACACGACCCACCAGCTCGAGTTTCTCGAAGCCCGCAGCGACGCCGACGCCGCCCGGTTGCTCGCGCGCATGGAGCCCGACAACGCGGCCGACCTGATCAACGAGATCGACCAGGACCGACGGCTCCCGATACTCGAGCGCCTGCCGGACATCCAAAAGACCAAGGTCCGTCAACTGCTCTCCTACAGCGCCGACACCGCCGGCGGCCTCATGAACCCCGACTTCGTGTCGGTGCCGGCCACGGCGACGGTGGCCGACGCACTCGAGGTGATTCGCACGTCACGCGTACCCGCCGAATCTCTGCACGCGGTCTTCGTGTTGGACGAGGGCGGGGTACCAATCGGCGCCGCGTCGATCGCGCCGCTCGTGCGGGCGCCGGGCCACGAACTGGCGCTCAGCGTCTCGCGCACGCACCTCGCGCACGTCCACCCGCACTGGGACCTGCACCAGACCTCGCGCGTGATGAGTGACTTCAACCTGACGGTCCTGCCGGTGCTCGATGAGGACCACTCGACGATGATCGGTGTTGTAACAGTGGATGACCTACTCGAGGAGATCCTGCCGCACGGCTGGCGTCGCGAGTTCGGCATGACGGCGGTCGAAGAGTGACGCGCCGTATCCCGTGGGGTCACGTTCAAAGGGGGCTCACTGAAACCCCCTAGTACAACCTTCATTCATTGCGTCCCGGCACGATCGCACACGAACTATTCGGTAGGCCACTAGCCCTCCTTCGAATCTCGTCGTGGTCGTGTCGCACCACTACGAGAACAGAAAGGAGGAAGCGTGAGCGAAGCAACGAAGGATCAGATCAAGGGTGCCTTCGGCACCGTCAAGGAGTACGAACCGGGAACGCGCCGGGGTACTCGCGCACGCCTCCTCACGCTTCTGGCGATCATCGGGCCGGGTCTCATCGTCATGGTGGGCGACAACGACGCCGGCGGCGTCTCGACCTACGCGCAGGCAGGTCAGAACTTCGGATACACGCTGCTCTGGACCCTGCCACTGCTGATCCCGGTGCTGATCGTGAACCAGGAAATGGTCGTTCGTCTCGGCGCGGTCACCGGCATCGGTCACGGTCGACTGATCCGCGAACGCATCGGACGACGTTGGGGCAACGTCTCGATCTGTTCGATCTTGCTACTGAACTTCCTAATCATCGTCACCGAGTTCATCGGAATCTCGTTGTCCATGGAGTACTTCGGTGTCTCGGCATTCGTGTCGGTGCCCATCGCGGTGGTGGCACTGTTCGGCGTGACCGCGACCGGTTCGTTCCAGCGCTGGGAGCGATTCATGATGCTCTTCGTCGCCGTCAATGTCGTGATGATCCCGTTGGTAATCCGCGCCCACATCTCCTCGCACTCGCTGTTCCGCGATCTTGCAGTTCCCGGCATTCGCGGTGGCACGTCTTCGGCCGCGGTCTTGCTCATCATCTCGATCATCGGGACCACCGTCGCTCCCTGGCAGCTGTACTTCCAGCAGAGCAACATCGTCGACAAGAAGATCTCACCGCGCTGGATGAACTACGAGCGCATCGACACCATCCTCGGTTCCTTCGTCGTGGTGGTCACCGCGGCGTTGTTGATGGCTCTCACCGCGGCCGGCCTGTCGCCGCACGGTGGCACGAACGGCTACGTCAACGCGCTCAATGTCGCTCACAGTCTCACGAAGTTCGTGGGTCACGACACCGGTGACCTCTTCGCCATCGTCTTATTGAACGCCTCGATAATCGGCGCCGCCGCGGTCACGCTCGCGAGTAGTTACGCCGTGGGCGACCTCTCCAATCGCTTTACTCAGGGGCTCAACGTTCGACTGCGCGACGCCAAGGGCTTCTACAGCGTGTTCGGCGGACTGTTGGTGGTCGCGGGCATCGTGGTGCTGCTGCCCCACGCGCCGCTCGGCCTGATCACATTGGCGGTGCAGGCGATGTGTGGCTTGATGCTGCCGAGTACGTCGATCTTCGTCTTGCTGATGGCGAATGACCGTGAGGCACTCGGTCCGTGGGTCAACGCGCGCTGGCTGAACGCTGTCGCGGTGGTGATCATCGCCATTCTGGTCGTGCTGTCGGTGACGATGATGGTCTCGACGCTCTTCACTTCGGTGAACGTCGTAGCGATGCTCGAATGGTCCGGCGCATTTGTGGGTGTGGGTGTCGCCATCGGCCTCCCTATCGGACTACGTCGACAAGGCGCGCGTCCCGCCGACGATGTCGATCGCGGTGACTGGCGTATGCCGCGGTTGGCGCTGTTGGAGCGACCGAAGCGTTCTCGGGGCCGCCAATGGCTCTTGATGGCCATCGGGACCTATCTGTCAGTGGCGGGCACGTTGCTCGTCGTGCGAATCATTCAACTGGCGACCTCGTAGTCTCTCATGGTGACCGTTGCCCCCACGCTCGTGTGCGTTCACGCGCACCCCGACGACGAAGCGCTCTTCACGGCGGGGATCACGTCGCACTACGGTGACCTCGGGTACCGGGTCGTCCTCGTCACTTGCACGAACGGCCAACTCGGACTGGACGACCACGCGCGGCCTGGTTCGGACCCCGCCCACGACGACGTCGTCACGCGCGCGACGCGCGCCGCGGAGTTGCAGCGCGCGGCGATCGTCGCCGGGTTCTCTCGCGTCGTCACGCTGGGATATGACGACTCAGGCATGACGGGCTGGCCGCAGAACGATTCGCCGGACGCCTTCATGAATGCCGACGTCGGATGTGTGGCGCGCACGCTCGCCGCGGTGATGGACGAAGAGGACGCGTCAGTCGTCGTCACCTACGACGAGAACGGCTTCTACGGACACCCCGATCACATCATGGCCAACGTCGTGACGCGCGCGGCGTTAGAACTGGCCGTGAGCCCGGTGCGCCTCTACTACCCGGTCGCACCCAAGGGCGTCCTCGAGGAGTTCGTCGCCGGCGCGAGGGCCAAGGGGGTCTTCCTCCCGGCCTGGATCCTGAACGCCGAGCACAGTGTGGCCGACGACCTCGTCACGACGACCATGGACGTGCGCGCTTACGCCAAGCGCAAGCACCGTGCGATCGCGACCCACGCCTCGCAGGTCGACAACGCCGACCTCGTCACGATGGACGAGGAACTCTTTACGCTGCTCTTCGGTATCGAGTACTACCGACGCGCCTGGAGTCGCGATGTGACATCCGGCGACGACACTGATCTCTTTGGAGGACTGTAAATGGAACAGCTGACCTTTCTCGCCGTGCACGCCCATCCCGATGACGAAGCCAGCTCCACCGGCGGTCTCTTCCGCTTGCTCGCCGACGAGGGCGTGCGCACGGTGCTCGTCACGTGCACCAATGGGGAGTGCGGCGACGCCCCTGACGGCGCCAAGCCGGCCGCCGATCACCACGACGGCGACGAGGTCGCGGCGATTCGGGCGGTCGAGCTCGACAACGCCGTGAAGATCCTCGGCATCAGTCGCCTCGTGCGTTTGGGATATCGCGACTCGGGCATGAAGGGCTGGCCGCAGAACGAAGACCCTGAGTCGTTCTGGGCGACCCCGGTAGAGGTCGCCGCGGCGAAACTGGCCGAGACCTTGATGGAGGAGCGTCCGCAGGTCATCATGACCTACAACGAGCACGGCTTCTACGGTCACCCCGACCACATCCAGGCGAACCGCATCACGCTGACGGCGCTCGAGATGATCGACTACGAGCCGACGCTGTTCTTCAACGCCATCCCCGAATCGGTGATGGTGACCTGGCGAGCGCGCTGGGAGCAGGAGGACCGCGAGCGCGCCGAAGCCGACGCGGCCAAGGGCATCGTGCGCGAACCGGAGGTGCCGGACCCCGACGAAGAGGAGTTCGAGATGGGCACGCCCGACGACCTGATCTCGGCGACGATCGACGTCAGCACGGTCACCGACGCGAAGTTCGACGCACTCGCCGCGCACGTCTCACAGATGGGCGACTCCTTTTGGATGAAGATGGGTAAAGAGCGCTTCAACGAGGTCATGCGTACCGAGTGGTTCGTGCGCGTGACCAACCCGATGAAGATCGTCGGCAACGTCGACGACATCTTCGCCGGGTACCGGTAACGACCGGGCTCGTCGATCAACCGAAGGACGCCATCTCTTCGTCCGTGAAGGCTCGCAGGACGCAGAACTCGTTGCCCTCGGGGTCGCCGAGCACGACCCAGGTGCAGTCCGACGGTTGACCGATGTCGAGGTGCGTGGCGCCGAGCGCGATCAAGCGCTCCACCTCGGCGACCTGATCGCTCGGTCGCACATCCAGGTGCACGCGGTTCTTCACGACGTGCCCGTCGGGCGCCCGGATGAAGACGATGTCCGGCACGACGCCGTCCTCGCGCGAACCGGCGGGTGGTTCGAGCACCACTTCGTCTCCGTCATCCGACGTGATCCGCCACCCGAGGACCTCGGCCCACCACGCGGCGAGACTCGACGGGTCGAGACTATCGATGCTCACGTTTTGAAATCGCAGTGTCATCCCGTCACTTTACGGTGCCGGAAACAACCTCATCGCGCCACGAAGATCATGACGAGGAGTACCGCGATGACGCCCCCGAAGAGGTAGGCGTAGCGTCGGCGCATCTGATTCGACATCTCGGAGAAGAACTGTTGGGAGAAAAACGACGCGCGCGGGATGCCGTTGACACCACCGGTTATCCGCTGGATGGAGACATCGTTTCGTTCGGCTTCACGCCGCGACATCTCGAGTTCGTGGAGTCGGGCCTTTCGTTTCTCCGCGGTCTCCAACGACGCGCCGCACCGCGCGCACAGGAAGTCCGTGTCGGATTGAACCTCTCCGCACTTCGGGCACGTGATCATGACTTCCGCCACCGATACCGTCCTTCGATCGCGACGACTACGACTACAACTCCACGGTACATCTCACGGTCTCGTTCCATAGGTCAGTGGCGCAGCAGCGCGGAGCGTAACGTCGATTCGACTCGCTCGTGCATCCCTTCGAAGTCCACGGTCAATCGCCGACCGGCCTGTTGCTGCAAGAAGCCGCCCCAGCCCGGTAGGTACTTGAGCAGACCCTCGACGTCCCACCAGCGCTCCACGATCCGACCCGACATCGATTCGTAGAGATCGAGGAACTGTTGGGCGAGTTCACTCGAATAGAGCACGCTGAGATTCAGTCGGGCGTGGGACACGTCGATGCCCGGTGAGCCCACGGACCCCCATACCCAGTCGACGACACCGGCGACCTCTCCGCGTCGCCACAAGAGATTGAACTGCTGGTAATCGTGGTGCACGAAGCACGCTGGAGAGGGCGGGGGACCCTCCTCGATCACCGAGAACGCCTCGCGCCAGAGATCGGGCCGCTTCGTCCACTCCGGCACCACGAGTCGTTCGCGGTCGAGCCACGACTCAGCGGCCGGGGCTTCGATCGGCGTGTCATGTATCCGTACCAACATCGACGCCATCCGTCGCACCCAAGCGTCGCGGTCCCGCGGCGTCAGTTCAACGTGACCCTCGACGTAGGACATGAGGAGCGCGGGGTCCCCACACTCGTCGCCGCGGGGATCTTGACCCAGCAGACGTGGTGCGGGGATATCGGATCGTTCGAGGGCCTCCAGGACGCGCGCTTCACGCGGTACGAGTTCAGGCCCTTCGTCGAGGAGCCGGTCGACCCAACGTCGAAGCACGCATCGGTGATGTCGGCCGCTCGGCTCGACGACCGTGACGGCGTGCATCGCGGACGAGATGCCGCCCGTCAATCGTCGAACGGACGCCACCCTCGCGCCCGGAGCGATCGACCACGCCACCCAGTGCAGGGCCGCCTCGGTCGGTGGACCGACCTCAGGTTGCAGATCGGCCAACCTCAGTCACTCCGGCTGAATCTAGTAGCGATAGGAGTCCGGCTTGAAGGGACCCTCGATCGGCACACCGATGTAGTCGGCCTGTTTCTTCGA
>JBEKCK010000029.1:0-48410 GCA_050014915.1 Acidimicrobiales bacterium | reverse complement strand
GACCGAGTCGGCATCGTTGCCAACGTGGCCGCCAGCATCCAGTTGGCGGGCGGCAACATCGTCGAACTTGACCAACATAGCGACGTTCTCGAAGGTGACTTCGGTTGCCGTATCGAGGTCGCTGGGGGCGTGGACGCGGAAGAACTCTCTCGCCGTCTTAGCGCGCTTCGTTCCGAACTGTCGGCCGATTTCACGATGACGCCGATCGCGAGGCGACGATCGCGCGTCGTCATCCTGTGTTCTGCGACGCTCCATTGCCCGAGCGACCTCATCGCACGCAGTGCCATCGGCCAATTGGACTGTGACATCGTCGCACTGGTGAGTGATCAGAGCGCGGCCCGTGAGCTGGCGGAACGTTACGCCGTGCCGTTCTCGTATCTGCCGATGGGAGATGACCGCGGAGATCAGGAGCGTCGGCTGGGCGAGGTGCTCGAAGAGCTCGACCCCGAGCTTGTCGTGCTGGCCCGCTACATGCGTGTCTTGCCAGCCTGGCTCGTGAATCGTTACGAGCAGCGCATAATCAACATCCACCACTCCTTCTTGCCCGCGTTCGTCGGATCCAATCCCTACGCACGAGCCCACGCGCGGGGCGTGAAGATAATCGGGGCAACGGCTCACTATGTCACGGCCGAGCTCGACGCCGGGCCGATCATCGCCCAGGACGTCGTTCACATCTCCCACCGCGACGACGTCGCCGACATGGCGCGCCGCGGCGCGGACATCGAACGTTCGGTCCTTGCCTCGGCGATCCGACTCCACCTGGAGCGTCGGGTCATCGTGTTCGGAGCACGTACGTGCGTCTTCGATTGACCAAGAAACTGACGAGGGGCGGCGAAGACGAGAGGGGCGCAGCGTCACGATGTGGCATGGCACGTGTGAGAGGTCGCAGTCGTTCTCGGGTTGAGCAGTGATGCTTCGATTGGCGAGATTCCGGTTTGCGTGAACGTTACAATCAGGTTTCAACGCAACGGTTCGCGTAGTCGTGGTCGACGTGCGCGCCGATCACCGGATCAGAAGCGCTCAACGACAGCACTTTCGGGTCGGTCAGCGAGCGAACGCGACATTTGATTTAATCCGCTTTTTGACCGCATCGTGTCTGCCGTGTGTGGTGGGCGACGGGGATCCGCCGCTAACGTTTTAGGTAGGTACGGGGGGCGTCCGAGCGTGCCTGAACAGAGGATGGATTATGTTGCGGATCCGTGAATCACTCGCTCACCACCGTCGGAAGATTCTTCCGAGCCTTCTCGCCGTGGCCCTGGCGGCCGGATTCGCCGTCAGCATCATCGCGACGCCCAACGCGCAAGCCGACTACTTCACGGGATGTGGTTACGGTTACAACTCGAGCGCGTCCGGATTCGGATCTGGCGCCGGTATCGGGCACGGATACGGGTACCTGAAGAACGGTTCGTTCGGCTACGGCTACGGCAACGAAGTCTGCCCGCTCGCCGTGACCACCGCGACACTCCCCGGCGGCCAGGTTGGTACGAGTTACTCCCAGACCCTCGCGGGTACCGGTGGGGCTGGCGCGTACGTCTGGACCGAGACCGGAGCTCTACCCGGTGGCCTGTCCCTTTCGGGTGCTGGCGCCATCACTGGTACTCCGAGCGCAGCCGGAGCGTTCCCGTTCACCGTCACGATGACGGACGTGAACGGTCAGACTATGACGGGCTCGCTGTCGATCACCATCGCGGCGAAGGCGAAGCCGAGGTTCCACGCGATCAAGGTTCACGGATACGCCGTCGTGGGCCGCTCGGAGACACTGGTCATCACGGGCGTCGGCTTCTACGGGAAGCCGCGCGTCACGAGCAACGAACGAGGAACGTCTGTCGCTGTTCTCAAGGATCGCGGCAACCAACTAGTCGTCCGCGTGAAGGTACCGGCCAGATCGCAAAAGGGTTGGCATACCTTCACCATCCGATTGGCGAACGGGCAGACGTCTCGAGTTAATTACTTGGTGCGCTAGCCGCTCGAGCGCTCGGCACCCGGGGGAAGTCGCTCCGGCGACTTCTTCTCGGCGTCGGACTGCTCTGGGGACTTCGCGATAAGGATCGCGGACATTGCGCCTTCAACTCCGGTGCGGGCACGACTCATCGCGATCGGCCCCGCGTGAGGGCGTGAATCTCACTCGATCATCGGTGTGTTGGGCTCACGTTCCGGATTCGTTCCTCGAGAATCGTCGTGTTCGACCTCGACTGTTTCGACCGCTTCTTGCCGTTCCTTCGCCGGCGTCGTCCTCGATCAGGGTCGCTCTTGGAATTTTCACAACAATCTCATCCGAGATGGTCGCGACAACGGATACAGGAGGAGCCCTAAGGAGGACGAATGGAAGAAGTCAGCAGGAGAGCGTTCTTCAAACAGGCCGGAGCGGCGGCCGCGGTCGCCGCAGTCGCTACCGGTGTCGCCGCGGTACCGGCCGGTCTCGGCGACGCCGTGGCCAGCGCCGCCACCCGGGAACCCGAGCTTTCCCCCAAGGAGACACTCCAGGCCGGTGAGCACCTCGTGGCGCAAGTGAAGGACGCCCGCACCGGAGAGATCAGCCTCTTCATCGGTCACAAGGAAGTGACCATCCACGATCGCCAGATCGCCACCCGTCTCATTCGCGCAACTCGTTAGAAGGAACCTCAACCACCATGTCATCACACCGCGAAGCACCAGAGATTTCCAAGGACCCCGTCGCCGACAGCACGGACCTCTACGCCTTTGTCAGTCCCGACAAGTCCAACACGGTGACCTTGATCGCCAACTACATACCACTCGAAACTCCTTCCGGGGGGCCGAATTTCTATGAGTTCGGCGACGACGTCCTCTACGAGATCCACATCGACAACGACGGCGACGGGTGGCCCGACGTCACGTACCAGTTCAACTTCCGCACCGAGAACACGATTCCCTCGACCTTCCTCTATAACGTCGGACCAATCGAGTCGCTGAACAGCCCGAACTGGAATCGAAAGCAGTTCTATTCGGTGACGAGGGTGACCGGCAACGGCAACGCTCAGATGTTGGCGAACAACGTGCCGTGCCCGCCGTGCAACATCGGTCCACTCTCCACCCCGAACTACGCCTCTTTGGCGAGTGCCGCAGTGTGGCAGATGGGCAACGGCCGTGTCGTCTTCGCCGGTCAGCGCGCCGAGGCGTTCTTCGTCGACCTCGGATCGATCTTCGACCTTGGCGACCTGCGACCGATCGCCAACCTGCACAACACCTTCATGATCCCGGGCCTGAGCCTCAGCGCGGCACCGGGCGTGAACTCCCTGGCGTCGTCCAACGTGCACAGCATCGCGATCCAGGTACCGATCACCGACCTCGCCGCGGGTGGTGTCGCGCCCTCGAACTCCGCTCTCGCGAGCTCGAGCGTCGGTATCTGGACGACGGCCAGTCGACAGAAGGCTCGGATCTGGGACCAGAACAACGGCTGGGGGCACAACGACACCGGGCCGTTCGTCCAGATCTCACGATTGGGCAACCCGCTCTTCAACGAGGTACTCGTGCCGCTCTCCCAGAAGGACCAGTGGAACGCCTCAAGCCCGGCGCAGGACCAGTACTTCGCGAACGGCGTCGCGCACCCGGAGTTGGCGGGACTGCTCAACGTCCTCTACCCGGGGTTCTTCACGCACCTCGCGGCGTACTCCAAGCCCCGCGCGGACCTCGAAGCGATCCTGCTCACGGGAATTCCGGCCGGCGTCATCGCGCCCGCGTACTCCACGTTCACCGGCGCGACGCAGGCGGACATGCTCCGACTCAACCTCGCGATCCCGCCGGCGTCCACGCCGAGCCCGATGGGGATCCTCGGTGGCGACGTGGCCGGCTTTCCCAACGGACGTCGCGTCATCGACGACGTGGTCACGATCGAGTTGCAGGCGATCGCCGGCATCACGATTCCGTACGTGGATTCGACCTACACCAAGGACGCCGCGATTGCCGACGTCAGCGACGGCGACACCGGGGCCGGACTCACGCTCTTGCCGAGCTTCCCGTACCTCGGAACGCCCTACAGCGGTTACGCCGTACCGGCCTGACCGAACTCGGCTCATGACCGGTGTTGTGACGCGTCGCCGGTCGATGAGTTCGCTGTTGAGATTCACAGTCGTATATGACCACTAAAGGAGAAGTGCATGTTGTTAGGTGAAATATTCGGCCCGGACCTGTTGGTCGTGGTAGTCGTGCTCGCCGTCTTACTCTTCGGCGGTGCGGCGATCCCCAAGTTCGCGAAGAACCTCGGGTCCGCGAAGTCGGAGTTCGAGAACGGCCTGAAGGCCTCCAAGTCGGTCAAGGCCGAGGTTGACGCTGCCGTCACGCAGATCAAGACTCCCGGGTCCGTCTAACAGATCGTCCAGCGTTGTCGGGGAAGCTGTCGTAGCGACGTCCGCGACGTCGAACGGAGAGTCACTCAAATAAACGGGCCAGTGATCGTTGGTCCGGCCGGTCCCAGTCCCGCGCGTTCTCGGAGTATTGCTTCGACGCGATCGCAGTCGTCGGGCGTGATGAACGGTTTGACGCCCTTGCCGAGGTCGATGACCAGGCCCTCTTTCTTGGACGGTCGCGACGGATCCAGGTTGGCCCAGTACCCCATGTTCGCCGTGCCCCAAATGCGGGCGCGCCCCTTGAAGGCCGACAGCGCGATTCGCTGAACACCCTTGATCGATGCGTACGGCACCTTCTTGGATCCCCACAGGTAGTAGTGGCGAATCTCGATCACGTCGGTGCCGCAGTCGACTGTCTTTTCTTGGTAGTTCTCGACCATCGACTCAATGTAGCGTCCTCGCCTTCGTGGATCGCCGAACCCAGTGCCGACGTCGATCCCCGGCGAATATTGCGCCGACCGGCGTGCGTTATCGTCCGTTGAAGCGGTGTGGGTCTGGGGGTCACGATGAGTCAAGCGGAAGAGTCGGTCGAGTACGTCGGCGACGAGGACACCGTGGCCGGCGTACTTCGCGGCGACGTCTTCGTCTCCATCGATGAACTCACGAGCCGTTCACGCCGAGCGGCGACCGGGCTCGGTTCGCTCGGCGTCGGGGCCGGCGGCGCCGTGGCGCTCCTACTGCGAAACGACCACGAGTTCTTCGAAGCGGCGTTCGCCGCGTCGGCCCTCGGCGCGGCCACGGTGCCGATCAACTGGCACGGGAGCGCCGAGGAGGTCGCCTACGTCGTGAGCGATTCGAAGGCGGCCGTGCTCGTGGCGCACGCGGATCTCCTGCACCACGTGCGCCACGCCCTCCCGACATCGGTCGAGATCTTGGGCGTCGCGACGCCCCCGAGCATCGCCGAGCGATTCGGCATCGACGCCGCCATCACCTCGTTGCCGAGCGACGTCACCGAATGGTCGTCGTGGCGTGACGGTTTCGAAGAGCTCCGAGACGTCCACATCGGAGACCCGCTGACGATGATCTACACCTCCGGCACGACCGGTCACCCCAAGGGCGTGCAGCGCCTCCCGGGCACGAACGACGGTTCCCAGGTCGTGGACTACATGACCGAGGTGACCAGGCTGTTCGGCGCGTGGCCCGGCATGCGCACGATCGTCGCCGGACCGATGTACCACTCGGCGCCGTACGCCTACTCCTTGATCGCCGCCCGCGCGTACGGCGCGCTGCTGGTGCTCGAGGACCGCTTCGACCCCGAGGAGTTCCTCGGACTGATCGAACGTCACCGGATCACCTCGATGTACATGGTGCCGACGATGTTCGTTCGACTCCTGCGCCTTCCACCCGAGGTTCGAGCGCGCTACGACATCTCGTCGCTTCGTCATGTCTCACACACCGCCGCGCCGTGCCCCCCGGACGTCAAGCGCGCGCTGATCGAATGGTGGGGACCGATCGTCGACGAGTTCTACGGCAGTACCGAGGTCGGCTTCATCACCGGCTGCACCAGTGAGGAGTGGCTCGCCCACCCGGGCACGGTCGGTCGACCGCTCCCGTCGAGCGACGTGCGCGTGATCGGCGTCGACGGCGAGGTGCCGGTCGGGGAGTCCGGCGAGGTCTTCGTGCGCGCCCGCGCCAACGCCGACTTCACCTACTTCGGCAAGGCGGAGGCGCGCGCCGAGATCGAACGTGACGGCCTGATCACGTGCGGCGACATCGGGTTCCTCGATGCCGACGGCTTCTTGTACCTCTGTGACCGCGCACGCGACATGATCATCTCGGGTGGTGTCAATATCTATCCGATCGAGATCGAAGCGTGTCTCTTGAAACTCGACGGAGTCGCCGACTGCGCGGTATTCGGAATCCCCGATGACGAGTACGGCGAGTCGATCGCGGCCGCGATCAAACTCGACGCCGGCGCGACGTTGGGTGCCGACGACATTCGCGCCCACGTGCGCGAGCACCTGGCCGGCTTTAAGGTACCCAAGGTCGTCACGTTCCACGACTCGTTGCCGCGCGAGGACTCCGGCAAGATGTTCAAGCGCAAACTTCGTCAACCCTATTGGGAAAACGCTGGTCGCTCTATCTAAAGGTCGATCGTCACGAACTGAGACGAGACTCGATTGTTGAAAAGTCACTCCTCGTCCCCGAGTCGAGTGACCACGTCGGTAAAATCGACCTATGTCGAATTCCGGTCCCCCGGCGCCGCGCGTCCCGAATGGGGCTCGTCTCGAGGCGCTCGGCCAGGCCGTCGACGCGCGCCAGGGCGTACCGCGCCACCGCAAGAGCAGCAGGCGCTCGCGAGGGAAGATCGTCCTCGTCTCCCTCGCCACGGTCTTCGTGGTCATCGTCGCCGCGGTCGCCGGCGACTACTGGTACATCAACCATCTGGTGCATCACATCAACGTCCCGAACGAGTCCAAGCAGTACAACAACACCGAGAACATCTTGTTGGTCGGTTCGACGACGCGCTGCGGGCTGAAGGTCCAGAACAAGGCGTACGGGCTGTGCTCCCAGGGCGTGACCGGCGTCAACAGCGACGTGGTCATGATCCTGCACCTCAACCTGACGACCAACCAGGTGTCGATACTCTCGCTGCCGCGCGACCTCTTCGTGCCGAACGCGCGCAACGACGGCGCGAACAAGATTGACGCCGCGCTCTACGACGGACCGCAGCAGCTCGTTGCCGCGATCCAAGAGGACTTCGCGATCCCGATCAATCACTACGTCGAACTGAACTTCGATACCTTCGCCGACGTGGTGAACGTGTTGGGCGGCATCAAGATGTACTTCCCGATGGAGGTCTTCGACGCGTACTCGGGACTGTACGTGCGCCACCCCGGTTGCATTCAGCTCGACGGGACGCGCGCCCTCCAGGTCGTTCGCGCGCGTCACCTGCAGATCCGTTTTCCCGGGGACAGCCAGGACTACCGCCTCTGGCCCCAAGAGGCGCTGTCCGA
Organism: Acidimicrobiales bacterium; assembly: GCA_050014915.1. GTDB lineage: Bacteria > Actinomycetota > Acidimicrobiia > Acidimicrobiales > RAAP-2 > RAAP-2. The sequence continues at coordinate 41,089 of JBEKCK010000029.1, read as the reverse complement.
CCTCGCGCGCATCCGGCGCGACCACGAGTTCTTGAAGGTCTTGGCCGACGCGGTCAAGGCGAAGGGGATCGCGAACCCGATTACCGACCAGCGATTGGTGACCGCGGTGGCGCGATATCTCACGGTCGATCAGGGACTTAATGCGGGCGCCCTCCTCAGTCTCGCCGAGCACTTCCACGGTGTCTCGGTGTCGTCGGTGCCCGAGTTGACGGTGCCGGTCGTGCTGGTCGAAACCGGCTCGAACGGGTACCTCTACCAGGGGTACTACTACGGCGACGTCGAGTTTCCGATCGACCCCGGCGTCACCCAGACGATCGATCGATTCTTGGACCTCGGTCCCGGGATCAACACGATGGACGGCAAGCCGCTGCCCAAGAGTTCGTCGTTCACCGTCTCGGTCGTGGACGGTAGCGGTATCCCGAACGAGGCGCACGTCGTCGCCGCGGGACTTCGACGACGCGGTTTCTTGATCCACGGCATCGGTTCGGCCACCCCCTTCGGGGTGCGCGAAGAGACCGTGGTGTACCACGCGAACAACTCCCCGGCGTCGTTGGCCGCCGCGCAGGCCGTCCTGCACACCATCGAGGGACCAGCGGTGATGGCGCTCGGTCGCACGACCGCGGGCGCACTGGTGACGGTGTTGACGGGCTCGGACGTGAGCGTGCTCGCGCCGCCGCGCACGACCACGGCGACCACCACCACGCTCAAGCGAAAGCACCACGGGACGCCGACGACCACGACGACCCGGCCCGTCACGCAGATCACCGTGGTCGACCCAGCGGCCGTGAAGCACGACACCGAACTCTCGGCGCCGACCGACGTCACGCAAGCGTTGCAGCCGTGGGACCCGCGTTCGTGCACCCCCAGTGGGGGCGAAGGTCCGTAGACGCTTCGCCGGAGAATCACCTTGAACGGCTGGGTCCGGTGTGCACTACATTCCCTTCCATATGAAGAGGTTGATCCTCGGTCTGGTCGTGTTGGTGGTAATCGTCGTGGCGGTCGTGATCGCGACCAGTAGTACGACGTCGCCGCGCGACAACGCGCCACTGGTCTCGCACTCGATCACCGCGACCCAGGCGGACATGACGGCGTTGAAGTCCGCGTTCCTTGCCTTCAAGCTGCACTACAAATCGATGGCGAGCACCGATCGGATCACGTGGGGCCAGGTCATCCAACCCTCCGGGCCCAAGACGCCGCTCATCGCCTACGACGCCGTCGACAAGCGGTACTGGGCCATCGCCGCGTTCAACCTCGTCCTCCCGGCCAGTTACAAGGCGGAGGTGTCGTTCCAGGACGGCGGCAACATGGGCATCTTCAACAAGATCGGTACGGGAAAATGGTTCATGACCGGTTCCCCGGGGTTCCCACTCTGCGCTAAGGACGTTCCCTCGGTCGTCGCGAATCTCTGGGGTCTCAAGAACTATCCGGCCTGTAACTAGTCGCCCTTCACACCTCAGCGGAGATCCGCTCGTCGTTCCTTGCGCCACACCAATTTGAGGGCCGACCAATCGTCATCGAGGGCCGCCACCTTCACGTCGACGAGACCGAGCGTCAGCGCGGCTCCCCGCACCACGTGGTCGGTGATGTCCGAGCGGTGACCCCCGGCGCGCCGGGGCCACGCGATCCACAAAGAGCCGTCGGGCGTGATCGACCGCGACAGGTCCGCGATCGCGCGTCCCAGTGACGCGGCGTCTCGGAAGAACGCGACGACGACGTCCTGGCTCGATGAGCCGCGTCGGCGAACGAGACGAACCTTCGCCGGGAGTCCCTCCAACGTCCAGTCTCGCGGTGCGCCGAGGAGCGTCACGCGATGTCCCTCCTTGACGCCGATCTTCGCGGCCAGGGGCGTCGCTGTGTATCCGGCGCTCACGTGGTCGAGTGTAACGAGCGACGTCGCCGACGAGGAATCTACGACGGCCGTTCCGAGATATTCAGTTTTCACCTGCCCTTCACGCACGTCGCCGATGCGTCGGTGGGAGCGACCAGAGTCCGTGCAGCGGCCGTCTTGATGTGATATCTATAAGAGCACTCAAACCCAGGGGGAGCCAATGGCCCAATTCGATATGAAGAAACTTGACACGTCCGACCGCATCGTGGTTGGTATGGGTCTTCTGACTTTGATTTGCCTGTTCTTGCCGTGGTACGGCGTGTCGGCCGGACCGTACAGCGCGTCGGTCAGCGGATTCTCCACGAGTTACGGATGGCTCGGCGCGATCCTGATCATCCTCGCCGCGGGCTATCTGGCGGCGCTGCGATCCGGGTCCAACGTACCCAAGATCTCCTACGGGCCGGGCGTCACGGTGCTGGGTCTCTCGGCCATCGGCACGATCATCGTGATCCTTCGCTGGATCACCATCCCCAAGGGCGGGTTCGCGGGCTACAGCTACGGTCCCGAATTCGGCATGTACCTCACGATCCTGGCCGGCGTCGTCCAGGTGGTCCTGGCCTTCCGACTGTTCAAGGCGTCCGGCGAGTCAGTGCCGTGGGAGAAGAAGTAACGGCTGTCCTCGGCACCGCCGAGACCCCCAATTCCGAGTTCGATCCGGTGACGTGACGCGTCATGCGCCAAGGCCTCTTCTTCCCTCCGTTCGACGGCGTCGCCGACCCTCATCGACTCGTTGCACTAGCCCGGGCCGCCGAAAACGCCGGCTGGGACGGCCTCTTCCTCTGGGACCACCTGCTCTACGACGGCGACGTCACCAGGATCCTCGACCCGTACATCGCACTGGCGGCCATCGCGTGCGCGACGACGACGATCCAACTGGGCGCGATGGTCACACCACTCATCCGCCGTCGGCCCCAGGTGCTCGCGCGCCAGGCCGTGACGCTCGACCTCTTGTCGCGCGGCCGACTGATACTCGGTCTGGGGATCGGCGACGACGGTGCGGTCGGCGAGCTCTCCAAGTTCGGAGAGATGACCGACGCCAGAGAGCGCGGTCGGGCGCTCAGCGAGGGACTCGAGGTCCTCACCGGACTCCTCTCGGGCGAGAGCGTCCACCACGTGGGAACGCACTACCGGGCCGACGACGTCACCTTTCAACCGACGCCCGTGCGCGAGGGCGGCATCCCGATATGGCTCGCCGCGCGGTGGCCGAATCCCGTGCCCATCCGACGCGCCGCCCACTACGGCGGCGTCTTCGTGATCCAGATGAACGACGTGGCCGACGTCGCCGAGTTGCGTCGACGGCTCATCCACGAGGGCGCCGACCTGGATCACTTCGACATCGTCATCAGTGGCGCCATGGGCGACGACCCTTCACCATGGGCGAGGGCGGGCGTCGATTGGTTCCTGAGTTGGATCGGGCCGTATCACATGGACTTCGACGAGGTGCACGAGATGATCGTCGAGGGTCCGAGGGCGATCAGCCCTTAGAGGTCCTTGCGCCAGGCGACCATGGCGCCAGCTACGCGAGCCCCGAGCGCTTCGTTCACGGCGATCATCGGCGTGTTCAACGTCGAGTTGAAGGTGGTGATCTTCTTCGTGGGGTACTGTCCGGCCTCGAGCAGGCGCATGGTCGTCACCTTCAACAGGCCGCCCAGCCGATGACCCCGATGAGCCCGCACCACGAGCGTGTCCCACTGATACGCCGTCTGGGGCTGCACGCGCGACACCGTGAGTTCGCTGTAGCCGACGAGTTCGCCGCTGTCGCGGTGCCGCGCCGCGGCGACCAGCAGGTCGCGTCCCATGGCGTCCGTCGTCGCCTCGTGGCTCCGGACGCGCTGCGCGTCCCAGTGCTCGGCCTCGACGTCGATGTCCACGTGGGGCGTCTCGGCGGGCATGATCGCCGAGAGGTGCGCTCGCGCGTCCACCAACTCCTCGGGCGTGCCATTGGTCCACGAGATGATCTCGTAGTCCGCGGCGAACGGATGCCACTCTGCCCACAGCCGATCGAGTTCACCGTCCGGCCGCGGCCAGGGCAGGTCACGGCGGACGTTCTCTTCGGCGACGCGGTAGCCGTGTCGGGCGGCGAAGGCCCGGTTGGGACCGGTGCCGATCTCGGCGGAGCCTTCGATGGTGAAGATGATGAGTGTCGGGCGGTCCAACAGGCGAGCGCCGGCTTCCAATTCGGCCAGCGCCGCTGACCCGTAGCCCCGTCGCCGTTCGGTGGGATCGACGTGGAGGATGCCCTCGATGAAACTCAAATTGTCGTCGCGCGTGACCTCGAGCGTGCCGATCGCGACGGGTCGATCGACCGTCGGTCCGTAGGAGTACAGACGAAAGACCCTGGGCGCGTCTTGGTCAATCGAGCGTGCACGCCACTCATTGGGGTGCCAGCCCTGGCCCGATTCACCTTCGCGTGCGCGTTCGGAGCGCTGTAGTACGCCGAACCACGCGTCGAAGTGCACGTCGTCGTTCGGGTCGATCCTCGTGAACTCCATGGCGGCTACCTGGTCGCGTGTGTCGGCGAGGGCAGCTCGCGGCCGTCTTCGCTCGCGCTGAGGTGACGGCGTAGACGGAGCATCAGCGCTCCGCCCACCAGTGCGGTGAGCCCGGTGCCGAACGGCCACCAGTTGCCGAGGTGCCGGTTGAAGTAGAACGCCGTGATGGCCGGTGCGAGGGTCCCGGAGAGGCCCCACGCGAGTCCGGCGGCGGCGTTGTAACGACCCCGCAGGTGCTCCGGGGCGATGTCGTTCACGAGTGCCGGTCCCACGGGCGACAGCATCGTCTCGCCGATGGCGAAGACGATCATCGCCACACAGAGCGACACGATCGCCAGCACCTCGGGCAGCGCGAGTGCCGAGTCGAGGATCACCCAGAAGACGAACCAGATGGCGGCGACCCCGGCCATCACCTTGGTGCGACTCCTGCCTTCGATCCGATTGAGGATCCAAAGTTGTGAGCACACGATGGTGGTGGTGTTGAAGAAGAAGATGATGCCGATGACGTGCACGGGCAGTTTGAGGTTGTTCACGACGAAGAGGCTGTAGCCGGCCTCCTGGGATCCGTAGCCACCGATCATCAAGACGACGGCCGCCAACACGTACTGTCGCAGTCGACGGTCGCCCAGGACCTCGCGCCAACCCTCCTCGCGCAGTTTGACGTCCTCGCGGAGCTCTCGGATCACTCCGCCGTAGCGGTACAGGGTCAGCACGATCAAACCACCCGCCAACGTCACTCCCGCGTTGAACGTGTAGAGGAGGACGAAGGACACGGGGTCGTGCAGGTTGACGATGCTCGCCGAGACGAGGAGACCGAATCCGATGCCGAGGTTCACGAGCATGAAGTTGAAACCGAAGGCCCGCTGGCGGTGCGCGGCCGGCACGATGCGTGAGAGCAGGGTGCTGCTCGGTCCCCAACCGGCGCCGCCGAAGAGCGCGAGCAGCAGTGCGGCGACCGCCGCCTGCGTCTTGGAGTGCGCGTGCGCCCAGAGGATCAGTGACCCGGCGTCGGCGACGACCGCGATCATGATGATGCGCACCGGTCCGAACAGATCGGTGAACGTCCCCCACACCGGACTGGAGCAGATGCCGACGATCGCGGCCGCCGAGAGCAAGAGCGTGGCGAAGTCGGTCGAGAAGCCCCGCACGTTGTGGAGGTAGATCACGAAGAGTGAGTAGGTCAGGCCGCTGCCCATGCACGACACGAAGGTGCCGATGTAGAACCGGCGCAGGGGGCCGGTGATACTGCTGCGAAAGTCAGCGGGAACGAGTGTTTCTATCAGTTTCACGAGACCGCGATTTTACTTCTGTGTCTTGTGCAGCGAATCACAAGTTCATTAATTGTCATATGTCGTGAAGTATTACGCTTGGGTGTAACTCGCCCCGTTGGGTGAGCGGAAGGCAGTAGATGGTCCTCAAGAGTTCCCCGAAGAGCCGCACCGATCTCCTCAGTGAAATTGCGCCCGACGTCGAGCGCCTTTACAACCGACATCTCGAGGCTCCGCGCCTCTGGTATCCGCACGAGCAGATCAACTGGGGTGAGGGGGAGAACTTCGCCGACACGCCGTGGGAACCGGCGCAGTACCCGCTGAACGAAGGGGTCCGCAGTTCGATCTACGTCAACCTGCTGACCGAGGACAACCTGCCGTACTACACGCACACGCTGCTCAGTCACGCCCCCAAGGGCCATCCCATCGTCGACTGGAACCACCAGTGGACGATGGAGGAGAACCGCCACGCAATGGTCATGCGCGACTGGGTCCACATCAGCCGCTGCATCGACCCGACGCTGCTCGAAGACGGTCGCCGGGTCCAGATGAAGAAGGGCGAGGTGCCCCAGCCCAAGGACATGGCCGAACTGATCGCCTACGTGTCGTTCCAGGAGCGCGCCACCCAGATCGCGCACCGCAACACTGGCGCCAAGCTGCCCAAGGACGACAAGATCGGTCGCAACGTGTTGGGTCTCATCGCCGGTGACGAGACCAAGCACTACCTGTTCTACCGCGACCTGACGCTCGCGGCCTTCGCCATCGACCCCTCGACGATGATGATCGCGGTCGCCAAGCAGGTTCGTGACTTCGCGATGCCCGGTACCGGAATACCGAGCTTCACGCGTCACGCGGTGCGTATCGCGCGCGAAGGTATCTACGGACTCAAGCAGTTCTTGCGCGACGTGCTCGATCCCGTGTTGGGTCTCTGGGACATCGAGCACCTGGCCGGACTCAGCGCCGAGGCCGAGAGGGCCCGTCAGGACCTCGCGGATTTCGTCGCGAAGCTGGGCGACGGGGTCGAACGGATGGCCCAAAAGGCCGCCAACGCCGCCGCGGCCGCCGCGGTGCTCACCTAACTTCCCACATCCATCACGCCGGTTTCACGACCGGTGAAACGCGCCAACTTTCGTACCCGCTTGCCTAGTATTTGACAACTGCGAGGAGGGTCCGGTGGGTCTGAGCTTTCAAGAGGCGAACGCGGTCGTCGGCGCACCCGGCAGCCCGTTCGAGATCACCGAGGTCGAACACGACGGCGTCACCACCCGGAACTTCGTGAACGCACCGAGCGACCTGCGTCAGTTCTTCGACACGGCCCGGGGCCTCGACGAGACGTTCATCGTCTACGAAGACGAGGAGTGGACCTTCGCCGAGGTGATGGAGGAGGTCGACGCCCTCGGTCATGCGTTGGTCCACCACTACGGCGTCGCACCGGGGGACCGGGTGGGCATCGCGTTGCGCAACTATCCGGAGTGGATCATCTCGTTCGCCGCGATCCTCTCGATCGGCGCGATCTCGGTCTCGATGAACGCGTGGTGGACCGCTCCGGAGATGGAGTACGCCATCAACGACGCGGAGCTCTCCGTGATGATCGGGGACACCGAGCGGATCGAACGCGGCGCGGCCGCGTGTCAGAAGGCGAACGTCCGGATGATCGGCGTACGCCTCGACGCCCTCGCGCCGTTGGTCCCGAACGTCGAGCACTGGCACGACGTGGTCGTGCGCGGGGCCGCGATGCCCGAGGTGACGTTGCGCTCGGACATGGACGCGACGATCCTCTACACGTCGGGCACGACCGGATTCCCCAAGGGCGCGGTCTCGACCCACGGGGCCATCTGTCAGACCGTCTTCGCCTTCTCGTCGGCGGCCGCCGTGAGCGCGGCGCGCGGATCCGAGACCGGTAGCGGAGTGGCGCCCTGCTTCATCTTGATCGTGCCGCTGTTCCACGTGACCGGGTGCATCCCGGTCATGATGACGTGCTTCAGCTTCCACCTGAAACTCGTGATGATGTACCGCTGGGAACCGGAACGGTCACTCCAGCTCATCGAGCGCCACCGGGTGACGAACTTCGTGGGCGTGCCCACCCAGTCGTGGGACCTGATCGAGTCCCCGCACTTCTCGCAGTACGACACGTCGTCGCTGAACTCCGTCGGCGGCGGCGGCGCGCCGGCCCCACCGACGTTGATGGAACGCATCGACGGGTCGTTCTCGAACGGACGCCCCGGTCTGGGCTACGGCATGACCGAGACCAACGCCTACGGACCACGGATCGAAGGGGACGAGTCCCTGACGCACCCCAACTCGACCGGACCGGTGCCGACGCTGGTGATGGACGTCGAGATCCGTGACGACGAGCGGCAGCCACTCGGGCCCGACGAGAACGGCGAGATCTGGATGCGCTCGCCGACGCTGATCCGCGGCTACTGGCGAAAGCCCGAGGCGACCGCCGAGACCATCGTCGACGGGTGGTTGCGATCGGGCGACCTGGGCCACATCGACGAGGACGGGTACCTCTTCGTGGCCGACCGCGTGAAGGACATGATCCTGCGCGCCGGGGAGAACGTCTACTCAGCCGAGGTCGAGGCCGCGATCTACGAGCACCCCGCGGTCTACGAGGCCGCGGTCTTCGGACTGCCGGACGAGCGCCTCGGGGAGGTCGTGGCGTGTGTCGTCGTGTTGAAGCCCGGACAAGACCTCGGTGAGGACGAGTTGCGACTCTTCTTGCAGCCGAGACTCGCGAACTTCAAGGTCCCGAGCCGGATCGTGTTCACCGAGACGCCGTTGCCGCGCAACGCCGCGGGCAAGTTCTTGAAGCGCGCGATGCCGGGTATCTACTTCCCCTGAGCTGAGGCGATCGCCGCGCGCGCGTACTCGGCGATGTTCATGCTCTCGATGTCGGCCAGTTCGAACCACGCCGCGTGGTCGGTGGTGCCGTGCACCTCGTGGTGGAGTTCGCCACCGAACAGTTCGACGGTGAAGAGGATGCGCACGGTGTGGATCTTGTCGCCGTTGTCGCGCCGGCGTACGTCACTGGTGACCCCGAGCAGCGCGGGACGTTGGACCAGCAGACCGGTCTCCTCGCGGAACTCTCGGATGAGGGTGTCCTCGGGCGCCTCGCCGAAGTCGATGCCGCCGCCGGGCAGCCACCAGAGCGGCGGGGTGTGGCGGGGATTCGACGAGCGCACGAGCGCGACGCGCCCGGCGTCGATGAGGACGCCGTAGGACCGGACGCTGGTGTGCTGCTTACTCATGATCGGAGACGTCCTGACTGGTCGATGCCCGGCGTCACCGCTCCGAGAGAGTCGCGTTGACAGCCTTCGCTGGAGCGATTCTAGGCGACGACGTCCGTCGGCTCGAAGCGTCGTGGACGTCTCGCACGATCAGACCGGCTCGGTCGCCGTACGATGATGGCGCTCGTCGAACCTCTCGGCGCAGCGCGGTGAACAGAAGTAGTAGTGGGCGTGCTCGACGTGGCGTGTCGCTCCCGGGGCCGACGTGTCGACGGTCATGGCGCAGATCGGATCGGTCGCGGCCCGTCCGGCGTTCCGGGTCGAACGAGCGAGGAACCAGAGCGTCAACAACACGAGCGCGGCCGCGACGTTGAGCGCGAGGGTCCAACCCAACGCGAAGTTCCCGCCGGCGAAACGGACGTGGTGCGTGCTCGGCACCAACGACGCCAGGTGCGAGAGTCGGTCGACCACGAGTCCGCCCACGCTCATGACGAACCACAACATCGCGAAGAGTCGCAGCGCCGCCCGTGTGCCGTAGAAGCGGCGGTAGATGAACAACAGCGGCAACGTCACGAGGTCGGCGAAGATGAAGCTGATCACGCCGCCGAAGGCGACGCCGTGCGCCCAGAGCGCGGCGGCTAGGGGGATGTTGCCCACCGAACAGACGAAGGAGATGACGGCCAGCAGCGGCGCCACCGCCACGTTCTCGAGGACGGTCCACGCGCCGTGGCCGCTCAAGAAGAGGTGGGACCACCAACGATTGGGCACGTCGGCCATGAGGAAGCCCGCGGCCACGAAGCCGGCGAGCAACTCCTTGCGCAACATCGTGAGGTCACCGATGGTGAAGCTCGCGGCGAGACGGTAGTTCTCGCGGTCGCGTGCGCGTTCACGCCAACTCTGGGTCGACACCCGCATCGACGGCGGTGAGTCGCGGATCACGCGCTCGCGCAGGTGGTCTTGGTAGCGGCGCGAGAAGACGTAGTGCGTCGTGAACGAGAGCAGTGCCACCATGAGGGCGCCGCCCGCGAACTGCGCCACGACGAACTGCCAGCCGAGCAAGAGGTACAGGACGATACCCAGCTCGATCACGAGGTTGGTCGAGGCGACCATGAAGATGATCGAATTCGTCCACGACGCCCCGCGCGCGAAGAGCGCCCGGGCCATGGCGCTGGCGGCGTAACTGCACGACGACGAGATGACGCCCAGGATCGAGGACTTCGCCACGTTCTTGGCGTTGGTCGCGCCGAGCTGGCGGCGCAGGGCGTCGCGCGGTAACAGACTCTGGACGAAACCGGAGAGCGTGAAGCCGAGCACGAGGGGCCAGAACGTGATCCAGAGCATCGCCAGGGCCTCGCGTAGGCCGTCGCCAATGCCGTGGATCAGGGGGTGCAGCGAGGCGAGCACGACCTAGCGCGTGGTCGGGAAGCCGAGGTCGATCTGAGACTCCGAGGGTTGGGGCCAGCGCGTGGTGACGACCTTGGCGCGAGTGTAGAAGGCGAAGCCTTCGGGACCGTAGATGTGACTGTGGCCGAAGAGCGAGTTCTTCCATCCGCCGAAGGAGTAGGCCGAAATGGGCACGGGGATCGGCACGTTGACGCCGATCATTCCGACGCTGACCTCACGCGAGAAGAGCCTCGCCGCGTTGCCGTCGCGGGTGAAGATCGCCACGCCGTTGCCGTACTGGTTGGCGTTCACCATGGCGACGGCCTCGGCGTACGTCGCGACGCGCGAGACACCCAGGACCGGCCCGAAGATCTCGTCGTCGTAGGCCCTCATACCCGGTTTGACGCCGTCGAGCAGGCACGGCCCTACGAAGAAGCCCGGCTTGTCGGCCCACGACGTCCCGTCACGAACGACGGTGATGCCGTCGTCGGGCGCCGAAGTGACGTAACCCGCGACGCGGTCGCGATGCTCTTTCGTGATCAACGGACCGAAGTCGCTCGTGAGGTCGTCGCCGGGACCGACGGTCAATTTATCGAGCCGGTCGGTGATGCGCCCGATCAGTTCGTCGGCGATGTCACCGACCGCGACGACGACGCTGATGGCCATGCAGCGTTCGCCGGCCGAACCGAAACCGGCGTTGATCGCGGCGTCGGCCGCGATGTCGAGATCGGCGTCCGGCAGGACGACCATGTGGTTCTTGGCCCCACCAAGCGCCTGGACGCGCTTGCCGTGCTGGGTGCCCGTGAGGTATACGTGACGCGCGACCGGGGTCGAGCCGACGAAGCTGACCGCGTCGATGCCCGGGTGTTCGAGCAGTTGGTTGACGGTGCCGGCGTTGCCGTGGATCACGCTGAACACACCGCTCGGCAGGCCGGCGTCGCGAAGCAGTTCGCCGAGGCGCACCGACACCGACGGGTCACGCTCGGACGGCTTCAGGATCACGGCGTTGCCCGTGGCGAGTGCGTTGGCGGTCATCCACAGGGGCACCATGATGGGGAAGTTGAAGGGCGTGATCGCCGCGACGACGCCGACCGGCTCGCGCATCGAGTGGACGTCGACACCGTCGGCGACCTGACTGGAAAAGTCGCCCTTCATGTGCTCGGTGAGACCGCAGGCGTACTCGACGTTCTCGAGTCCCCGGGCTAGTTCGCCCTTCGCGTCGGCGATCGTCTTGCCGTGCTCTTGGGTGATGAGTCGCGCGAGCTCGTCGGCGTGCTCGACGAGCAGTTGTCGCAGGGTGAAGAGGACGTTGGTGCGTTGGGAGAGCGTCGAGTCGCGCCAGCCGTCGGCCGCCGTGCGCGCGATCGTGACGACCTCGTCGACGAGTTTCGCGTCGGCGATCGGGAGCTGGGCGCTGACGTCGCCGGTCGCCGGGTTGTAGACGGGGAGGTCACCGGCCCCCTCGACGCGCTCGTCGTTGATGAAATAGGGGATGGTCTTCATGGCACCTCTTTCTCACCCGCAAGACTAACGGGGGAAACGAAATCCGCCGTTAAGGTTTCCTCATGAGCGCCGCGCGGATGAGTCGTTCGCTGCGTGACGCCGCGGCCGTCGATCCGATCGGCTCCGGGCGCTTCGCCGCCGCGATTTCAGATGATTTCGTGACGGCCGGACACCCCAACGGTGGCTATCTACAGTGCCTGATGGCCAACGCGGCACTCGCGGCCAGCGGCGAGGAGGGTTCGGCCCACGTCCACGCCACGGCCGTGACGACCAACTACGTCACGGCTCCGAACGTCGGTGCAGCAGAACTTCGCACGATGGTGCGACGAGTCGGCCGAAGTGTCTCGTTCGTTCACGTCGAACTCCTCCAGGACGGAGCGTTGACCACTGAGTCACTGGTCACGCTGGGTACCGTGGCCCATGACCCCACGGTGCGCTACCTCCATCCTCGGTTGCCGGAGCTCGCGCCGATCGGCGAGTGCCTCCGGCGCACCGTGGTCGAGGAGATCAAGTTCATGAGGGTGGTCGATTTCCGTATGGACCCATCGTGCGCGGCTTGGCTCGACGGGGGTCGTAGCGACCTCGCCGAAGTGAAGGGTTGGCTGGGGTTGAGTGAGGGCGTCGGTGAATGGGACGCCTGGACGCTGCACCTCGCGAGCGACGGTCTGCCGCCCGCGACATTTCCCATCGGTTCATCGGGGTGGGTGCCGACCCTGCAGTTGACGTCCTACGTGCACCAGGTACCGGTGGGCGAGTGGTTGCGGGCCCGCCAGTGGTGCGTCGTCGTCACCAACGGAATCGTCGAAGAGCGCTGCGAACTGTTCGACGCGCGCGATCAACTGGTCGCGACCTCGAGCCAACTGGCGATGGTCCGATTCCCGGCCCGCGAATCGTGAGTGCCGCCCACGCGCTCGAAAACGGCTCGCTCTACATCCGGTCGCGTCTCACGATTCCCAGTGACGAGGTCGCGCTTCGCGTCACCACGTCGGGTGGCCCGGGGGGACAGCACGCGAATCGCTCACTGACCCGTGTCGTGGCGTCCTTCGACGTGAACGAGTCGCTCGTCCTCTCAAAGGCCGATCGAGAGCTGTTGCTCGAGAAGATCGGCCCCGTCGTTCGCACGAGCGCCTCGCGGTTCCGATCGCAGGGACAGAATCGCAGTGCCGCGCTCGAGCAACTGGCCGACAAGATCGCCGTGGCGCTGACGCGATTGCCGCCGCGACGCGCGACCCGACCGACCAAGGGTTCGAAGATCCGCCGCGTTGACGACAAGAAGGCCCGCGGTCGCGTGAAGGAGCGGCGCCGACGTCCGACGGAGGACTAGCGGACCTTGTTGAGGTGACGGGCGATCGCCTCGAGCGCCGAGTGGACCAGCCCGTCGAGTCCCGGGTCGGCGTCCTCGTGGGGTCCGAGCAACGGTGTGAGCGACGCGTAACCGGCGACGAGCAGCGCGCCGTCCTCGTCGGCGTCCTCGTCACTGACGTCGCCGATGTCTGGAGTCGCGGCGCCGAGGCGCAGCGTCAGTTCACCGTGCTCACCGAGCACCTCGCCCCGGATCGACGGTCTCGCGGATTTCACGACGCCGGCGCGCGAGATGCGTCCGCGTCGTACACCCTTCATGTCGGCCGCCGAGAGATTGGGCACGTTCAGGTTGAAGAGCGTGCGCGAGGGGGCGTTCATCAGTTCCTGCAGCACTTCGATCGCGACCTCACCGGCCGTGTCGTAGTGGACGTCCTCGCCCCACTGCACCGAGACCGCGAGTCCGGAGAGCCCCAGTTGCGCGCCGGTCAAGATCGCGCCGACCGTGCCGGAGTGCAGGACGCTGCGTCCGACGTTCGCGCCGGCGTTGATGCCCGAGAGGATGAGGTCGGGCTGGAACTCGAAGCTGCCGACCGCGCCGAGGATCGCGCACAGGGCCGGGGGAGCCTCGAGGGAGTACGCCACCAGTGACTCGGCGTCGGGGATGGCGACGCGCTCGTACTTGACGTTGGGGTGGGAGAAGACGTCGCCGACCGCCGCGGACATGCCGGAGTGGTTGACGCTCGGAGCCACGACGATGGCCTCGCGAACCTCGCCGGCGGGGCCCTCGTCGATCCAACGCGCCACGTTGCGCGCCAACACTTCGAGACCCGGAGCCGTGATCCCGTCGTCATTGGTGAGGAGGATTCGCATACGGCGTACCATAATTGGCGTAGGTAACGGGTCGGTGATTATAAGGAAAATGGCTGATGCTTCCATCGGGTGAACAGATCGCCATTGCTCACGGCGAGGAACGGGCCGTCATCACCGAGGTCGGGGCGACGTTGCGCACCTTCGTCAAGGGTGGCCTGAGCGTCATCGAGGGCTTCGCCGGCGAAGAGGTCCCGTCGGGCGCGAGAGGACAGGTGCTCTACCCGTGGCCCAATCGGATGGGCGATGGGGAGTGGACGTTCTCGGATCGAACGGCCCGTCCGACGATCGACGACGTGGTGCACGCGACGGCCATCCACGGCCTCGTGCGCTGGCGGCCGTTTCGAATCGACTCGGTCAACCAGAATCGCTGCTCGCTCACGCTGCTCCTGCACCCGTCACCGGCCTATCCGTTCCTCAGCGAGATCAACGTGACGTATCACCTGGGTCGACTGGGCCTGACGGTCACGACGACGGTCACCAACCGCGACGACGTACCGATACCCTTCGGCGTCGGCTTCCACCCGTACCTCGCGGTCACGACGCCGACGATCGAGGGGGCCGAACTGGAGATCCCGGCGACGGCCCACGTCGCGGTGAACGATCGCCAGCTGCCGACCGGTGAGATCCTGCCGGTCGTGGGGAGCACCCTCGACTTCACGAAGCGTAAATCGGTGAGCGGTCACGTGCTCGACACGACGTTCACGGAGCTGATCCGTGACGACTCGGGACTCGCCACGGTCGTGCTCGCCGACTCGGCCGGCGGCGAGATCGAACTCAGCGTCGATCGCAACTTCCCGTACCTGCAGGTCTTCACGGGCGATCATCTCGAGAAGGGCCGACGGCGCACCGCCGTCGCCGTCGAACCGATGACGTGCCCGCCGGACGCGCTGCGCAGCGGCAAGGACATCGTCGTGCTCGAACCGGGCCAGCACTGGGCCGGGTCGTGGCGACTGCGGCGGCGATAGCCGTGGAGAAGGTCGTCCTGGTCACTGGTTCGACGAGTGGCATCGGCGAGGCGACCGCGCTGCGCTTCGCCGCGGCCGGCGACCGGGTCGTCTTCAACTCACGTCGCAGCGTCGAGGCGGGCGAAAGACTCGCCGCCGCGACGCCGAACTCGATCTACGTCCAGGCCGACATCGCCCAAAGCGAGGACTGCTCGCGGCTCGTGGCCGAGGTCGTAGAGCACTTCGGACGTCTCGACGTCCTGGTCAACAACGCCGGAACGACGAGGGTGATCCCGCACGCGGACCTCGCGACGGCGTCACTGGACGTCTGGCGCGAGATCTTCGAGGTCAACGTCTTTGGCACGTGGGGCCTCTGCGTCGCGGCGATGGACGCACTCCGGATGAGCCGTGGCGCGATCGTGAACGTGTCGTCGATGGCCGGCGTGCGACCGCTCGGCTCGTCGATCCCCTACGCCGCGTCGAAGGCCGCGGTCAACCACATGACGGCGTTGCTCGCCAAGGTCGTCGGTCCCGAGGTACGGGTGAACGCCGTCGCGCCGGGCCTGGTCGACACGCCGTGGACCGCCGACTGGGACACGGTGCGCGGCTTCGTCAACGCCGCCGCTCCATTGAAACGCAGCGGCACACCCGAGGACGTCGCCGACGTGATCGTGTCCCTGGCGAACGCCGCCTACGTGACCGGCCAGGTCGTCGTCATCGATGGCGGTCTCAGTCTCGCGACGTAGGTGGCGGCGGCACGAAGAGCCGCAGGAGCCGACAGAGCAGCGCCGTCGACGGTTGAACGAAGAGACGGTTGCGTACCGGCCAGCGCTCGACGCCGAGGAGTTCGAGCTGCCAGGGCGTCATCAACGCGAAGGAACTGCGAACCAGGAGCCAGTTGACCGAACGGCGCGTCGGTCCGCGTTGGACGCCGCGCACGACGAAGTCGCGAGCAATGGCGCCGTCGGGGCTGAGTCGCAGCTCCGGGCGGAATCGTTGGATGGTGGCCTCCAACTCAGCGACCGACTCCGGAGGATTGATCATGCCGAGGTCGCGCGCCAGGTTCGCCATCTCGCGTACGTACCGGTCGGCGTCGGCCTCACTGAGGCGAACGCTGCCGAAGCGTCGATAGGCCGTGAGGAACATCGAGGTCTCGGCGGCGTGCACCCAGGCGAGGAGATGCGGGTCGTTGGCGAAGTAGGTAGCGCCGTCGTCGGCGACGCCGCGCACGCCTTGGTGCACGGCGAGGACCCGCTCGATTGACGCGAACGCCTGGGCCCGGGTGCCGTAGGTCGTGAATCCGATGAAGTTCGCGGTCTGGAGCAGTCGACCGAGCGGGTCTTCGCGGTAACGCGAGTGCTGGGCGACCCCGGCCATGGTGTGCGGGTGGAGCATCTGTATGAAGAGCGATCCGAGTCCGCCGACCAGCATCGGCGGAAGGTCGCCGTGGATGATCCGCGCCACGCTGTCCAAGGCGAAGTAGGCCTCGTCGGGATCGTTGCAGCGCGGCGGCGGCTCCTTGGAGAGACCGACCGCGGCGCGGATGTCGCGGTTGACCCGGCGTCGTAGTTGGATCAGGGGTTCAACGGCCAACGACGCCACCTTTCATCTCGGGCTCCCGCCCAGGTTAGGTTGGGCACTTCCAATTGGAGCAGCGGTCTGGGACACTGGTGGTATGGCCTCGACGCAACCGCTTCGCATCACGACGACCGAGGGTGAGGTCGAGACCGACGACGCCGTCGAAACCAAGAAGCCGTGGAACGTGATCGTGTGGAACGATCCCGTCACGCCGATGACGGTCGTCGTGGTGATCTTCAAGAAGATCTTCGGTTACTCGAACAATAAGTGCACGCAGTTGATGCTGGCCGTGCACCACGAGGGCCGGGCCCTCGTATGGTCGGGCCATCGCGAACGCGCCGAGAGCTACTGCGTCAAGTTGCAGGTCTCGGGCCTGCAGAGCACGATCGAACAGGACAACTAGTGGCCGGATCCAAGGTCTTCACCCGTCGCCGCGACGGCCGGGTGGAGGTGCGCATGAACGAGTTCGGCCGGTCCGTCGTGCGCAGCGCCTTCGCCAACGTCCTGGCCGCCGAGCGCGACCCCGACCACGAGTGGCACGTCTCGCTGTCCGGTCCGATCGATCCCAGTCTCGACCAGGACAACCCCGCGTCGATCCTGGCTCGCCAATCCGAGACCTCAACCAACGCCGAGTTGGCGAGTCTCACCGTCGAGGAGCAGTTTCTCAACGACGCCGAGGCCTGGGTGTGGCTCACGACGCTGCAGGTCGCGCTCCGTTCCACGGCCCAGACCAACGGGCTGCACACCGACGAGCAACTGGCCGCGGCCGACGAGCAGATGTTGGGTTACGTGCGAATGCTGCAGTCGCTGTTGTTCGACCTGGCGGCGTGTTTCTGAGGCCGACGAGCCGTATCAAATCTCGCACAAATTCAATCCACGCAAGGGCTTTGGCGAGATCTCGGTTCTAGTCTCGCTGCATGACGGCGGCCTCTGATCGACTCGAGCTGTCGCGACTGGTTCACCGTTTCGGACTCGGTCCCAAGCCCGGTGAGTACCTCCAACTCCTGGCCGCCGGTATCCCGCAGGCGCGCGCACAGATCCTGGCGCGCCGATTCGACCCCGGTCTCAACGCGCTCGTGACGCCGCCGTTCCCGAACATGGGCCAACCGCCCTCGGACCCGACCGCGAGCGCGGCCTACTGGCAGGAGGTCTACGACCAGTCGGTCAGCGTGGCGATGTGGTGGATGGACCGGATGGTGCTCGCCGACTACCCGTTCATCGAGCGCATGACGTGGTTCTGGCACGGTCACTGGGCGACGTCGATCAGCAAGGTCTCCTACGCGCTGCCGATGAAGATCCAGAACGACACGCTGCGCACGCACGCCCTGGGCAATTTCAAGGACATGTCGCGCGCGATGGTGCGCGACGGCGCGCTGATCTTCTGGCTCGACGGCGAGGAGAACGTCGCGTGGTCGCCCAACGAGAACCTGGGGCGTGAGTTCATGGAGCTCTTCACGCTCGGGGTGGGCAACTACTCCCAGACCGACGTGCACCAGGCGGCCCTCGGCTTCACCGGTTACGACGTCGATCAGACGAGCGGTGCCGTCACCTTCGATCCCCAGAACCACGACCACAAGCCGGTCAGCGTCCTCGGCAAGCGACAGGTCTTCGACGCCGAGTCCTTGAGTGACTGGATCGTGTCGCGCCCGCAGAACGCGACGTTCATCGCGCGCCGTCTCTGGTTCCGGTTCATCTCTTCGAGCGTCGAGGCGCCGTCCTCGCTGGCGAAGGTCTTCGAGGGTCGTGACATCTCGCTTCTCATCAACGCCATCGCGCGGGACCCGGCCATGCGGCGGCCCCAGTACTCGCAGGCGAAGTCGCCGGTCGAGTGGTTCGTCTCGGCCTGTCGTGCGCTGCGCATCACGCCGTCGAGGCTCCCGTCCTCGGGCGCCGTCAACTGGTACCTCAGCTCCATGGGCCAGTTCCCCTTCAACCCACCCAACGTCGGTGGCTGGCCCTACGACGAGGGGTGGCTCACCGCCGCGGCGACCCAGTACCGGATCAACCTGGCCTACTACCTGGTCCAGAACGGTCACATCGAGCCGCTCACCTCGGTGGCCAAGGACAAGATGGTCCAGGCGGCCGCCGACTGGCTGGGCGTGGCGCAGTGGAGCGCGCGCACCGAGCGCTCGCTCAACCAGGCCGTCTCGGACCCGACCCGACTGGCGCTCCTGGCGCTCAACGCCCCCGAGTACTTGGTGAACGCATGAGCCCGTGCGACTTCAACCGCCGCCAGTTCCTCAAGTACACCGGCGCGGCCGGCGCGGCCACCGTGGCCCTCACCCTGTCGATGGACGACGTCGCCCAGGCGGCGGCCGTGGCTCCGCTGCCCGTCGGCACGCCGATCCTGGTGATCGTCACGCTCTACGGCGGCAACGACGGACTCAACACCGTCGTGCCGTACCTGGATCCGGCCTACCTGTCGAATCGGCCGGACATGTCCCTCGACGCCTCCGAGGTGCTGCCCCTCAGTGACTCGTTGGCGCTGAATGGCACGATGACCGGATTCGCGTCGCTGTGGACGGCCAACAAGCTGGCCATCGTGCTCGGCACGAGCTACCCGAACCCGAACCTCTCGCACTTCTCGTCGATGGCGATCTGGCAGACCGGTTCACCCATCGAAGAGATCTCGACCGGCTGGATCGGTCGCTACCTCGACTCACTCCCGCGTGACCCCTTCCGTGCGATCGGTATCGACTCGACGCTCACGCCGCTCCTCGCCGGGGATCAACGCGTCGGTTCCATGGTGCCGATCAGTGGTCTGCAGGTGCCCAACGGATCGCTCGCCTCTCAACTCGAGCTGCTCGCCGACACGTCGAAGCAGGACACCCAGTTGGTCGGCGACGCCGCCGGCTCCATCGCCGACCTCTTCTCGCTCTCGGCGACGCTCACGCCGGTCCTGGCGACCGCGCCGCCGACCACCGCGACACCGCTCGCCCAACAACTCGACGTCGTGGCGAACATGATCACCGCCAACGTGCCGACCCGGGTCTACTCGGTGTCGCTCAGTGGCTTCGACACGCACGCCGACGAACTGAGTCAACAGAACGTGCTCGTCGGCCAGGTGTCCGACGCCATCACGGCGTTCCTCACGCAGATCGACACGACCCCGCGCGCCGACGACGTCGTCGTAATGGTCTACTCCGAGTTCGGTCGTCGGGTGCAGGCGAACGGGGGAGAGGGCACCGACCACGGGACCTCGGCGCCGGTCTTCGTCGCCGGCAACCGCGTCGCCGGCGGCTTCTATGGGGAACAGCCCTCGCTGACGAACCTGGTGCAGGGGGACCTCGCGGTCGTGGTCGACTTCCGCGACGTCTACGCCTCGATGCTCGAGGACGTCCTCGGTGTCGACGCTGGCAAGATCCTGAACAACTGGTCCACCAAGTTGGACCTCATCACGGCGGTGTCGTAGCGACGCCCACGGCTCGGTGAGCGTCGCAGCTAGGCCCGGGTCCTCACCACGTCGTTGATCGACTCGACGATCTCCTCGGCGCTCGCGCCCGGCCCGAAGACCGCGGCGATGCCGGCCGCTCGCATGTCCTCGAGGTCGTTGTTCGGCACGATGCCGCCCACGATCACCGGTATGTCCGAACCCTTCGCCCGCAGGGCCTCGACGACCAACGGGGCGAGTGTCAAGTGAGCGCCGGACAGCATCGACAGGCCCACGACGTCGACGTCCTCTTGGATCGCCGCGATCGCCACGGTCTCGGGCGTCTGGAAGAGTCCGGTGTAGATGACCTCCATGCCGGCGTCGCGCAGCAGTCGCGCGACGACCTTGATGCCCCGGTCGTGTCCGTCGAGTCCGACCTTGGCGACCAGGACCCGCACGCTCACAGCGTCGGCACCTCGACGTGACGGCCGAAGACCTTCTCCATCGCGCCCATCATCTCGCCGAGCGTGACGTCGGCGCGACCGGCGTTGATCAGGGCCGGCATGAGGTTCACCTCGGGATCGGTCGCGTCGCGGGTCAGCTCTTCTAGGGCCAATAGGACCTTCTCCTCGTCGCGGTCGCGGCGCACGTCATTCAGTCGACCGACCTGCTTGCGCTCGTCCTCATTCGTGATGCGCAGGATCTCCAAGTCCGCGTCGTCGTTGCCCTCGGTGAAGTCGTTCACGCCGACGACGATGCGCTGGCCGGCGTTGAAAGACCGCTCCAGGTCGTAGGCCGACTCGGCGATCCGGCCCTGGAACCAGTTGTCCTCGATACCCGTAATGCAGCCCTCGAGCATCGAGCCTTTCCCCATCGACATGATCTCGGCGAAGATCTCCTCGGCCTGACGCGCCATCTCGTCGGTCAACGCCTCAACGAAGAACGAACCACCCAAGGGGTCGGCCACGTTCGTGACGTTGGTCTCGTGCGCGATCACCTGCTGGGTGCGCAGCGCGATGCGCGCCGCCTTCTCCGAGGGCAGGGCCAACGCCTCGTCCATGGAGTTCGTGTGGAGCGACTGGGTGCCACCCAAGACGCCGGCGAGGGCTTCGATGGCCGTGCGCGCGATGTTGACCTCGGGCTGTTGGGCCGTCAAGGAGACGCCGGCCGTTTGGGTATGGAAGCGCAGTTTCCAACTCAGTTCGTTCGTCGCCTGGTAGTGGTCGCGCATCCAGGTCGCCCACAGGCGCCGTGCCGCGCGGTACTTGGCGATCTCTTCGAAGAAGTCGATGTGGGCGTTGAAGAAGAACGACAGCCGCGGGGCGACCTCATCCACCTCGAGTCCGGCGGAACGGGCGAGTTCGACGTAGGCGAAGCCGTTGGCGAGCGTGAAGGCCAACTCCTCGGCGGCCGTCGACCCGGCCTCGCGGATGTGATAGCCCGAGACCGAGATCGAGTTCCACTTGGGCATCTCGGCGGTGGTGAAGGCGATGGTGTCGCGCACCAGTCGCATGGACGCTCGAGGCGGGAAGACGAACTCCTTCTGGGCCTGGTACTCCTTCAAGATGTCGTTTTGCAACGTGCCGCCGAGTTGGGCGCGCGGGACGCCGCGCTCTTCGGCCTGGGCGACGAAGAGCGCGAGCATGACGGCGGCCGGAGAGTTGATGGTCATCGACGTCGTGATGGACGCTAGGTCGATGTCCTTGAAGAGGTCGCGCATGTCGGCGAGGCTGTCGATCGCCACGCCGCAGCGTCCGACCTCGCCGAGGGCCATCGGATCGTCGGAGTCCAGGCCGAGCAGCGTGGGCATGTCGAAGGCCGTCGAGAGGCCCTGGCCCCCGGCGGCGATGATCTCCTTGAATCGTTGGTTCGTGTCCACGGCGGTGCCGAATCCGGCGAACATGCGCATCGTCCATAGTCGACTCCGGTACATGGAGGCGTGCACGCCGCGCGTGTAGGGGAAGAGACCCGGGAACTCTCCGTCGACCGGTCCGTAGACGGGGTCCTCGGGGACGCCGGACATCGTCGCGAAGGCGGCGTCACGCTTGGCGGACGCTTCGTAGAGTGCAAGCCACTGGTCGTAGGCCGACGGGGTCATCTGGTCACCTCCGGACATTGCGTCCCGTGCTCAGCATAGGTTCCGCCCGCTGAACGATCGGGGGGCGAAAGGATGTTCCGGTAAAATCTGTCTCAAGTCTCAAGTCTCAGATCATTGAGTAGTGTTGCGACTCCAATGTTGTGGTGGGAAGGCGAACGTTGACGTATCTACGAGGGGACTTGGAGCGATGAGGATCTTGGTGACGGGAGCCGCCGGCTTCATCGGATCGACGACGGCGTCCCTACTGGTCGACGAGGGACACGAGGTGTCGGGAGTCGACAGTCTCGTTTCGGGCCGCCGCGAGAACGTCCCCGAGGGCGTGAACTTCGTCGAGGGTGACTGCGGCGACGCCGAACTGATCAGATCTCTCGGCACCTTTGACGCGTGTGTGCACTTCGCCGCGCTCATCGCACCGGGCGAGTCGATGAAGTTCCCGGAACTCTTCTTCTCCAACAACGTCGCGTCGAGTTTTCGACTCCTCGAGGCACTGATTCACACCGGCGTCGAGCGGTTCGTGTTCTCTTCGTCGTGCGCGGTCTACGGCGATCAAATCGAGATGCCGATAGACGAGAGTCGCGCCCCGCGTCCGCATAGTCCCTACGGTCAGAGCAAGCTCATGGTCGAACAGGGTTTGGAGTGGCTCGTCGCGCAGGGTCGTCTGCGCGCGGCGTCCCTTCGATACTTCAACGCCGCCGGCGCCACGTTGGCCCACCCCGAACGTCACGATCCGGAGATACACCTCATACCCATTGCCTTTGACGCCGCGCTCGGTGTTCGCGATCACCTGGACGTCTACGGCGACGACTACCCGACGCCGGACGGGACGTGCGTGCGTGACTACATCCACGTCAGTGACCTCGCCGAGGCTCACTCGTTGGCCATTGGTGCACTCGACGCGCATACCGGACTCACGTTGAACCTGGGCACCGGCGTAGGTTCGTCGAACCGTCAAGTGATTGACACCGTAAAGAAGGTCACCGGTCGCGAGTTCGAGGTCCGTTACGTCGAGCGCAGGGCGGGCGATCCCGCAGCCGCCGTCGCGAGCAACGCTCGCGCCAAAGAGGTCTTGGGATGGAACCCTCAACGATCGGATCTGCACACGATCGTGACCGACGCCTGGGCCGCGCACCAAACTCTCTAGCGATCGAACCCTGTAGTACTTGAGCGTTCGCGCCGCACATCGTTGCTCGACGATCGCCGACCCTCGATTGTCCGAGACTTTATCCACAAGTTGATGGATTTAATCGTTACTTTTTCCACAGGTTGATTGAATTGCCAATCGGCTGATCACACTCCGCGTTACCCCTGATGCGAGGAGAACTCGAGAGGAGTTTTGAACTTTATGACGTAATCGTAATTATTTTTTAACATTAAACCGGACTAATTCCTTTTGATTTGGCGGGCCGTTGTCCCATAGTGGGTGCGCACTTGTTTCTACTTTGACAGGTTATATACATGCACAAAAAGAATGCTGGACCGGGTGAGCGCAGGGCAGCGCATCTGGTTACACAGCTCTCTGCCCTCGCTGCGGCAACTGCTGTTCTGGTTGCGTTCATCGTCATTGACGCCAGCGCATCGGCGAACTCCACCACGAGTGTCGGTACTACCCAATTGGGATCCGGTGCGAGCGCGAAGTACAAGTCATCGCTGAGTGATGCGATCAGCAGTTTGGCGGTCGGCGGGACGACTTCCATCGGCGTGAACGTAGCGAGGAAATATACGGTCAAGCTCGCGACGAAGTTGACGAAGATCCGGCGTCACTCACCGACGACCACGACGACGAAGGTGAAGTCGACGACGACGTCATTGGGCGGGGCGACCTCCACGACGTACTCCAACTTCTCCACGACGACGACCTTCGCGAATGGCACCACGACCACCACATTCTTCAACGGCGATACGACGACGACCTTCGCAAATGGCACCACGACCACGACGACGCCCAGTGGGACCACCACGACGACGCATCCGATTGGCACCACGACGACGACCGCGCCGAAAGCAACTACCACGACGACCGCGCCGAAATCGACCACCACGACCGCGCCGCCGGTCACCACCACGACGTCCGCTTCCGGCAGTGCAATCCCCGACGGCGTGCCAGACAGTTCGGAGCCGTCGGGCGAGGCGCCCCCTGGAGCCGATGCGATGAGTGGCTACCATCAGGTCTATTCGACCGACTTCACCGGATCCTCGGAGCCGAGTGGATGGCAGGAGTACTCCGGAGCACCGGGATCGGAGGACCCCGGCTCCCAGTGGGCGGTCACACACGATGTCGTGAGTGGAGGGATACTTTCGCTGAACGCGTGGCAAGACCCGGCATTCGGTAATGAGTGGGTCACCGGTGGTACCAGTCAAGACGGTGAATCACTCTTATACGGAGCGTGGTTCGTTCGCTCACGGGAAACGGGTCCCGGCCCAACGCTCGTCGAACTGCTCTGGCCCACGAACAACTCCTGGCCGCCGGAGATCGACTTTGATGAGACCCTCGGCCCATCAACCTTCACGACGTCGACGGACATTTGGGCCGTCAACAACGGAACCGTGAGCCAGGTCGACGTTCATCTCAACATCGACATGACCCAGTGGAACACCTTCGGAGTCATTTGGACGCCCTCAAAGATCACGTACACGGTCAACGGCAAGGCTTGGACAACGTTCAGTACCGCTTCGGAGATCCCCTCGACGCCCATGCATCTGGACCTCCAACAGCAGACGTGGTGCGGATCTTCGGCGGGATTGGACGGCGAAGATGCCTGCCCCACGGCGCCGGAATCGATGCAGGTCGACTGGGTGGCGGAGTACCAGGCGAACTAGTTCACTGCTCGACACGAACCCGTTGGGACGAATCACGGACTGTGTCCGCGGCGTCCTAGGTCGTCGAAGGCACGCCGGAGCGTGTGATCCGGGTTCCGACCTTCTACGGTGCGTCGGCCGCCGGACGGAGCGAGGTTTGACCGTTCGCGGTCAGGCGATAACGCCGTATCGAGACGGGCAAGAAGAAGATCCCCTGCAGGGCCGACGTGACCAATGACGCGACACCGATCGCCAGGATGCCGTGCCGGCTGATCAAGGAGAATAGGACCCCGAAGAAGACCGCCACGCTGATCACGTCGCGCAGAGCCAGCCACCAGACGCGCCTATCCAGCCACGCGAAAGCGCTATAGAAGATCGACACCGCACTCAACGGAAGTGACAGCAAGAGCATCCGAAGGAGCGTGATCGTGGTGTGGGTGGCGTAGGTCGAGCCGACGAGTCGCAGGATGAACGGGGCGAATACTACGCCGATGGTGACGCTGGGCGCCGCTTCCACCACGAAGGACTTGTAGACGCTCATCAGGAAGACCGTCAGGCTTCCCGTGATCAGCGCGGGCATGTAGTAGTGGGCGTTCGCCACGGCGCCGAGTCGTTCGATCACGATCAGCGTCACGACCGCCGGAGTGAGCGTGACGTACAACAAGGTGGCGTACTGCGCGCCCGCGAGGACGACGAGCTCCTTGGAGCGCGGCAGCGTCTCCGATTGCGCCCGGAGCATCACGTGTTCCGGGATGCGTCGGCGAAAGATGTACCAATTGACCGCGATGAGCGTGAGGATCACCGGCAACGACCAGGCCAGGAAGATTCCTTGATCGGGAGAGACGGCAACGAGAATCGGCAAGAGCGCCAACTTCATCGCGCCGAAGAGGATGTTTTCCAGGGGTACCCATTTGGAAGCCCGAAGACCGATCAGTACCGAGTCCTGGAGCGCGAATATGGTCCAGAGCACGACGGCCACGACGAAGAGGGTGCGCCAGGCGAACGCGGAGGGCAGGTAGCTGTGTGCGAGTCCCGAGAACGCGTAGATCGCGGTGATCGCGACTGCGCAGATGATGCACATCACGTATGCCCGGATGACGAAGCTCCTCGTCTGCGATCCGGCGACCGGCAAGAAACGTTCGAAGATCGTTCCGAAGCTCAACTGGGCGAGGGTCGCCAACAGGATCATGGCGGTGACCTCGGCCGACATTCGTCCCACCGCCGTCGCCGTGGCCAAGTGGGCCGCGACACCCCAGAAGGCGACGCCGAGGATCGCCGATCCGACCGACGAGACCATGAGCGCGACGGCGTTTTGAACCAATCGGCTCGTCAAGGGACTCCTCGGCGAGCCCTCGGCCTGGTCTGGTTGCGGGTATCTCCTCATAGACCGAATCTTCATGTTAGGTGTCCAATCCTTGAGCGTAGGACGCCGATGGTGAATCAGAGGGAATGACGCGAACGGTGAAGCTTCGTTGCCGAATCGACGAGATCGATCGCTCACCCATCCGTCCCTTTGAGTGCCCATGAAGCGTGGGAGAAGATCGCCCGCGTTGACGTGCCAGGATTTCCTACCTGGTTAGTGGAAAGAGGTCTGGACTCCTGAGGACCTGAAAAGATTCAATGACAACGGAAACCCAACGGCGGACCTGAGGGGATACTCAATTCTGAGAATTGCATTATCGGGGTTTTTCACAGATATGACTGATTTTCACACCATATCGACGGAGTTTTACTCATGTGAATCCTCAGTTTTAACAATTGCGCTATTGACTTCGAGAGACGAAACTGCAAGTCTTTGTGACGCAAGGGCTGAAGGAGAATCCAGGTGGTAGCCCTGAACCTTGACGTGCCGATGCATGGTGCGGACGATGAATTTGAGCGGTTCGGCGAACCTTCAGGTCCAACTGTCTCGATCATGATTCCGACGCTCAACGAAGCCGGCAACCTCCCGTATGTCCTGAATACGATCCCCAACTGGGTCGACGAAGTCGTCCTCGTCGACGGTCGATCTATCGACGACACGCTACGAATCGCGAAGGTTCTCCACCCGGATATTCGAATCGTGACCGAACTGCGGCGCGGCAAGGGTATCGCCATGCAAACCGGCTTCGAGGCGTGCAAGGGCGACTACATCATCGCCCTGGACGCTGACGGTTCGATGGACGGAGCGGAAATCCCCAAATTTCGAGACGCTCTCGACGCTGGGGCCGAGTACGTAAAAGGTACGAGGTTCGGCAAAGGGGGAGGATCCGGCGACATCACTGCCTTCCGCCGCTTCGGCGACGGCGGTATCTGTTTTCTCATCAGGATGTTGTTCGGCGGGCGATACACCGACGCGACCTACGGCTACATCGCAATTCGCAAGGACTGCGTCGCGCGACTGGGCATCGACACCGACGGTTTCGAGGTCGAGACGCTCATCGGCATTCGCGCCGCGAGGGCTGGACTACGCACGGCAGAGGTTCCTTGCTATGAAGCCATCCGAATCCACGGCACGAGTAACCTCCATGCCATGAAGGACGGAATACGGATATTTCGAACGATCGTCAAAGAGCGATTCCGGAGGAAGATCCGTGCGTCGTAATTTCGAGAACAACACCTTCTTGGGCGGTCTGTCGTCGATCGTGGTCGCCGGTCCGAGCTCGTCGCTGACGATTCCCGGAATCATCGTTTCGCAGATTGTTTCCTCACTCTGTGAAAATAATTCAGTGATCCGCATCGATGTTGACGCGACGAGTGATTTCGACGCGGGCTTGCATCGATCGCGTTCTCTCGCCGCGGCTCATCACTCCGCTTTGACCAATCCAATCGTGAACCATCGCGCTCCATACAACGCTCGTCTGCGGGCCCAATCCTTCTACGAGTGGATCAAGCCCGGTTCCCGAGCCGCGATCGCGATCGTCTGGCCCGGTCTCGACCACTCGTGGATTCGTCAGTTCCTCGCTGCGGCGAAGTCTGCAGGCGTCACCTCGATGGTGATGGTCGTCAGCCTGCCTCGTCCCGATGCGTCTAAGCTCGTGGCGATCGCGGACTCGATGTTCAAGGCCGACGCCGTACTGGTCGGCACTGCGAACGAGGCGGAAGCTCTTACGAGAGTTTTCGGTACACACGGTCCGAAGGTCGAAGTGCATAAAGCGCTGTCGCTCCATGGTCAAGAGGAGCGGTCGTCGGTTCACCGGATCACGGCGTTCCTGCAAAAGGACAGTCACGAGACACTCGCGACGCTGCTGAGAGCCTTCGACGCGATTCCGGAAGCGTGGATCGAGAGTTACAAGCTCGACGTCGTGATGCGCTACCGAGGTGACCTCGCCGAGAAAATGGTGGAGGAAAGTTATCACTCCGACTTCGTCAGCCTCAACGGCATGGACATTGCATCGACGGACTTGAATCGTCTGTGCGCGTCGTCATCGGCGCTGATCATCGCCGACCCTGCGTTCGACTCGCGAGCGTTCTCGATCGCCGTCGAATGTGGCGTGGCGGTCGTCGTCCTTGCGTCGACGCTCTTGCCCGAGGTCGGGCGCGGGTACGTGGGTGCCCTGTTGGCTGACATGAGTCGCCCGGTGTCGGTGCGAGTCGCACTGTCGCACGCGTTGCGTCTCGCCGATTTGCACTTTCCCCCGCCCGACTCTTGGAATGACCTCGTGAATCAACTCGTCGGAACGACGCCGCTCCGCGCCGTACCACCGTTGCCGTTGGTCCCGTCGAGGCGGATCGTCTAGATCCTCATCAGTCCGGCCTCTTCAGTCGCTACGTGATACACGTGCAGTGGGGCTCGCGCGGGGTCGCCTTTGCGGATAATCGCCGGAGAACTGCGTCGGTATCAGTTCCGTGGCCGCGAAAGCCAGACACGTAGTATTGCGGAACGATACGGGCAAGTTTCGACTGCGTATCGTTGATTGGCGCGAAAGGAACCTCTTGAACTGGACGTCCAAGTTGATGACGTTTCTCAGGGGCTTGCGACCGCCTCACACGGATCCGCGTCAACTAGCGGTCGACCCCGATCTGTCGTTCGAATCAGCGCTCGACCGACTGCGTGACGAACGCTCGGGCATGGCATTCATCTATGCGGCGATGGACCTCTTCGTGGCCCACTTCGAGTTGAAGGACGTGGTCCTCGTGTTCTACGACGGTCATGGGGGCAACCAGATATTTCGATGGGGTGGCAAGCCGATCACTCCCGACAGAAAGTCGCTGATCACCGCGGCGCCGGGGGGCTACTGCTTTCCCGAATTCGACGATGTTGACGCCCTCGACCTCTTGTTCGAACGGTGCCGACAGGAGTTCAACGATCTTCGATCGAGGGGTGACGCGTCGACGGGAGTTATCTCACCTCGTCCATTTCGCGAGCGGACGCGCGAAGAACCGAGGCGAGTCGAGGAGGAACCATCCAACGCGTTGGTTGAGGTTGACGATTCCCAGGCCGAGGGCTCGGAGCTCGAGGTGGCGGCGTGGCGACCACTCGTGTCGAAGGTCTTCGTCTACATAACGCTCGCGAACATCGTCCTGGCGGCGCTGGACGTGACGGGGAGCGTTCGATTCGTCCTCGGACTTGTTCTGGGCGTCGCCATACCCGGTTGGTCGATCGTCGGACTTATCCACTTCCGCGACACTGCGTTGGAAGTCGCGCTCACGATGGCCGCGAGCTTCGCCGTCGTCATGGTGGGTGCGCAGATCTTGATCACCATTCACTTCTGGCACCTCGAAGCGTTCGAGATATTCCTCTGCCTGGTCTGTCTGCCGTCGCTGATGTATCAGGCGAAGTGGACGTGGTTTCTCGAGTGGTGGGATCGATGACGGTTGAAACTCTGGCGAGCGTGGCGACGATGAGCGCCCCGATCGTGGCCATCGTGTTCGTCGTCGTCCTCGGACTCCTCAGTTGTCGGGCCGGTATCGCCGCTCTCGGATTCACCCTGAAGAGGCACGTCCTCAGGTGGTTGGATCTTTCAATCGCCGCGTCACTGGTGGTCTTTGCGGTCTGCGTGATCGCTCGGTTCAAGTTGATCGGGTGAATCGATGACGACCGCCGAGTTATCTCGCGAAACCACCGCCTCGAGATCTCGAGCACGCGACCGCTTGGGTCTGTGGTGCGGCGTGGCGGGAATCGTCCTGTGGATCTACGCCGTCCACCACGCGGATTTCGCCCGGATGAGTGGTTACGGCCTCGCGTCGATTCTCGACGGGGCCTACTACCTGGGACTCGCCCTTGTCATCATCGGTTTCTGCAGCGAACTCGTTCGCCCGGTCCTTCGTCCTCGGCGACTTATCTTCCTCATCGTCGTTCTCGTCGTCTTCATGTACGGCACGGCGCCGGCCATCGAGCCTCTCGCCGCGTATCCCGAGTCGTTCGTTCACACCGGTTTCATTCAGTACATCCTCGTGCACGGCCATCCGCTCGATGACTATGACGGTCGATTCTCTTGGCCCGGCGCGTTTTCGATGGCGGCGGTCCTCACCAAATTCGTCGGGCACTCCAGCGCGATGGTCTTCACGAAGTGGTTCCCGCTCTTCATCGAGCTGGCCGGGTTGGCGCCCCTCATTGTGATCACCCGCTCGAGTGGCGTAGAGCGCCGCGTCGCCTGGTTGGCCATCGCGGTCTTCTACAGCTCGAACTGGATCTTTCAGGACTACTTCTCGCCCCAGGGCCTCAACTATTTCTTCTTCCTCGTCATCGTGGCTGCCGTCTTCGCGTGTTGGAAACCGCTCAAGTTGGCTATCTCTGACGATCGCCGCAAGTCGATCCGCACGAGGTTCCGTCGAACGCGAATGGCGCTGTCGCGTGATCGGTTGGCCGGTCGAGACGTGACGTCGGCGTGGGGAACGCGCCAGATGGTCGGTCTGCTCGGTCTCCTCGGCCTCCTCTTCGTCGCCTCGACCATCAGTCACCAGTTGACGCCTCCCGCCATAGTCCTGGCCCTGGTCGCTATGTTGATGACCCGTCGCCTCGGCCGACCAGAGCTCGTCGTGATCCTCGTCGTCCTGGTGTTCGGATGGCTCAGCCTGGGAGCGTCAAACTACTGGGCCGGCCACCTCTCCAACATCTTCGGTTCCTTCGGGGACTTCGCGAGCAAGTTCAGTTCCAACGTGGCCAACCGTGTGACCGGACTCCCGGCGCACCGATTCATTGCCAAACTCCGAATTCTGATCACCGGCATTCTCTTCCTAGGCGCGGCGATCGGGTCCCTGCGGCGATCTGCTGACTCGCGCACGCTCGAAGTGCTCGTCGCGGTTCCGTTCTTGCTCGTCGCGGCGCAGAACTATGGCGGCGAAGGACTGATCCGCGTGGTGCTCTTCGGCTTACCTTTCTCGTCGCTCCTCTTCGCCTCCATGTTCTGGCCGCCGTCCACCGGTGATATCCGCTCCTTCCTTCCACAGATTCCCGAGGGTTCCATCGCTCGTTTGGTGAGGTTCGCCCTCCCGACCTTGATCGCAACGGCGTTGGTGGTGTTGTCCTTCGCCACGACCATTGCTCGAGGCGGCAACGACTCGTTCCAATCAATGTCGGCGGGCGACCTGTCGGCGGTGGAGTACGTCTACGCGCACGCCCCGCCGGGCGTCGACATTGACGTGGGCATGACGAACGCCTTCATGCCGTTGCTCTACAAGGATGTTGGTGTGATTCGTTCGTTCGCGGATCTCTCGGTGTTGCCAAAGCATCTCGGTAGGGACACCACGCGCCTGCTGCGGCGAAGGCCCCTGTTCATCCTGCTTTCGAAGTCGGAAGAGGCGTACGGAGAGCAGGTCCTGGGCTATCCCGCGGGTTGGCAGGCGAAGATAAAGAAGGCGCTACTCAAGAACGGCTACCGGGTCGTCGCGCACTATTCAACTGCGGTCGTACTGAGGGAGACGCCGGTGGCGCACTTTTACTCCCCGATCCACTCGGCGCCAGAGTTCTTCAAATAGAGATCGAA
Organism: Acidimicrobiales bacterium; assembly: GCA_050014915.1. Lineage (GTDB taxonomy): Bacteria > Actinomycetota > Acidimicrobiia > Acidimicrobiales > RAAP-2 > RAAP-2. Next base: position 9,459 of record JBEKCK010000029.1, on the reverse strand, counting down.
CAGAGAGTATGACCGATGAGCACTCCAAGCAGCGCGTGCTCGAACCGGCATGGGAGAATTCCAGAGTGAAACGCGAAGCAGCCCTTGGACAGTACGAGTTCGCGACCTCCGCGCTCGGCTTCGGGACCGCCGGGATCTTTCGCGAGCCCAGCAAAGTGGCCCGTCGACGCTTACTCGAAACGGCGCTCGCTGGGGGAGTGCTTCACTTCGACACCGCACCGATGTATGGGCTCGGCCTCGCCCAAGGCGAACTTGGTCAGGTCCTTCGCGGACATCGAGCCGAGGTTGTCATAGCGACGAAAGTGGGAATCGGTCTCACTCCACTCGCGAAAGTGCTCGGACGAATGCAGGGTCCCGCTCGAAGGATCCTCAACGGTGTGCCCGCGCTACAACAACAGGCGCGCCAGAGCGCGGCGGGCCCGTCATCCGGAAGGTTTGGCGGGCTGTTATACAAGAACACGTTCGACGTGAAATCGGCACAGCGAAGTCTCGATGAAAGTCTGCGGGCGCTCGGCACCGACTACATCGACCTATTGCTGCTCCACGATCCCGAGGCATCACAACTCGATCCCGCCGAGACATACGGACTTCTCGAGAGCGCACGGACCGCCGGCAAGATTCGCTCCTGGGGCGTCGCCGGTGAGGCCGACACCGCACTCTCCGTCATCAACCTCTTGCCCGGTCCGACACCGGTCGTCCAGATTCGAGACGATATCTTTCGACGAGATGAGTGCGTCGCCCTGCCGTCGGAGTCCGACTACCTCATCACGTTCGGCGTCCTCGGCGGTGCGCTGCCCGTGGTTCTGGCGCACGTCACGGCGAACGCGGAGCGGTCCCGAGAGTGGAGTGACGCCGTCGGGGCTGACTGCGCCAACCCGAATACCATCGCCACCTTCTTACTCAAGGACGCGCTGCGAGCGAATGATCACGGCACCGTCCTCTACAGCACGACCCGGATCGAGCGGATACGTGAGGGCACTGCGCTCGTGAGCGGCGGTGCCGACAGCCCGGATGCTGCGCTGGATGCGTTCCGTCATCTCGTCGGTACCCAACTGGGACCAGAAGCAAAGCCGAAGGAAGAACAGTGATCCTCGACGCGAAGGACCTAGGCGAGACCGTACTGGCGCCCGCGGACGTGGTGGTGATCGGCGCGGGTCCCGCCGGAATCGTGGTGGCGCTCGAGATGGCGCGCTCCGGATCTGACGTGCTGTTGATCGAAAGCGGACGTCCGTCGTACTCAGAACGGATCCAACAGCTCTCTGACGCCGCGCAGTACGACCACGACCTGCACGCACCGTTGTCGATCGCCCTGCGACGCCAGGTTGGCGGCACGTCGACGATCTGGGGTGGACGTTGCGTGCCGTATGACCCAATCGATTTTGACTCTCGCGACTACATGGAGAGCACCGAGTGGCCGATTGCGTACGAGGACCTCCTTCCGTTCTACGAGCGAGCGTGCCTCTGGACCTCCGTCGGGCGTCCGGTGTTCGACACCGCGCAGGCGCCCCAACTGAGCCGACCCATCGTTCCGGGCTTCATCGACGGCGACGTGCGCAACACCACCCTGGAGCGGTGGTCGCTTCCAACGAATTTCGGACGCGAGTACAGAGATCTGTTACGGGGCTCGAAGAAGATTCGTCTCGTCACCGGCCTCACGTGCACCGAAATCGTGTGCGCGCCCGGTGAGGCGCGAGTCGACCACCTCGAGTGTCGGTCACTCGACGGCACCGTCGCGCAGGTCCGTGGACGACGCTACGTCCTCGCCGCGGGCGGACTAGAAGGTACGCGCCTCCTGCTCGCCTCCACCGGACCCAACGGCGGTGCACTCGGCAATCACTCCGACCACCTCGGTCGCTGGTACATGAGCCATATTGAAGGCGTCATCTCGAACGTGCACTTCACGACCCCGCCCCGACAGACGCTGTTCGGCATCGAGCGCGACGTCGACGGCGTGTACGTACGTCGCCGACTCTCCTTTTCCCGCGAGTTCCAGCACGAGCGACGACTGCCCAACATCGTGGCCTGGCTCGCCAATCGGGAGCCGGCGGATCCGAAGCACCAGAGCGGAGTCCTGTCGTTCGTCTACCTGATGCTCTCCTCACCACTGGGCAAGTTCGTGGCTACGGACGCCCAACGTCGATCACTCAGAGGCGAGAAGGTTCCCGGTTCACCCTATGGCGAGGCGGAACAGGGACCGGTAGTTGCGCACTTGAAGAACATCATCCGCCAGCCGATCGCGACCGTGCGCTTCATCTTCAGCTTTGGGATCGGACGCTTCCTTTCGCGACGCAGTACTCCAGGCTTCTTCATCTACTCTCCCCGCAATGTCTATCCGTTGCAGTACCACGGTGAACATCGTCCGCATCGCGATAGTCGCGTCACGCTGGCCGACGATCGCGACGAACTGGGTGTGCCGAAGCTGCGCATTGATATCAGATTCAGCGATGAAGACGTGAACGGAGTCATTGCCGCGCACGAGTGCTGGGATGAGTATCTGCGTCGAACCGGGTGCGGCGAGATTGAGTATCTTCACGACGACCTCGGGGAGGCCATTCTGTCGCGAGCGGGAGGTGGTTTTCATCAGATCGGCACCACCCGGATGGCGACGAACCCCGACGACGGCGTGGTCGACGCGAACCTCACCGTTCACGGCGTCGACAATCTCTCCGTCGTCAGTAGCTCGACCTTCGTCACCTCGGGCCAAGCAAATTCGACGTTGCTCATCGTCATGTTGGCGATACGACTCGCCGAGCATCTCAAGTCGTTGTAGATCTAGAGCATTCGTAGATTCGCTGGATCGTCTCGACGGACTCCCGTGGACGCGTCAATTTCAATGGGCGGAGCTTTCGGAGTGGAGGTCCTTCGCCAGTCCAAATGACGGGGACTAAGATGAGCGGTGAAGACGCCGCGAAGCAACCGAACGTTGGTGCTGGCTCGAGGAGAAAGTACCCCCATGAACTCGAGTGAGATTCACAATGAATCGACTCGCGACGTGCCGCGCGTCAGCGTGATCATCTGCGCCTTCACCCTCGACCGATGGGAACTGCTCAACCAATCGCTCCGCTCGGTGGTGGCGCAGGATCAAGCGCCGTTCGAGGTCTTCCTCTGCATTGACCACAATCCCGACATGTTCGATCGGTGCGTGGCCGAGATGTCGAACCTCGACGAGGACGTTCCCTGGACGCTGCAGATCGTGCAGAATCGCTTCGACACCCGCCTTGGGGGAGCGCGCACGACGGCCGCCGAGCTCGCCACCGGTGAAGTCCTGGTCTTTCTCGATGACGACGCCGCGGCGGAACCCTCGTGGCTGGGAACGCTCACCAAGCACTACGCGGATCCCAACATCGTTGCCGTCGGCGGCGCCCCCGTGGCGCGCTACCAAAGCCAACGGCCACGCTGGATTCCGCTCGAATGCAACTGGATTTTCGGTTGCGCCTATCGCGGTCTGCCCGAGCACGTCGGGCCCATCGATCACATGATCGGCGCCAACATGTCCGTTCGCCGCGAGGTGCTCATGTCATGGGGTGGATTTCAGTCGGACAATCACGACGATATGGATCTGAGTCACCGGGCGATTCACGCGCACGGGAGGGCGTCGGTGATCTACGACCCGTCGGCGATCGTGCATCACTTCGTGCCGACCGCGCGACTGACGTGGACATATTTCTGGCGCCGCTGCTTTTTCGTGAACCGAGGGAAGGTGGCCGCGTTCCGCGGTCTGGACGACGCGTCGAATTTGAAGGCCGAGTTTCGTTTCGCCGCTCGCTCGCTCGGCCGCGGCGCGCTCTTCGAAGGTCGAGCGTTGCTCGGCGGGGACTGGTACGCCCCAGTGCGCTACGGCGCGCTCATCACCGCTCTCGCCCTCGGGGGCACGGGAGCCGTGGTCGGACGTCTGCAGTGATGCCTTCACCCCAGTGCGATTCGGTGCGGTCGACGGCGCGAGGGGATCGCTCGTGGAGGTCTTGATCATCGGCGCCGGGCCGGCCGCCGCGGGAGCGGCCATGGCCCTCAGCGAAAGCCCCGACGTGTCGGTACGGGTCCTCGACGTGGGTGGGCGCCTCGAGGAGCGCAACGAACGAGCCCGCGAGCGAATGTCACAGCGCCCCCCGTCGGAGTGGTCGGCGGACGACGTGGACCTTGTTGGTCGCGTTGCCGAAGCGACCGAGTACCAACGACTGCCCGAAAAGAGAAACTTCGGATCCGACTTCCCGTTCCGCGACTTCGGTCAGTTGGCTGGGGTGCGTGGTATCGGCGACGTCAACACCCACGTGATCTCGGGAGCCTACGGAGGCTTCTCCAACACGTGGGGCGCTCAGACCATGGTCTACAGCGCCGCGAGCTTCGGTGATTGGCCCATATCGCGTGCGGATCTCGAACCTGACTACCGCGCGATCCTCTCGAAGATTCCCTACTCGGCGGAGGAGGACGACCTGGCGGAGTATCACCCGTTGTGGGCCGGGGCCGACCCATTGCCGCCGCTGAACGCGAACTCGACGCGAATCCTCGAGTGCTATCGCCGTCATCGTACGAGCGTCCGCCGACACGGCGTGATCGTCGGCAAGGCTCGACTCGCGTTGAACGGTTCGGCGTGTGTGTCCTGCGGCCTCTGCATGACGGGATGCCCCTACTCCTACGTCTATTCGGCGTCCCAGACGTTCGATCGGTTGATCGCCGCGGGCCGCATCTCGTACACGGGCGCTCGCGAGGCGCTGTCGATCGGTGAAACGGCCGGCCGACCGTTCGTCGTCTCGCGCGACACTCACTCCGGAGCGCTCGAGACGATCTACGCCGACCGGATTCTCGTCGGGTGCGGCGCGATCGGCAGTACTCGACTGGTGGCATCCTCCCTCGAACTCTGGTCACAGCCGCTGCACCTTCAAGAGTCGGCGCAGTTCTTGATGCCCCTGGCTTCGTTGCGCAGTACCGGTGACCTGACGCAGGACGACTCGTTCACCTTGAATCAGTTCAATATCCTCATGCCCTTCGATGAAGCCGGCCGCGACCTGGTGCAGATACACGGCTACCCCTATAGCAAGTCCATGGACGACGCGCTGCCGGCGGTGCTGCGGACGTCGTTCGGTCGCGTTCTCGGCAATGCGCTCTTGAAGCACGTCACCGTGGGCCTGGGCTATCTCCCTTCGTGGTGGTCACCGGGATTCGACGTAACGATCGAGAAGCCCGAGGCGCAGGATCGACCCGCGCGCGTGAACATCATCGCGGCGGCGAGGACCGACGACGTCACCAAGTCGAAGCTGCGGGCAATCAACGCGAAGCTCCTGCGAGTGGCGCCCTATCTCGGGGTGGTGCCCGTCGTGCCGATGGTATCCATGTCACCTCCGGGCAAGAGCTATCACTTCGGGGGGAGCTTCCCCCACGCGGCCAATCCCGTGTCGGGACGTGAATCGGACCTCGCGGGTCGTGTCGAACCATGGAGGAACATCCATCTCATCGACGCCGCGGTGTTTCCGAACGTGTCGGCGACGACCTTCACGCTCACGATCATGGCCAACGCCCACCGAATCGCGCGTCACGTCGCCGAGGATGCCCGTGCCTAGGAAGCGTAAGACGACGATCGGTATCACCGGGGCGGCGGGGTTCATCGGCGGCTCCCTAGCCAGGCAGTTGAACGAATCCGGGATCGCCGTCATCGAATACCGCCGTGGCGGTACGAAGTCGACCAGCGACTCGGTGGTGCGCGAGTTCGAACTCGGCGGGGCGTACCCCAAGGGAACGTTCGCCGGTGTGACGTGTCTCGTTCACGCGGCGTGGGACTTGAAGGAAACGAACCGGCATCGTAACTGGGAGGTCAACGTCGAAGGATCGAAGAGGTTGATCGCCGCCGCGCTCGACGAGGGCGTCACACGTGTCATATTCGTCTCGTCGATGTCGGCGTATTTCGGGACGAAGCAGGAGTACGGACTCGCGAAATTGGCCGTCGAACGAACCGTCCTCGAAGCCGGACAAGTTGTCGTGCGACCCGGTCTCGTGTACGGACGCGTGCCGGGCGGAGTGCCCGGAGGGATGTCGTTGACGTTGTCGCGTCTCGCGCGACTGCCCGTGATACCCGTGTTCAGGGACGCCAGACTCTTCACCGTGGACGTGAACGACGTCGTGGCGGGGCTGCAATCTTTGGCCAGCACTCGCGAGGTGCCTTCCGCGGTAATCGGTCTGGCTCAGGAGACGTCGACGTCGTTTCCGGACATCATGAGGGCGGTCGCGAAAGAGATCGGAAGCGCCTCACCGATGGTTCCCGTGCCCTGGCATCCGTTGCTTCTCTCGCTGCGCGTGGCCGAGTCGTGCGGCATCACCCTGCCGGTTCGCTCCGATTCTCTGTTGGGACTGGTTCGCTCAGCCAAGGCGGTTCCTGGAGCGGAGGCGACTCGTGAGATGGGGCTCACATTTCGAGCGTTTCCTGAGGGCCTCGCCGGTTCATTCGACCCGTCGTAAGAGCACTACGGGCCTCGGCCGACCGGGTACCGGTTCGGCGTTCTCACCGTCCAAAATAAGAAGACCGTACGAGCACTGTAGGTATCCATGACCGGGCACTGGCATCGACGTAACGCAGGGGAGGCGGTTGCGGATCAGACCCATCGACACTAGATTGCTCACATCGCTGGACCGCGTTGGCGCGGAGTCAACTGGTCTTTGCGCTGGCGGTTCGCAATGGTGCGACAGACGGGAAGGTTGTCCGTGAAGACGGGGTCCACGACTGACGATGAGCACCGTGAGACGAAGCGCACCACCCGTTCAAGGATGCGTTCGAAAAAGTTGAGTGTGTTTTTTGGCGTCGCGGTGCTGATCGTATTTGCATCGGTCCTCATACAGGAAAACGACGTGAACGCCGGTGACGGAAATATCGCGGGTAACGACGCCGCTGCGCACCTGTCCACGATTCCCGAATTTTCGGTCGGAACCCCCGACGCCGCCGAACCGTCGGGCGAGGCACCACCGTCGGCGACGGGTTTCCCCGGATACGTCGAAACATATGTCAATGACTTCACCGGGACGACGATTCCGCCGGGATGGACGACGTTCGCCGGCACCGACTCAGTCGACCCCGACACGGGCGAACAGTTCGCCCCGACCCACGACGTGGTAAGTGGCGGCGTCCTCTCCATAAATACGTGGAAGGATCCGGCCTACGGAAACGAATGGGTCACCGGCGGCATCTGTCGATGTCAGGACTCGAAGATCTACGGTGCGTACTTCGTCCGATCGAGGCAGACCGGGCCGGGACCGACCGGTGTCGACTTACTGTGGCCCACGTCCAACACGTGGCCACCGGAGATTGACTTCAACGAGACCCTTGGCGTGACCAACGCCACCACGGCGACCGTTATATGGGGCGACGTCGGCGGTGAGCGACAACAAAGTCAAGTGCCCCTCAACATCGACATGACGCAGTGGCACACGTGGGGCGTCATCTGGACACCCACGTCCATACTCTTTACGGTCGACGGCACGGTATGGGGGCAGTTCGACGTGCCCTCCGAGATTCCCTCCGTGCCGATGACGTTGCACCTGCAATCCCAGACGTGGTGCCAATACAACTACGCGTGCCCCACAAGTCCCCAATCGACGTTGGTGGACTGGGTGGCGGAGTTCAGCGCCGCGCCCAACTACACGAAGTCGGTCGGGACGTTTGCGCCCTCAAGCTGGGCACTCAGTACCAACCTTCGGACTCAGATCGATCAATTGGCTGCGGTCATCGACGCACAGGGTGACCCCTCAGTGAATCTTGTCGGTTACAGCGACTCCAAGACCGCTTCGAGCAGGGCGAGCATCGTGAGTCAGAATCGGGCCAACACTGTCAGAAGTTATCTTCTCCAGGAGCTGGAGAAACTGAACGATAACGGCGTCGTGATCACTGTGACGCTTGGACAAGCCGTGAAACCCTCGACGTTCACGTCCACGCTCGCCTGGCGAGCTCGAAACGCGACGGTCGTGGCCCGAGTTCATAATCCGACGGCGGGCTAGACCACTCGACGGTGTTGGGACGATCGATATCAAGGGACATTCACGGGTCTGCTGACGGCCGTTCTTTGGCCCACGTGAAGTCGCGACGACCTTTACGAGGCGGTTGTCTTCATTCCGGGGCTCGAGGAGGCCTCTACGTGGTCAATAGCGGATAAGTCATCGTCGCAGCCTGAAATGCCTCTCAGTTCAACGGTTTCGAGCGGGCACACCAAGTCCACTGAGGGCGCGGTTACTGCGCTTGAGAACTGCTCCGTAACCAATTCGTCACGATGTTCGACCTGGTGAACAGAGGGGTCTACCGTGTAACCTTCACCCCGAGAGACAATGGCGCCAAGCGAGACTTGGCGTCCACCTGGAGGTAATGAGAATGTCAGTTCAATCACGCCGTTTTGGGACACATCGAGCCATCGGCAAATACGTCACCGCAGTCGCCCTTATGGCCTCGGGACTCACCGTCGGACTCGCGGGTGTTGCCTCCGCCGACACGGTGCCGACCGCCTCAACCGTCGTGGCGACGCCGTTGGTAGTGCCCGCCGACGGCGTCACGACTTCGACGATTACCGTCACGTTGTCGGGTGGCAATGGTGCCACCGACACGGTCTCCTTGGCAGGCGTGAATACGAACACCTCGAAAATCATCTGCTTCGGAAGCGGCGACCGCTGGTGTGGCCGCCTTCACGGTGACTGACACCAATGGTCAAGCGGTGACGTATCAGGCAACGGACACCACCGACGGGAACGAAGTCGTAATCCAGACCGCCACGGTGACCTTCGAAGGGACCGTCGCGCTCTCGCCTGTCGCGGGTTCGTTCGTCACCAATGCCTTCGGGGATTACACGATAGCGCCGGCCAGCACGGGCGTTGTGGGTGATTTGCTCGTCATCTGGATTGAGGAAGACCCGGAAACGACCGGTGCACACGTGACGGCCATCACTAATGACCTGTCGTCGACGGGAGCCATCGGCACGGCAGTGAAGGCGATCCAGTACCTCGGCACGAATGTCGGAAGTGACGTCGAGATCTGGTACGCACCGGTCACGGCGGCGGGCGCCATCACGCTGGACTACGCCTGGAGTGGGGGTGGCAATATCTCCACGAGTCGTGAACAATATACGACCGAGGAGTTCTCGCCTGCCTCGCCAGCGACGTATTCCACGGGCCTTACGAACACGGTTGAGAACCCGGCTTCGGATACCATCTCATTTCCATCTTTGACTGCAGTTGCAGCCGGTGAACTCTACGCCGGATCCATCGTTAACTTCGCCCAGGACGCCAACGCTCCTACAGGGACCACCGCGGGGTACACCGCCGAGGTCGAAGCCCTCGAAGACCTAGCTATTTTTGATCCGGACACGTCGGCCGGAGCGCAGTCGCCGACCACGACTGTCGATTACGTGACTCCCCAATCACAAAGCGGAGTCGCAGCCCTGATCTACCCTTCGTCGACGAACTTCACCGTGAACTTCAACAGCAACGGCGGAA
>JBEKCK010000028.1:0-35387 GCA_050014915.1 Acidimicrobiales bacterium | reverse complement strand
CCAGCGCGTAGTTCCAGTTCCACCCGTAGAGCGCCGGGTGCGAGACGAGCGTGCCGAGGCTGTTGCCGAAGGTGAGCGTCGCGCCCACGATCATCACCGCGAGTACCGCGCCGACCAGCGCCGAACGCACCGGCGCCGAGTCGCGGTCACTGGGGGACTCCAGAGCAAAGCGGATCCCGACGACGGCAGTCACGGGCAGTCCGACGTCGGCAGCTACACCGCCGGCGCGCGACGCCAGAGGCGCCGAGGTTCGACGAGGGCGGCCCGTGACTCGCCGCGTCCGCCGCAGCAAGAGGGCGACGGTGACCGCGAACAACATAATGAGCACCAGGAGGAATCCGTAGCCGAGCACCCGCCCGTCGAACGCGAATCCGCCGTCGGGATAGACCGCGCGCACCGGTCCGATAGGCGCCAACGGTGAGAGCGCGTAGGCGACCGCGACGGCGAGGATCGCCCCGAGCGCGACGGCCGAGAGGGGTCCGATCCCGCCGGCAACCCGCGACATCACGGGGCTGCCCCCGAGCGCGCGCAGGACGTTGAAGTCATCGGCCTCACGTTGGAGACCGCGAGCGAGCACGCCGCCCACGATGATCAGCGCGGCCAATCCGGCGATGAGACCGAAGACACCGAGTGATATTGATTCCGGCTCCAGCGATCGGTTCACCTCGGCCGCGATTGCTGAGGTGATGTGGAAGCTGTACGTCGTGCCCGGAGGTAGCGCCGTGACGATCTCTCGTTCGACCTTCGATAGGTCTCGCACGCCATGATCGAGTTGCAGCGCGTAGTCGTTGTAGTTGATGGCGTTATTCACCAGATGTTTCGTCAATGCAGGTGTGAAGATGATCAGCGCCGGCGTCTGATCGACCTTGTCGAGCAAGACGTCGTCGTTGGGCACGATCGTTGCGACAAGATGCATCGTCAGGTTCAGCGTCGGCTTGACGTATTTGGTGCCGAAGGTTGCCGTGTCCGCCAACGCGTTGGTGTAGAAGTACATGTGTATGGACTCACCGACGTGCCACCCCATTTCTTTCGCGGCGAACGTGTCGGCCATGAACTGATTGATCTTCTTGGGATCGGCTCGATGACCGGAGATAAGAGCGACCCGGTCCTCGCTGAAGTACTCATCGATCAGGCTGCCGGACATCGTTACGGTGCCGTCGAAGAGCGCTTTCGGGAACGCCGGCAGGCCGTGTTTGCCGGCGGGAAACGCATTGACGCCGTAGGACGACTCGCCCACGTGACGCACGAGAGGCAGCCGGGCGAGGGCCGACGTGATGTTGGGAGCGTCCACCGTCAAGGTGAGGACCGAGGGGTTCGTACTGGCGAGGAACGTGTTGTAGGACGACTGCGTGCGCCGGGCCGCGGCCACGGATCCGAGGGCGAGTCCGCCCATCGCGCCGACGAGCAAGACGATCGTGAGGTAGTTCGCCCAGCGTCGTGCGAAGTTAGCCCGGAACCAGTACCACCCGACGCGAGTCGCACTCGAGTTCATCACCGCGACAAGTCCGGCGCGAGTTCAGTCATCTGCTCGGCCCCCACTCTCGAAATATCGAGTCCGATCGCTGACAATTCTCTGCCGTTTGGCGTCGACGGCGCAGGATGTCAGCCTTCGAAATTCTGTGGTGCCAGCACGAACGACGGTTTCGGGCGGGATCGTCGATCGACAGTGTCGGTTTTCGTATTTGGACGAAATGTTGGCATTCGTCGCGGACTCCGCTACAATGGAGAGGTCGTCCGCGCCCGGCCTTTTCCCCGGTGTGAGGAACTCTTCCAAGACGACGTTTCCCGATTTTTCTTCTTCGCTCATTCAATTTTGCCGAGCGGAGCGAAAGGAACACCACATGGCTGTAAGGCCCTCCCCAGACCGGTCCGATCTTGAGTCCAAGACTCGTGAAGACCTCCAAACCATCGCCAAGGTCAAAGGCGTCGACGTGTCGGCGCGTGCCTCCAAGGCCTCACTGATCGAAGCCATCATGGGCGACCCCGCCCCGAACGGCGACTCCCCGGAGTCCGTGTCGCGAGCCGTGCGCTCGCGTCGAACGGTCGCGACGCCGACCGATGACTTCGACGACCTGCTCGGCGAGTTCGTCGCCGACGCGTCAACCGATCGCGCGACGTCCAGTGACGCCGAGGTCACGACCGAATCGGCGCCCGCGCCGAGCACCAACGGATCCGACCGCGCGCCGCAGAACCCGCGTCAGAACACCCAACCCCGCCAGGACCGCCAGCCGCGCGACTTCGGTAACGACACCGCCGGTCGCAATCGCCGCAACCGTCGCAACCGCAACGGCCGCGAGCGCTTCGGCGGCGACTCCATGCCCAACGCCGACCAGCCCTACGCCGGTGAACTGATCGAGATCGAGGGTCTCTTGGACCTGCGCGACGACGGCTACGGCTTCTTGCGCACCAAGAGCTACCACCCGTCGCCGAATGACGTCTACGTCTCGATCAACCAGGTGCGCCGGTACCACCTGCGCAAGGGCGACACCATCGTCGGCGGATTCCGACCGGCCGCGTCGAACGAGAAGTACCCCGCGCTGTTGCGCGTGGACAGCGTCGCCGGCCTCGACCCCGAGGTCGCGCGACTGCGTCCGCGCTTCGAGGACCTGACGCCGCTCTTCCCCGACGAGAAGCTCAACCTTGAACTCAACGAGGGCAAGACCGACCTCACGCCGCGCATCGTCGACCTGCTCTCACCGATCGGCAAGGGCCAGCGTGGACTGATCGTCTCGCCGCCCAAGGCCGGCAAGACGACGATCATGAAGCAGATCGCCCAGTCGATCGAGTCGAACAACCCCGAGGTGCACCTCATGGTCCTCTTGGTCGACGAGCGGCCCGAAGAGGTCACCGACATCCGGCGCACCGTGAAGGGCGAGGTGATCGCCTCGACCTTCGACCGTCCGGCCGAGGAGCACACCCACGTGGCCGAACTCTGCATCGAGCGCGCCAAACGCCTCGTTGAGCAGGGCCGCGACGTCGTGATCATCCTCGACGGCATCACGCGGCTCGCGCGCGCCTACAACCTCGCCGCCCCGGCGACCGGTCGCATCATGTCCGGTGGCGTCGACTCCGGAGCCCTCTACCCGCCGAAGAAGTTCTTCGGCGCCGCGCGCAACATCGAAGAGGGTGGCTCCCTGACCATCATCGCCTCGGCCCTGGTCGAGACCGGTTCCAAGATGGACGAAGTCATCTTCGAAGAGTTCAAGGGCACCGGCAACATGGAGCTTCGCCTCGACCGACGCCTGGCCGAGCGCCGGATCTACCCGGCGATCGACGTCAACGCCTCTTCGACGCGCCACGAGGAGCTGCTCTTCAGCCGCGATGCCCTGCCCCAGGTCTGGAAGCTGCGCCGCGTCTTGAACGGCCTCGCCTCGGAAGGTCGCGAGGCGGCCGGACTGGAGCTCTTGATCGACAAGCTGAAGTCGACCAAGTCCAACGACGAGTTCCTCGCCGAGATCGCGCGCGGCCCCGCTTCAACGTCTTGATTTTCCGCTAAACTTGTCTTCCGCAACGAGGAACCGTGAAATGCTCGTGCGGCAACACCTTCACGACCCAGTCCACGAAGTCAGCGATGACCGTCGAACTGTGCAACGAATGCCACCCGTTCTTCACCGGCAAGCAGAAGCTCGTCGACACCGGAGGTCGTGTGGAGCGCTTCCAGCGCCGCTACGCGCAAAAGAGCAAGGCGCGCGCTCCCCGGGCTTAGGTCCTCGAGCTCACTGCCGTGCGCTCAGTTGACGAGACCCTGAACGTCCTGCAGGACGAACTGCGTTCCGTCGAAGCCCAACTCTCCGAACCGGACGTCGCGAGCGACCTCAAACGACTGCGCGACCTGTCGCGCCGCCACAAGGAACTGGCCCAGATCAACGACGCCTGGAACGAACTGAAGGCCGCCCAGTCGGACTTCGCGACCGCCAAGGAGATGTTCAACGAGTCCAGTGGCGACGACCGCGAGCTCTGGCGCGAGGAGATGAACAGCGCCGAGGAGAAGATCCCCGACCTCGAGTTGACGCTCGAGACCATGCTTCTGCCGCACGATCCCAACGAGGGTCGCAACGTGATCCTGGAGATCCGCGGCGCCGAGGGGGGAGAGGAGGCCAACCTCTTCGCCTCAGACCTGGCCCAGATGTACCGGCGCTACGCCGCCCTGCGCGGCTGGAAGCTCGAGGTCATCGAAGAGCGCGAGTCCGAGCAGGGCGGCCTCGACGAGGCGATTTACCTCATCAAAGGTGAGGACGCGTGGTTCCGGCTCCAACACGAGGCCGGCGTGCACCGCGTCCAGCGCGTGCCCGTGACCGAGGCCAAGGGCCGGGTGCACACCTCGTCGGCGACCGTCTCGGTGCTGCCCGAGGCCGAAGAGGTCGACGTCGACATCAACCAGAGCGACCTCAAGATCGACGTCTACCGTTCGTCGGGCCCCGGTGGACAGAGCGTCAACACGACCGACTCGGCCGTGCGTATCACGCACCTGCCGACCGGCATCGTCGTGTCGATGCAGGACGAGAAGAGCCAGATCCAGAACCGCGCCAAGGCGTTGATCGTGTTGCGCGCACGTCTGTTGAAGGCGGCCCAGGACGCGCAGGCCAGCGAACAGGGCGACCTCAAGCGCTCCCAGTTGGGCAGCGGCGGCCGCAGCGAGAAGATCCGCACGTACAACTTCAAGGAGAACCGGGTGACGGACCACCGGATCAACCTGACGACCTATACGCTCGACTACGTGCTGGCCGGTTACCTCGATCCCTACGTCGACGCGTTGCTGGCCGAGAAGCGCGCTCGTCAACTGGCCGAGAGCGATGGACGCTAATTCGTACCTGGTGACCGAACTCATCGACGCCGGTTTGAACCGTCGAGAGGCCCGGTGGTTGGTCGAAGAGTTCTCGCCCCAGAGCCCGGAGGCCGTCGCCGCGATGCGTGCCGCCGCCCAACGGCGCCTCGACGGCGAACCGATCCAGTACGTCCTCGGTCACTGGCCCTTTCGTTCCCTCGACCTCGACCTCGACGCCCGAGTCCTGATCCCTCGCCCGGAGACCGAAGAACTCGTCGGTCTGGCCTTCGACGAACTCATGCGACGCCGTCGTCGCGATCCGCTCATCCTCGACCTCGGGTGTGGCTCGGGCGCGATTGGGCTCTCCCTACTCTTCGAGCTGCGTCAACTCGGCGTGGGGGCGACGCTCGTCGCGGTCGACTCGTCGCGTGACGCGCTCGAGGTCACCCGCGCCAACGCGCGAAAGCACGAGTTAGACGGTGTCACGACGGTCCACTCCTCCTGGTTCGACGACCTGGACCCGGCACTTTTCGGTCACGTCGATCTGATCGTCGCCAACCCGCCCTACGTCGGGGCGAGCGAGTTCGCGACGCTCGACCCCGTTCTCGGCTACGAGCCGTTCTCGGCCCTGGTCTCGAAGGACACGACGCACGCCGATGGGTTCTACGACCTCGAAGTCATAATCGGCCAATCGTGCCCGTGGCTCGTGGCAAATGGGTTGCTGATATGTGAACATGGCAATATGCATCGCGCGGCGGTACTCCAAGCGGCACACGACGCGATGTTCGCCGACGTCCGGGACCTCGACGACATGTTCGGGAATCCGCGCTTCCTGATCGCGAGACGCTGATGCCGAAGTTGCTCACGGTCGAATCGGCGATCGCCGCCTTGGACGCCGGGGGTATCGTCGCGGTCCCGACCGACACGGTCTACGGATTGGCGGCCGAAGTGAGTCAGCCCTCGGCGGTCGCCACCTTGTTCACCATGAAGCACCGTCCGACGTTCGTTCCCATCCCCGTCCTGGTCGATTCGGTCGAACAGATCCAGTTCCTCGACGTGGAGTGGCCGGACGAGGCGCAGATTCTCGCCGGGGCCTTCTGGCCGGGGGCGCTCACGATCATCGTCCCCGTGCCGCACGACCTGGCCGTGATGCTGGGCGGCGACGAGGACACCGCCGGGTTCCGCATTCCCGATGACGACGCACTACGTCGAATGATGGCGGTACTCGGCCCCTTCGCGGTGACGAGCGCCAACGAGCACGGTGAGATGCCGTGCCATAGCGCCTACGAGGTGCTCGAGCGATTCGAAACACGCGACGAGCTCAATGGCGCCATCGACGGTGGCGAACGATCGGGCGACGTCTCGAGTGTCGTCGATCTCTCAGTGACTCCGTGGCGAGTCCTGCGCGAGGGCGCGATTTCGACGACCGAATTGGAACGCGTCCTGAACTGAGTGCGGCGTCGGGTACCGAGAACCACGTGAATCGAGAATCGTCACTAGCGTGAAGACATGACGTCAATCGCTCGCCTCCAAGCGCAGTCGATCGTGCTGCTCGGCTTAGGCATCAGCGCCGCGGGCAACGTGATTTCATACTTCAATACCGTCACCCAACGCGGCTATCACTTCAATGGGTTCAGGGAATCCGTGATTCCGATGCTGAATCCTCTCGTGACGATCGCGGCGCTCGCCGCCTGGTGGTGGTTGACGAGGATCGAAGCCGGCGACGAGCGTCAGCGGCGGAATCTTCAACGGGCCTATCTCGCCTTCGCGGCGCAGTACCTTCTCACGATGTCCTTCTATCTGATCATCATCACTCCATGGCATACTCTCGGCGCCTTCTGGATGACGATCTCGTTATGGTCGGACCTCGTCGGCGCGTTCGTGGCGGCGCTCGGTCTGGTGCTCTTGTCGCTCACGCTGCGCCCGCGTGCCACGATCGAAGAGGACGTCGCGGATTCCGGCGCGCTCGTGTAGCGCGACGACTGACCAGGCGTGGACCTTAGGACGCGAAGACGCCACCTCGTATCTCGCCCACTCGGCCGATCAATTCACTCCGCTCGGCCTCTTCCATCATCGGCGCGTCGGCGCTGTGACACCAGGTTCGCACGCCATCGGAGGTTCGCGCGGCGATGATGATCCGCTCCGACTCGCCGCTCGTCGAGTGCGTCACGGTGTAACTCTCGACGGTCGCCGTACCGTCGCGCTGTTCGCTCGTCGCGCGTGGCTGTCGATCGACGGCGTCCTGCGGTCCGGACCAACGAAAACCGTCTCGCGGCGGAGTGGCTGAGTACACGCCCCAGGAGTGCTTGGTGCAGAACCATCCGAGCGCCGTGACGAGACCTCGACTCGATGAGTCGGCGCGCAGCACTTCCACCATCGACGCAATCGAGTGCGTGACGTAGTTGTTGCCCGGACCACCGTTGAATGTCAGCCCACCGGTGATCGTCGGCACGCGAGCGGGGTCGAAGGCGTCGATGCCGAGAACGTCGCACGCCGTTTGCACGACCGTGGGAAAGCAACTGTAGAGATCGAGATGGGCAAGTCCGTCGACGTCGACACCGAAATCCGTCAGGGTCTCCCAGATGACGCGCATGGCCGGGGAGTCGTCGAGTTGCGGTCGGTCCGATATCAGCCAGTGGTCGTTCGCGTCGGCGCCGCACTCGGGAAAGACCATTCGATCTCGCGCGACACCGAGTGACGACGCGTGTTCGAAGCTCGTCATGATGAAACTCGCCGCCATGTCGACCGGCATATTCGCCATCAGCAACTTCGTATAGGGAAAGGCGACCATTCGATTGGTCCCGCTGGGAATCGCGATCGCCGCAGGAGACGGCGCGTCTCGAATCCACGCATAGGGATTGGTCGTGGCGACCGTCGCGAAGTTCGACCAGAGTCGACCGAGGCGCTCACGATGCTCGTCCAGCGTCCAGCCGAGGCGGGCCCGTCGGGCGTTCTCGAAGAGCGGGTACACGTTCGTCGGAAAGCTCAGGCCCTGGCCGTACTCGGCCGCGGTCAACGGCGGGGGGTCGTTCGTCGCGATCACCGGACTCGGCACATCGTCGGGCTGCATCACCCAATCGAGCGCTCGACCCTCGCGCTTGGCCAGGAGTCGTGCGTACATCGCCTCGGCGCCGACCACGGCGATACAGCGCGCGTCGCCGGCGAGGATCCGGCGCGCCGCGTCGTGCACGAACTTCTCCGGCGTGTTGCCACCGACGCTCAGCAGTTTGGTGGTGACTTCGAGGTCGAGTCGGTCGGCGACCAGGAGCGCCGGGTCGTTGGTGTGCCACGTGAACGACGGCACCGCGACGATCTCGTCGATGTTCTCCAACATCGACGCGGCACCGGAGTCCGCCGCGGCGCGTTCGAGGGCCTCCGCCATCAGGTCGAGCGGGTGTTTTCGCGTGGCGTCGTTCGCACGCGGGCTGGGTCGTTCGGTCACTTGGCCGACGCCGACGAGCACGGGAGTTCGGGGCGCAACGCTCACCCCTGAAGTATTGCCGCACCTTCATCGTTCGTCGTTCCACGGATAGGGTTGAGTCGATGCGTATCGCCCTCGGCTCCGATCACGCGGGCTTTGACTTGAAGACCGTCCTGGCCAAGACATTGACCGATTGGGGTCACGACACGCTGGACCTCGGCACCGACAACGGGACCGATTCGGTCGACTTCCCGGACTTCGGCGCCGCGGTCGGTCGAAGCGTCGCCTCGGGGGAGTGTGACCTCGGCGTCGCCATCTGCGGCACGGGCATCGGGATCTCGATCGCCGCCAACAAGGTCCGGGGGGTACGGGCCGCGGTCGTGCACGACGTGACGTCAGCGCACCTCGCGCGCGAGCACAACCACGCGAACGTGCTCTGCCTGGGGGCGCGCCTCACCGGCCCGGTCGTGGCAATCGAATCGGTCGAAGCATGGTTGAACGCGACGCCCGCCGGCGGGCGACACGTCACGCGGATCGCGAAGATCGACGAACTCGACGAGCCTCGTCGACGATGAAAGGTAGTCCATGACCTCCTCACCCTTTGACGCGTGGATCACGAACGACGACGAGGTGACGTCGCTGCTCGCCCAGGAGTGGCACCGGCAGACCACGACGATCCAGCTCATCGCGAGCGAGAACTTCGCGTCGCCCGCTGTGCTCGCCGCGACCGGCTCGATCCTCACCAACAAGTACGCCGAGGGCTACCCGGGCCGGCGCTACTACGGCGGCAACCAGGTCGTCGACGAAGTGGAGGACCTGGCCCGTCGCCGCCTCATCGCGCTCTTCGGTGCCGACCACGCGAACGTGCAGCCCCACAGCGGGGCCAACGCGAACGTCGCGGTCTACCAAGCGCTCTTGGAACCGGGCGACACGATCCTCGCCATGCGCCTCGACCAGGGCGGTCACCTGACGCACGGCTCTCCGGCGTCGATCACGTCGAAGTGGTGGAACTTCGTCTCCTACGGCGTCACGCCGCGTTCGGACGATCCCGGCAGCCCCGGTGAACTCATCGACTTCGACAACGTGCGCGAGTTGGCCCACCAGCACCGCCCGAAGATGATCCTCGCGGGTGCGACCGCGTACACCCGCGAGATCGATCCCGTACCCTTCCGAGAGATCGCCGACGAGGTCGGGGCGTTGCTCATGTTCGACTCGGCCCACGTCGCGGGACTGATCGCTGGCGGATCGCACCCGAATCCCGTGCCCTACGCCGACGTCGTCGCCTTCACGACGCACAAGACGTTGCGCGGTCCGCGCGGCGGCGCGATCGTCTGTCGTGAGGAGTACGCCAAGAAGATCGACTCGGCGGTCTTCCCCGGGCAACAGGGCGGACCGCTCGAGCACGCGATCGCCGCGAAGGCCGTGTCGTTCAAGGAGGCCTCGCTCCCGAGCTTCGCGACCTACACGGCCCAGGTCGTCGCCAACGCCCAGGCCTTCGGCAACGCCCTCGCGAAGGAGGGATTCCGCAACGTGTCCGGCGGGACGGAGAACCACATGGTGCTGATCGACCTGCGCGAGTTCGACGGGGAGTTGACCGGCAAGGTGGCCCAGGAGGTGCTCGACCGCGCCGGTATCACGACGAATCGCAACACCATCCCCGACGACCCGCGCAGCGCGTTCATCACGTCGGGGCTGCGCGTGGGCAGCGCGGCCGAGACGACGGCCGGCATGAAAGAGGGCGAGTTCGAGACGATCGCGTCGTTGATGTCACGCGCGCTCCGCCACCGCGAGGACGAGGCGATCGTGGCCGAGGTGCGCGCCGACGTCGCGGCGCTGTGCGCGACGTTCAACCCGTACGCCAACTTCGCGAAGTAGTCGATGCACAACATCCTCTGGTACGTCGTCGTCATCGCCGTGGGCACGGCGGTGACGTTGGTGGCGAACGTGCCGGCGAGGCAGATCTCACTGAAGATCGGCTACACCGCGGCGCCGGACGAGCGCAAGGTCCACCAGGTCACGACGCCCTACGGCGGCGGCGCGGCCATGTTGATCGGGTTCTGCGTCGCGCTGATGGTGGCCATGGCGATTCCCGTGCTGCGCAACGTCATCCTCTCCTCACACGAGATGCTCGCCGTGCTGCTCGCGGCCGGCGTGATCTTCATCGTGGGTGTGCTCGATGACTTTCGCGAGATGAGCGCACCGGCCAAGGTCGCCGGACAGATCCTCGCGGCCTCGATCCTGTACTTCGGGGGCGTCACGATGTACCAACTGAAGCTGCCCTTCGCCGGATTCGTCGTCCTCGGGCCGTCGATCCTGCCGATCATCACGGCGGCGTGGGTCTTCGCGCTCACGAACGCGGTCAACCTGATCGACGGGCTCGACGGACTCGCCGGCGGCATCGTCGCGATCGCGTCGGGCACGCTCTGTCTCTACGGACTGCGCCTCGAGGACCTCGGTCTGCTCCCCAGCAACAACGTCGGACCGCTGATCGCGGCGCTGACCTGCGGGATCTGTCTGGGCTTCTTGCGCGACAACTTCCATCCGGCCAAGCTCTTCATGGGCGACGCCGGGGCCCTGTTGCTGGGGCTCTTGATGAGCGCCTCGACGATGGTGATCGGGGGGAGGACCCCTCCGGCGAGCGGCGTGACGTTCTTCTTCTTCGCCCCGCTGTTGATCCCCGTGTTCATCCTCGGCGTGCCGCTCATCGACGCGGTCTGGGCCTTCGTGCGCCGCACGGTCTCGGGACAGGGATTCCACACCCCGGACAAGAACCACATCCATCACCGATTGATGCGCTTAGGGCACGG
Organism: Acidimicrobiales bacterium; assembly: GCA_050014915.1. GTDB lineage: Bacteria > Actinomycetota > Acidimicrobiia > Acidimicrobiales > RAAP-2 > RAAP-2. Next base: position 24,394 of record JBEKCK010000028.1, on the reverse strand, counting down.
TCACAAGCGCACCGTCGTGATCCTGTGGCTCTGGACCGCGGTGCTCTGCGGCTTCGTCTTGTTGCCGCTGTTCGACACGCAGGCGAACGTGTTCATCCCCCTCGGCGTCGCGTTGCTGTTGATCGGTTTGATGACGTGGTTCAGCCCCTTGGTCAACCGTCTGTACTACCGCGCGGAAGAGGCCCATCGGCAGCGCGAGAGCTCGCGCCGGTGAGCGAATCAGAGAGCGAACGCGAGCCTTTCACACCCCCTGAACAGGACAATGACCGGGTCAAGGACCTGCCCGGCGCGATGGCGCTGCTGACCATGGGAACGACCATCGCGATCCTCCTCGCCGTCTTCGTCGTACTGGGTATTTGGGCCGACCGCGCCTGGGGGACCGCGCCGTGGGGTCTCTTAATCGGGATAGCATTAGGAACGGTCGCCGCCGTGGTGAGCGTGGTAAAGCAAGTCCGGCGTTTCCTTTAGAAACCCATTGCTAGTGCTAGAAAACCTCCCAACCGACACGCTGCCGCGCCTCCTGCGTCGCACCACCCTCTCAGCGATCATCGTCGGTGTTCTCGGCTTCCTCGTGGCCATCTTCGTGGCGCCACCGTTAGCCGCACTGGGCGTCATCATCGGCGTGGGTATGGCGATAGTGAACCTTCGGTTCCTGGACGGTCAGACCGCCAAGGTCGAGATGCGCGGGGAGCAGAGCACGAAGGCCGTTCGACGTCAACTGGGCGGCAGAACGACGGCGCGTCTGCTCGCCATGACCGTCGTCGTCATCGCGGCGGTCTTCCTCAACGCCCCGCTCGGAATCGGTATTGTGTCAGGGCTCGTGCTATATCAGCTCGTGTTTGTGGCCAACGTCATGCGTGTCGTGACCAGTCAGGGAGGAATCGGGTGACGATGCAGTACGCCGCCAAGACCATTCACGTCGGCGATCACCCCCACTTCAGCCTCTTCGGCCTGACCTTCGACACGGACATCGCCATGTCGACGTTGCTCGCGCTCGCCCTCATCATCTACATGGGCTGGTACCTGCGTAAACACGTCACCGATGGCGTGCCCGGCAAGTTCCAGCTGATCTGGGAGATCCTCGTGGTCGACGTCGTGGGCGACCTCGTCAAGTCCTCCTTGGGCGACAAGGGCAAGCGATTCATCCCACTGGGCGTCACCGTCTTCGTCTTCGTGCTGGTCTCCAATTGGATCGGCTTCCTGCCGACGGCGATGCATCCGGGGCAATCGGGAGAGATCTTCCCGGCCCCCACGAGCGACGTGAACCTACCCCTCGCCCTCGCGCTCTTCGTCATCGTGTGGGTGCACATCGAATCACTGCGCGCCCGACGCCTCGGTGGCTATATCAGGCACTACACCAAGCCGGCCGGATGGCTGACGCCGATCAACCTCATCGAAGAGGTCACCAAACCGATCACCTTGACACTCCGTCTCTTCGGCAATCTCTTCTCCGGCGGTCTGATCATCGTCGTCGTGGCCGCCCTGGCCTCGAGAGCGCTCGGTCCCTTCGAGGTCATATGGAAGCCCTTCGATCTCGCCATCGGATTGATCCAGGCGTACATCTTCATGCTTTTGACGATCATCTACCTCGACATGGCGACGAGCCACGAGGAGGAGCACGAAGAAAAGCACGAGAAGAAGAAGGACAGGAAGCGCACCGCGGTACTCGAGACGTCGCAGTAACACCAACCAGGAGGAATAGATAATGGCAGCACAAACAGTCGCAGGTGCGATCGGCATTGCGGGTGCACTCGTCGGGGGCGGACTCGCCCTCGGGGGCGGCGCCATCGGTGCGGCGATCGGTGACGGCCTGGCCGGTAGCCAGACCATCGCGGCGATCGCGCGTCAGCCCGAGGTCGAGGCCAAGGCGCGCACGTACTTCTTCTTGACCGTCGGACTGGTCGAGGCGATGTACTTCATCAACCTGTTGTTCATGATCGTGTTCGTGTACGTGTTCGCCAAGATCAAGTAGCGACGGCCGCACTCACGACCGTGGCGCGGGCCAAGGTTCATCACATAGAAGGGCAATGAAATGATGTCAGCGTCAATCTTCCTCCTCCCCAACGGCACGTTCTTCATCGAACTGGTCACGGTGGCGGTGATCCTGCTGCTCATGACGAAGTACATCCTGCCGCCCCTCAACAAGGCGCTGGAGGCCCGTCAGCAGAAGATCCGCGAGTCACTGGCCGCCGCCGACGCGGCCAAGGCCGACGCCGCCGCCGCCGGTGACGAGCGACAGCAACTCCTGGCCGCCGCCCGGGACCAGGCCCGAGACATCGTCGCGGCCGCCCAGGCGACGTCCGATCAGGTGCGCGCCGCGTCCGCGGCTCGCGGGCAGGCCGAGTACGACCGGATCATCGCCAACGCCAACGCCGAAGTGGACACGGCGCGCCAGCGCGCCATCGACGAAGCGTCCTCGCGCATCGGCGAGGTCGTCTTCGAACTCGTCAACCAGATCGTCGGTCGCGAGGTCGACGAGAGCTCGCACCAGGACCTGGTCCGAGAGGCGGTCGCCGCGCTGAACGTCGAAGCGGCCAGGGGATCCAGTAACTGATCATGCTGCCCAAGCTCGAAGGATACGCCGCCGCCCGACTGGGCTCACTGGACGCCGCCGCGCTCGCGACGGTCGCCTCAGAGCTCACGTCGCTCGAACAGACCGTCCTCGGTCGCGCCGACCTTCGCGCCGTACTCACCGACACCTCGATCGCGGCGGCGTCGCGCGGACTCATCGTGGACGACCTCCTCCACGGCAAGGTCCACGACGTCACCCTGCACGTCGCGACCTACGCCGCGAGCCACGCCCCGGCCCAGGACGTCCCGCACGCCCTGGGGGAACTGGCCTTCGTCGCGCGCGAGCTCTCCCAGCTGGGATCGATCCCGTTGCGCGGACTCGGACTGATGGGGGCGCGCCAGCGCGTCGCCGGCTACGCCGACGCCCAGCTCGACGACGTCGACGCGCAGAACTTCGACGAGATCGAGGACGAGCTCTTCCGCTGGGCGCGCACCGTCGAGGGCAACCTCGAACTGCGACGGCTCCTGTTGGACCGTGACGCGGTCCTCGAGGCGCGCGTCGGCACCGTCGAGGCCCTGCTCGGTGGCAAGGTCGACGAGGTGACGCTCGCGCTCGCGCGTTTCGTCATCGAAGGCGGACGACCCCGCGACGTGGTCGGCACGCTCGACTACCTCGTGGACTACGTCGCGCGCGCCCGCGACTGGCGCGTCGCGCGCGTCCACACCGCGCGTCCGCTCGACGAGCAGAGCCGCGCCGACCTCGTCGCGTCGCTCTCGGCGCTGACCGGCAAGAACGTGGAGCTGCAGATCGCCGACAGTCCCGAGTTGCTCGGCGGGGTACTGGTCGAGATCGGCGACCTGCGACTGGACGCGACGACGCGTGGGCGCCTCGGCGCGCTGCGCGAATCGGTGTCGCCGGGCCACCTCTACGAATCGTCCTTGAATCGGAATGACTAAGAGAAGGAATCTGTGATGACAGAGCTCACCATCAGCGCCAACGAGATCACCGAGGCCCTGCGCAAGCACGTGACGGACTTCAACCCGGCCGTCGGCGCCGAGCAGGTCGGTCGGGTCGTCGAGGTCGGCGACGGTATCGCGCGCGTCTCGGGACTGCCGTCGGCCAAGGTCAACGAGCTGCTCGAGTTCGAAGACGGCACGTTGGGTCTGGCGATGAACCTCGACGAGGACACGATCGGCGCGGTCGTCCTCGGTTCGGTCGACACGATCGAAGAGGAGCAGGTCGTGCGCGCGACCGGGCGCATCTTGAACATGCCGGTCGGTGACGCCCTGATCGGTCGAGTGGTGAACGCCATCGGCGAGCCGATCGACGGCAAGGGACCGCTCGTGGACGCGAAGCAGCGCCGCATGGAGATCCAGGCCCCCGGCATCACCGGTCGCCAACCGGTCTCCGAGCCGCTCCAGACCGGTATCAAGGCCATCGACGCCATGACGCCGGTCGGTCGCGGTCAGCGCGAGCTGATCATCGGCGACCGCAAGACCGGCAAGACGACGGTCGCCATCGACACGATCCTGAACCAGAAGGGCCAGGGCGTGAAGTGCATCTACGTCGCCGTCGGCCAGAAGAACTCCTCGGTCGCCCAGACCGTGAAGGTCCTGGAGGACTTCGGCGCGCTGGCCTACACCGTCGTCGTGGTCGCCTCGGCCGGGGACCCCGCGCCGTTCAAGTTCCTCGCCCCCTACGCCGGCTGCGCGATCGGCCAGGAGTGGATGGACTCCGGCGAGCACGCCCTCGTGGTCTACGACGACCTCTCGAAGCAGGCCGAGGCCTACCGGCAGATCTCGCTGTTGTTGCGTCGCCCACCGGGTCGCGAGGCCTACCCCGGCGACGTCTTCTACCTGCACAGTCGTCTGCTCGAGCGCGCGGCCAAGCTGAGCGACGAGCGCGGCGGCGGGTCCTTGACGGCGCTACCGATCATCGAGACCAAGGCCGGCGACATCTCGGCCTACATCCCGACGAACGTGATCTCGATCACCGACGGGCAGATCTTCTTGCAGTCCGACCTCTTCTACTCCGGCGTGCGCCCGGCGATCGACGTGGGCAACTCGGTGTCGCGCGTGGGTGGCGCCGCGCAGGTCAAGGCCATGCGCGCGGTCGCGGGAACGCTCAAGATCGACCTCGCCCAGTTCCGCGACCTCGAGTCCTTCGCGACCTTCGGCTCTGAGCTGGACAAGTCGTCCCAGCGCCAGCTCGACCGGGGCTATCGCCTGACCGAGCTGCTGAAGCAGGGTCTGAACGCCCCGATGCCGGTCGAAGAACAGGTCGTCGCGATCTACGCCGGTACCAAGGGTTGGCTCGACACGATCCCCGTCGAGGACGTGCGCCGCTTCGAGGCCGAACTGCTGACGAACTTCCGCGCCCATCACTCGGACCTGCTGTACGCGATCCGTGAGACCGGTGCGCTGCCCGAGACCCGGGCGCTGGACGCGGCGATGGAGTCCTTCGTGAACGGCTTCGCGGTCAGCGCGAAGTAGTCGGTTAACGGGCGAGCGAGAGAGGAGGAGCGATGGCCGGTGGACAGGAACGGATCCTGCGGCGACGCATCAAGTCGGTGCAGTCCACGCGCAAGATCACGAAGGCGATGGAACTCATCGCCGCCTCCCAGATCTCGCGAAGTCAGGCCCGCATCGTCGCGAACCGTCCGTATCGCAACGGCATGCGACGCGTCATCGTCGAGGCGGCCAAGGCCGACCCGGCCGGCGCCGCGAAGCTCCTCGCGACGCCCGAGCGCGTCCAGGCAGCGATCGTGCTGGTCGTGACCGGCGACCGCGGCCTCTCCGGCGCCTACAACTCCTCGGTGATGCGCGCCGGCGAGCGCCTCGTGCGAAAGCTCGAGGGCGACGGTTCGACCGTGCGGCTCTACACCATCGGGAAGAAGGCCGGTGCCTTCTACCGCTTCCGCGGCATCGACGTGGCCGAGGGATTCGTCGCCATGTCCGATCGCCCGACCTTCGAGGACGCCCGGCGCGTCGCGGCCACCGTCGCCGCGCCCTTCGTGTCCGGCGAGGCCCAGCAGGTCCTGCTCGTCTCGACGCGATTCCTTTCGGCGGCCACCCAGAGCGTCGAAGTCGAACAGCTGTTGCCGCTCGCGTTGCCGGCGATGCCCGAAACCGAGACCACCAAGGTCCTGAGGGGTTACACCGAGTTCGAACCGGAGGTCGAGCAGCTCCTCACCACGCTCGCCCCGAAGGCCCTCGAGAGCGAGATCTTCTCCGCGCTCCTGGAGGGCGCGGCCTCGTTTCACATCAGTCAGCAGCGCGCGATGGCGGCCGCCACCGACAACGCCGATGAGCTGGCCCAGAACCTCAGTCGCATCATGAACCGGGCCCGCCAGGACTCGATCACCACCGAAATCATGGAAATCGTGGGCGGCGCCGAAGCGCTCCGCTCGGGAAAGTGAGAGACAGATGACCATCGCTCCAGAAAAGACCACGCTCGAGACGGGGCGGGTCGTCGCGATCGCCGGACCGGTCGTGGACGTGGAGTTCCCGCCGCACTCGCTGCCCGAGATCAACCACGCCGTCGAGGTCGACATCGTGATCGACGGCGCCACGATCACGGTGACCGGCGAGGTCGCCCAGCAGATCGGCGAGGGCCGCGTGCGCTGCGTGTGCATGAAGCCGACCGACGGACTCGTGCGCGGCGCCGTCGTGCGCCAGACGGGCCGGGGGATCACGGTGCCGGTCGGTGACGCCGTGCTCGGACACGTCTTCAACGTGATCGGCGAGTCGCTCGACACCGACGACATCGGACCGGTCGAGGACTACTGGGAGATCCACCGCAGCGCGCCGGCCTTCGACCAGCTCGAGCCGCACGCCACGATGTTCGAGACCGGCATCAAGGTCGTCGACCTCCTCGCCCCGTACGTGCAGGGCGGCAAGATCGGCCTCTTCGGCGGTGCCGGCGTCGGTAAGACCGTCCTCATCATGGAGATGATCCGTCGCGTCGCCGAGCTCCACGAGGGCGTGTCGGTCTTCGCGGGCGTCGGTGAGCGCACGCGCGAAGGCACCGACCTGCTGCTCGAGATGCGCGAGTCGGGCGTGATCGAGAAGACCGCCCTCGTCTACGGCCAGATGGACGAGCCGCCGGGCGTTCGACTTCGTGTCGCCCTCGCCGCGTTGACGATGGCCGAGTACTTCCGTGACGTGAAGAACCAGGACGTGCTCTTGTTCGTCGACAACATCTTCCGCTTCGTCCAGGCCGGCTCCGAGGTCTCGACGCTGCTCGGTCGCATGCCGAGCGCGGTCGGCTACCAGCCGACGCTGGCCGACGAGATGGGCGAACTCCAAGAGCGCATCACCTCGACACGCGGCCGGTCGATCACGTCGCTCCAGGCCGTCTACGTGCCGGCCGACGACTACACCGACCCGGCTCCGTTCACGACCTTCACCCACCTCGACGCCACGACCGAGCTCAGCCGTCAGATCGCCGCGTTGGGCATCTACCCGGCCGTCGACCCCCTGGCGTCGACCTCGAACATCCTGGCGCCCGAGATCGTCGGTGACCGTCACTACGCCGTCGCTCGTCGCACCCAGCAGATCCTCCAGCGCAACAAGGAGCTGCAGGACATCATCGCGATCCTCGGCCTCGACGAACTGTCCGAGGAGGACCGCATCACCGTGACGCGCGCGCGCAAGATCCAGCGCTTCCTCTCCCAGCCGATGTTCGTCTCCAAGGTCTTCACCGGCATCGACGGCATCAACGTCCCGGTCCAAGAGACCGTCGAATCCTTCGAGCACCTGGTGAACGGCGACCTCGACGCGTTCCCGGAGCAGGCGTTCTTGAACGTCGGGGGAGCTGCGGACGTCGAGCGCAAGGCCGCCGAACTCGAGAAGGACTAGTCGTGACCACCCTGAAGGTCGAGATCGTGACGCCCGAGGCTCCGCTGTGGGTCGGTGAGGCGACGGCGTTGATCGCGCGCTCCTCCGAGGGCTGGTTCACGGTCCTGCCGGGGCACATGGACATGGTCGGCGACGTCGTACCGAGCGTGGTGCGCGTGGGCTCTTCCGAGGGCGAGATCGCCATCGCCGTCCACGGCGGTTTCTTCCAAGTGGGCCCGGGAGACGTGGAGGACGAGACCCTCGCCACGGTGCTCGCCGGCATCGCGGAGAAGGTGAGCGAGATCGACGTGGCGCGAGCCCAGGCCGCCAAGGAGAGCGCCGAGGCCGAGATCGCCGCCGACAGTCGCGACGAGCACGAGAGCGCCGCCACGGCGATGGCGAGGTCGGCGCTCGAACGCGCCGAACTGCGACTCAGTGCGGCGAAGGCGTGAGGCGATCGATGAACGCCCCCGCTACTTCGACGACAGTGACCTCGTCAGCGCACACGACAGGCGCGAAGCGCGGTTCCCCAACGCAGGCGAACCAGATCGTGAATTCTTCGAGGTCGCGTTCCACCCTTCGACCGGCGAGGACATCACTCATCGCGGGTATCGTAGGACCTGCCATGAATCACACTGTGGAGTCAACTTTCCCATGCGCGTAACCGACAAGATCGAACAGAGTGGCGTCGAGCATTGGGGAGCCAAGTACACCGGTCGTGAGCAGTTCGGTGACGTCATCGCCGATCAGTACGGACGAGCCCAGATCTGGAAGCGGATCGTGTGGGCCTTCTACATCGTCGCCCTGCCGTTGATGTTCGCGCCCGACGGGCACACTCTGCAGTACGTGGGATGGATGATCTCGACGGTGGGACTCTTCCCGTTGGTCTGCTGGCTCGCGGAGCGCTTCAAGTTCCGAAAAGCCGTCAAGCTCGCCTCGGAGTAACTGACGGGGCGCTCGTCGCACCTCGGTGGCCTACGCTGCCCCTCGTGACGAGTACACCGCTCGAAGAGGCGCACGGGATCGTAGAGGCGTCATCCAACGTCGTCGTCCTCACCGGGGCGGGAGTGTCGACCGCGTCGGGGATCCCGGACTTTCGCGGACCCGAGGGAGTCTGGACCAAGGATCCCGAAGCGGAGCGCCTCTCTCACATCGACGTGTTCATCTCATCGTCCGAGGTGCGCGAAGCCGTGTGGCAACGGTTGCTACTGCGACGTGACGTCGTGTTCGAACCGAACGCGGCACACCGAGCCCTGGCGATGTTCGAGCGCACGGGAAAGCTCAGGGCGCTCGTCACCCAGAACATCGACGGCCTCCACATCGCGGCGGGCTCCGATCCGGCGCTGGTCATCGAGGTCCACGGGAACTCGCGACGGTCGCGATGCTTGCGCTGCGGCGCCGAACTGCCGACCCCCGAAGTCCTCGATCGAGTGGCGGCGGGCGAACTCGATCCCCGCTGCCGGGTCGTGGTGGACGACGTGGTGTGCGACGGTCTGTTGAAGACGGCGGTCGTCAGTTTCGGCCAGCCGCTACCGGCGCAGGTCTTCGCCCGCGCCGAGTATCTCGCGAAGACCTGTGAACTCTTGATCTGTGTCGGTTCGACGTTGGAGGTTCGTCCCGTGGCGGGCCTGGTGCCGAAGGCACTCGAACGAGGTGCACGACTCGTCATCGTCAACGCGGATCCGACTCCGTTCGACCGCGACGCCGACGCCGTCGTGCGAGGCGACATCCCTACGGTCCTGGGTCCTCTGTTGGGTGTGGCGACGGCCTGACGTCACGTCGCCGTTCATTGCGTCGCCACTCGACGACGTTGACTACCTCGCCGATACGTAGTCGAGCAGGTCCTTCTTGTCGTGTTCGAGTTCGTCGAAGCGGGCCTTGACGACGTCGCCGATTGAGATCATGCCCACGAGTTGACCCTCGTGGACGACCGGGAGATGGCGTATGCGACGCTCGGTCATCAGTCCCATCAGCTCGGTCACCGTCGTCGATTCGTCACAGGTCTGCACGTCGGTCGTCATCAACTCCGCGATGGGCGTTTCGAGCGCCGAGGCGCCGCTCACCGCCAGCGCTCGCACCGCGTCGCGCTCGCTGAAGATGCCCACGAGTGGTGGCGTCGGGCCGGTGACGACGAGGGCCCCGATGCCGCGCTCCTTCAACAGCACGAGCGCGTCATTCACGGTGCGCTCCTGGGAAATCGTCGCGACGTCATGACTCTTGTTGGCCAATAGATTTGCAACCTGCACCACGACCTCCTCAGTGGGGACTCAGTTGAGTCCAGCGTTCTACTGCGGACCTTACGGCGCCGTGGTTCGGTTTGCAATCGAAGATCAAGCGCGAACGACCATGAAATGTCGCTTCGTGAACAATCAATCAAGTGTTAGAAGCCCGCGGACGTGAACTCTTCGAGTTTGTTGCGTCGATGGAACGTCTCGATCGTCCGCACCGTGCCCGAACGTGAACGCACGACCATCGACTGCGTCGTGGCGCCGAAGTCGTGGAATCGCACGCCGCGCAAGAAGTCGCCGTCGGTGATGGCCGTGGCCGAGAAGAAACAGTTGTCACTGGCGACGAGGTCGTCGGTGGTCAGTACGCGCGTGAAGTCATAACCCAGTCCTTCGGCCAACCGACGTTCGTCGTCGTCGCGCGCGATCAACATGCCCTGGATCTCGCCGCCGAGACCCTTCAGCGCCGCTGCCGCGATCACGCCCTCCGGGGTGCCGCCGATGCCGATGAGGATGTCGGCACCGGAGTTGGGCCAACCGGTCGCGATGGCGCCGGCGACGTCGCCGTCGGAGATGGAGAGGACGCGCGCACCGGCCTCGCGCACCTCGGCGAGGAGGGATTCGTGTCGCGGCCGATCGAGGATCACCACACCCAGTTCGGGCACCGGCTTCTTCAATCGTTTGGAGAGCTCGGACAAGTTGTCGGTCGCCGAGGCGTTGATGTCGACCGAACCTCGACCGCGCGGACCGACCGCGATCTTGTTCATGTAGACGCACGGCCCGGGATTGAACATGGACCCGCGCTCGGAGAGTGCGATGACCGCCAGGGCGCCGTTGCGGCCCATCGCGGTGAGCGTCGTGCCGTCGACCGGGTCGACCGCGATGTCGACGAGCGGGGGACGACCGTCACCGATGCGTTCACCGTTGTAGAGCATCGGCGCGTCGTCTTTTTCGCCCTCGCCGATCACGACGACGCCGTCCATCGCGACGCCGCCGAGCACGAAGCGCATCGCGTCGACCGCCGCACGGTCGGCCGCCTTCTTGTCGCCGCGACCGGACCAGCGCGCCGCGGCGATGGCCGCGGCCTCGGTGACGCGAATGAGCTCGAGGGCGATATTGCGGTCCGGTTGGTACGGTTGCAGCACGAGGCTCAGACTATCGTCAGCGACCTCTTCGACCTCGTCCCGGGCCTATTTCTGCTCACCGGCAATACTTGAAGGGTGACAACGCTCGTCGTCAAGCCCGCCGGAGCCCTCGAGGGCGAGGTGCAGGCGTTTGGTGCCAAGAACGCGGTGCTGAAGGAGATGGCGGCCTGTCTGCTCGCGACGGGCGAGCACCACCTCACGAACGTCCCCACCATCACCGACGTCGCGATGATGGTGGAACTGCTCGAGGCGCTCGGCTGCTCGCTCGAGCGGCCGGCCGAACACGAACTCTCGATCGTGGTCCCCGACGCGTCGGAGATCAATCCGGTCGCTCCGGCGCGACTGTTCGAGGCCATGCGCGCGTCGATCGTGATCCTCGGGCCACTCCTGGCGCGCTGCGGGCGAGCGGACATGGCGCTGCCCGGCGGTGACGACTTCGGTCAGCGCCCGATCAACTTCCACACCGACGCTCTCACCGCGATGGGCGCGACGTTCCACAACGATCGCAACTTCATTCGGGCCACGAACGACCGGTCACGTCTGCGCGCGGCGCGGATCACGCTCGAGTACCCGAGTCACACCGCGACCGACAACTTGCTCATGGCCTGCGTCCTCGCCGAGGGTCGCTCGGTGATCGACAACGCGGCGCGCGAGCCCGAGGTCGAAGACCTGGCCAAGCAACTGATCGCCATGGGCGCGCGCATCGAGGGACTGGGCACCTCGCGGCTCACCATCGACGGCGTCGACGAGTTGCACCCCGCGCGTCACGACGTCGTCACCGACCGCGTGGTCAGCGCGACCTATCTCGCGTCGGGGCTGATCACGGGCGGCGAGGTGCGCGTCATCGACGCTCACCCCGAACACATGGAGATGCTCCTGCGCAAGATCGAGGCCATGGGCGGCCTGGTCGACGTGCGCGGGCCCGGAGTGGCCGCGCAGGGACCGCGCGTCCTGCGGGCCTGTGACGTCGCGACGTTGCCGTATCCCGGCGTCGCGACCGACTACAAGCCGCTCATCACGACGATGCTGAGCGTGGCCGACGGAGTCTCGGTCGTCACCGAGAACCTCTTCGTCGGTCGCTTCCGTTACGTCGACGAACTCGTTCGACTGGGCGCGAGCATCACCACCGAGGGGCATCACGCGATGATCCGCGGCGTCGATCACCTCACGGGGACCTCGGTGCACGCGAGTGACATCCGCGCCGCGGCGGCGTTGATCCTCGCCGGACTGGTCGCCGACGGGGAGACCACCGTCACGGGGCTCGAGCACATGGACCGTGGATACGACGACTTCGTCGGACGCCTGGCCCACCTCGGCGCCAACATCGAACGGTTCACGTGATCTCGAGCGATCCGACCGAGCTCGTCGAGCAGGCCCGCGGCGGTTCGCGCACCGCGCTCGCGCGTCTGTTGACCTTCGTCGAATCGGGCGGGGCCAATCAGTTGGCGACCGCGGCCCTGGCCTACCGCGCGAGCGCCCCGTACGTCGTCGGCGTCACCGGACCGCCGGGCGCCGGCAAGTCGACCCTGAACGACCAGTTGATCAACGTCGTGCTCGAGCGCGGCTCCTTCGGCGGCGACGACGACTTCGACCAGGTGAGCGTGCTCTGCGTCGACCCCAGCTCGCCGTTCACCGGCGGCGCGATCCTCGGCGACCGGATCCGCATGCAGGGGCACGCCACCAACGAGCACGTCTTCATACGTTCCATGGCGACGCGCGGACACCTCGGTGGACTCTCGTTGGCCGTGCCTGACGCCGTGCGCGTCCTCGGGGCGGCCAACTTCCGACTGGTGCTGGTCGAGACCGTCGGCGTCGGTCAGATGGAGGTCGAGATCGCCTCGGCAGCCGACACCACGATCGTGGTGGTCAATCCCGGGTGGGGTGACGCCATGCAGGCCAACAAGGCGGGCCTACTGGAGGTCGCCGACGTCTTCGTCATCAACAAGGCCGACCGCGCCGGCGTGAAAGAGACCCGCCGCGACCTCGAACAGATGCTCGACCTCGGGGGTGTGCACGAGTGGCGCCCACCGATCCTCGAGACCGTGGCGACGGACGGCGCCGGCGTCGCCGAGCTGTGGGACGCGGTGGTGGCCCATCGGCGCTTCATCGAGAGCGGGCCCATCGAGCAACGCCGTCGCGCACGCATGCGCGTCGAACTCGACAAGGTGCTCGGCGCGATGGTCCGGGACCGGATCGGTGCGCTGGCGCACGGTGACGACTACGAGGCCCAGATCGTGGCGCTGCTCGACGGCACGACCGATCCCTACCGCGCGGCCGAGTCGTTGTTGGGTGACGCGTGATCGCCACGACCGTCGCCTACGACATGGTGTTCCTGGCGCACATCATCGCCGCCGTCGACACGCTCATCGTCCTCGTGGCCATGCGCGCCGCGGCCCAGGGGGTCGCGCGCGGTGCCGACGAGGCCCTGCAGCGGAAGCGATTCCCGGACCGACGGAACTGGGCCGCGCGCGTCGTTCACGTGCTGCCGGTCACCGGACTGATCCTGTCGCTCAGTGGCGACAAGTCCGTGTCGCTCTCCAAGCCGTGGATCGACGTGGGGATCGTCTGCTACCTGGCGTTGGCCGGACACCTGGAGGCGCGGACCCTGCCGCAGGAGCGCGCCCTGGCCACGGTGATCGCCGCCGACGGCGTGGCGCCGCCCGAGAGTGGGCGCGCGTTAGTGAAGTCGTTAGACGTGCTGCTCGCCCTCATCGGCGTCGCACTTGTCGCCATGCTGGTGCAGTTTTAGAGGAATGACGCGTGGCCGACCATGCCGGCGGCGACCGTGGCATTGGTCGCCTCGTCGATCAGGACGAAACTGCCCGTGACCCGGTTGGCGCGGTAGTCGTCGACGACCAGGAGGTCGGCGGTCTGCAGCGTCGCGAGGCCGATGTCGTTGGTCTGGAGTGACGTCGATTCGTCGATGTCGAGCTTCTCGATGTCGATGACGCCGTTGATCAACTTGACGCGCACGGGCGTGACCTTCGACGTGTGCTTCATCTTCAGTCGCTGGCCGATGACCAGCGGCTTCTCGCCGAACCAGCAGATCGTGGTCTTGAGTTCATTCACGACCGACGGAAGGGGCTTCGTGGCGATCAGGTCGCCGCGTCCGGCGTTGGTCTCGTCGGCCAACGCGACGTCGGCGGCCAGCCCGACCGTGGCGTCGGCGATCTCCTCGCCGCCGAAGTTGATCGCCGAGATCGTCGTCTCGATGTTGGCCGGTAACAGCGTGACGCGGTCGCCGACGTGGAGCGTGTCGCCGTTCACCATCCCGGCGTAGGTACGGCCACCGCCCGCTTGGCGCAGCACCCACTGGATCGGCAGACGGGCACCCCGCGTCGTCGTGTGCTCCCAGGCGCCGGCCTCGGACGCTTCGAGAGCCTCGAGGACCGTGGGACCCTCGTACCAGGGGAAGTGCACCGAGGTCTCCACGACGTTGTCGCCGTAGAGCGCCGACACCGGGATGATGGAGACCGACGTGAAGTCGAGGTCTCGTGCCAGCGCCTGGATCTCGTCGACCACCCGGTCGAAGGCCAGTTTGGACCAGTCGACCGCGTCCATCTTGTTGACCGCGACGATGATCGAGCGCACGCCGAGCAGGGCCGCGATGCAGAGGTGCCGGCGGGTCTGTTCCTTGAGCCCCGAGGCGACGTCGAGCACGACGAGGGCGAGGTCGGCCGTCGAGGCCCCGGTCGCCATGTTGCCGGTGTACTGCACGTGGCCCGGGCAGTCCGCGATGATGAACTTGCGCGTGGGCGACGTCGCGTAGCGGTAGGCGACGTCGATGGTGATGCCCTGTTCGCGCTCGGCGCGCAGTCCGTCGGTGACGAAACTGAGGTCGAGGTCACCGACGCCGCGCCGCTCCGAGGCCTCGGCGACGGCGTCGAGTTGGTCGTCGAAGAGCTGGCGGGTGTCGACGAGGATGCGCCCGATCAACGTCGACTTGCCGTCGTCGACCGAGCCGATCGTCGCGAGGCGCAGTAAGTCCTTGGTGGCGAGGTGCACGACTAGAAGTACCCTTCGCGCTTTCGATCCTCCATGGCCGTTTCGGAGAACTTGTCATCCGCGCGCGTGGCGCCGCGCTCCGAGACGTTCGCCAGCGCGACCTCATTGATGATCGCCTCGAGCGTCGAGGCCCGCGACATGACCGCGCCGGTGCAGTTGGCGTCGCCGACGGTGCGAAAACGCACCGAGAGTCGCTCCACGGTCTCGTCGTCGCGCGGTTCCACGAACGGCCCGACCGCGAGGTACATGCCGTCGCGCAGCACGACGTCGCGGTCGTGGGCGAAGTAGATGTCCGGCAGGGCCATCTGCTCGCGTTCGATGTACTGCCACACGTCGAGCTCGGTCCAGTCCGAGAGCGGGAAGGCGCGAAGGCTCTCGCCGGGGTTCACCTTGCCCTGGTAGATCTGCCAGAGCTCCGGGCGCTGCTTTCGCGGGTCCCACTGGCCGAAGGTGTCGCGAAAGGACAGTATCCGCTCCTTGGCGCGCGCCTTGTCCTCGTCGCGTCGCGCCCCGCCGAAGGCGGCGTCGAAGTTGTTGTCGTTGATCGCGTCGAGCAGTGTCACCGTCTGCAGGCGATTGCGCGAGCCCATCGCTCCGGGGTCTTGGACCTTGCCCTGGTCGATCGTGTCCTGGACCTTGGCGACGACCAGGCGCGCGCCGACGCGCGCGACGGTTGAGTCACGGAACTCGATGACCTCGGGGAAGTTCTGTCCGGTGTCGATGTGCATGACCGGAAACGGCAGCTGCTGGGGCGCGAAGGCCTTGACGGCGAGGTGCAACAGGACGGCCGAGTCCTTGCCGCCCGAGAACAGCAGGACCGGTCGCTCGCACTCCGCGACCACCTCTCGGAGGATGAAGATGGCGTGGGACTCCAGCAGGTCGAGGTGGTCGGTGGTGGTGGAGGTGCGCAAGGGTGTCGTCGTCATAGTCCGTTAGGTCTCCGTATATCCTAGTAAAACACTCGAGAATGTAAGGCTGTTGAGCAAATGACCCTGATTACGCCGACCGATGCGCTCCTCGAAGAACTCGATTCGGTGAACGAGAGTTTCGAGCGTTCGACACCTATCAAGATCCTCCAGTGGACCTTCGAGCGCTTCAACGACGACGTCGCGATGGCCTGTTCGTTCGAGGACGTCGCGTTGCTGCACATGGTTCATCAACTTCGTCCCAACGCTGAGATCATCTTCTTGGACACGATGGGTCACTTCCCCGAGACGCTCGAATTCGCGTCGCGAATCGAGCGCGAGTGGTCACTCAACATGACGCGCACGACGCCCGGTCCCGAGGCCGACGCGTGGCCCTGCGGCACCGAACGATGCTGCGAACTGCGCAAGGTCGAGCCACTGGGACGCGCCGTCGCGGGCAAGGCGGCGTGGATCACGTCGGTGAAACGGGTCGACGCACCGTCGCGCGCGAACATGAAAACCCTGATGTGGGATGAGAAATTCAAACTCGTGAAGGTGAACCCGCTCGCGACATGGAGCGACGACGACGTCGCGTACTACCTGAGGTCGAACGACCTGCCCGAGCACCCCCTCTGGGCGCAGGGCTACGCGTCGATCGGATGCGCCGCGGTGACCGAGAAGCCCCTCGTCCCGGGGGACCGTCGATCGGGTCGCTGGGTCGGTGCCGACAAGGAAGAGTGCGGCCTCCACGGGGCGTGACATCCACCAAAAACCCTTAATTCGCTTGTAACTTTGAGGGCAATGTCAAGGTGGCGTGTGGTGGGGTATGTCGAATGCTGCTGATAATCCTCGCCCTTTTCTGGCTCGCGCTGCTGGCGCCGGTGGCGATCCGACGCCTGCGCGACGGGGGAGCCGAGCGCTCGATCCAGTCCTTCCACGCCGAACACGAGGTCCTGAGCCGCCAGGAGTACGTCGTCAACCCGGCCCACCGACTGGACCGGCCCGACGAAGTCGAATCGGCCGGCCAGGGGACCGGTCGTAGGTCACGCTTGACCGTCGTTCACGCCGACGACACCTACCGCTCACTGGAGTCGCGCGGTTCGTGGGACGAGTGGAGCCGGGACTACGAGTACGACGACGACGAGCCGGGTAACGAACGTGAGTCGATGAACCATTACGCCGCGGCGTACTCCTCGGTGCCCAACGAATCGAGCGTGCGCCGCAGCTACGACGCGCCGATCCGTCGTCGGACCATGAAGTCGCGTCGCCAGATGATGTTCGTTCGTCTCGTACTCGGCTCGGCGGTCCTGACGATCCTCGCCTTCACGATCAGTTACTCGGTGATCATGGACCTCGCGGTCGCCTCGTGGGTCTGCATAGTGTCCTTCATCGCCTTGGCGCTCTACTCGGTCTCGCAGGGATACTTGAACGAGGAGTCTCTGCCCCTTCGTCTGCCCAAGCCCCGACAGTTGGCGTCGGTCCAGCGTCTCTACGACGCGGTGTCACCGCGCTACGACGACGAGTTCGAGTCCGAATACGAAGACGAAGACGAAGACGACGGCTGGCAGCGTCAATCCCAGCCGCGCCGGGCGTTGGGCTAAAGTTAGAGCCTCTTCGGGGGTGTAGCTCAATTGGTAGAGCGCTACGTTCGCAATGTAGAGGCAGTGGGTTCGAATCCCATCACCTCCACTCCGTGAGGTAGGCCCCATTGAGTGTGCCGCGCTTATGAGAGTGCAGTCTGATATCGCGTTTGTTGTCTCTTCGCATTGATCTGGCGTTAGAAAGTTGGCCGCGCGTTAAAACGCCAGTCACTGACGTAGGAGCGCGTCCCACCCTCGAGTGACACATGAACATTTCGATGTCACACGGACTTCGTCACGTGCGCAAGTGAATCTAGTTGAGCCTCACGTGGAGGGTGCTCTGGGAGAGGGTCGGTTCCGCTTGATACGCGTCGGTCGTGGAGTCGAGGTATTCGACGAAACTCATGTCGGCCGCCAACGCGTGTTGCGCCGTTTCAAACTCCACAATGTCCTTGTATCCCGCGATCCAGATGACGGCGCCGTAGGGTCCGGTCTGACCCGCATTGAAACTGGTGGACACTCCGGTTGCCTTCTCGACCCTCTGCGCGATCTCGACACCGCCCAACATCCCGCGAGCGAAATTGCCCGGCGCGCACACCGCCGAGACCGTGCCGACGTATTTCGCGTCGTCGCTCGGGGCCATGCCCTCATAGACGGCTTCGAACAACGTGTCGCTGATCGGACCGTCCACGAACTCCACGCCCTTGGCGGCGAGTTCGAGATACTTGGCGTCGCCAATCACTTTGGCGAAACCCTTCTCAACGGCGCTGAGATCTGCCCATCTTGAGGTCCAGTTGATGGTGCCGAATCCCGGCGAGAGGAAGTTGGCCCAGACTCCAACTTCGTTGCCGAGTCCTGCCGCGGCAGCGGCGCCTATCTCCACGGCCCACGCCGCAGCGTCCAGCCCCCGCAGGCGGGCCTGCCTTGCTAGTAGATACATGATTCCCCCTCAATTGCGACGTCACTCGACGTCCAAGCGGAATCTATTCCAGTTTCAATCGCTGTGCTTGGGGAGAGTTTGAACGTATTGCAAATGTTGCGCGACGTTTCGAGTGGTGTCGGTCCGGATCACTTCTTCTTGGCGGAGCGTTCGGCGAGCACCGTGGTGTTCGCCGCGACCGCGGCGCGGATCAACTGCTTGAACGCCGCGTCGTTGATCTTCTCTCCCTCGCGAAAGTCGATCGCCCGTCGCACGTTGCCCTCCAGGCTGGAGTTGAAGAGTTTCTTCGGGTCCGGGAGTGACGCCCCCCGGAAGAACGTGAGTTTGACGACCTCCTTGTACGCCTCACCGGTGCAGATACCGCCGTTGCGGCTCCACACGGGCACCCCCGGGTTGGTGGGCTTCACCCACTTCCACTCCTCCTCGATCGCAGGATCGGCCTCAAGGATCAGTCGTCGGAGATGATCGAGCGTGTCGCCCCTCCATCCGCCGAGCTCCTTCGCCCGCTTCGTAATCTTGCTCGACGCTGATTCGTTCTCTGCGGGATTGCTTGGCACGGTGTTCCCTTCGCTGGATTCGTCCGACACTGAATATGTCACCGAATCCGCAGACTACGTGACACGGACGCCGCCACACCGTCTTACCGGTTGAGATCCGACCGTGACAACGCCTCCACGTTCGACGGTCCTACATCGGTGAACGGCGGCTACTGGCCTTCGAAGGCGATTGGACGCTGGCTCTTCATGAGTCGTCGGTGGGTTTGCACGGCGAGCGCCGCCATGACCAACGACGAGAAACCGCCGAGATCTACGGTGCCTCTCCGCTCATGGCGACGCTGAGCCACTCCGGCTTGCCGGCGGAATCGAGCAGCAGTTGATCGAGGTCCGCCACGGCGAGCGGACGAGCGAACAGGAATCCCTGTCCGGTGTCGACCTTCTCGTTCTCGAGGCGCGAGCGCTGGTCGTTGGTCTCCACGCCCTCGGCGACCGTCTCGATGCCCAGCACCTTGCCGAGTTGCACGAGGGTGTGCACGAGGGCCGCGGACTCACGAGAGTCCGCGATACCCGACACGAACAGTCGGTCGATCTTCAAGATGTCGATTGGGAACTGTCGCAGATAGGCGAGGGACGAGTATCCGGTCCCGAAGTCGTCGATCGCGATACGAACGCCGAGAGACTTCAACAACTTCAGTCGAGAGAGCGTCGATCCGGCGTCGTGCATCAGCGCGGTCTCGGTCAGCTCGAGGATGAGTTGGTTCGCGTCGAAGCCGCTCATGGCTATCGCTTCTCGAACATCGGTGACCAACTGGTCTCGTTCGAGCTGCTTGGCGGCGACGTTGACCGACACGGTGAATCGGTGACCGCGACTCTGCCAGATCGCGCCCTGGCGACAAGCGTCGTGCATGACCCACGCACCGACGGCGACGATGAGTCCGGACGACTCGAGCGCCGGGATGAAGTCGTTGGGTTGAACGACGCCACGCTCGGGATGGCGCCACCGCAGGAGTGCTTCCACGCCGGTGAAGGCACCAGTCGAAAGGTCGACGGTGGGCTGGTACATCAAGAAGAACTCCTTGCCCTCGAGCGCACCTTGAAGATCGACCTCCAATCGTCGATGGTGGTCGACCGATTCCTGCATCGAAGGCGCGAACGTGACGGCCCGCTGTTTTCCGGCCGCCTTGGCCTGGTAGAGCGCGATGTCGGCGTCTTGGAGCATCTCTTCGGGCGTGGCCCGGTCGCCCTCGGCGATGCCGATGCTGGCCGAGACCGAGAGCGGCACGAGACTCGCCGAGATGACGAATGGCGTCGCCATCACGTCGAGGAGCCGATCGGCGACAACGTCGACGCCGGCCTCCAGCGAAACGCCGTCGGCGAGGACGACGAACTCGTCTCCGCCGAGTCGTCCGACGGTGTCGGTTTCGCGCACCGCGCTCTTCAGGCGTTCGCCGACGCTGACCAACAGTTCGTCACCCGCGCGGTGACCCAGAGTGTCGTTGATGTCTTTGAAGTTGTCGAGGTCGAGAAAGAGCGCCGCCACCGCGGTGTGCTCCCGTCGCGAGCGCGCCAACATCCGGTCGATGCGGTCAAGGATGAGGGCGCGGTTGGGCAGCCCGGTGAGCGAATCGTGCAGCGCTTGATGTTGCAGCTGATCGGTGCGCTCCTTTACGAGCGCCATGGCACTCGAACGACTCGTCCCGAGGACCCAGATCAACAGGCCGAGCAGAAGGCTCAGCAGGGCTCCACCGAGGAGCAGCAGCAAGGAATCGGACGGGTTGAAAACGCTTCCGTCAACGGCGGGCGCGAAGACTTGCACGTGCCACCCGTTATGAAGGTTGATCGACGCCGACATAGCACTCTTCGGTCGAACGCCGTCCTTGAACGTGGCATTTGAGCCGCTTCGGTTGTAGTGGAACGCGACGGCGTCGTTGGGGTGTCCGAGCAGGGCGGTCGTCAAGATCGTCTTCGGCAAGATCTCCGTGCCGGTGAAACCGATGAGTGCCGCGCGTCGGCCGGCCAGCGTGCTCGGGTGACTGCCGTTTCGATACAGCGGCGTGCCCACGGCGAAGGCCGCGGGACCACCCAAACTGTCGGGGGCGTAGGTCGGTTGGCCGGAGTCACGGGCCTGAAGGAGTTGCGGGCCGAGAGACGAGTCACACATGTCAAGGCCGATGGGTATCTCCGTTAGCCCCGGTCGGGCGTGCTCGACGTCCACGAGGCAGTAGAACGGTCGCTTGCCCGGGGGCGTAAGGGTAAACGTCTGACTTGGAGCGTTGGACTCCCTTTCATTGATCGCGGCGCGCGCGGCGAAGGCCGCTAGTTGCGGCGGTCGAACGACGTCGACTATGGCAACGGCGAGAATCTCGTGATATCGCTGGAACGCGTCTTCGTTCTTGACCCAGCGTTCGAAGGTCGACTCCGAAGCGTTCGGGTTCTCGACGATGAACGCACCGGCGCTTATTGCGAGGTCCTGTTCGTGTTCGATCGCGAGGTTGAGCGTGGAGGCGATCTCGACGGACGCCGTCTGGAGGTTTTGATGCGCCGCTTGAACATCGTTCTGAGCGAGATTCCTGGCGCCGAAGAAGGATCCTAGGAACCCGACGGCGATGACGACCACGGCAATGGCGATCCAGAAACTCCGGCTCGGACTCTTTCGACCGGGGCCTGGGGTGAAGGAATCACTCACGGGTGGCGTCGCTTGAAAGTGACACCACCAGGCCGGATTTTCGCTAAGCGAGGCTCTTGACTCGTGTCACCTTTGAAACAACACGCGTAATGCAGGGGGGTCAATGACGGCCTTACTTGAGGCACAGGACTATTTTACTGGCGCTCCCTCAAAACATTGACCCAACACAGTGATAAATCACGGTCGATACGGGCCTTCTCGCCCGGTTTGTGACTTTCGCCCCTAGGGCGCGGCGCGGCCAGCACCGCTCGTCGGATCCGGGGGGACGACCCTCGCGCACGGCACTACTACGAATTCCGTAGTAGCGTCTGTTTCGACACGAGGAGGTGGCGATGGAGTCGAAGCGATTAGGGCGCACGCAGGACCCGACGATTCTCGTGCTGACGAGTCTGACCGGTGGACCGAAGCACGGCTACGCGATCATCAAGGACATCGAGGAGATGACCGGCACCGTCTTCGGACCGGGCACCCTCTATGGCGTGCTCGTGCGACTCGAAGAGGAGGGGCTCGTCGAGCCGTTACCGGCGACGGATCGTCGCCGACCGTACCGAATCACCGGCGCGGGATCGGCCGTCCTGACCGAGCGACTGCAGAGCGCCATGAAGGTCGCGACCATCGGACTGCGGCGCCTCGGAGCGATGGGCTGATCGTGGGTCACTCGTTCGTCGAACTCGCCCTGCGCTGCTATCCGCGGTGGTGGAAGGAGCGCTACGACGAGGAGATGCGCGCCGTCGTCGACGACTTGAAACTCGAAGGTCGTTCGGAGAACACGATCGCCTTCGGTTTGCTTCGTGACGCGATGCGCTCACGTCTCCAATCTCGAGGCATGCCACGCACGTACGGAGTGCTGGCGAATCGCACGAGGACCTCGGTGGCGGCGAGCACCCTGCCGTGGATGGCCATCGTGCCCTTCGTGCTAACCATCACTGGCACCTACGTCCTTCATCCGCTCTCGGGTGACGTGATCGTCGGCTACCCGTTTCAACTCTCACCGTTCCCCACCAAAGTCCTCGCCTGGTCGGGGGGTCACTACCAGTACCACCCGGCGTTATCGACCGCGACCTGGGTCGGCGGCATCTCGGTCATGGTCGTCCAGGCCCTCTTCTTGGTCACGCTGCTGATCTTGGCCGTCGGGCTGAGCGCCCTGCGCTACGGGATCAAGCGCGAGAAGGCGAGGAATCGACGCTGGATGTACCGGCTGACGTGGACCCCCCTGATCACGTTCCTCGGAATCCTCGGGTTAGAAATCGCTCGAGCCTTTGTCAACGGTGCCAGCACATCCTTGAACGGTCACGTCACCTGGGTTGGGGGCAATCCCGCCGCGGCCGCGATGATGGGCGACCTCATCTGGGTGATTTCGATCGGTGGATGGCTCCTCTCAATGGTCGGCCTCGCAGTGGTCGCGAACCGCGTGAACGTGCCGCCGGACACGCTTCGATTCGGCCGAACCGTCTCAGTGTTGACTTCGATATCGATGTCGCTTACGTTCATCGCCTTCATCGTGTGGGGCGTCGCCATCGACATCCAAGGGCATCAGTCGCCCGCCGTCGGAACAGTTGTGGCGACGTATCCGCGACACGACCTTTGGCAGCCGATGGCGTTGGCGCTGGGATTGGCCTGCGCGGCGTCGATCTGGGGTGCGACCACGGCGCGGCGATCATGGCGAACGATCCGTTCGCAGCGTCTCTGGGAGGCGTAGTCGTCAGACTCTGTGCACGTCCGCGGTCATCGTCGCCGGCGCCGTTCGAGTCAGCGCGACGATGCCCGCGCACATCACGGCGAAGGCGATCACACCGACCGTGAGGTGCAGCGCGTCGTGGTTCAGACGTTCGTGGTACAACCAGACCCCGAGGGCGACGCTCACGATCGGGTCGACGATCACGATGAATGTTTGGGAGACGCTGAGGGGTCCGACGTGCAGCGCCGCCTGTTCACACAGCAGTCCGATGATGCCGCCGGCGATCAGGGCGTACACCGGCCAGCGCGTGAACGCGCCGCCGAAGCCGAGCGCGCTGATCGTATCGGTCGTGGCCTTGATGAACGTCGCCTCCAACGCCCACACGATGGCCGTCGCACTGGCAAAGAGTGCGGCGCGCCGCGCCGGCGAGCCGCGTTGCGCGAGAGCGACGAGCATCGCAACGCCTGCCACGCACACGATCGAGGGGACCGTCCACGACGACGAGGTGGGAAGGAAGGAAGCGCCGTGCGGCGACGTCGTCACGAGGAAGACGACCAGTCCGGCGCCGGTGAGGACTGCGGCCACCCACGTGACCGCCCGTATCGACTGGCGAAGCCAGAGTTGACGCAGCACCAACGCGATGATGAGCTCGGTCACGAGGATCGGTTGCACCAGCGACAACGGACCGAAGTGCAGAGCCAACGCTTGGAAGATCAGCGATCCGCACAGGGCCAGCCAACCGAGCAGCCACAGTGGGTGACGCATTAGGTACACGACGAACTTCCAACCGGACGACTTCTCGGTGTCACTCGTACTCGCGATGTGTTGCAGCGTGACGGCGAGTGCGTTGGTGAGTGACGTCAGAAGAGCGAAGAGGATCGTCATCGGACGATGTCGCGGTCCGACGGCGTTAGGTTGATGTCGTCGTTAGAGCGTGCGCGTCGTCGCTCGTCGGCGTCAAACACTCGAACAGCGCGTGACGTCATCTGCGCGCCCTGGTCATAGGTCGGAGGTTAAGTCACGATTCGGCCGGACCTCGTCGGCAAGGCGGTGGATTGGAACCCCTCCCTGACGTCATGCGGCCGATCCGGGAAGCGAGATGGAGAGTCCGGAACAGAGAGATTGGGGTCATCGGGCTGTGGAAAACATGAGTCTAAACGGTTGAAAGTTGTGCTCATTGTGAACAAACCGGTGGAAAAGGTGACGACTATTGGGCAAAAGTTCCTGATATCACGAATCCACCCGTCATTGGCGCAAAAGTTCTGGCACAGTATCACTCGTAGTTCACGTAGCACCTGTCGAATGAGACGGAGAACCGAAAGGGGATTCGGATCAGGAGGGGAGAGGGGCCTCGCAAGAGGAACAGAACTCCTCCAACGGGCA
>JBEKCK010000027.1:0-33482 GCA_050014915.1 Acidimicrobiales bacterium | reverse complement strand
TCGTCTTGGCACTTGCCGACGCTGGTCCCGACGCGTAGAACGTACCGGCGAGAACAAGCGTTGCGGCGACCGCGCCGAAACTCCTCATTCGTATCTTTTTCAAAGTCGCACTTCCCCCTTCTCTAACGAAGCCCTCTCTGAACTCCGGTTCTTTTGGATATTCCTCCTCAAGATCTGCCCACTACCGGCTCATCGAGGTGGGGGCGCTGCCCCGGCTCGAGGGCCAAGAAATCGAAGTCACAGCCGACCGGGGCCTGCGTGACGTGTCGTCGATAAAGTTCAACATAACCCCGGCGCACGGGCCGGGTCTGGTCGGGCGTGGCGCGTCGAGCGGCCATCTCGTCGCTCGAGATCGCGACGTCAATTCGTCCGGCGTCGGCGTCCACCGTGATGATGTCGCCGTCGCGCACGACTCCGATCGCGCCACCGGTCGCACCCTCGGGCGCGACGTGCAAGAACACCGTTCCGAAACTCGTACCACTCATGCGCGCGTCGGTGACGCGAACCATGTCGGTCACGCCGCGCTCGAGCAGGGGAGTCGGGATCGGGATCATTCCCCACTCCGGCATGCCCGGACCGCCCACCGGACCGGCGCCGCTCAACACCAGTACCGCGTCAGGCGACGCGGTGGAATCGGCGCCCGTTCGCGCTGTGACCTCGTCGGGGTCGTGCATGACGTACGCGGGTCCGGAATGAGAGAGGAGCGAGGCCGTCGCGGCCGAACGCTTGATGAGTGCGCCATCGGGTGCGAGGTTCCCGCGAACTACGCGAAACGCACCGGCCGCGTCGACCGGGTCTCGGCGGTCGCGCACCGCGCCCTTGGGCGCCAGGGCCTGGGACTGCACGTCGGACATCGACCGGCCGTCGGCGAGGATCGTGTCGCCGTGGAGCAGATCGCCGAGGGCGCCGAAGACGGTTGGTACGCCGCCGACGTCGTCGAGGTCTTCCATCAACGCCGCGCCCGAGGGCTCGACGTCGACGAGCACGGGGACGCTTCGCCCGATGCGATCGACGGCGTCGAGATCGAGTTCGAGTCCGAGTCGTCGCGCCATCGCGGTGAGGTGAATCACGGCGTTGGTCGAGCCGCCGATGGCCCCGAGCACCGTCAGCGCGTTGTCGATCGACGTCTGGCTCACCTGCTCCGAGAGCGGCGTTCCGGAACGGACGAGTGCCACGATACGTTCGCCCACGTGGCGCGCGACGTCGAGGTGCCGGCGATCACCGGCCGGTATGGACGTCGAACCGGGCCACGCGAGACCGAGTGCTTCGCAGATGGCACCCATCGACGACGCGGTGCC
The DNA here is from genome assembly GCA_050014915.1 of Acidimicrobiales bacterium. Taxonomy (GTDB): domain Bacteria; phylum Actinomycetota; class Acidimicrobiia; order Acidimicrobiales; family RAAP-2; genus RAAP-2. The sequence continues at coordinate 32,184 of JBEKCK010000027.1, read as the reverse complement.
CATCGTGTTGCACGTGCCCCGGCCCAACGTGAGGGCGCGCTCGAGCTCGCTCCATTCGTCGTCACTGAGTTCGCCCCGTCGTCGCTCGTCCCACATGCGCCAAAGGTCCGTTCCCGTGCCGATGCGCTTCCCCTGGAAGTGCGCCACGGGTCGTGGACCCGAGACGACGATGAGACACGGCACGTTCGTGCTGAAGGCACCCATCAGCGCCCCCGGAATCGACTTGTCGCACGCGGCCAGGATGACCACGCCGTCGAGTGGTTGGCTGCGCACCGACTCTTCAACCTCCATCGCCAGGAGGTTGCGGTACAGCATCGATGACGGCTTCATCAGGTCTTCGCCGAGCGAGATCACCGGGAACTCCACGGCGATGCCCCCGGCGGATTCGACGCCCTCGCGCAACGGAGCGATGTAGTCCGCGAGCGGTTGGTTGCAGGGGTTGAGGTCGCTCGATGAGTTGGCGAGTCCGATGATCGGTCGCCCGCCCGCGGCGTCAACCGACGCGCCCGCCATCTTCAAAGCGACGCGACTGTCGAGGGCGACTTCGTCGTCGCCTCGCACCCATCGGTCGCTTCGCAGGGTCATGGCTCGGGGACCCCAATCCCTTCGGCACCGGGTTTCGAGGTAGTGAGGTCGACGGACGACGCCTCGAGGAACTCCAGCGCCAACGCCCCGCGTCGGACCTTCTCACGGACGTTCGCCACGACGTCACCGACGTTCTGCTCACCGGCGGGGTACACCATTCGGGCGTTGCGCAGTCCGAACTTGGCGTAGAGCGGGGCGGCGACGGTGGCGATCTCGGCGAGTTCGTTGCCGCGCACCATCCCGCCGAGGCCGTCGGGTGCCTCCAGGTACAGGTCGATTGGCGCGTCACTTGCTGCGCGCAGTTCGGCCAACTCGACCAGGGTGACGTCACTGGGCACGTTGATCGTCGTGCCGCCCATGTCGACGAGTTGTCTGAACGAGATCGGGTTCGACGGCGCGAGGACGGCCGAGATCTTCCACACGATCGACGCGGGTAGTTCGCCGCTGTCGACCATGGCGTTCACGAGTTGCAGCAGGCCCCGGTCGGGGATCAAGAACCCGCGAATACCGGCGTCGACGGCGCGCGAGATGTCGTCGATCGCGTAGCGGAGCTGGTCGAGGCCGCGCAGTTGGCCCGCGAGCGACATTCCGTCGGGGCTGCGCACCGAACCGCCGACGCCGTACTCCTCTCGCGGCCCTACGAACAGGCTCACCTCCAGACCTTCGTCGGCCCCGATGACCGCCATTTCGTTGAGCTCTGCTCGGGTGAGCAGCATGGCCCCGCTGCCCTGGGAGGTGCGGTGGATCGGCACCTTGAGCGCGCGGGACTCTTCGATGACGGCGCGCAGGGCCGCGGGATTCTCGACGCTCGGTATCTCGATGCGAAAGTGCGCTCCGTCGGGGAAGCGATGTTCGCTGGCCTGCACGGAGTCGACGAGACTGGCGAAGTGACGCTTCAGCGCTGCGGTGCCGCGAGGACTTCCTGTACCCCTAATCATCTTCACTCCATTCACTAGATAACTTTCACCCGACTGTGCTGCGCCTCGTCCGTCGTCATCGCCCATTCGCCGGAGTCGGTAATCAGTTCGAGGCCGTTGTTCCCTACAAGGTAGGTCTCTTCGATCTTGGCCCCGCCGCCGAGACTCGGGTTCCACGCGACCGCCGTATTGGCCTGACACGCGACGTGCCAAAAGGGCGATTGCGTCTGGGTAGGCGCGAGTTCGAACTCGCGCTGCTCGAAGGCGATCGGACCTCCTTGGAAGTGCTCGCGCCACGCGCCGGGTGCCCCGATCTCCTCGTAACCTCGGGCGAGTGCCTCGACGGCGTCGCCCCAACTGTGGCCGGGCAGTGACGATTCCAGCACCGCTCGGTGGACGGATTCGAGACGTTCGGTGAGTTCCAGGATCGGGTCGGCGTCACTCGTGAGCGCGGTGCGGGTCGCGGCGACGTGCAGGCCGCCCCGTCGCGCGACGACGACCGCCATGAGCGCTTCGCGGATGACGGCCCCGATCGCGAGGGGGTGACGCACGCGGCGCAGTCGATCGTCGCCACCGACGATCAAGCACACGGCCTTGGCGCCGTGACGCTCCAGCTCGCGGCTGACGTTCGAGGCGATGTCGTAGTCCGTCGAAACGCCGGGCTCCCAGGCGTCGAGTGCGACCTCGAGTGCGACCGCCGCGACGACGCCCAGATCGCGCAAGTCCTCTCGCTCGGGCGCGCTCAACGCCATGCGCTCGAGAACGATCGCGGTCGTGACGTTCGTTCCGTAGGCGTCGCTCTCTCCGAGGAGTTGGTCGGCCTTCACCCCGCTGAACTCCTCGGCCGCCCGGAGAGGCGCGTCGCCGTCGAACCACGGCACACCGATGACGTCCCATCCGAGCGCGTCGGTGTCGAAGTCACCGAGCAGTCGAGGCACTTCGATGTCCGTCGTGATCAGCGCCCGACCGTTCTTCGCGTCAACGGCCCACGCTGGATCGCTTGGCGACGTGATGTCGATCGGGTCCGACAGGCCGCCGGTGATCCAATTCACCGATCCCGGTGTCGTGAGCACCAACGGACGCTCGTCGAACCGTGCACGCAGTGCCGCGACGCTCGAACGCGCAGCGTCACTGCGCTCGCCGATACGAATACCTCTGTTCGGCATAACAAAACACTTGTCGGTATTGATGAGGACATCCAAGCATGTATTTTGCAATAGGTCAAGTAGGTGCTTGCGGAAGATGTCGGCTAGACCGTATAGTGTTGTCCTGTGCCAAACATCAGCGAACAAGACAAACGTTATGAAGTTCAATCCGTGGCCCGCGCTGCGACGCTTCTCGATCTCGTCGGGAACGCCGGAGGTGCCGGACTCGGCGTCACCGAAATCGCGGGACACCTGAAGGTCGCCAAGAGCACCGCACTCTCGCTCGCGAGAACGCTCAGTGCGGCTGGACTCTTGCGGGCGGTGGACCCCGGCCCCCGTTACGTGCTCGGGCTGAACCTTCTGCGACTCGGTGACCTCGTCGGTCAACAGACCTCGATCACCGAGCTCGGTCTGCCGACACTGCGGGCCCTCTCGGGCGTCACCGGACTGACCGCTCGACTCGCGATGAACGAGAACGGCTATCCGGTGTTCCTCGAGCGAATCGACGGAGAGGGCTCGATCCGATTCCACGCGCCGCTCGGTCAGCGCGAGGAGCCGCACGCGACCGCCGCCGGTAAGGCCATCCTCGCCGAAATGGACGAACAGCAAGTGCGCGCTCTCATCGCCGAGGCGGGCATGGCCGTCCATACCTCGAAGACGTTGACCGACGTGTCAGCGCTGCTCGCGGACCTCGAACGAGTTCGCGTTGAGGGCTACGCGACCGACGACGAAGAGGAGGCCGAGGGAGTATTTTGCGTCGGTGCCGCCTTCTTTGACCATCAGGGCCGGTGCGCCGGCGCCCTCAGCATCACGGGCCTCAAAGTCGACGTCCCGCTTCGCGAGGTCCAGCGTCTCGGGGGACTCGTCAAAGAGCACGCCGATCGGATGACCTTCTTACTAGGTGGAATCCGACAAGGTCGAAGCTGATGCGTGCGCTCGTCGTCCGCGCCCCCCACGACGTCGAGCTCACAACGGTCGACGAACCGGTCGTCGCTGACGACGAGGTACTCGTCGCACCGCTCCTCAACGGGATGTGCGGTACCGATCTCGAACTGATCGACGGCACCATCGATCCGGCCTACGTCCGCTACCCGCTCATCCTCGGTCACGAGTGGGTGGGTGAACTCTTGGACGACGTGCCCGGTGTCGCGACGCGCAAGGATCGCGTGGTCGTCGAAGGCGTCGTACCCTGCGGGATCTGTGCGGAGTGCCTCATCGGGGCGACCAATCGCTGCATGACCTACGACGAGATCGGCTTCACTCGTCCCGGGGCGATCGCCGAACGCATCGCGGTGCCGACGCGGCTCGTTCACCGGATCGACGAGTCGGTGAACCTCGATGACGCGGTATTGATCGAACCGATGGCGGTCGTCTGGCGCGCGCTGACCCGATTTGCGCTGCGTGACGATCTCAACGTCGTCGTGGTGGGCGACGGTGCGATCGCGCTCCTAGTGACCCACCTCGTGCGACGTTTCCATCCTGCTCGCGTCGTCGTCGTCGGACGCCGAATCGCGCAAGCGTCGCTGGCGAGGGCGGCGGGCGCCGACGAGTTCGTGACCGACGTGCCCGTCGAACGTTTCGACCTCGTCGTGGAGGCCGCCGGAACGGCGGCGTCGGCGTCGACGGCAATCGCGCTCGCGGAGCGAGGCGCGATGGTGATCCTTCTCGGACTGCCCGCGCACGGCACGCGCATCGACCTGGCCCCGGACGACATCGTCAACGACGACATCGTGATTCAGGGGAGTTTCTCGTATACGAGTCAGGCCTTCGGCGAGGTCGTTGGCCAGGTGAACGCCGGCCACCTTCAACCATCATTTCTCATCACCCACCGCTACGCGCTGTCTCAGTGTCAAGAAGCGATCGGTGCGTTGCGCGGCGACGTGGCCGACGACGAGCCCCGCGGCAAGGTCGTCATCTCGCTTCCGTAGTGTCGTCTTTCGCTGAAGAGGCGTCGAGACTCAAGCCGAGTCGAGAAAGATACCCGAGTCCCATGATCGCCGCCTCGCATCCGATGCCCTCGAGTGCCTCGACGTCGCGGTCATCGCGTATACCGCCGGCGGCCACCACCGCGATGCCGCTTGCGCAAACCGTGCGGTAGAGAGCGAGGTCCGGTCCGCCCATGGTGCCATCACGTTCGATTGCGGTGACGTGGAGGCGTGCGACGCCGACGTCGCGACAACGCGCGAGCGCGTCGGCGAGGTCGAGTCCACTCAATTGCGTCCAACCACGAAAGGCGATGCGGTCGCCTCGCACGTCCAGGGCCACGAGGAGCTGAGTTCCCAAGGATTGCGCGAAGCGCTCGAGTGCGCCGTCCTCTTCCCACAACGCGGTTCCGACGATGACGCGGGTCGCCCCGGCGTCGAGGGCGGCGCGGGCCGCATCGAGGGAGCGGATCCCGCCCGAGACCTGTAGGGGGATGCCGTTGGCGCGGGCCACGCAACGTCGGACCACGTTGAGGCGCAGGGCGCCGTCTCGAGCGCCCTGGAGGTCGACGACATGGATCATTGGCGGCCCGGTCGCCACGATCCGTGCCATGAACTCATCCACGGGTTGGCGAAAGATGACGCGTTCGAAGTCACCCTGTTCCAGGCGTACGGCGTCGTCGCCAAGGAGGTCGAGGGCGGGGATCACTTGCATAGCAGCGTGTTAGCATGTTAGCATAGTGAAATGACCAGTGGCAAAGTAACCTCCGCCGAAGCCAATCCCGAGACCGCGCAGCGCTTCGATGAACTCGTCGAGGCGTTCGTGGCGCTCCGCGACAAGACCACCGCCGCCGCGTTCCTGCGCGACCTCTGCACGACCAACGAGATCGACGCGATGGGCCAACGACTCCAGGTCGCGCGGATGGTGAACGACGGTGTCTCGTATCAAGAGATTTCACGGCGAACCGGCGCCTCGACCGCGACGGTCACCCGAGTAGCCCAGTGGCTCCACTACGGCGAAGGTGGCTACGGCGCTGTTCTCAAGAGGAGTCGGCGATGAACCGCCGTCTCTCGTTGGCGTTGCCGTCGAAGGGCCGCCTCCGCGAACCGTCGTGGTCCCTCTTGGAGGCGAGTGGCGTCTCACCGCAGGAACCGGGCGAACGCGTCCTGCAGTCGCACTGTCGCAACGCCGACATCGACCTGCTCTTCGTTCGAGCCGAGGACGTGCCCGAGTACGTTCAAGACGGCGTCGTCGACTGCGGGATCACCGGCCTTGACCTGATCTCGGAACGTGAGTGCGACGTCGAGGTGCTGCTGCGTCTCGGTTACGGCGCCTGTTCGTTGCAGGCCGCCGTCTCGATGGAGGACGCCGCCCAACGTATCGAGGACCTGGCGGGCCGACGTATCGCCACGTCGCACCCGCGCATCGCCGCTCGCGCGCTGGCCGAGCGTGGTGTGGTCGCCGAACTCGTCCAGGTCACCGGATCGGTGGAGATATCCCCGCGGCTCGGTCTCGCCGACGCGATCATCGACCTCGTGTCGACCGGCAGCACGCTCCGGACGAACGGCCTTCGGTCCATCGGTTCGCTGTTCGAATCCGAGGCGGTGTTGGTGGGAAAGGTCGGGTCCACGGACTACGAGGCCCGCCGCACGCTCACGATGGTGCTCGGTTCGGTCATCGGCGCGCGGGCGAATCGCTACCTCTTGTGCAACGTCGCCAAGGGTCGACTGGACGAAGTGACGGCCCTGCTGCCGACGTCCGGTTCGCCAACGGTCATGGACCTGGCGACGCCCGGTGTGGTCGCCGTTCACGCGTTGGTCCCCGCGGCCGAGATCTGGTCGCTGTTGCCACGACTGAAGGCCTGCGGTGCGAGCTCGATCCTCACGCTGCCCGTCGAACGGATGGTGCCGTGAGCAAGCCCGTCGCGACCGACGAGCCGGTCACGATTGAAGAGATCGTCGATGACGTGCGCGCCCGTGGTGACGTGGCCCTCGTCGAATGGTCGAAGAAATTTGACGGCACGACAGCCTCGAGTCCTCAGCGCGCCGTGGCCTACGGTGACATCCCCACGTCGGCGGTGCTTGCGGCGGCGGAGAACGTGCGCACGTGGCACGCCGCGCAACGCCCGGCCGACCTGACCCTGGAGGTCTCGCCCGGCGTCACCCTCGAGCGCCGCTGGACGCCGATCCGTTCGATCGGCATCTACGTTCCCACCGGCCTCGTGTCGTCGCTCATCATGGCCGGCGTGCCGGCCCAGGTGGCGGGCGTGGAACGAATCGTCGTCTGTACCCCGCCCAACGGTTCGGCGGCGGTCGCGGCGACCGCGGCGCTGCTCGGCATCGATGAGGTCTGGGCGATCGGCGGCGCCCAGGCCATCGCGGCCATGGCCTACGGCACTGAGTCCATCGCCCCCGTCGACAAGATCTTCGGTCCCGGCGGTGGCGCGGTCAACGCGGCCAAGCTGTTGGTCAGCCGAGACGTGGCGATCGACCTGCCGGCCGGGCCGAGCGAGGTCGTCGTCGTCGCCGACGTCGGCTTCGATGAGGCCATCGTCCAACAAGAACTCGACGCCCAAATGGAGCACGGTGCCGACTCTCGCGCCCACGTCGTGTGGGTCGGTGACGACCTCGAGGCGGCACTCGCCGCGGTCGAGGCGTACGCCGCCGAACACGTGGCGCTCTTGGGCGAGCGGGCCGAATCGTTGGCCGATCGGATTCGAAACGCCGGGGCGGTCTTCGTCGGACCGTATTCGCCGGTGCCGGCCGGTGACTACGCCACGGGTGGTAATCACGTCCTGCCGACGGGCGGGTGGGCCAAGTCGACCGGCGGACTCGGTCTCGAGGCGTTCATGAAGACGGTCACGGTCCAGCGCGTCACCAAGGAAGGACTGGACCGACTGGCACCCACCATCGAGGCGTTGGCCGAACTCGAGGACATGCCCGCGCACAAGGCCACGGCCCGGCGATGACGCGGCCCGAGCCCCTCGCGAGCTACCAGTGGCCCCCGTCCAACGAGGCGATCGCCGAGAAGGTCGGACTCGATCCGCGTTCGATCATTCGTTTCGACGGGAACGTCGCGGCGACGCCGCCCGCCAGTGCCCGTCCGGCGGCCCTCGCGCGCGCGCTCGCCGACGTGAACGAATACGACCGGGGCCGTTACCTCTCGCTGCGATCGGCGATCGCGGATCGACACGGCGTGGGCCTCGATCAGGTCGCCATCGGCGCCGGCAGCGACGAGTTCATCGTGTTGCTCGCGCGGCTCTTCGCCGAAGGCGGCACCGTGGCCACCGTTCCCTCGTTCTCGTACTCGATGTACCCCTTCGCCGCAGCCATGGCCGGCGCCACGATCGTGGACGACCCGACGAAGGCCGATCTGGTCTTCGTCTGTCGCCCGAACAATCCGACGGGGGAGTTGCCGGATATCCCCGACGTCCCGGGCCAACTGGTCATCGACGAGGCCTACGCCGACTACGCCGGCGTCGACGCCCTGGACCGAGTGGCGTCGGGCGCCATCGTGTTGCGCACGTTCTCCAAGGCGTACGGCCTCGCGGGCGCTCGAGTCGGGTACGCGATCGCGAGTCCTGACCTGATCGACATCATCACCTCGCGTCAGGCCCCGCTCTCGGTCTCGTCGCTCTCGGCGTCGCTGGCTCTCGCGGCGATCGCGACGCCACTCGACGTCTCGACGCAGGTGGCCGAGCGCGAGCGCCTCGCGACCGAGTTGACGTCACTCGGGCTGACGCCCGTGAAGTCCTACACCAACTTCCTCTTCATCCCGATGGAGAGCCCGCAGGAACTGGTCGAGCAACTGATGACCTACGGCGTGGTGGTTCGCGCCTACGACGGGGGGCTGCGGATCAGCGTGAAGGACGAGCTCGACGACAACGTCCTGCTCGACGCCCTGCGCGCGCTGCGCGACGGCGTCGCCCCACCGAGCGGCTCCGTTCGCCGGCGTCGCGCCACGGCCGAGACGCTGTTGAACATCCGACTTCGCGTGCCGGGCGAAGGTCGCGTGTACGTGAACACCGGCCTCGGCTTCTACGACCACATGCTCCAGCAGTTGGCGTTCCACGGAGGTATGGACCTGCGCCTGGAGGGCGTGGGGGACCTGGAGACCGGGGAGCACCACATGGTCGAGGACATGATGATCGCCTTCGGCGAAGCCCTCGACGAAGCGCTCGGCGACCGGCGCGGGCTCACCCGTTACGGCGAAGCGCGCGTGCCGATGGACGAGGCGCTGGCGCACGCGGTCGTGGACCTGTCCGGGCGCGCCACCGCCACGATCAACATCTCACCGGACCCGGGCATGGCCGCGCACGCGTTCCAGTCACTCGCCCAGAACGCGAGGATCACGCTGCACGTCACGGCGACCGGCGAGAACGACCACCACGTCGCTGAGGCGGCCTTCAAGGCCGTCGGACGCGCGTTGGCCCAAGCCCTCACGCGCGACGGCACGCTCGTGCGCTCGACGAAGGGTTCGTTGTGAGTGACGTCGTCGTCGTCGACTACGGCGCCGGCAACACCCGCTCGGTGCGCGCGGCACTCACCCACGTCGGCGTCACGAGCGTCCTCAGCAGCGACCCCGCGGTGATCGCCGACTGCGACCTGGTCATACTTCCCGGTGTCGGTTCGGCGCGCAGCGCCATGGAGCACCTCGATTCGACCGGCGCGGCCCAGGCGTTGCGGAACCGTTTCGCCAACGGGGCGTCGATTCTCGGGATCTGCCTGGGCATGCAGTTGGCGCTCGAACACAGTGACGAAGACGGCGGCGTCGACGGTATCGGGCTACTGCGCGGGACCGCGCGTCGCATAACCGAGGGCCGGGTCCCTCGACTTGGTTGGGCGAACGTTGAGCCGTGGGGCGAGGCGTACTACTTCGCCCACTCGTACGCCGCCGAGTGCCCGGACGTCGTCGCAACGTCCGAGGGCGTCACCGTCGCCGTCGAACGCGGTTCCTTCTTCGGTGTCCAATTCCACCCCGAGAAGAGCGGGACCGCCGGACTGGCCTTCCTCGAGCGATGCCTCTCGCTCGCCTGATCCCCTGTCTCGACGTGGCGCACGGTCGTGTGGTGAAGGGCGTCAACTTCGTGGGGCTCCGCGACGTCGGCGATCCCGTGGAACTCGCGAAGTACTACAGCGACGGGGGCGCTGACGAACTGGTCTTTCTCGACATCGCGGCGACGCCCGAAGAGAGCGCGACGATGACCTCGGTCGTCGCCGACGTCGCCGACGTCTTGGAGATCCCCTTCACCGTCGGCGGTGGGGTGCGCTCGGTCGAGGACGCGATCCGGATCATCGAGTCCGGCGCGGACCGGGTCTCGCTGAACTCCGCCGCGCTCGCCGATCCCGGATTGATCGGCGCGATCGCACGCCGCTACGGCAGTCAGGCGGTCGTCGTCGCGATCGACGCCGGCGACGGCGTCGTGCACACGCACGGTGGTCGAGTGGCGACGACGACCCGGACGATCCCGTGGGCCGTCGAGGCGGCCTCGCGCGGCGCCGGCGAGCTCCTGTTGACGTCGATCGCCCACGACGGGCGTCGCGAGGGTTTCGACCTGGCCCTCACGGCGGCGGTGCGCGAGGCCGTGTCGATTCCGGTGATCGCCTCGGGGGGTGCCGGTTCGGCCGCGCACGTCGCCGACGCACTGCGTGTCGCCGACGCCGCGCTGATCGCGTCCATCGTGCATGAGAACCCGGCCGGACTGCCCGGACTGCGCCGCGAGATCGAAGAACTAGGTATCCAGCTCCGACCAGTGAGGGAATTGACATGAGCGATGAACTGCGAGCCGCAATCGTGCAAGACGACGATACGGGCCGCGTCCTGATGTTGGGCTGGATGGACGAGGAGGCCCTCGCGCTGACGCGATCGAGCGGACTCGTCCACTTCTTCTCGCGCTCGCGCCAGAAGCTGTGGCAAAAGGGCGAGACCTCGGGCAACACGATGCACGTCGTCGAGATCACCCACGACTGTGACGACGACGCGGTGCTCGTACGCGTCTCGGCCGATGGTCCGGCATGTCACGACGGGACGACCTCGTGTTTCACCCCGTGGTTGTGGCGCAAGATCCTGCGACGCGAACAGGACGCCCCCGAGGGCTCGTACGTCGTGGAGTTGCTCAAAGGGGGATCGGCACCGGTGGCGCGAAAGGTCGGCGAGGAGGCCATCGAACTGGTGATGGCCGCGCTCACCGAGAGTGACGAGCGAGTGATCGAAGAGGCGGCCGACCTATGGTTCCACACGCTCGTGCTGTTACGCAGTCGGGGACTCGACCCGGCGTCGGTGGAGGACGAACTGCACCGCCGGGAGTAGCGACGCGGCGCTCCTCGCCAATCGCGCGCTCGCATCCTCGCTGCGACGTGCGATTCGATCGGCCCGTCGAGCGTGGGTCAGGCGGCCGGCAGTTCGTACGCGGTCATTGACAACGAACCCATCTCGTAGCCGTCGACGAGGGTGCGCGTCGGCGTGTTGGCCGCGGCCGACAGTCCCGCCACGTAGGCGAGCGGCAAGAAGTGGTCGGGTGTCGGGACGGCGAGTCGGTAGTCACCGTGCGCACTCGCGCGACCGAGTTCGTTCGCGTCCCTCGTCATGATCTCGCCGATGTCGTCATCGAATCGGTGGGCCCAGTCCGTACCCACACCCGGCGAGTTGAAGTCCACGAGTCGAAGGTTGTGTACGACGTTGCCGCTACCCACGATGAGGACGCCCTCACTGCGCAGTGCGTGCAGTCGCGCGCCGAGGTTGAAGTGGTAGTCGAAGGGCAGTTCGGCGTTGATGGAGAGCTGCAACACGGGCACGTCCGCCGCGGGAAACATGTGCACGAGCACCGACCAGGTACCGTGGTCGATTCCCCAGCTGTCCTCGTCCAGTCCGACGTAGGTCGGTTGCACCACGTCGACGATTCGTTCGGCGATCGAGGGATCGCCCGGCGCGGGATACTCCACCGAGAACAGCTCCTGCGGGAAACCGTAGAAGTCGTGGATCGTTCGCGGCATCTTCATCGCCGTCACCGCGGTGATGTTCACGTACCAGTGCGCCGAGATCACGAGGATCGCCCTGGGCTTCTCTATGGACGCACCGAAGGTCGTCCAGCTCTCGGTGTAGCGGTTGTGTTCGATCGCGTTCATGGGGTTTCCGTGACCGATGAAGGCCGCGGGCATAAGTGGTGGCATCGGGCTCGCTTCGACGTTCGACATCGTAGCGGTCGGTAATCGACGATTGGTCGTCCTAGCCTTGGGCGGTGCGATGGATGCGATTCCTCACCTGTGTGGTGGTGGTCTCCGGGGCCTTCGTCGCGGCTGCCGACGCCAGTGAGGGTCGAACGGCCGCGACCAATCTGGCCTGCGCGACGCAAATCGTCTCCTCGTGGACGACGGCGCAATTGGCCAACGAGACGATCGCGATTCCGGTGGAGGCGACGAATGTCGGAGGGTTGGCACCGGCCGCGCGCGCTGGCTACGGAGGCGTGCTCCTCTTCGGCGCGACCGCGCCGGCCTCGATGCCCGGGATCCTCGCCACCCTGCAGCGAGAACGCCCGGATCACTACGCCTGGATGGTGATGACCGACGAGGAGGGTGGCGGCGTCGAACGGCTCACGAACGTCGTCGGCTCGTTCCCGTGGGCGCAGACGATGGGGAAGAATCTCGGTCGCGCGCAGATCCGAGCCATCGGACGTCGCGTGGGTACCGCACTGCTCGCCGCGGGCGTCAACACGGACCTCGCGCCCGTGCTCGACGTGGACGGTCGCGCGCAGGCGCCCGGCGCCACCAACCCCGACGGTTACCGCTCGTTCAGCGGTGTGTCGTCCATTGCGGCTAATGACGGCTCGTCCTTCATGTGGGGTCTCCAAGACGCTGGAGTGACGGCGGTCGTGAAACACTTTCCGGGACTCGGCTATTCGACCGGCAACACCGACTACGGTCCGGCGGCGACGCTGTCGTGGGCGAAACTGCAGTCGACCGGTCTCCCGCCCTTCCTCGAAGCGATCGCCAACGGCGCGACGGCCGTGATGTTGTCCAACGCCCGCATCCCCGGACTGACGCCATTGCCGGCCAGCCTTTCGCCGGTCGTCGTTAAGTACCTGCGCACGACGCTGGAGTTCAAGGGACTCCTCGTCACCGATTCGCTGTCGGCCGGAGCGATCAGTGCCCTGCACCTCTCGGTGCCCGCGGCCTCCGTCGTCGCCCTCGCGACGGGCGACGACCTTATCCTCTTTGGTTCGCCCACGTCGCTGGCGGCGTCGCTGACGCTGGCCGGGCAAATCTCGAACGCCATCGTGAACGCGGTTACCCAAGGAACGTTGTCAAAGTCGAGCCTGATCGCCGCGGCCGCCCAGGACCTGGCGGTGCGCAATCAACTCACGTGCTCACCAACCACGACGACGACGTAAACACTAGAGATAGTGCGGAGGCGCTTCGTTGGTCTCGCGACGAATACGTCGGATCTCTTCTTTGAGTCGGGCGTTTTCTTCTCGCAACGATGAGATGATCTCTTCGAGTTCGTCTCGGGACGGTTGCGTCGGCGTCACCTCGTAAGACTGGCACACCTCGACGGCGTGCGACAACGGTAATGCGGTATCCGGCGACTGCTCTCCGTCTCGGAATCGATTAGGGGAAAAGCCCGCGCAGTTCCGTCGCTTCGGCGATGCGCTCGACACCGACGGCGATCGCCGTCTCGCGCAGCGTGACGCCGAGTTGGAGGTGGCGGGTCCAGATGTAGTTGAACGCCTCGCGCAGGGTCTTTTCCAGTCGGTCGTGGAACAGTTCCGGCTCCCAGAGGTAGCCCTGGAGGTCCTGGGCCCACTCGAAGTACGACGCGACGACGCCGCCGGCGTTGGCCAGAACGTCGGGAACGACGGCGATACCGCGACTGGCGAGCACCCCTGCGCCCTCACCGGTCGTTGGACCGTTGGCCGCTTCCACGACGATCGAGGCCGACATGGTCTTGGCGATGTCCTGGTCGACGACGCCGCCGAGGGCGGCGGGGATCGCGATGTCACTGGGCAGGGTGAAGAGCAGATCGGCGGCGACGGCTTCAGCGCCGGGGTAGCCGACGATGGTGCCGGCCTCCTTGAAGTGATTCGCCATGACCGTGGGGTCGATTCCGTCAGGTACGTGGATCGCGCCGCGGATGTCCGCCACGCCGACGACCTTCATGCCGCGATCGCTCAACAGCTTCACCAACGGTGCGCCGACCTTGCCGTAGCCCTGGATGACGACACGCTGTTCGCTCGCGAGTCGGCCCATGCGCTGAAGGATCGCGCTGGTGCAGATTGTCACGCCGAGCGACGTCGCGCCCGCGTGTCCGAGGGTGCCACCGATGGCGAGTGGCTTGCCGGTGACGACGCCGGGGATGTTGTGTCCGGCCAACATCGACACGGTGTCCATGATCCAGCTCATGACCTGCGTGTCGGTGTTGATGTCCGGGGCGGGGATGTCGCGGTCCGGTCCGATCATCGGCGCGATGGAGAACGCGTAGCGCCGCGTCAGTCGTTCGAGTTCACCGCGGCTGAGTGCCGAGGGATCGACGCGGATCCCGCCCTTGGCCCCGCCGTAGGGGATGTTGACGACCGCGCACTTGATGGACATGTCCGCGCTAAGGGCCGCGATCTCGTCCACGTTCACGCTGGGATGGAAGCGGATGCCGCCTTTGCCAGGACCTCGCGCCGTGCTGTGCTGGATGCGCCAGCCGTGGTACATCTCGATCTCACCGGAGTCCATGCGAATGGGCACCGCGACTTCGAGGATTCTCTCCGGGGTCACGATTCGCTTTATCAGTCCCTCGTTCAGACCGAGCAGATGCCCGGCCGTCTCGATGAGCGACGTGACACGCAGCCACGGATTGAATTCGTGAGGGGACGCCTCAAGCGGACGCGTGACCACGTTGTCACCAGCCTTTGATCTTTGTGAAAGCGAGATTGCTTACACGTACAGCGTACGCGAGGTTTGGAGGTCATTCGGGCCAGTGAAAGGACTTCGCTACTGTGACGTCATGACGACAACAGCTCGACAACCCTTGCAGGTCTCGACGATCCTGGCCTACTCGGGCGGATTCCACGAGGCCGCACGCAGCGTCGCCGAGATGGAGAAGGCCGGACTCGACCTAGTGTGGGTCGCCGAGGTCTACGGATTCGACAGCCCCTCCCTGATGGGGTACCTCGCGGCACTGACCGAGCGCGTCCAGATCGGCTCAGGGATCATGAACATCTACTCGCGCACGCCTTCGCTCATCGCGATGACCGCCGCGGGGATCGACGCGCTCTCGGGCGGACGATTCCACCTCGGTCTCGGCGCCTCGGGGCCCCAGGTCATCGAAGGCTTCTACGGCGTGCCCTACACCAATCCGCTCGGTCGCACCCGGGAGATCGTCGAGATCTGCCGGGACGTGTGGAGGCGCGAGGCGCCGCTCGTGCACGAGGGGAAGAACTTCACGCTGCCGCTGCCGAGCGACCAGGGCACCGGTCTCGGCAAGGCGCTCAAGATCCTGACGCACCCGGTGCGCGCCGAGATCCCGGTGTGGATCGCGTCACTCGGTGAGAAGAACGTCGAGATGACCGCGACGATCGCCGACGGCTGGCTCCCGGTCTTCTTCATCCCCGAGCGCGCGAACGACGTCTGGGGATCGGCGCTCGCGGCCGGCCGGAAGAAGCGCGACCCTTCGCTCGGTGAACTGATGATCTCGGCCGGCGGACTGCTCGCCATCGGCGACGGCGACGACGTCACGGCGCTGCGAGAGTTCGCGCGTCCGGGCGTCGCCCTCTACGTCGGGGGCATGGGCGCGAAGGGCAAGAACTTCTACAACGAACTCATGGTGCGCTACGGCTTCGAGAGGGAGGCCACGATCATCCAGGACCTCTACTTGGACGGTAAGAAGAAGGAGGCCGAGGCGGCGATACCGGCCGAGTTCTTGGAGCTGACGTCGCTCTGCGGTCCAGCGAGTTACGTGAAGGAGCGCGTCGCCGCGTTCCGAGAGGCCGGCGTCTCCCACTTGCAAGTGCACCCGATCCCGCTCGGCGAACAGACGGCGGCGTCGCTGATCGAAGCCGTCAAGGAGATGGCCTAGAGGTCGGTCGCCTCGGCGCGCGTGGCGTCGCGGCCGCCTGAGGCCAACCACGCCTCGTACATCGTGGCGTAGGCGCCGCCTCGAGCCTGCAACTCCGCGGGCGTACCCATCTCGACGATGCCACCGTCGTCGATGACGACGATGCGGTTCGCGCGTTGGGCGGTCGTGAGACGATGAGCGATGAGGATCGCCGAACGTCCCTCGAGGAGTCGATCGAGGGCCCGCTCGATGACCGTCTCGCTCTGCAGGTCCAGCGAGGACGTGGCCTCGTCCAAGATGAGCACGCGAGGTCGCGCGAGGAATGCTCGCGCCAGCGCCAGCTGTTGACGTTCGCCGGCCGAGAGCGTCTGGCCACGCTCGTGCACCGGCGTGTCGATCCCTTGAGGCAGTCGGTCGACCAGTTCGCGTAGCCCCACGACGTCGACCGCCGTGTTGATCTCGTCCTCGGTCGCGTCGGGGTGGCCGAAGCTCAAGTTGGTGCGGATGGAGCCCGCGAAGAGGAACGGCTCCTGGGGTACGACACCGAGCTGTGAGCGCAGCGAACGAAGGGTGACGGTCTTGATGTCGATCCCGTCGAGGAGCACCCGGCCCGCCGTGGGGTCATAGAAGCGGTTCGCCAGTTTCGCCATCGTCGACTTGCCGGCGCCGGTCGGACCGACGAAGGCGACGGACTCGCCCGGGGAGATCTCCAGATTGACGTCGTGCAAGACCGGCTCGTCGCTCAAGTACTCGAAGTCGACGTGCTCGAAGGTGATGCGGCCCTCAATCACGGGCAGGTCGGGTGCGTCCGGCACTTCGTCGACAGTCGGCGCGGTGTCGAGCAGTTCGCGTAGCCGGATGATCGACGAGCGACCCTGTTGCAAGGTCGTGTACTGCTGGACGAGCAATTGGATCGGGGCGAAGAACCGGTTGAGGTAGAGGAAGAACACGATGAGTTGGGCCACGTTGAGTTGGTGGTTCAAGACCATGTGGCCGCCGATGCCGAGCAGCATGGCCTGGCCCAGGATGCCGATCATGCTCGTGGACGGACCGTAGATGGCGTTGACGCGACCGGTGTAGGCGTTGGCGTCGCGGTAGGCGCCGACCACGTGTCGGTGGTTGCGGATGTTGCGGCGCTGGCGGTTGTGCGCGGTCACGACACGAATGCCGTAGAGCGACTCGGAGAGGTCGGCCAGGACGATCGCGATTCGGTCGCGCGCGAGGAGATAGCCCTTCTCCGACGCGTGGTGGTACCAGATCGAAAAGATGACGAGGAGTGGTACCACGAGTAGTACGGTCCACGTCGCGAGCGTGACGTTCGTGAGGAACAAGATCACGGTGATGACGACCATCGTGAGCCCCTGGAGAGCGAACTGGCTGATGCCGTCTTGGATCAACTGCTGCAGGTTCTCGATGTCACTCGTCATCCGACTCATCAAGACGCCGGCCTTCTCCTCGGTGAAGAAGTCGAGGCTCAGTCGCTGGAACTGGGTGAAGACGCGGATGCGCAGGTCGTGCATGACGCGCGACGAGAGTTTGCCGGTGACGTTGACCTGTTGACGCTGAAAGTAGACACTGATGAACGCGAGCGCGAGGTACAGCGCCGCGCACACCACGATCACGCTCAGGCTCTTGTGGCGCTCCATCCCGTGACTGATGGCGAACTCGGTGAGGAGCGGACCGGCCTGCAGGGTGAGACTGATGATGATCACGAGTGCCGAACCGGCGAAGACCCACTTGGGGTAGGCGCGCAACAGTTGGGGAAGGGTCAGGCGTTCGCGCTCCTTCTCACTCGGTCGTTGCGTGAAGTGGATGTGGGACTTCGGGTGAACCGGTTCGCTCGCGAGGAGCTTCGTCGCCTCCTCCATCAACTCTTCAGGGATGCCGCCGAAGGGGAGTCCCGCTCGTCCGCTCGAGGAGGACGCGCTGGGTCCGAACATCGCGCCGCCGCCGGGACCGCCCCAACCCATCAGGACCCCTCGCTCGACGTGGTCTGGGCGAGGATCTCGGAGTACAGCGGTTCAGATTCGAGCAACTCCTCGTGCGTGCCACTCGCGATCACGTGACCGTCGTCGAGCACCAGGACCCGACTGGCCAGCGCGATGGTGGAGATACGGTGCGCGATGACGATCGTGGTGCGCTGGGTCAACAGACCACGCAGGGCCTCATAGATGCCGGACTCCACGTGCACGTCGATCGCGCTGGTGGCGTCGTCGAGGATGAGGATCGGAGGATTGAGCAGTAACGTCCGAGCGATCGCGATGCGCTGGCGTTGACCACCGGAGAGGGTGTAACCGCGCTCACCGACGACGGTGTCGTAGCCGTCGGGCAGCCGCACGATGAACTCGTCAGCGTTCGCGGCGAGCGCCGCCGCCTGGATCTCCTGGAGGGTTGCGTCGGGTCGTCCGTAGGCGATGTTGTCGCGAATCGAGATCGAGAAGAGGAACGGCTCGTCGAGCACGACGCCGACGTTCTCGCGAAGCGACGTGAGCGTCACGTCACGCAGGTCGTGTCCGTCGATCGTGATGGCGCCGTCGCTCACGTCGTAGAAGCGATTGAGCAGTCGTGCCACGGTGGACTTACCCGATCCGGTTCGCCCGACGATCGCCACCGTCTCACCCGGCGAGAGGTGGACGTCGAAGTCACGAAGTATCTCGGCCCCGTTGTCGTAGGTAAAGCTCACGTGATTGAAGTCGATGGCGCCGCGTACGTCGAGCAGGTCATAGGCACCCGGGCGGTCCAGGATCTCGGGACTCTCGTCGAGGATCTCGAAGATCCTTCCGGCGCTGGCCTTGGCGCGCTGTCCCATCATGACGAGCTGGCCGAGCATCATGAACGGGGCCTGGAGCATCAAGAGATACAGGCTGAAGGCGAGGATCTGGGGATAGACCAGGTCGCCGTGCAGGACCATCCAACCCCCGCAGAGCAGCACGAGCGCGAGTCCCAACTGCGGCAGGTTCTGGACCCAGGGCGACCAAATCGCTCGGATGTTGGCGTCCTTGATGTAGGCCCAGGCGACCCCTTCAGCGGCGTCGGCGAGGCGATCGATCTCGGCCTCTTCTTGCGCGAACGACTTCACCACGCGCACGCCGTTCACGTTCTCATCGACGATCGTCGCGACCTCGGCCAGGCGGGCCTGGGTGATCCAGGAGATCGGGAACATGACCCGACGCATCTTGATGCCGACCACGTACAGGATCGGCATCACGATCATCGAGATCAGCGCCAACGCCCAGTTGATGCTGAGCATGAACCCGAACGCGACGACGCCGATGAAGCACTGCACGATGATGAGCGGCGCGAAGATGGAGTACATCTGCACACTGCGAATGTCGCTGTTCGCACGGCTGATGAGCTGACCGGACTGGACCCGATCGTAGAAACTGAACGAGAGCCAGGTCAAGTGCTGGTAGATGAGCGAACGTAGGTCCGCCTCCACGTTGTAGGCCGTGTTGTAGAGGAACTGCCGAGAGATGATGCCGGCCGCGCCCGCCAACAGCCCCACGATGACGAGCGCGACGACGTCGCCGTGCAGCGTCGACACGTGGTGGACGAAGGTGTGGTCGATGTCGTTACTCAGCATGTTCGGCACGAGCACCTGAAAGATGAGGCTCACGAACGAAAGGACGATCGCCGTCACGAACGTCACACGGTGCGACTGGATCACCGGAAGTACTCGGCGCCACCAACTCAGGCTCCGGTCGCGCGAGATCTCGTGGCGCGGACCGGGATACTTCGACCGCACCCCTCCCAAGGGATTTGCTGAATCCTGTGCTCGCTCTCGGACGCGTTCGGAACGCGAAGAGAGGAATGAAGCCATTGATCAATATTACCTGGCGTCTCCGACTTTGAATCTCGGCCAACCGCTCCGTCGACGCGTCAACATCGACCGACGTAGTCTGACGTCGTGCCATCACTACACGTCATCAACCACCCCGTCGTAGCCGACAAAGTCCGAAGGTTGCGCGACGTCGCGACGTCCAACGCGGACTTCTTACGCCTCGCGGGAGAGATCTCGCGTTTCGTCGCCTACGAGGCCTTCCGTGACACGCCGGTCACGCAGACGACGGTCGACACGCCGGTGCTCAAAGGCGCGCCGGCGGTGCGTATCGACACCGAGTACCTGATCGTCCCCATCCTGCGCGCCGGCCTCGGCATGAGCCCCGCCGTCCAAGAGGTGCTGCCGCATCACCGGGTCTGCCTGGTCGGTCTTCGACGCAACGAGGAGACCCTCAAGCCCGACGTCTACCTCGACGGACTGCCGGAGTCACTCACCGGCGTGCACGTCGTCCTGTGTGACCCGATGCTGGCCACGGGGGGCTCGTTGGTCTGCGTGCTGGACATGTTGCGCGAGCGCGGCGCCGGCGACGTGACGGTGCTCTGTCTCATCGCGGCGCAGCCGGGCGTCGAGCACGTCTTTTCGAAGCACCCGGAGGTCGCCATCGTGGCGGCCGCGCTCGACGCCGAACTGAACGACGTCGGTTACATCACGCCCGGTCTCGGTGACGCGGGCGACCGACTGTTCGGGCCACCGGCGCGCTAGTTAAAGCCCGATGTCCTCGTTCCAGAGGTCGGGGTGCTCGAGGATGAACGTGCTCAGCAGTTCGGTGCAGGCGGGGTCGTCGAGCACGAGGATCTCGACGCCGAGTTCGGCCAACCAGTCGTGCCCTCCGTAAAAGGTCGTCGCCTCGCCGATAACCACCGCCCCGATGTTGAACTGTCGCACCAGTCCGGAGCAGTACCAGCACGGTGAGAGGGTCGTGACCATCACCGTGTCCGGATAGTCACGACGACGACCGCCCTTTCGAAAGGCGTCGGTCTCAGCGTGGACCGACGCGTCGCGCTCCTGGACCCGCCGGTTGTGACCGGAACTGATCAGCGTGCCGTCGCGCAGGTAGAGCGCCGCGCCGATCGGAATTCCGCCCTCGCTCAGACCGAGCACGGCTTCGTCGTACGCCGTCACCAGCATTCGCTGGGCGAGGTCGCGGTCCAGCGGAGATTTGGGTGAACTCATGGCATCAGTATGCTCGCTGCTCGTGGGTGAGCGCACGTACTCGGTGGATATCGGCACGCAACGAGTCGATCTTCCGCTCGTGTCACTGAACGAGCAGTTGGCCCTGGCACTGCTCATCACGGTCGACATGGGAGTTGAGTTCATGTCGCGCGCGGGCGCCGAACTGGCGGAGATCATCCGTCCCTACGAGGTCGACATCGTCGCGACCGTAGCCACCATGGGAATCCCCGTCGCCGTCGAGGTGACCCGACACTTGGGGCTCGACCAGTACGTCATCTTGCACAAGACGCCCAAGATCCACCTGGCCGATGCGGTCAGTGAGAACGTGCGATCGATCACGACCGACGCCGAGCAGCGACTGCTCTTCGACCGCGCCCGCATCAAGGACGTCGCCGGCAAGCGCGTCGCGATCGTGGACGACGTGATCTCGACCGGCGCCTCAACCGGCACGGCGCTACGACTACTGCGCGGGGTCGGCGCCGAGATCGTCGTGATCGGCACGCTGGTGACCGAGGCGTCGATCTGGCGGACCTCGCTAGGCGACGACGCGACGATGGTTCGCGCGCTCGGTTCCATTCCGGTCTTTCGACCCGATGGGTCCGGTGGTCTCGTCGAGGACTGGGCCGGTTAGGACCGCCCGAGACACCCCCGAGGCACGCTCGGGGGTGTCTCGTCGTCGCTATTACGTCGGCTCGAGCTCCTGTTGCTTGGTGACCTGGCGCGACACGTTGCCGGTGACCTTCTCGAGCACGAAGTAGACGAGAGCGGCCACGATGATGCCGGTCGGCACCGAGAAGTCAGCGCCGCCGTACCACCCGGCGGTACAGACGTTGTGCACGAGGTTGCCCGCGCACGCTCCGCCGTAGTGATTCGATATCGGCGTCATCCAGTGGAACGGGAAGTTGACCGGCGGCGGCGCCTTGGAGAAGGCGATCGTCGCGCACACCATTCCCACGACGAAGGCGACGATCGAGTTCCAGTTCACGCCGCTCTTTCCGACGAAGTAGATGCCACCCCTATCGTCGCGCTGTAGCTCTGAGGCGCTGTAGCGGTACCTGCGCATGATCCAGTCAATCAAGTAGATGCCGAGCCACGGGGCGATCCACACGATGATGACGCCCACGAACTCCTTCATATAGAGGGAGAAGGTCGACTGGAACATCGCCCAGATCGTGAGGCCGCAGGCGATCGTGCTGTCCAACACGACGGCCTGGTAGCGCCTGAGCTTGACGCCCATCGCTTGGAGCGAGACGCCCGAGGAGTAGAGGTCGAGTGAGTTGATGCCGAAGAGCTGCACGATCGAGAAGATTAGGAACAGGGCCACGACCCAACTGGGAATCGTGTGTTGGATGTGCAGCGCCTCGAAGGGATTCGCTCCGTTCCAATCGGCCGACTGCGCGCTCGAGGAGATGAACGTGAACGTCGCCGCGCCGAGGACCATCATGAATATCTCAGGAATGGCGGTGCCGAGGAACATCCAGCCGACGATTGATCCCTTGCTCGCGTCGCGTGCGACATAGCGGGTGTAGTCATTGCCGCACTCGGTCCATCCGAGACCGGAGAGGGCGAACGTGAAGGCCAGCCCCGCGGTGAAGAGCTCCCACCCGCCACCGAATCCCTTGAAGCTCGCCGACCCGTGCTTGACGTCGTAGACCGCCAGGAGCACGAAGATCGCGCCGAAGGGGATGATCAGCGCGCGAAGGACTTTGACCATGGTGGCGTGACCCAGGTAGGGCATCACGGCTTGGATCGCCGCCGCGAGGATGATGTAGGCGACCTTCAACCCGCTCGACGTGTGGATGCCGGCCATCTGGGTCAACACGAGCGCCGCGCCGACGATGAGTATCAGGCCCTCGGTTTCGAAGCCCAACTGGGTGAGCCAGTTGAAGAAACTGAGCAGTCGCGAACCCCGAGTGCCGAAGGGTGCGCGCGAGATCATGAACGCCGTCGTCCCCGCTTCAGGACCCTGGAGCGACGCCAGGCCCAACAGGAAATATGAAATGTTGCCGAGGATGATGACCGCGAGCGCCGTGTAGAAACTGAAGCCGAAGCCCATCAAAAGGGCTCCGTAGATGAAGTACTCGACATTAATCGAGGTCCCCGCCCACAGGGCGGCGATGTTGCGCGGCGTCGCCCAACGCTCGTTTTGCGGGACGTAGTCGATGCCGCGCCGTTCGACTTTGAAGGCTTCGTCGCCCGACGATCCATCGTGAATATCAATACCTGTCGCCACTCGTGTGGTCCTCCCTAATAGATGGTGTGCACCTGATACGACTCCGTGAGGTGCTAGTCGTACGCGCCCAGTATGCCCGAATTCAATTGACGCATGAGGACCTCGTGACGACTTCGTGACGAAGTTCTAGATTTAGTTCCTTCTTACGCCCTCTCAATGGCGCCCACAACTTCGTTAGGGAGTATGTACCTGTCGCGAACGCCCCCCGTTCGAGACAGAGAGTGAAACTGCCATGAAGCGGTCATCCCGAAAGAGAGTCCTACGGCACGTGGGTTTCCCTTCGGCGGTCGCCGTGGCGATGCTCGTGAGCGGTGTCGGTGTCGCGGGTGCGGCGACGACACCGTCGAGGCCCAAGACGACGCCCGCTGCCCTCGACTGGTCGGATGCGGGCACCAATACGCGCCCGCCGATGCCGCCCGGTGGACCCCGCGGCATCGGCGGTGGCGTCAATGCCGGTAGGTTGGCTGGCGCCAGAGCAACGATCGGTGTATCACCGAAAACCAGTCGCGCCGCGACCGTTGGAATCGTTGCGCCGGAGTTGGGCCACGTCGTTCGTTCGAGCGTCGGGCCGGACTTGCACTCGCAGCTCATCGGTGGTGGTCAGTTTGCCCGCGGGCCGCCGCCGACCGTTTAGGAGTGCGGACCGAATTCGAAAGGAACGCACACGAAGTGGCACCTGATTTTCGGGTGTCCTCCAAGTCTCAGGGCCCGGGCGGTCCCTCCCTACTGCCCGGGCTCTGACATCACTGCATAGATCTGTCAGGGCCCAAACGGCTTCCCCCACCGTTTGGGCCCTGCTCTATTCCTGACGAATCTTGTTGTATCTTTTGTCGCTTTTCGCGGGTCCACTCCATGTTCTTAGGTAGCGAATCTCTGGGAAACAGTTGGTGAGACGACGCCATTTCGCTTCGATGGCTATCTCCCACGCCATCTAAAGAGACTCGCAGGACTTTCACAGGGCGCTCACAAACCGACCTTTGAAGATGGAAACGTCTCGATTCGACACGAATCGCGATCAGGGGCAGGTTTCACCATGATCAGATCTGAGCAGACGCGATTCGTCATTTGGACCGCTCCCAACCTCGCGGCGCCGGAATCGATCGAGGACACCGAGATCTCGGTTCGCGTCGACCGAAGGGCGTCGGCGTCCGTTTCTCTGAACGACGTCGCGCGGGGTCCTCACGTCTCCAGCGCCGCCTTCGGTGACGTTTTTCTCAGTCGGGCTCGAATTAGCTGCGGGTCCGCCACGATCGGTGGCCGTCGATAACGAGGCCACGTATGAGTTTCCCAGGGTCCGAGCGGCGTCGCCCTGCCATCGGGCCCTGGGAATTTATCCCGGGGAGATTTGGAACGTGCACTTCTTTTCCGATGGGTTCTTGCTAAGTTGCGACCAGAGGAGCGCCGGCACAAGGCCGGGGCTCGGGGGAAAGCAGGACAAAGATGTCATCCACGTTCGATCGTCGATCGTTCCTTACTCACTCAGCCGCCACCATCGGTGGCGTCGCCTTGGCCGGATCGATCGTTGACGATCTTCTTGCCACGTCGGCCAGTGCCGCACCAATCGGAGTGAATAATGGAAAGCCGAAGCGTGGGGGGACGCTGACCGTCGGAACTCTCTCCGACGTTCCGAACTACCACATATTTAACGGTTCACAAGGAAAAATGGACGCTTCTGGGTTCTGCGTCGCCAACGCCCTCTACGACCCGCTGTTCGTCATGTCGGCGAACGGCAAGGTCGCGCTCCCGATGCTCGCCCTCTCGGCGACCCCGAACTCCAACTACACGGTATGGACGATCGCTCTTCGCCAGGGCGTCAACTTCACGAACGGCGATGCCTTCGACGCCGACATCTGCGTGGCCAACTGGGTGGCGGCCAACGCCGACCCCACGGTCGGCCTGGCGATCAAGCCAATTATCGGTTCGGTGACGAAAGTTGACAGTTACACCGTCGCGTACAACTTGGTGATCCCGTTCTCGGCCTTCCCGGTCTCCTTGGCCGAGCAGCAGATCTCCTACATGGCACACCCGGACTCCTTCGTGTCCACCTACACCGGCAACCCGATCGGCACCGGGCCGTTCAAGGTGAAGTCCTGGCAGGTCGGCGTCGAGTCGCAGTTGACCAAGAACGCCAACTACTGGAAATCGGACGCCCACGGACGTCAGTTGCCGTACCTGAGCAACATCCACTTCAAGACCATCGTCGACGACAATGCCCGTAACGAGGCGCTGCAGTCCGGCAACGTGGACATGATCCTGATGCAGACCGGATCCTTTATCAACGGCTTCAAGCACATTAAGGACGTGAGTTACGTGACGGACATCAATTCGCCGCGCGACCCGGGGCTCAACTTCTTGATCATGAACACGACCAGCACGTTGAACCAGTACTTCGCGTGGGCCGGTGAGTTCTCCAGTTTGGGCGTGCCCGGAACGCTGCCGTACCTCTTGAAGGGTCAGGCGGCGCCGCTGGCGGTCCAAGAGGCCGACTGGGTCGGCACCATGGGCGCGGTCAACCCGACGTCGGGGCAGTGGGACACGACCATCAAGCCGGTCGTGAACGACCCGAGCGTGCGTCAGGCGTTGGCCATGGCGGTCAACCGCAGCACGTACTTCCGGGTGATCGACGACGGCGTCGGGGCCTTGGCGGACGGCATCTTCCGCAAGTCATCGCCGTTCTACAAGAACCCCGGCTACCCGGCCTACAACCCGACCAAGGCCAAGGCCCTGATCGACGCCTACAAGGCGAAGAACGGCGTCACCGAGGTCGCCTTTGTCATGGACATCGTGTCCGGCAGTGCGACCGAGACCAAGCGCTTCGACTTCTTCCAACAGGAGTTCGCGAAGATCGGCGTCACGATCACGGTTCGTCAATCGGTCCAGAGCACGCTCATCAACAACGTGATCTACGGTGAGTTCGACTGTGCGACCTGGAACCAGTTCGGCGGATGCGACCAGTCGCTCAACTACGTCTGGTTCGACTCCCAGCCGGCGACCACCTCACTGACCGAAGGCGGACTGGGGATGTCCGGACTTCCGGCCGGGACCCAGATCGCCGGCGCCGTCAACTTCGCCCACCAGGCCGACCCCGTCGTCGAGACGGCACTGTTGTCGGCCATGGCGGCGCGCGTCGGTTCCGCGACGCAGAAGACGGCCTGGCAGACGGTGAACCGTCGCTTCGCAATCGAGGTCCCCTACGTCATGCTCGACACCACGGTGAACGCGTGGGCCGCGAGGTCCAACGTGCAGAACTGGGTCTCGGGCACGGCTGGCGACGGAACGACCCGCTGCCTCAGCCCCGACGCCGGATCGGCGCGTTGGGACCAGATCTGGAAGGACTAGTTGTCCTAGTTTCGACCCATCGCAGTGGACGGGGGCGGCGAGAGCCGCCCCCGTTCACGTTTTCGGGGTCGTTTCGGTGATGTTGCCCGTCACGTTGCGCCACCACCACAGGGTGGTTAGCCCGAGCACGGCCGAGATGATGGCGAGCACCGTGAACGGCAGCGCCGAGTTGATGGTGAAGAGGAGCCCCGAAGTCCCGGCGGCGACCGCGAGCGCCGCGGTGTTCGACGTCGCGTAGAGGCCCTGTCGCCGACTGAGCTCGCGATGGACCGCTCCCTGGCTCATCAGCGACGAGATGGACGGCGCCGACATCGCCGCACCGATCGACTCCAGGGATCCCATGAACAAGATGAGGTCGTTGTTGTGGATGTGCGGGTAGATCGAGAGGAAGATCGCACCGTTCAGTAGTCCGCCGAGCGCGATGTAGCGGCGATTGGCGTGATCGGCCAACCATCCACCGACGCCACTCAGTGCGACGAACGGCAGGCAGAAGATCGTCCAGCTGAGCCGGATCTGGAGCGTCGAGGCGTGATGCGCGTGCATCAACAGGCTCCAACAGGCCTCGTACACACCGATGACGAGACCACTGGCACTGGCCGCGACCAGGGCACCCGTGAGTTGGGAGCTCCACTGCAACTTCGGCAGCGGCGTCGGGTCGTAGGCCCGGTCGCCAAGGTTGGTCCGGTAGGCGACGATCGCCGCCACGATGCTGATCATGCCGGCCGCGAAGAATGCCCAGCCGAGGCTGTTCACCGAAACGACGACGCCCGCGATTGGCCCGAGCGCGAGGCCCAAGAGTTGGGCGGCGATGATGCGTGAGATCGCTCGACCGCGCTCGTTCTCGGAAAAGAGCGCCGCGACGGCCGACATCGACGCCACCTCGATAGCGCCGGCCGACGCTCCCTGCACGGCCCGGGCGAGCGCGAACCACGGCGCCGAGACCGGCAACAGGTAGGCCGTGCTCGCGATGCCGTAGGCGAGGAGGCTGTAGATGAGGATCGGGCGACGGCCGAACCGGTCGGCCAGTCGGCCCAGGAAGAACTGGGTGACCACGCCCGCCACGAAGAAGGACGCCATGATGAAGCCGATGACGGTGGGCACGCCGCCGCGGTGCTCGAGGAAGAGCGGCAGCAACGGCAGACCCAACGTGGCGCCCATCCACTGGATCGCGACGATGATGGTGAGGCGACGGAGCGTCTGTTGGGGAGTGCTCTGGGCCACCGTCTCACGCTACTCACGGGGTGTGCGCGTAGGCCGCTCACACATCGCTGCGTCGCGTCTTGGGAAGTGCGTGTGGGAGAATCGGTCACGTGCATGCAGTCGAGTTGATCCTCTCCATCGGATGGGTGCTGTTCTGGATTGGCTGGCTCGCGGCAGCGTTCACCATGAAGCGGGGTCGTCCCGCATGGTCCAACGAGTTTCGGATTCGGATCCCGATCATCGTGGTGGTGATCATCATGATTCGCGTGGGAGCGTTCCGGATTGGGGTTCACCATGTGGATGCGCTACGCGCCGGAATCGGGCTCGCGATGTGGGCGCTCGGACTCGGATTCGCCATCTGGGCGCGACTCCATATCGGGCGTAACTGGGGTACCCCGATGTCGCAGAAGGCGGAACCGGAGTTGGTGACCAGCGGTCCCTACCGACTGGTCCGTCACCCGATCTATACCGGCATCCTGTTCGCGGGCATCGGTACCGCGTTGGCGCTGAGCTGGTCGGTGCTCTTCGCGGTGGGACTCGCCGGCGTCTACTTCATCTATAGCGCGACGGTCGAGGAACGATACCTGGCCGGGGTGTTCCCCGACACGTATCCGGAGTATCGACGCTCGACCAAGATGCTCGTGCCCTACATCTTCTGACGCGAGGCGTCAGCGTTCGCGGCGTCGCGACTCGGTGTTCATAGTGAGCCGCATTCGACGAGGATGAGGACCCCGAGGCCGAGGTATAGCCACGGCAACATCAACGGCGCGTGTTTCGTGCCCCACGCCACGAGTCCGGGGCGAGTGCTGATCCACTGGGCGAACACGATGAACAACAGCTCCATTACCGCGAAGATGGCGACGGTGATGACCGAGTGGAAGAATCCGTCAGCGCGAAGGAGTGGGACCCACACGGCGAGGTTGTCACCGCCGAGGGCCAGGGTCATCACGAAGGTCGTGATCGCGCCCCGGCGAAAGACCTCACGCGGCGGCTTCGCTCGATGGCGCCACGCGTACCACGCGAGGGCCCACGGCGCGAGACAAAGGAGACCGATCCATGGCAGCGGAATCGGCGTGAGCAACGACCCGACGCCCCCCGCGAGCACGAGGAGCGTGACGACGCCGAGCGCTTGGGCGTAACTGACCCGTCGGAAACGCTCATTGTCGGTGACGATCAACTGTGCCGCGAAGGCGAAGAAATTGTCGAACATCGTCCCGAGGAACGCGAGAATTGCCACGATGACGACACTCAGTATCGTGTGCACGCGTTGACCTTACCTGACTACAGAATGCGAGAAATCGAGCCCTGTAGGCTGTCATCGGTGATTCGTCAGGTCCTGCCCCCGAGTGTCGAGCAACTGGAAGCGGCGCGGCGCGTCATCGCCGATCACCTCGTGCCGACGCCGACGATCACACTGTCACTGCGCGGTCGACCGGTGTTCGTGAAGATGGAGAGCCTGCAACCGACGGGGTCGTTCAAGGTCCGCGGTGCGTTGGCGGCGGTCGACGCCTCTCGGCGTGACGATCCCAACGGCGCCGTCATAACCGCCTCGGCGGGCAATCACGGACTCGGTATCGCCTACGCGTCCTCCGTGCTCGGCGTCCCCGCCACCGTCGTCGTTCCGACGAACGCGTCGGCGGCCAAGGTGAAGAAGTTGGGCAACTACATGATCGAGTTGATCCAGCACGGGACGTCGTTCGACGAGGCGCAGGCCTTCGGGATGGCGCTGGCCGACGAGCGATCGATCCGCTTCATCTCGCCGTTCAACAACTCCGACGTCATCGCCGGACAGTCAACCGCGTTCGACGAGATACTGCTGCAGGCACCCGAGCTCGAGCACCTCGTGATCTCCGTCGGCGGTGGCGGACTCCTCTCCGGCGCGCTGATCTCGCGGGACGCCCACGACCGGACTGACATCCGTATCACCGGCGTGCAGCCCCAGGAGAGCGCGGCGCTCTATTACGTACTGCACGGTGCGACGATGGCCGAAGTGCAGCATCGTCCGACGATCGCCGACGGACTCGCGGGTGGCGGCGACGATGGCTCGGTGACCAATGGCCTCATCGCCTCGCACGACATTCCGCTGGTGCTGGTCCCGGAGATCGACATTCGTCGAGCGGTGCGCGAAGCGGCCGAGAACAACGGCATCGTCATCGAGGGATCGGCGTCGGCGTCCTACGCCGCGATTACGAACGACCTGGTTGACGACGCGACGTCGCGCATCGGATTCATCGCGAGTGGCCGCAACATTTCGCTCGAACTGCTGCTGGAGATCCTGCAAGAGCCCCTGGCCTGAAGCCGGACGAAAATCCTTGCTTAGTAGGGTGGTCGGATGGCCGCGTTCAAGAAATCGTCGGGAATCGCGCTGGCGGCCCTCGCAACCTCGCTCACCATCATCGGGGTCGTGCTCGCCGCGACCGACCCGAATCCGTCGGGCATCCCGAAAGACCCCCTAGTCCTGAACGGCAACCCGCCGCGTTCGGCCAGCCTGCTGTTGACCGTGGCGAACGGGCAGTCCTACACCGTCTCGGCCACGATCAACGCCAACTTCAGGGACTCTCGCGCCGAGGCGATCGTCGAGTTCCCGCTGCTCTTCTCCCAGACGTCGGTCGAATTCCGCCTGGTCGGCGATCACGTCTACGCCGAAGCGGCCGACATCTCGTCGGGGAAGTGGTTGGAGTTCAACGAGAACCCGCCGTCGTTCTTCGGCATCGCCCTGGAGTTGACGCAACCCGGGCCGGACCTGGCGCTCATCAAGAGCTTCCATCACGAGACGGTCACGAAGAGCGGCTACTCCAAGACCTACGACTTCTCGAACAACGAGGTCCCTCTCACGAACGTGCTCGGCAGCCCCCGAAAGACGGTGCTCGGCTCGTTGGACATCACCGTGACCACCGGAAGCGGTGGTGAGGTGACGGGCGCGACGATGACGTCACGTACGCGCCACGACATGAGCAAGTTCACGGTGCAGGTCCTCTCGTACAACAGGCGCACGACGATCGCCGCCCCGCCGCCGGGTGACGTCAATCCCCTCAAGGTCTCGTCACTGCGCCAACTGTTCTCCTCGACCACTCTCGCCACACTGCTGTTGCCCGAGAACTTCTCGTCCTTGGCGCAGGGGAGCGCGCAAGTAAGTTGAGTGACGTCGACACCGGCCGCCTTGAGCCGCGCTGGCCCGCGTCGATTGCCTTGGTGGTGTGTGTCGCGCTCTACGTGCTCTTGCCCGATCGGCTGGTGGTCGGGCCACACTGGTTGCTGCCGGTGCTCGTGGCGTTGCCGCTCGGACCGCTCTCCGCGCGTCGACACCGTCACCCCGACGAGAGCGCGTGGATCCGCCAGGTCACGCTCGGCCTCATCGCGCTGGTCACGGCCGCGAACATCACGTCCATGGTGTTGCTCGTGCACCACCTGCTGGTGAGCGAGGTCTCGCAGGGTCGAAAGCTGATCTACTCCGCGGTCGCGGTGTGGTTGACCAACGTCATCCTCTACGGCCTGTGGTTCTGGGAGATCGACCGCGGCGGACCCCATCGCCGAGCCTCGGGCGAGAAACTCGTGATCGACCTGCAGTTCCCGCAGTTGGAGAACCCGCACCTGGCGCCGGAGAACTGGCGCCCCCGATTCACCGACTACCTCTACACCTCGCGCGCCGGCCGACGCCATGCCCCTGACGTGCCGCATGAAGGTGCTCTTCACGATGGAATCGATCGTGTCGCTCGTCACGATCGCCGTGGTCGCGGCGCGCGCCGTCAACATCCTGCGCTAGATGTATTGACCACGAGCGTTGTTGACAAGATTTCGCTGAGGGGATGAGTCCCTGGGAGCAAAGTGGAGATGTTCAGAAACCACTAACTCCCAGGAGACTCAAATGCACGCTAACGCTCGCCTAACTCCGATTGGCCGACTGACATTGGTCATGCGCATCGAAGGGGGCCGACCGGTCGCCCACGTTGCCGATGAAATGGGCATCTCTCGTCCGACCGCCTACAAGTGGTGGCGGCGCTGGCGCGAGGAGGGCGAACTCGGACTCGTCGACCGCTCGAGTCGCGCGCACCACTGCCCCCACCAGACCTCACCAGAGATCGAGGCCCAGATCACCGAACTGCGCCAGACGCTCAAGCTCGGACCGGCGCGCATCGGCTACCGCCTCGGCGTGGCACCGTCAACCGTGCACCGGGTGCTGTGTCGACGGGGACTCAATCGCCTGAAGTGGATGGACCGACCCACCGGTCGCGTCATTCGTCGCTACGAGCGCGAGCGAGCGGGTGACTTGATCCATGTCGACGTGAAGAAGCTCGGCCGCATCCCCGACGGCGGCGGTTGGAAGGTCCTCGGACGAACGATCGGGAACCACAACAACGCCAAGGCCACGGGCTACCGGGGCAGCGTCGGCTACGGCTTCATCCACTCGGCGGTTGACGATCACAGTCGCGTCGCCTACTCCGAGATACTCGGCGACGAGAAGAAGGAGACCGCCGCTGACTTCTGGTCACGGGCGAGGGCGTGGTTCGAGGCACGCGGCGTCAAGGTCACCGAGGTCATGACTGACAACGGCTCGTGTTATCGCAGCCGGCTCTTCGCCGCAACCCTCGACGACGTCATCCATCGCCGGACTCGCCCTTACCGACCACAGACCAACGGCAAAGTAGAGCGATTCAACCGCACGATGCTCGAAGAGTGGGCCTACGTCCGCCCCTATCTATCAGAAGCGGAGCGAAGAGCAGCGTTCGAAGGCTTCTTGCACCTCTACAATCACCACCGAGGCCACAGCGCTCTCGGAGGCAAACCACCCAT
>JBEKCK010000026.1:0-33069 GCA_050014915.1 Acidimicrobiales bacterium | reverse complement strand
CTCCCAGTGCGACTCGCGCAGCGCCGACCGATCCGAATCGAACTCGCAACACGACGTTGATCGTCGCTCTCGTGGTCGTTGTCATCCTCGGCGGCGTCGGTCTGGCCCTCGCGCTGGGATCAACACCGAAGACCGATACGACGACGACTATTTCGACGACGACGACAGTGCCACCAACCACCACGACGACGTTGCCCTCGATATCGCACTCCCTGACAAAGATCGTGAATGACGTCGTCGCGGGTCAGACCGCCCACGAGATCGGCCCGCAGATCGCCCAGGCGATATCCAGTGGCGCGCAACAGGCAGTCACCGACCTCTCCTCGGGGAATGCCCAAGCGGCGGCCAGTGACCTCCAGGGGGTTGCGTCGGCCATCGTCAACGGCGTCGCCAACGGCTACGTCACGCCGACCTTCGGGACCGTCCTTCAAACTGACTTGAAGACACTCGCCAACGCGCTCGGTTTGAGTGCGGCGGCGACTCCGGGGTCCACCACGACGACCACTACGACGACAACGTCCCCTGGTCCTGGAAACGGTAACGGCAACGCCAACGGCCCCGGCGGCAACGGAATCGGCAACGGATAGGCGCACGGCGTTTCGAAGTTAGGACCGAGGGCGACGATTCGAATCTTTCCGATTTATCGGTGCGAGACCTCTTCAACCTTCGCGGTGCGAAGTCTGAGTGCCGTTTGGACCGGCGGTACTCTTCGAGGATGATCGTTTTCCTCCACGGTGTACCTGAGACCGCCGCTCTGTGGGACAAGGTGCGCGCGGAGTTCGACGAAGAGACCGTCGCGCTGTCACTCCCGGGATTCGGCTGTGCGCGACCGCCGGGATTCGGTGCCACCAAGGACGACTACGCCGAATGGATCATTGGTGAACTGGAGCAGTTCGACGCTCCCGTCGATCTCGTCGGCCACGACTGGGGAGCGCTCCTCGCCTACCGGATCGCGACGACTCGCGCTGACCTGCTGCGCTCGTGGAGCGCCGACTGCGCCAACGGCGTGCACCCGAAAGCCAAGTGGCACGAATACGCGCAGATCTGGCAGACCCCCGGTGAAGGGGAGGCGTACTTTCGGGCCGTTCACGACGCACCCATCGAGGACATGGCCCACGCCTACGAGGGATTCCACCTCGGCTACGACGACGCCCTCACCCTGGCGAAATGGTCCGACGACACGATGGCCACTTGCATCCTCGATCTCTATCGATCGGCGACGCCGAATGTCCATCACTCGTGGGGCGCACAGTTCGGTCCCACGTCGGCACCGGGGCTGGTCCTCTTCGCCGAACTCGATTCGTTCAGTCACGAAGGGATGTCCCACGAGATGGCCATGACGTTGAACGCCCGCGAGGCGACCCTGAAGGACGTCGGGCACTGGTGGGCGCTCGAGGCCCCGAGTGAAGCCGCCACCGTCATCAAGGAGTTCATCCACTCGATTGACTGACGCTGCGCCGCAACGACGTGCTCGTCAGTGGATGCGGCGAACCAGTACCAGGGCCACTGCCAGCGCGATCATCGCGATCGAGAGCGAGCGAAGCGCGCGTTCGGTGGGCAGTAGCAAGAAGTCACGGTCGATCGGCCGAACGGTACCGTCGGCGAACGTGATCTCGCCTTCGACCGACGTCACGCGGCGACGGATCATGCGTACTGGGTTCGACAGGTTGCGCTGCGCGGCGGAGAACAGCGCCGCGGCCAGGGCCAACACCGCGGCCGACCACGTGATCGTCGAGGTCTGGGCGTAGGCGGAGGTCAGGACCGGGAAGGCGCCCCAGGAGACGGCGAACCCGAGGTCGGTGTGCACCAGACCGCCGAAGAGTTCGAGGTCGTAGGCGAGCACGAAGAACGCGCCGACCACGACGAAGACCAGGAGTCCGAAGCCGACCCGCGCGATGCCGATCACGCCGAGAGCCACGGCGCCGCCCAGGCCGACGGCGGCAGCGCCACTGAGCAGCCACGTCGGCAGGGCCGTGCCGAGCGGTCGGCCACGCAGTTCGTCGAGCGCGTGCGCCGCGATGCCGACCGCCAGGAAGAACGCCAGCAACGTGGCGATCAGTGTGGTCCAGTTGACGTGCGGCGCGATCATGGCGCCGAGCACGACGTACGAGAGGTGCCACGCGGTGTAAGGCGGATGGAGCACCGCGCGCACGTCGCGCCACGCGCTTCGCCGACCGGTCGCGTAGAACGCCGGTCCCTCGACGCTCTTAGTCACCACTCCCCTTGGTACCCCACATGACGAGGCCACCACCCAGGGACATGGGCCGGGCGTGCACGTCGACCATGCCGGCGGCCTTCCAGTACTCGATGATCGTCTCGAGGGGACAGCGCATGTAGTGGGCCTCGATGTTGGGACCGAGGAAGCGTCCGACCTCGTACCACTCGCGCCCGCCGGTGAGCAGTCCCCCTACGGGCAGGACCCAACGGGTGTAGCACCACCACATCGCGCGCCAGAGGCGAGAGGGCGGGACGTAGAAGTCCATGCCCGCGAGCACGCCGCCGGGCTTCAGTACCCGAGCGAGCTCGGCCACGGTCGCCGCGGGATCGCTGACGTAGCGCAGGAGATAGGTGAAGGTCACGTCGTCGAAACTGTC
This sequence comes from Acidimicrobiales bacterium, assembly GCA_050014915.1. GTDB lineage: Bacteria > Actinomycetota > Acidimicrobiia > Acidimicrobiales > RAAP-2 > RAAP-2. The sequence continues at coordinate 30,475 of JBEKCK010000026.1, read as the reverse complement.
GTCGGCGAAGGGCAGGTCCTCGGCCCGGCCCTGGACGAGGCGTACGCCCGATTCGCCGCGACGTGACAGCTTCTGGCGCGCGCTCTCGAGCATGTTCGCGTTGAGGTCGATGCCGGTGATCTCGGCGCCGGTCGCGGCCCGCAGCGCCAGCGCCACGCCCGCGGTACCGGTCGCCACGTCGAGAACCCGCTCGCCCGGCGTGGCCTTCACCTTGTCGACGACCGCGGCACGCCAGCGACGATCCTGGCCCATCGACAAGAGATAACCAAGACGGTCATAACGCAGTGGCAGGCCATTGAACAACTTGGTGGCGAATCGATTCGGATCGGGTCCAGTACCTAGTGACATCACCATCTTTCGAGTTTTACTCAGGCTACGCCTTCGGGCTTTGGACCACTACTACGGCCGAGCCTTGAACGTAACGCGAGAATCGGCCGGGCAGAGCGGACTAGAGGACGGAACGGCCCCGCGCGATCCGCCGTCGCGTGTCGTACTCGACGAGGTTCCACGGGAACTCGCGAAGCGGGCGCGGGAGGTACCGATTGAGTAACGCCACGCCGGACAGTACTCGTTCGAATCGTCGCTGGTCGCGCGTCGTCCACGACAGTCCCAACTCCTCTCGGAAGGGTGACGCCAGAAAGCCCACCGTGATGAACCGGTGGCTCGGCCCGAGGAGGCGCGCTATCGGCGTTGGCAAGAAGTCCAACTCGGCGATGCCGCGCAGATAGGCGCGCGTCACGTCGTCCATGGCCACGTCACGAACCGACGCCGACCAATAGTCCTCGAAGGCCTCGCGGTCGCGCGGCCATCGCGACTCGCTGACCTGCAGCGTCGTGGCGAATGGCGCGCAGTGCCCCAAGAGCGCCGCGTAGCGCGCGTCGTCAACCGGTCCGCTGAGGAACGTCACGGCGTCGACGACGCCGCGGAACATGCACGCGGCGACCCAGAGCTGCAGATCTGGATCGAGTGCGTCGTAGGCGACGGCGTCACCGGGATCGGAACGGACGAGGCGATGAGTGGCGCTCACTTCGCGCCGTATCACCGCGCGCTCGTGTTCGGTCCCGAAGAGCGCCGTCATGATGAAGGCCAGCGTCGTCCTCGTGCGCTTGATCGGATGTTTGCTCAGCGAACCACTGTCGACGTGGCTCTCGACGATCGCGTGTCCGATCGGCAGGCGCGACAGCTGCATGATCACGTTCGCGCCGGCCGGCGCGAGGGCGAGTCCGCTAATGAGTTGGCGACGAACGCCGGGCGCCGTCGGAGGGTCCGGAGCGTTGGTGGGCCCGTGGGATTCACTCGTCAATGATTCTCAATCCTCAACTCCCGAACGTCTCAATCGTACCGGCGTCGACACCACCGACCACTGCGAATGTTGCGGTACTCTCGCGTTTGACGTCTACGTCAACCGGAGAGAAAGTCCGCGACTCGAACTTGATGAAGGCACAGGAGTCCCTCTACACCGACCGATACGAGTTGAGCATGCTCGACGGCGCACTCGTCTCGGGCGTCATCAACGCCAAGGCGACCTTCGAGGTGTTCACTCGCTCACTCGCCAACGGCTATCGATACGGAGTCGTGAGCGGCACCGGACGCCTCCTCGAGGCGTTGTCCACGTTCAGTTTCGACGAGGACACGATCTCGTGGCTGCTCCAGGAGCACATCGTGAGCCCCGAGCTGGCGACGTTCCTCTCGTCGTATCGATTCGAAGGTGACGTCCACGGTTACCTGGAAGGTGAAGTCTTCACGTCACTCTCGCCGATTCTGCGAATCGACGGTCGATTCTGTGACCTGGTACTCGAGACCCTGGTGCTCTCGATACTCAACTACGACTCCGGTGTGGCGACCAAGGCCGCGCGCGTCGTGCAAGCGGCCGAGGGCCATCGTCTCATCGAGATGGGTTCACGCCGCACCAACGAGGCCGCGGCCGTTGCGGCCGCCCGCGCGGCGTACGTCGCCGGATTCGACGCGACGAGTAACTTGGCGGCCGGCATGACCTACGGCGTGCCGACCGCGGGCACCGCGTCACACGCGTTCATACTGGCTCATCGCAGTGAACGCGAAGCCTTCGAGGCACAGCTCCGCGCGCAGGGCACCGGCACGACGTTGCTGGTCGACACCTTCGACACCGAGGCCGGCACCGAACTGGCCCTGGACCTCGCCGGAGCGGAACTGGGCGCCATCCGCATCGACTCCGGGGACCTGGCGGACGCCGCCCGTCGGTCGCGCAAACTGCTCGATCAGCGCGGCGCGTCGAAGGTCAAGATCACCGTGACGGGGGACCTCGATGAATTCGTGATCGCCGATCTGCTCGCGAACGACGCGCCGGTCGACTCCTTCGGGGTCGGGACGAAGCTGGTCACCGGGTACATGCCACCGGGATTCGTCTTCAAACTGGTCGCCATCGAAGACGGCGACCAGATGCGGTCCGTCGCCAAGCGATCGATCGGCAAGATGTCGAGCGGCGGTGCCAAGGACGCCTTTCGACTCCTCGTGGACGGCTTCGCCACCACCGAACTGGTGGTACCTCGCGACTCGCCGGTCACCGGACCTCCCGAGAACAGTCGCGCGCTGACGCACCGACTCGTCGAACGTGGACAGACCGTCGTCGACACCTCACTCGAGCTCGCTCGAGCCATCGCGGATTCGGCGATCGCCGAACTGCCCACGAGGGCCTTCGCGCTCAGCGCGGGTGATCCGGTTCTGTTGACCGAGGTGATCGATGGTACGACGCCAACGCGTTCCAACCAGTAGGGTGCCAGTGACTGAGCCGTCGAGCGGAGGTCGCGCAATCATCGTCGTCGACCCTCAGCCGGACTTCTTCGAGGGCGGCGCGCTCCCCGTTCCCGGCGCGACGCGCACCGCGCAAGAGATCGCCGCGTACTTGCGCGCTCACGATGACGAGTACGACTTGATGGTTGTCACCCAGGACTGGCACCTCGACCCCGGTGACCACTGGTCCGAGAGTCCGGACTTCGCGACGACCTGGCCCGTGCACTGCGTCGCTCAATCCGCGGGAGCTCAGATTCACCCCTCACTCGCTGACGAGGCGTGGGACGTGACGATTCGCAAGGGCCTCCACGAAGGTGCCTATTCGGGCTTCGAAGGCGTGAGCGAAGAGGGATCGTCGCTGGCCGAGGTACTCAACTCGGCCGGCATCAAGCACGTGACGGTCGTCGGGTTCGCGACCGATCACTGCGTAAAAGCCACGGCCCTCGATGCGCGCGCCCTCGGACTGGACGTTGATGTGGCACTCGATCTCTGCGCCGGTGTCGATCCGGACACGACGCGTGAGGCGATTTCGGCCATGAGAGACGCGGGCGTCACCGTGGGGACCTCCGAAGAGCTCTAGCCATTCGCCACTACGGCAGTGACTCGATGAGTCGGGCGAGCTCGTCACGGCGGTACCCGTGGCCCCTGGCGAAGTCGATCAACTCGCGTGCTCGTGTCACCACGGCACCGACCTCCGGCGTGCCCGACACCGTGATGCCACGACCGCGGCGAAACTCCAATAGGCCCTCGTCGCGCAGTATGCGCAGTGCTCGAAGGACCGTGTTCGAGTTGACGTTGAGTACGGCGGCCAGGTCGCGCGCGGGCGGGAGTCGCTCGCCGCGTCGGGCCTCGCCGTCGGCGATCGCTCGACGAAGCTCGGCGGCTACCTGATCATGGAGCGCCACCGATTCTTGGGGAGTCAACTTGACACTCAACATGGTGCTAGATATAGTAGCACCAAAGCGGAGTTCGTTACTAACCGGAGATTGAACATGACCCCAGTCCAAACCGCCGTCGCACCCGAGACGTCGCCCGTCACGAGCAGCTCTCTCGAACACCGCGAGGCCGAGCAGATGCTCATCGAAGAGGCGCGCCGTCGCCAACGGCGTCGCCAACGCGTCATCGCCACCGTGATCTCCGCCATCGTCGCCGCCGCCGGCGTCGCGTACGCCGTCGCGAGTGGCGCGTCGAGTCCGCGGCCGCGTCCCATCAGCGGACAGCCGGTCTCGCTCGCGGCCTTCCCGATCTGCACGGCGAACCACCTGCACGTGTCGCTCTCCGGCGAGCCCAATGGCGCGGCCGGGACGATCTACTACACACTGAAGTTCGTGAACAACGGCCCGGAGTGCACGGTCGCGCCGGTCGTGGCTCGGGGGTTCAACACCACGAGCTCCGGTTACGTCGGTCCGTGGTCCCACGTCTACATCACGAGCAAAACCAAGACCGTCGTGACGTCGGGTCAGGCGGCGTACGTGCCACTCGGTGTCGGCGACACGGCCAACTGGCCCGGTTCGCTGTGCCGAGCGTCGAGCGTGAACGCCGTCCGCGTCGCGCTCGCCGGAAATCACTCCCTGATCGGAGCCGTGCCGATTCGCACGACGGTGTGCACGGTGACGCAGAGCCTGCACACGCAGTCGGCGTCGCTGAATCCCAGCGGCGTCTGAGCACTCACTCGCCGCTGAGGCGTCCGACGCTCGAGAGAATCTGTTCGGCGTGGCGTAGAAGCGGCGCGTCGATCATCCGTCCCTCGTAGCGAAAGACGCCTCGTTCACTCATCGCTGCTCGCAGCACACCGGCCGCCCACGCGACCTCGTCGTCCGTGGGACGATAGGCCGCTCGCACGACCTCGACCTGGGACGGATGGATGCAGGCGGTGGCTCCAAAACCGGACGCGGCGGCGTCTTGGGCTTCGGCGCGCAGACCGTCGACGTCGGCAATATCGAGATGGATGGCGTCGATCGCCACACGATCAAACGCTCGCGCGCTGAGCAGAACCTGCGAGCGAGCGTGGCGCGCGAAGTCGCGGTACCGGCCGCTCTCGGTTCGACTGGACCGTCCGCCGAGCGAGACGAGCAGGTCTTCGGCACCCCACATCAGGGCGACGGTCGACGCGGCCGCCGCGATCGGCCCGGCCTCGAGCACACCCTTCGCGGTCTCGCACAGCGCGATGACGTCGCGTCCCGCGAGTGCGTTCACGTGGTCCGCCGACTCCGTCTTGGCCAGCATCACCAGGGTGTAGGGGGTCTGGTCCAACGCCGCGAGATCGAGAACGAAGTCGGCGGAGTCGACCGGATTCACCCGGAGGATCGTTCGTTGCGGATCGAGCACGTTGTCGATGACCGCCGTCCGTGCGGCGGCACGGTCACCGGCGTTGACCCCGTCTTCGAGATCGAGGATGGCCATGTCAGCCGCCGCGGCGGCCCTGGAGAATCGGTCGGGTCGATCGGCGGGACAGAACAGCAACGCCGGACCGAGCGGCGTCCAACTCACGGAGCGGGCCTCGTGAGCACCATCGTCGAGCGCTTCGCGACCGCGACGACGACGCCGTTCTGATTGCGAGCCGTGTGCTCGAAGGTCACGATACCCGAGCCCGGTCGACTCTCCGACAGACGCTTGTCGAGCACGACGGTCTCGGCGTACAAGGTGTCACCGTGGAAGACCGGCTTCGGAAAGACCACGTCGCTGAACCCGAGGTTGGCGACGATCGTGCCCTGCGTCAACTGACCGACTGAGAGGCCGACGAGCGTCGACAGCGTGAAGAGACTGTTGACCAGGCGTTGGCCGAACGGCTGTTGCGCGGCCCACGCCGCGTCGAGGTGCAGGGCCTGCGGATTCATCGTCAGGGTGGAGAACAGGACGTTGTCCGCTTCACTCACCGTGCGTCCCGGTGAGTGTCGATAGATCGCCCCCACCTCGAACTCCTCGAACCAGAGCCCGCGCTGCTCGTGCACCGGTCGCTCCTCGCCGCTCACAACGCCACCCTCAACTCCGGTCCCGTGGCCGCGCGCACGTCGTCGACACTGACGCCTGGCGCGGTCTCACGAAGGACCAAGCCGTCGGCGTCGATGTCGATGATCGCCAGGTCGGTGTAGATGCGGTGCACACAGCGCTTACCCGTCAGGGGCAGGGAGCATTCGCGCACGATCTTGTGCGCTCCATCTCTGTTCAGGTGTTCCATCATCACGACGACTCGTTTGGCGCCGTGCACGAGGTCCATGGCTCCGCCCATTCCCTTGACCGTCTTACCGGGGACGATCCAGTTCGCGAGATCACCGAACTCCGAGACCTCCATCGCCCCGAGCACCGCCACGTCGATATGGCCGCCACGAATCATCGCGAACGACGTCGCGGCGTCGAAGAACGAGGCGCCGGGCAGGGTGGTCACCGTCTCCTTGCCGGCGTTGATCAGGTCCGGATCAACGTGCTCCTCGTCGGGGTAGGGGCCGACACCGAGGATGCCGTTCTCGGAGTGCAAGACCACGGTGACGCCGTCACCCACGTAGTTCGGCACCAGCGTCGGCATGCCGATGCCCAGGTTCACGTAGTGTCCGTCCTTCAGTTCGCGGGCGACGCGCGCGGCGAGCTCTTCTCGCGTGAGCGTCATCAGCGCGCTCCGACCCGTTCGAGCGTGACGGTTCGGCGTTCAATGCGCTTCTCGGCGCTCGAAACGACGACCCGTTGGACGAAGATACCCGGTGTGTGCACGCTCGCCGGGTTGATCTCACCCGGCTCGACGAGCTCCTCGACCTCGGCGATCGTGATGCGACCGGCCTGGGCACACAGAGGATTGAAGTTCTGCGCGGCCTTTTCGTAGACGAGGTTGCCGTGGCGGTCGCCGAGCCGGGCGTGCACGATCGCGAAGTCACACGTGATCGCGCGCTCCAGCACGTACTCGATCCCGTCGTAGACGCGGATCTCCTTGGGCTCCGACGCCAACGCGACCGAACCGCCGGGACCGTAGCGAAGCGGGAGCCCCCCGTCGGCGACCATCGTGCCGACACCGGCACGCGTGTAGAACGCCGCGATACCGGCGCCGCCGGCGCGCAGCCGTTCGGCCAGGGTCCCCTGCGGGACGAGTTCGACCTCCAGCTCACCCGAAAGGTACTGTCGCGCGAACTCGCGGTTCTCCCCCACGTACGATCCCGTCGTGCGACGGATGCGCCTCTCGCGGAGCAGCGTGCCCAGTCCGTATTCATCCACGCCGCAGTTGTTGCTGACGGTCACGAGATCAGTGGCGCCGCTGTCGAGTATCGCTTCGATCAACACCGACGGCACGCCGCAGAGTCCAAACCCGCCGACGGCCAGTGACGAACCATCGCCGATGTCGGCGACCGCTTCGGTCGCACTGCCGACTACCTTGTCCATCTCGTTACCGCCTTCTCGAATCATCCGGGCGTCGTGAACTCATCGACGCACTCACGAACCGCTCTCCGTCGACGTACTCGGTGGGACCACACGTGCCACCACCTCGTCAACGACAACCGAATCACCTTCTCGCACCAGGATATCCACGGTGCCGTCGCGCGGAGCCACGAGGACGTGTTCCATCTTCATCGCCGACACCACCACGAGCGCGTCGCCCGCGTGCACCTCGTGACCGGAGGACGCGCGCACGCTGACGACGGTGCCGGGCATCGGGCTGCGCACGTCGTTGGAGAAGGCCGCCGCACCGCGAGCGCGAGCGCCGACGTCCTCTTCGTGGAACGCCCACGTCTCGCCACCGACACAGAGCCACGTCGTCGCCCCCTCGATCCGGTACCAGGCACGTCGCGACACGCCGTTCACGCTGATGTACTGGTCGCTGTCTCGTGCGATGAGCCCTACGGCCGCTTCGGCGCCGTTCGCGGAGACGCGAGCATCCGCGGGCGTTCCCGACACTCGAACCACGGTGACGGTCCTGGCGCCACCGCTCACCCGCAAGGTCAACGGGCATACTCGTCCACCACTGCGCCAACCGCGCAGTGCGCGCCACGGGTCATTGATCGATTCGGCCGACGTCATTCGCGTCAACCACGTCAACGCGTAAAGAGCGAGCGCCTCCAGTGATGGTTCGGTGACGACCAACGTCGCGATCTCTCGCTCGATGAGGCCCGTATCGAGTTGACCGGCGACCACGTCCGGACTGGTAACGAGTCGACCCAGGAATCCGACGTTGGTGGCAACGCCCAGGACGACGGTCTCCTCGAGCGCCCGTCGCAGGCGGGCGAACGCGCTGGTCCGGTCGGGCGCCCACGCCACGACCTTGGCCAACATCGGGTCGTAGTCGGTCGCCACGTCGAGTCCCTCGAGCAGTGCACTGTCCACTCGGACCCCTTCACCGACGGGTTCGTGAACCTCCAGCAGGCGTCCACTCGTCGGGAGGAAGCCGCGCGCCGGACTCTCGGCGTAGATACGCGCTTCGACGCTGTGGCCGTGGACGCGTGCGGACGTCACGTCGCTGCCGAGGTGTTCACCCGCGGCCACTCGCAGCTGCTGTTCAACGAGGTCGATGCCGGTCACCATCTCGGTGACCGGATGTTCGACCTGCAGGCGGGTGTTCATCTCCATGAAGAAGAACTCGTCTGGTCGAGCGCCCGCGACAATGAACTCGACCGTTCCCACGCCGGTGTAGTCGACGCTGCGCGCGGCCGCGATCGCGGCCGCGCCCAGTCGCTCGCGCGTCGCGTCATCGATGAGTGGTGACGGCGACTCTTCGATGACCTTCTGGTGACGACGTTGCAGCGAGCACTCGCGCTCGCCCAACTGGATGACCGCGCCGTGTTGGTCGGCCAGCACCTGCACCTCGACGTGCCGAGGTCGCTCGAGAAAGCGTTCGAGGAACAGTGCGTCGTTGCCGAAGGCCGAGATCGCCTCTCGTCGGGCACTGACGAGCGCGAGTGCGAGGTCCGCTTCGCGTTCCACGAGTTGCATACCCTTGCCGCCGCCGCCGGCCGCGGGCTTCACCAGGACCGGAAAGCCAATCTCTCGAGCCGCGCTCGCGAGATCGCTGTCCGACATTCCCGTTTCGAGGCGACCGGGAACGACCGGCACGCCCGACGCGGCGACGTGGAGCTTCGCCTGGATCTTGTCCCCCATCAAACGGATCGCGGACGCCGGTGGTCCGATGAAGACGACGCCGTTGGCGGCGCACGCGTCGACGAAGTTCGGGTTCTCGGAAAGGAATCCGTAGCCCGGATGAACCGCGTCGGCGTTGGAACGTGCGCAGGCGTCAAGGACCCGGGCGATGTTCAGGTAGCTCTCGCGCGCCGGCGTCGCGCCGAGGTAGAGCGAGTCATCGGCTTCGAGCACGTGGCGGGCGCCCCGGTCGGCGTCACTGAAGACGGCGACCGATCTGACGCCCAGTCGACGAAGGGTGCGAATCACCCGCACCGCGATCTCGCCTCGATTGGCGACGAGGACCGTGTCGAACACGGGGCTCACATTCGAAAGACGCCGTAGCCGACGTCCTCGAGCGGCGCGTTCGCGCACACCGACAGCGCGAGGCCGAGGACGGTGCGCGTCTCGAGCGGATCGATGATGCCGTCGTCCCAGAGTCGGGCCGTCGAGTAGTACGCGTTGCCCTCTGCTTCGTAGCGATCACGAATCGGTGCGCGAAACTCCTCTTCCTCCGCGTCGCTCCACGCACCGCCCGATCCCTCGATCTGGGTTCGCTTGACCGTCGCCAGCACGGCCGCCGCCTGATCGCCCCCCATGACCGAGATGCGGGCGTTCGGCCACATCCAGAGGAACCGAGGTGAATAGGCCCTTCCGCACATCGAGTAGTTGCCGGCGCCAAAGGAGCCACCGATCACGACGGTCAGCTTGGGGACCCGGGCGCACGCGACGGCGTTCACCATCTTCGCGCCGTGCTTGGCGATACCACCGGCTTCGTACTCGCGTCCGACCATGAACCCGGTGATGTTCTGCAAGAAGACCAGCGGAGTCTTGCGTTGATCGCACAGTTCGATGAAGTGCGCGCCTTTCTGGGCCGACTCCGAGAACAGCACACCGTTGTTCGCGACGATCCCGACCGGGTGTCCCCAGAGGTGGGCGAAGCCGGTGACCAAGGTCGTGCCGTATTCGGCCTTGAACTCGTGGAAGAGACTGGCGTCCACGAGTCGCGCGATGACCTCACGCACGTCGTAGGGCGTTCGCGAGTCCGGGGGCACGACGCCGTAGAGGTCGTTCGGATCGACGGACGGCTCTTCACTCGCCTGCACCGACCACGGTGCGTCGGTTCGCGGCGCGAGCGTCGAGACGATCGATCGCACGATCGACAACGCGTGGGCGTCGTCGTCGGCGAGGTGGTCGACGACACCGGACGTGCGCGCGTGCACCAGTCCCCCGCCGAGGTCTTCTTCCGTCACGACCTCGCCGGTCGCGGCCTTCACGAGCGGCGGTCCACCTAAGAAGATCGTCCCCTGACCTCGCACGATGACGCTCTCGTCGGACATCGCCGGAACGTAGGCGCCGCCGGCCGTGCACGAGCCGAGTACGGCCGCGATCTGGACGATGCCCTGAGAGCTCATGCGCGCCTGGTTGTAGAAGATCCGCCCGAAGTGGTCGCGGTCGGGGAAGACTTCGTCCTGGCGCGGCAGAAAGGCCCCGCCCGAGTCGACGAGGTAGAGGCAGGGCAATCGGTTCGCCAGCGCCACCTCTTGGGCGCGCAGGTGCTTCTTCACGGTCATCGGGTAGTAGGTGCCACCCTTGACGGTCGCGTCGTTCGCCACGACCACGCACTCGCGACCGCTGACGCGACCGACGCCCGTGATGATGCCGGCCCCCGGTGCCTCGTCGTCGTACATCTGATACGCCGCGAGCGGCGAGAGTTCGAGGAAGGGACTGCCGCGGTCCAGTAGGGTGTCGACCCGATCGCGCGGCAACAGCTTGCCTCGCTGGACGTGGCGTTCCCTCGACGTCTCGGGACCGCGTGAGTGGTGGTCCAGGCGTGCCCGCAGCTCTTCGACGAGGACTAGGTGCGCGGCCGTGTTGCGCGCGAAAGATTCGCTGTGACGGTCCACAGTGCTCGAAAGTCGCTCCACGTGACCCCCCGATTTGAGTTAGTTATGATTAACTGAAATAGTGTACCAACGAAATGCCGATACGTCCAGTGGGAGGCCGGAGTGAAGGAAGTGACCCGACGCACGCAGATGAAGGCGGAGCGACGCCGGCAGCTCGTTCATGCCGCCACCCGGCTCTTCGCCGAACGTGGCTTTCGCGCCGTCTCCATGGAGGACCTCGCCGCCGAGGCCGGCGTCAGCGGTCCCGCGGTCTACCGACACTTCGCGAGCAAAGAGGCTCTTCTGGCCGACCTCCTCATCGACGTGAGTCGACAACTCCTGGAACAGGGAACGGAACGATCGAAGGCGCCCTCGCCCGCCGATGCGTTGCGACTACTCATCTCGTTTCACACCGACTTCGCCCTACGCGATCGTGACCTGATCCGCATCCAGGACCACGACTTCGCCAACCTCGCCGCCGAGGACGCGCGGACCGTGAGTCGTCTTCAGCGCGACTATCTAGAGGTATGGATCGGAGTTCTGCGACAAATCGATTCCGCACTCTCGGAGAGCGTGGCGCGCACCAAGATCCAGGCGGTGTTCGGTCTTCTCAACTCGACACCGCACAGTGCCTCGCATCGCGACACCGAGATCACTCGTGCAATCCTCGAAGCGATGGCGATGGACGCGCTCGGATTTGCTCTGACGCCGTGATCAGCGCACAATCGCAGTGGCGCGATACACGTCGGTGATGTAGGGCAGTTCAATGATCGCGGGTAGCCCGTCCACCACGTGCCGCACCTCTCGCATCAAGGTCCGTTGTTCGGTGTCGTCCATGACCGCGATGTAACTGGTAGTGAGAACTCGTTGGAGGAGCAGTTCGTGGTCGAGGACCTGGCAGTGACTGAACTTCCTTCGTTCGATATTGACGAACGGTCCCGACGCCAAGATCGCCGTGAAATCATGGCCAACTTCGTAGGGCTGGTTGGAGGGCCAACGCATCGCCTTTCCGAGTTCGGCCACCCAGGGCACCGTTTCGTCACGTTCGTTCCACAAGACGCCGAGTCGGCCGCCGTCAACCAGTACCCGATGGATCTCCTCCATCGCCACCGGCGCGTCGAACCAGTGGAAGGCCTGCGCCACGACGACGCAGTCGACCGTCGCGCTCTCGAGTGGGATGTCCACGTCTCGTCCGTCCAGGACATTCACCTTCGGCAACCGCTGACTGAGGACCTCGCGCATTCCCAGCGTCGGTTCGACCGCCGTGATGTTCGCGCAGTAGGGAACGAGTTGTCCCGTGAAGATTCCGGTACCCGCGCCGAGGTCAAGGACGTGCGCGTCATCTTCGATGCCCAACGAGTCGACCAGGAACTTCACGGCGTCGTCGGGATAGTCCGGTCTCGCCATTTGGTAGCGCTTGCCGTCGGCAAATCCGGACGTGCCGTGCTCGTATGGGTGTTCGGCCAAGTTCGCCATCCCCGATTGTGTTGGTCCACCCCAATCTAAAGGCCGAGTGCGCCTGCGCGACTTTCGGTCAACACCACGTAGGTCGGTCCAGATCCGGGGCAATCAGGGGTCGCCGGCACTCGACCGGGAGCCAGCGTCGAGGGCTACGCGAAGGAGAGGAAGCCCGACGTGATGCAGAGTCCGAAGGCGTCGATTATGAGGAACCCCACGATCAACGTGATCACGATGGCGCGGGTCCAGCGCCCACGCAGGTGATACGAAGGCGACGGCATGTACCAACTCGGCAAAAGTGACGGCGGGCGAGTTTCGCCCCCGCCCCAAGGAACCGCGTCGTCGGCGAGCGTGGTGATCGGCTGAGCGGCCAGCGCGAGCGCGGTCAACTCCTCATCAGAGAAGGGTACGTCGACGGCAGTGAGTTCGAGCGACCCGTCGTTCACTTTCGCCTCCTTCGTCTCACTCTGAGCGTACGAGAGATTCAGTCTCGCGAGACGTCAGACCGTTACGCGCCCACGCCCCTCAACCACCCGGCACAGATTCGACGTGCCGACGAGTTGATGATCAGCCGAGGTTGAAGGTCTTGGCCAGGTTTCCGAGGCCTCCGCCGCTGTTGTTGCTGCCTTCGGGAATGTACGGCTGCAACGCGTGCGCGAGCCCGGGTAGCGTCATCGTCTGCAAATGGACCTTGCCCGGACCGGTGAGCTTCGCCAGGAAAAGTGCCTCGGCGCCGAAGAACATGTTCTTGATGCCCTTCACCATCTGGATGTCGAGCGAGACCTTGGCTTCGAAGAGTCCGATATGACCCGGGTGCACCAGGATCGACTCGCCAGCGCCCAGTTCATAGGTGACGATCTCCCCGGACAGTTCGATCCAGGCCGTACCGGCTCCGGCGATGCGCTGGAGGATGAATCCGTTGCCCGAGAAGACGCCGACACCGAGCTTCTGCTGGAAGCCGATGTTGAGCGTCACGCCGTCGGTGCTCGCCAGATACCCGTGGCGCGACACCATGTACTCGTTGTCGGCGTCCACGTGGATCGGCATGATCCGACCGGGCAACTTGGTCGCGAAGGCGACGGTCGAGCTGTCCTCTGACGCGGTGTACTGCGACATGAAGATCGTGCCACCGGCGACCGCTCGCTTGAGGACGCCGACGAAACCGGCGCCGCCGGCGCCGGCGGTCTGGGTCGTCATGACGATTGACGGTGTCATCCAAGAGAGTTCGCCACCCTCGGAGATCACCGACTGACCGGACTTAAGTTGTACCTCGAGCACCGGCAGGGTGTCGCCGATCACACGGTGCAGTACCCCGGTGCCGTCGGCGTCAGCGAAAGCGGGTAGGCCGCCGTCAACTTCTTCGGTCATGATGATCCTTTCGATTTGGTCCCCTCATACTGGCATGAAATCCTTTCGTGTTGACGAGTGAGAGTTCGTCGCTCTCTTTTGTGAGGTGCCCGTTCGGCTCCGCAGTGCGGTTGGGCAAATGGTGTGGAATTCGCGACCAAAGTCCCAAAATAAGAGGAGTAAAGTGAGTTTTGGCCCCTATCGCGGAACCTCTCGCGCCGCGGGACTAAGTCGAGTCGTATCGAAGGAGAACGCTCCGTGGAGCCCACGAATGACCAGGATCCGAGTTACTACCACAAGGTAGTGGACTGCCAGTGGGCCTGTCCCGCGCACACCAACGTGCCCGGCTACATCCGGATGATCGCGCAGGGCCAGTTCGACGACGCTTACATGTTGAACCGAGAGTCCAACGTCTTTCCGGGGATCCTCGGACGAACGTGCGACCGACCGTGCGAGCCGGCCTGTCGTCGCGACCGCGTGGACGGACAGCCGGTTGCCATCTGTCGACTCAAGCGCGTCGCCTCGGACCTGAAGGGCGATATCTCGAACCGTCTCCCTGCCATCCCCACCGAGAAGAACGGCAAACGGATCGCGTGCATCGGATGCGGACCGTCGTCGCTGACGGTCGCCAACGATCTCTTGCCGCTCGGCTACGAAGTCGTGATGTTCGAGCAGTTCGACAAGCCCGGCGGTCTGATGCGTTCGAACATTCCGTCCTTTCGACTCCCCGAACAGGTGCTCGAAGACGAGACACAGATCATCCTCGACATGGGCGTCGAGGTCCGATACAACACGCCGGTCACCAGCTTGCGGGCGCTGCTCGATGAGGGCTTCGACTCGATCTTCGTCGGAGTCGGTGCGCCACGAGGCAAGGAACTGGACATCCCCGGTCGCTACGACGAGATCGAATCGCACATCTTCATCGGCATCGACTGGCTCGAATCGGTGGCCTTCGGTCACGTCAGTGCGATCGGCTCGAGGGTCTTGATCATTGGCGTCGGCAACACGGCCATGGACTGCTGTCGTTCGTCGCGACGGCTCGGGGGCACCGATATCAAGGTCATGGCGCGCCGTCCGCGCGAATATTTCAAAGCGTCACCGTGGGAGCTCGATGACGCCGAAGAAGAGGGCGTCGAGATCATCGTGAATCACGCGCCGAAGCGCTTCGTGATCGAAGACGGGAAGCTCGTCGGGATGGAGTTCGACGTCCTCGAGTGGGACGAGGGCGCCCGTCAGTCGACGGTCCTGAGGTCGGTGATCCTCCCCTGTGACGACGTGATCCTCGCGATCGGTCAGGAGAACGCCTTCCCGTGGATCGAACGCGACCTCGGCATGGAGTTCGGCGAGTGGGACATGCCGGTCGTCGACGAGACGACCATGCAGTCGACGCTGACGGGCGTCTTCTTCGGCGGCGACGCCGCGTGGGGACCGAAGAACATCATCTGGGCCGTCGCGCACGGCCACCAGGCCGCGATCTCGATCAACAACCACTGCTTCGACGTCGACCTCAACGATCGACCACCGCAGGGCATGAACCTGGTGAGCCAGAAGATGGGTATGAGCGAGTGGAGTTATCACAACGACTACAACCCGTCACCGCGCCAGAAGATGTCCCACGTAGAACTGACGAAGCGCTTCGAGTCGTTGAGCCTCGAAGTAGAACTGGGTTTCAGCGTCGAACAGACCGTGCGTGAGGTGCAGCGCTGTCTCAACTGTGACGTGGAGACGGCCTTCAACGCACCGGCCTGTATCGAGTGCGACGCCTGCATCGACATCTGCCCGGTCCAGTGCCTCACCATCACCGGCAACGGCGACGAGGCCGACCTGCGCACGCGACTCTCCGCGCCGGCGCCCAACCTCGACCAGGACCTCTACGTGTCGGCGCCGCTCCCCCAGACTGGACGGGTCATGGTGAAGGACGAGAACGTGTGCGTCCACTGCGGACTGTGCGCCGAACGCTGTCCGACCGCGGCCTGGGACATGGAGCTCTTCGACCTCCAGATCCCCTACGCCGCGAGCACGAACTTCATCCGGATCGGCGCGATGTCGCCGAGCGGCGCGGGACGGAGCTAGTCATGGCGATCGACGAAGCGCTCGACCAGCGCACGCAGGTCAACGACTTCTCCATCAAACTGGCGAACGTCAACGGCACCGGATCGGCCAGTGCCAACAGCCTCCTGATGCAGGCGATCTTCCGCATGGGAATCCCGGTCTCGGGTAAGAACCTCTTCCCCTCGAACATCCAGGGCCTGCCGACGTGGTACGAGATCCGTGTGAACAAGAGCGGTTACACCGCGCGAGCCCTCGACTACGACCTCGTCGTCGCGATGAACTCCCAGACCTACGCCCAGGACATCGAGGACGTGCGTCACGGCGGCTACGTCATCTACGACTCGTCGTGGCCACTCGACCCCGACCTCACCCGCGACGACGTCACGTTCCTGGGCATCCCGCTCGCGAAAATGTGCCTCGAGAACTTCAAGGCGCCGCGCGAGCGGATCTTGATGAAGAACATCGCCTACGCCGGGGCCGTCGTCGCGCTGGTCGGCATCGACGTCGCACTCGTGGCCGACCTTTTGGCCGAGACCTTCGCGCGCAACGAAGCGCTACGTGACTCGAACCAGCGGGCGCTGCGTCTCGGCTACGACTACGCCATCGAGAATCTGCCCTGCCCGTTGCCCTTCCACGTGGAGCCCATGGACGCCAACGGCAGCGCCATCCTGATTAACGGCAACCTCGCCACGGCCCTCGGGTGCCTGTACGCCGGCGCCACCGTCGCAGGCTGGTACCCGATCACGCCCGCGACCGCGGTCATGGACAACTTCATCCAGCTGTGCGCCAAGTACCGGCGTGAGACGGTCGTGAGTGAGGACCCGGATGTACCGGACACCACGCACAACAACTACCTGATCATCCAGGCCGAGGACGAGATCGCCTCCATCGGCATGGTGCTCGGCGCGGGGTGGAGTGGCGCACGCGCCTTCACCTCCACCTCCGGTCCCGGCATCTCACTGATGAACGAACTACTCGGGCTGGCCTACTACACCGAGATCCCGGCCGTGATCATCGACGTGCAGCGCACGGGACCCTCGACGGGCATGCCGACGCGCACGCAACAGGCCGACATCCTGATGTGCGCCTACGCCAGTCACGGCGACACGAGGCACATCGTGCTGTTCCCCGCCAATCCCTACGAGTGTTTCGAGTTCGCCGTCCAGTCCTTCGACCTGGCCGAGAGGTTCCAGACGCCGGTCTTCATGCTCTCCGACCTCGACATCGGGATGAATGACTGGGTCGTGCCCGAGCTGCAATGGGACGACGCCTACGTGTGGGACCGGGGACCGGTTCTCAACGACGAGGACCTCTCGCGGATGTCCGAGTTCTTCCGCTACAACTCGGCGAACGAAGAGTTCGTCGCCGCTCGTACGCTGCCCGGATCCGACGAGAAGGGTGCGTACTTCATCCGCGGATCGGGCCACGACCAGTTCGGCCACTACACCGAGAACCCGCCGCAGTACCAAGAGGTCGTCGACCGCTTGAAGCTGAAGCACGCGGCCGCGGCCGCGCACGTCCCTGAACCAGTGGTCGAACGTCGTGACGGCGCCGTGATCGGCGTCATCACGGTCGGGAGTTGCGACCTCGCGGTCCGCGAGGCGTTGGACCAACTGGCCGACGCCGGCATCAAATCGGACTTCATGCGCGTGCGGGGATTCCCATTCGTCGATGCGGTGCGGGAGTTCGTGGATGAACACGAACATTGCTTCGTCGTCGAACAGAACCGCGACGCGCAACTGCGTTCCCTGATCGCCATCGAAACGGGTGTCAGCTCCGAGCAGATGCACCCAATCCTCGTCTACGGCGGCTTCCCCCTCAGCGCCCGGAGCGTCGTCGAATCGGTCCTAGCGGAGTTGGAGAACTAACCATGCCGTCGATCACCAAGCCCCTGATCCCCCTCTCGCCGCTACCGAAGAACGACCTCGGACTGACGATCCGTGACTACGAGGGTCAGATGTCGACGCTCTGCGCCGGCTGCGGTCACGACTCGGTCACCGCGGCGATCGTGCACGCGTTCTGGGAGCTCTCCACGCCGCCGCACATGATCGCCAAACTGAGCGGCATCGGTTGTTCGTCCAAGACCCCGACGTACTTCGTTCGCGGCGCCCACGGTTTCAACTCGGCGCACGGGCGAATGGTGCCCATCGCGACCGGTGCCATCGCGGCCAATCGCGAACTCACCTACATCGGCATCTCCGGCGACGGCGACTCGCTCTCGATCGGACTCGGTCACCTCATGCACGGCATCCGTCGCAACGTGAAGATGGTCTACATCATCGAGAACAACGGCGTCTACGGGCTCACCAAGGGCCAGATGTCCGCGTCGGCCGACATCGGGTCGCGACCGAAGAAAGGCGAGCCCAACCTGCTCGCGCCGATCGACCCGGTGACGACGGCACTCAGCCTGGGCGCCACGTTCATCGCCCGGAGCTTCTCCGGCGACAAGGAGCAACTGGTGCCGATCATGAAAGCGGCGATCGCCCACAACGGGTTCGCCCTGATCGACGTGATCTCACCGTGCGTGACGTTCAACGACCACGAGGGATCGACCAAGAGCTACAAGTTCATGCGCGATCACGAAGTAAAAGAGGTCGAGACCGACTTCGTGCCGATCCGCGCCGAGATCCGGGCGAAGATCCCGACCGACGGCGCGATCGAGGTCACGATGCACGACGGGAGCGTCGTGCGCTTCCGGTCGGTCCCCGAAGGGTACGACCCCCACGACCGCATGAAGGTCGAAGAGTACATCCGCGACCGCGAAGGTCGCGGTGAGATCGTGACCGGTCTCTTGTACGTCGACGAGGGTGCGAAGGAACTCCACGAACTGAACGCCACGCCCGAACGCGGACTCGCCAAGATCCCTTACCGGTCGCTCTGTCCCGGTGCGGCGGAACTGGCGGCGATGCAAGATGAGTTCCGATAGTCGCTGCGCGCGAGATGTCCCGTGACGGCCGGTCACGAACACGATGAAGGCGGCGAGAGCGCCTGCTTCGCCCATTTGATCTGTCCGGAGTGCGGGGCCGTGCTCGACGGTTCGGAACACGTGCAGGGCTGCACTTGGGTGGACCCGGAGAGCGCGCTCGACCCCATGGACAGTTTCGAACCCGGTCCCGGAGACTGAACGCCACTGCGCGTACGGCCCACTGATTCGCGTCACTTCGAACATTTGGCGCCGATTGACTTGACTCACTCGCGTGGCGTCGATAACCTGTTCCCTAATCTCTACTAAATCAATGGAAATTGATGTGATTAAAGGAACCCCCCTATGAAAAAAGCCAATCTGAAGCGAATCGCCGGAATCGCCGTCGCTTTCCTACCGATATCGCTGCTGGCGACGAACTCCCAGGCGGCGACGTCGGACACGGTGAACGTCGTTGGCTACTCGATCGTCTCGAAGGCCTACACCGCCTTGGAGACGGCCTTCTCGCACACCGCCGCCGGCCAGGGCGTCACCTTTACGAACTCCTTCGGTGCTTCGACCACCCAGGCCGAGGACGTGGTCGCCGGTCAGCCGGCCGACGTCGTCAACTTCTCAGACAACCCGGACCTGGCGCTGCTGATCGACGCCGGACTGGTCGCGCACAACTGGGCCTCGGTGAAGGCCGCGAAGGCTCAAAAGGGCATCGTCACCGACTCCGTGGTGGCCATCGTCGTGAAGCCCGGCAACCCGCTGGGCATCCACACCTGGAACGACCTCACCAACGCCGGCGTCAAGATCGTGACACCGGACCCGATCAGCTCCGGCAGTGCGCGCTGGAACCTGCTCGCCGCCTACGAGTCCCAAATCGACCAAGGCTCGAGCCCGGCCCAAGCGGACACGTACATCAACGCGCTCATCAAGAACGTGATCTCCGAACCCTCCTCAGGTTCCAAGGCGCTGTCGGCCTTCATCGCAGGAACCGGCAACGTGCTCTTGGCCTATGAGAGCGACGCGCTCAACGCGTTCGCGTCAGGTCAGAAGATCGCCATTGTCGAACCGGCCCAGAACCTGCTGATCCAGAACCCTGCCGCCCTCACGATGACGGGCTCGACGAATCCCGGCGCCATCGCGTTCTACAAGTTCATCTTCGGCAAGGCCGGTCAACAGATCTGGCTACAACAGCACTTCCGTCCGACCCTCGCCTCGCTGCAGCCCGCGAGCAAGACCACCTTCTACACCCCGGGGACGCTGAACACGATCACGAAGCTCGGCGGGTGGGCGAAGGTGACGCCGAAGTTCTTCTCGACGACCGGCATCATCACCCAGGCAGAAAACGCGAATGGATACACCAGCTAGACGACCCAGCTCCGAGCGTGGAGCGCCGCCAGCCCGAAAGGGCTGGCGGCGTTTTTCGTCGCGTCTGCGCTCATCCGCGGGACTCTACGGCGGCGCGTCACTCATCGTCGGGTACCTCTCGATCATCGTCCTCATACCGATCGCCGCGGTCGCGGCACACGGCTTCTCTTTCAGCATCCACACCCAGGGCTGGGGTGCGGCGTTCTGGCACTGGCACGTCAGTGCCGGTTTCGGTGTCTTCTGGCACGACATCAGCCAGCCCGCGGCGATCAGTGCGATCCGACTCTCGCTCTGGCTCTCACTGAGCGTCGCGGCGATCAACGCCGTCATGGGCGTGGCCATCGCGTGGGTGCTCGTGCGCGACAGTTTTCCCGGCAAGTGGTTCATCGAGGCCTTCATCGACCTCCCATTCGCGCTGCCCACGATCGTCGTCGGCGTCGTCTTGCTCTTCCTGTACGGACCGGCGAGTCCGGTGAAGGTCGACCTCTTCGAGACCTGGATGGGCCTCATGGTCGCGCTCTTGTTCGTCACGCTGCCGTTCTCGGTGCGCGCCGTCCAGCCGGTTTTGGCCTCGCTCGACGGCGAGGCCGAGGCGGCGGCGAAGTCACTCGGCGCCGGAGGCATCCGGACCTTCGTGTGGGTCGTCCTGCCGTCGCTCTGGCCCGCGGTCCTGGGTGGCTTTGGCCTCGCCTTCGCGAGGGCCATCGGCGAGTTCGGCTCCATCTCGTTGATCGCCGGAGGCCTCGGTCGCACCACGGCGGCGTCCAGCTACATCTACAACCTGACCCAGGGCTTCCTTTGGACGAACGCCGCGTCGGTCTCGACGGCGCTGCTCGTCCTGAGCCTCGTGATCCTGATCGCGACCAGTGCCTTCGCCCGGCGCATCCAGCATCGGCTCGTGTCATGAACCACACGACGCGAAAGTGGTCGTTGCGGGCGGTCGTCGTGCTCTACCTCGGCCTCCTGGTCGGTCTCCCGGTCGGCTATCTCTTCATCAAGGCGTTCGGCCACGGGTTCCACGCCTTCTGGGCTGAAGTGACCAAGCCGGACGCCATCGCCGCCTTGAAGCTTTCGGCCGAGGTGGCGCTGATCGCGGTACCGGTCAACACGGTCGTCGGCATCGGCGCCGCGCTGGTGCTGGCGAAGCACAAGTTCTTCGGCAGTCGGGCGCTCACGGTCGCCTTCGACATTCCGGTGGCGGTCTCGCCCATCATCATCGGCGTCGCGCTCATCCTGGCCTATTCGAGGATCGGTTGGTTCGGCGGCTGGTTGGCCAGGAACGGCATCCAGGTCCTATTCTCCCCGATCGGCATCGTGATGGCCACGATGGCCGTCTCGTTGCCCTACGTACTGCGCTCGGTGCTCCCGGTGCTGGTCGAGGTGGGCAAGGACCAGGAAGACGCCGCACGCACACTCGGCGCTGGACCGTTTCGGACCTTCTGGCAGGTGACGCTGCCCGCGATCCGTTGGGGCGTGCTCTACGGCGTGACGCTCACGATCGCGCGAACCCTGGGTGAGTTCGGCGCGGTACTGGTCGTGTCGGGCAACATCACCGGTCGGACCCAGACACTGCCGATCTACATCTTTGACGCGTGGGACCAGAACTTCGACGTGCTCGGCGCGTTCGCGGGGGCCGTCGTGCTCGCCTCTCTCTCCATCGTGGCTCTTATAATTCTTTCGACCCTTCGTGCGCGTGAGAGGAAGTTGCATGTCGATCTCGCTTAGCCACCTCACGAAGCGGTACGGCAAGGACGCCGTGGTCTATGACGTGAACGTCGAGATCCCCGAGGGCTCGCTCACTGCGGTCCTCGGACCTTCGGGGTCGGGGAAATCGACGCTGTTGAAACTCATCGCCGGACTCGAGCGGCCCGACGAAGGGCGCGTCGTCATCGAAGGCGACGACGTCACCGACGTCGATCCGCGCCACCGCGACATCGGCTTCTGCTTCCAGCACTACGCGCCGTTTCGCCACATGAACGTGGCGCGCAACATTGGCTTCGGGCTTCGCGTCCGCAAGCAACCCAAGGACGTGATCGACGCGAAGGTCAATGAACTGATCGAACTGGTGCGCCTCGACGGCAAGGCGAAGTCCTACCCGGCTCAGCTGTCCGGCGGCGAACGCCAACGAATGGCGTTGGCGCGGGCGTTGGCCATCGAGCCTCGGGTGCTCTTGCTCGACGAACCGTTCGGCGCCTTGGACGCCCAGGTGCGCACCGAGTTGCGCCAGTGGGTGAAGGAACTCCACCAACAGATCAAGGTGACCACAATCCTCGTGACCCACGACCAGGACGAGGCCATGGAGGTCGCCGACCAGTTGTTGATCATGCACAACGGTCGGATCGAGCAGGCCGGCGAACCGACGGAGCTGTACGAGCGACCGGCGACGGAGTTCGTCCACGGCTTCTTGGGGCCGACCACGATGTTCAAGGGCGAGTCGGTTCGGCCCCACGACCTCGAACTCGTGCCACCGTCGGAAGGGGCCATCGAGGGCACGGTGCAGTCCGTCATGGAGCTCGGATTCGAGGTGCAGGTGACGGTGGCGCTGAGCGACGGCTCGGCCCCGTGGGTCCAGATGAGTCGCAATGAGTTCCGAGCCCTGGGCGTCGAGGTCGGTTCGCCGATCTCCATTCGCGAGCGCGTCAGCCCCTAACTTCTGAAATCCCAGTCCGGGGCCGTGAGTAGCCTTCGACGCTATGAGTTACTCCGATTCCATCGACATCGAATGTTCGCCCGAGGCGGCCTTCGCGGTCGTCACCGACCTTCCCCGCATGGACCGTCTGTCACCCGAGAACACGGGCGGAGAATGGATCGATGGCGCGACCGGGCCCAAGGTGGGCGCCAGGTTCAAGGGAACGAACGCTCGAGAAAAGGACTCGTGGTTCACGATCGCCAAGGTCGTCCACTACGACCCGCCGCATCGATTCGTGTTCAACGTCACCTTCAAGGTGTTCAAGATCGCCCGGTGGGAATTCGCGATCGAGCCGGCACCGGGCGGCTGTCGCGTCACCGAGACGTGGACCGACCGTCGCAACGCGCTGGTGCGAAAGCAAGGTGACTCCGACGGTTTCAATCGGGCCGAGTTCACGAAGGATTCGATCCGCACGACGCTCGAACGGTTGAAGAAGCTCTGCGAGCAGCCGAGCCCCTGATAACTCCCCCAGAGCTGCCGATCACCTGCGGCTCAGTCCTGGTGTGTCAACGTCTCAGTCGCTGAATCGAATCTCGGAATGGAGAACAGTGGTTTTGCCGAGAGATACACCGCGCCGGCGACGATCAGTAGTTGCCAGACCTGGACGGCGACACCCGCGTAGGTTCCGTGATCGACCAGGCCACCGCCGACGGTCGCCCACGTGGCGACTCCAGTCCACACGATATAGAACACCTTGATGCGTCCGAGCGCGACCTCGAGGAGCAGGAGCAGCACCGAGACCGACATGAGGTAGTAGCCGAAAAGGCTGATCTCGAAGGCCAAACGCAGTCCGACCGACAGCGAGAGCAGCGCAAGCAGCGCGACCGGCTCGAGTGTCCTCGCGCCGAGTCGGCGGAGTGCCCACCACGCGACGATCGCGCCCAACCCGAGGGGGATGAGACGAAGGGTCGCCAGCGCGATCGAGTTGTGGAACGGAATCCCGTAGAACGTGACGTTCGTTGCTCCGACGTCGCCCGTACCGACGAGGATCGAGGTGATAGCGCGTCCCGACGTGATCACGAGGAGCGGAACGCCGACGATGGCGAACGAACACGCCGCTCCCCCGATGATCCTGGGGAGCTTTGTTCGCGGGGCAAGCACGAGGAGCGGCAGGAAGATCAACAGCGTGAACTGTTGGGAGAGCACGGCCAGTCCCAACAAGAGACCGGCCCCCCACCACCGGTCACGAAGTACGAGGGCCACCCCCATCAGGGCAAGACCGGTGGCCAGGAGATCCTCGGGGTGGAAGAACTGCAGTAGCGGCATGTACACCGAGGGAAGGCACGCCACGAGCGCCATCGTCACCACTTCGAGTCGCGTACCTCCCTTCCCCAGCGCCCTCACGAGTGACGCGACGCCCGCGAGCAACGCCAGCCAACCCAGGTAGCCGAGCAGGAGCGTCGGAGCCAGAGCACCGGAGTGAAACGACCACTGATAGATCGCCGCCACGGCCGTCGCACAACCTTTCCCCAGCGTCGCCGACGTCGGGAACGGCAGACTACGTCCGATACGCGCGATGGCCGCCAGTCCGCCCGAGATCAAGGGATAGAGGGGCGCGGGCGTTTGGTAGACCACGGACGCAGCGGGCGGATAGGCGCATCCGAAGTCGCCGTGCGCGATAAGCCACGTCGTGTTATCCGGTGCCGGTGCGTCCGCCGACGTGGGACCTCCCCAGAGCGTCGCGACCGCGATCATGAGGGCCAGGACGCACAACCAACCGATGAGGTACCACCGCGGCGACGGCGGACGCGTCAACCACTTCAACACACGCGCATCGCTAGGACTTGACATCGGCACGATAGATGACGACGTAGTCGTGGTGGTAGGTCAAGTGGAAGTGGTCGGAGAACCACGTCACCAGGTTGGGGTTCCACCCGATGAGGGCGTCACCGGGTGTGCTGAGCACGACGTACTGCGCCCGCTCAAAGTACGACTTCCACATCTGGGCGAACGTCGCGGTGGCCGGCTTCGTCTGATAGCCCCACGCCATCCACATCCCTAAGGGGTCGACCAGTGTCGGACAGTGCGGGTCACTGGACGTCCAGCGGTTGGCCTCGATGCCGTAGGAGACCTCCGAGTAGACCACGCACGAACCGGCGGGGATGCGATTCGTGATCGCGGCGAACTCGGGACTATAGAGTCCCAGTCCCCAGGCGTAGGACGAATAGTACGAAGTGATGTACAGGACCAGCGCGAATATGGTCAACGCGCCACTCATCTCACCCGTCAATCGAAGGAACCTACGAGAGGTTCTTGACACCGGTATCGCGCTCAACGCCGCACGCAGTGGAGTAGCGAGCCGCGCGAACGATAGCCCAACGACACCCAAAAGGAACGGCGCGAGGAAGTAACCGTAGTAGGGATAGAACTCGGGTGAGTACAAGAGCGCGCCGCCGACAAGGAGGGTCGCGAGGATGAAGAAGCCGTCGAGACTTCCTCGCGGTGCACGAAGGGCCAACGAAACGGCAACTAGAACGACGAGGATCGCGAAGGCGACTTCGGCCACGGTGGTCGATGGCGCGATCGTCGTCGGACCGAATCCGGTCAGGGTCATCAACCGGTAGCCGATACTGGCTCCCTGCGTCGGAGACGCCTGTCGCAACAGTTGCTCGCTGAACACTTCGGACCAGAAACGGTGTGGCGCCGCGACGAAAAAAGGTAGCGCCACTGCGACGAAGCAACTCGCCGCCGTGGCCAGGAGCAGTCCAACGCGACGCCGATACTTCGGAACGAGGCACCCAGCGAGCGCGACGAGGGGGAAGACGGCCCACAACTTTATGAGGAGTGCGAATCCGAGGAGAATGCCGCCCACCACGAGGCGCCGCGTACTGAGCGCCTCACTCGTCGCGTCGCGTTCAAGGACAACCAGGGCACCGGCCAGGACGAAGAGTACGCAATAGGGCTCGAGGGTCAAACTCGAACTTACGAAGAACGAGACCGGAAGGAAGGCCAGTCCACCTCCCGCGATCACCATCGCCACACGTCCACGGTGACGAACGAGCCACGCGACGAGACCGGCGTTCAGTGCGGTCACGACCGAGCTCACGACACGCGCCAGGATGAAACCGTCGTGCGTCCCGAAGACTCGGCTGAAGACCCCGACGGGGCTCATGAGCAAGAGGATCCCCGGCGGCTGCACGAACGTGAAGTCCTTATACGGGAGAACCCCGGAGACGAAGTGAATCGTCGATGCCAAGTACACACCGGAGTCGTACGACGACAGGAACTCTGGAACGCTCAACTGCCAGAGCGACATCCCGAGGCTCAAACCGAAGATAACCAAGACGATGGCCTGGAACTGCGTTATGCGCAGGGCTCGCAGTCCCGTAACGGTCGGCGACACCGGTTCGTCACCAACGCTTCTACTGCTCTTTGTATCTGCGGTCCGTGACGACACCATCGCGATACGACGTTACCTCTGGCGCATCGGATCTTTGGGGTTGCTCCGGCGGTCGGACTACGAAGGGTCCAGTCCGCTCAACTGCCAACGTCGAGCGGCGTGTCCTCCAGATACGAACGGAACTGTCGGCCCATCTCCCTGGGGTTCCCCGACAGCTCTCCTATGACGTCACCCTCGACGCGCACATCATCACCGGGTCGATAGAGCGAGACCTTCATACCTCGCCCGGCACGTTCGGCGGTGATCACCCAGGGCATTCCGATGGATCCAGAGTCCCGAGTTGCCATGACCTGCCCGGAGCGGCCCTCGCCAATGCTCCATTCCGGCGAACGCGCGGCATCGATGATGCGTTGCAGTTCGCCACCACTCTTGAATCCAGAGGACTTACCCACTCCACTCACCCTACGGGGCGGTGGTGACATCACCGAACAACCAATCGACGACATCGCACTTCCGAATCAAGACGCGGCGCTCTCGACGATTGGCTCGCTCGAGCGCTGACGTTTGATCCGACCAATCAGTGGCGAGATGGCGAGTGCGACCGTCGGTGGCACGAGCACCAATTGCCACACCCACATGTGGACCCCATACGTCAGCCGGTCGTGCCCCCACGGCAGAGGCGAGAACACGAGTGCCACGACCGCCAGCCACAGGATGACCTCGATTCGGAAGGTTCGCCGTACAAAGTCGAGCAAGATGATCGAGACCGCGCTCGCCATGAAGTAGTACCCGTACAGCCCACCTTCGAAGACGAGGCGAAGAGCCAACGACGTCGCGAGCAGCGAAAGGAGCACGACGGGCTCCCAGACGGCGTTCGACAGTCGTCGCCTGGTCCACAGCGCCATACACAGCACCGCCATCACCGGTAGCGCCCGCAGTGCGTCATTCGCACCCGAACTCGTGAGATGAAGTTCCCACGGGATTGAGGTGGTCAAGGCGCCGCCACCTCCCGATCCCGTGAGCGCGACCCGAAGCGCGCGACCCGATGAAAGCGTCATCAGTGGTATGACGATCACCGCGAAAGTGACGACGGCTGACGCGGAGAAGGCGAATCGTCTCTTCGCCGGCACGATCACAAAGAGGAGAGCCACCGCCAAGAGCGCGAACTGCTGACTAGCGAAGGCAAGACCCATCCACACCCCCGCCCACCACCACGCGTTGCGTTGCACACATGAGACGCCGAGCAGGATCAGGCCCATCGCGAGTAGGTCCTGCGGATGAAAGAGACTTTGGAGGCACATGAACACGGGAGGGGTGCACGCCACCGCGATCAGCACCGCCGGCTCCCAACCGTTTCGTCCGCGCCCACTCGATCGCATGACGGCAACGATGCCGGCCGCCAGGACGAACCATCCGAGGTAGCCAAATCGTAGAGTCGACGTGAGCGCGTGCGTCTGGTCGGCCCACCGAGTCATGGGCGCCAACCAGGTCAGGCAACTATGTCCAAGGGCCGCCTGATTGGGGAAGGGAACTCCGTGTCCAACGCGAAAAACCACTACGAGACCGCCGGCGATGATCGGATAGAGCGGTGCCGTCAGTGGGAAATAGACGGAACTGCCCGGCGGGTACGCACAGGCCACGTTGCCGTGGGCGATGGACCACGAAGAGTAGGTCGAGAGCAACGAATCGAGTTGCGTGAGACCGCCGAGCAGGGTCGTGACGCTGATGAACACTGCCGTGGCGACGGCCCAGCTCGCAACGCACCACCACTGCGACCTTGGTCGATCCAACCACTGAACGAGCGGTGACGGTTCGGTACTCGTGCGCGTCTGAAATAGAGGCGGCATCAGCGATCGTCAACTCCCTGCTCGGTCAGAGTTGTTCGAACGCGAGCGCAGTTCTCGTTGGAGTTCGTCGAGGCCTTCGGGAGAACCGATCTCGAAGAATCTCTCGGTCGCCTCGTAGCCGACGAGATTCCCTTCGCCGCTCAGTGTCTCCAGGAGTTTCGAGAGGTCCGCTTCGACGTCTGGGGCGACGCGCTCCTCAATCAGCGAGCGAGAAAAGACCAGCAACCCGTAGTCGACGTAGACCATGTCCTTGAGCGGTTGCGGTCGGTTCTTTGCGTAACGTGTCACGAACGTGCCGTCAAAGATGACGTTGCTCACCTCGCCTTCGTCGTTATTCCGATAGACCGTCATCAACGCGTTGCACCCTTGTTGTCCAAAGTGACTCCAGACCTTGGCGAGCGAGACGTCCAGATAGGAGTCGCCATAGAGGACGAAGAAGCGATCGCCGAGCGCGCCGGAATCCACCGCCATGCGTAGCGCTCCCGCGGTGCCGAGTAGACGATCTCCCTCGTCGACGTAGCGCACGCGAAGACCGAACCTCTGGCCGTCGTCGATGTACGAGCGGATCTGCTCGCCCCTGTAGCCAATCGAAAGGACGACCTCACTGACGCCCTGAGCGCCGAGCCATTCCAATTGCCACGCGATAAATGGTCTACCGGCGACGAGAATCATGGACTTTGCCGTGTCCGGCACCGTCGACTGCATTCGTGTCCCGAGTCCCCCGGCGAGGACCACACACTGCATCTCAGTCGCGGACAAGAACGGTCGAACCTCCGAAGTCGAACCCGAACGGGACCTCCTGGAGTCCTTCCGCCGTCATCGCCGAGCGAAGCAACGTCTGATTCGTGGTGTAGAACAACAGGAATCCGCCGGCGCCAGCGCCGACCAACTTGCCACCCAGCGCTCCGTTCGCCAGCGCCACCTTGTAGTAGTGGTCAATGCGGTCGTTGGACATCGCGGTCGAACGTTCCTTCTTGTGGAGCCAGTGATCGTTCATGATTTCGCCGAATCCATCAATGTCGCCCGACTCCAGCGCGTTCTTCGCTTCCATTCCGAGTTGCTTGATGGCGTGCAATCCCTCAATCATCGATTCATCGTTGGCCTCTGTCTTCGTCTTCTGCTCGGCCAGAATCAAGTCCGCGTCTCGCGAGTAGCCAGTGAAGAACATCAAGAGATTGGACTCCAACTCCGCCAGCGTCTCGCTGCTTATGCGAAGCGGCTGTACGCTGACGGCCCCGTCGACATGGAAGTCCATGACGGCCAATCCACCGAAGGCGGCGATGTACTGGTCTTGCTTGCCCACCGGACGACCGAGACTCTCGATCTCAATACTGCACGCTTCGCGCGCCAAGCTGTCCGGCGTCGCGAAATCACGGCGCCACGTGGTGAGCGCTCGCAGGAGGCCCACGGTGAAGGAACCGGACGTGCCGAGACCGGTGCCCGATGGGATGTCGGCGACGCTGACGATCTCGATTCCCGGTGGCAGGTAGTGAAGCGACAGTGCCTCTCGAATAATCGGGTGTTCGATCTCTTCGATCGTTTTGGCCCTCTCGAGTCGCGAGTACTTCAACTGATAGTCATCACCGAAGGACTTGTTGAGCGAGACGAACATGTAGCGATTGATGGCCGCGGCGATGACCATGCCGCCGTACACATCGGAGTACGAAGGAAGGTCCGTTCCGCCCCCGCCGAGCGAGATTCGAAGCGGTGTGCGCGTGATAATCACGAACTTCTACCCTTCCACTGGTTAGAGGGATAAACCCGATTGGACGGCGTCATCGTAAAACATCGTCACGGTGTCCAGCGACACGGCCGTGAGGTCGCGACCCAGGCCACTCAGTTTGCGAAGCAGTTCGTGCGTTACGGTGATGATGTCACAGCCGGACTTCTCGGCCTGAACGACGTTGAGGAGTTCGCGCGGGCTGGCCCACAAGAGCTCGGCGCCGGGCAGCGGCGCCAGGATCTTGAGCGCCGCTTCCATTACCGGAATGGGATCGACACCGGTGTCGGCGATGCGACCAGCGAAGACCGAGACGATCGACGGGACGGCCGGATTCAGAGCCGACGACATGGCGTCGACCTGTTCGAGTGTCGTTAACGCCGTCACGTTCAACTTCAAGCCATCTGAGCTGAGGTCTCGGATCAATCCAGCGGAACTTTCGGCGGACGTATTGGTGATCGGAATCTTCACGTAGACGTTGTCACCCCACGTCGCGATCTTCCTCGCCTGGCGGGCCATGTCATCGAAGGAGTCGGCGATGACTTCGAAGGACACCGGAAGCTCGCGGACGACAGCGAGGACTTCTCGGGCGAACCGTTCGTAATCAACGACACCGGCACGGTGCATCAGCGTCGGATTGGTGGTAAATCCCCTCACGAGAGGATTCTCAGCGAGTTCCAGAATGCCGCCGATATCAGCACCGTCGGCGAATATCTTGATTTTCAACGCCGAATTGCTCACTTGGAAAGCCTATGTCTCAAGGGTCTATTTTCCTGACTCCCTGGGCGAGAATCCAACTCACCGCGCCCGCCAGATCGTCTCGACGTTTCGTCGCCTCAATGCTCAGTGCACCTTCATCCAACGAACCGACCTGGACCGTTCGACACCCGGCCGCGTTCCCGGCCGCCACGTCCCTCCACCGGTCACCCACCATGAAACTTCGGTCACGGTCGATGTCGAAGCGCTCTATTGCCTGAAGGAGCAACCCCGGCTTC
>JBEKCK010000025.1:0-36345 GCA_050014915.1 Acidimicrobiales bacterium | reverse complement strand
CCGTACCGACGAGAATCGCGCGCATCTCGCTTCGCGAGACGTAGAGCCACTGGAACCAGGGTCCGACCAGGTGTCCGTAGTGGTAGCGCAACTTCACCTGGCCGGGGCTACGGCCGCGGGCCTTGTTACGGCGATAGTACGAACGATCGAAGGCCGGCGCGCCTCCGGCGTAGGCGCTCGTACTCTCCGCGAAGATCCGGGCGCCAGGTTTTGTCACCTCGGCCAAGTGAATGAGTATTCGTCGAGCCCGAGCAGGCGTTCCAAAGATCCCGAAGTTATTGCCGAACAAGACGAATGAATCGAAGAGTTCGATCCGCGAATCCAGGTCCTCGATGGGCAACGACCACACGTCGTTGACGCCCCGAACGGTGGCCGCCCTCGCCGCCAGGGGCGACGCGTCGAGACCGACGACTTCGACGCCCCGTCTCTGGAGCTCCAGCGCGACCCGACCGGCTCCGCAACCGACGTCCATCACGCGACCTCGCAGGTATCGAACGGACTTGCGCTCCGCGCTCGGCCAACCCCTGAACTCCGAGAGATAGACCTCGGGTCCGGCGCCGACCTGCGTGAAGCCATCCTCGCGCTCGAGCACCTCGGGCGACGTGGCGCCCATCGTCCAGTCGAGTAGCGCACGTCCGAATACGTCACTGTCCGCTGCCATAGGTGTCGAGGTTACGTCTCGGCCATCGGCGATACTGGCTTCGTGATCGACCGCAACGTCCTGGGTGGCGAACTGGAACTCTGTGGCCTCGATCCCGTCACGGGCTTCTACCGAGACGGTTGTTGCACGTCGGGTCCGGAGGATCTCGGGAGCCACACCATCTGCGCGGTGGTCACCACTGAGTTCCTCCAACACCAGCGCTCGATTGGGAACGACCTGAGTACCCCAATGCCGCAGTACGGCTTCCGGGGGTTGGTGCCCGGTGATCGATGGTGCGTGACCGCGGTCAACTGGCTGCGGGCTCACAACGACGGTGCGGCGGCCTACGTGGTCCTTGCCTCAACGAACGAACGCGTTCTCGAGATCGTGCCCCTGGAAGCGCTACGTGAGCACGCAGTCGATATTCCGCTGAATCCCGGTGACCTCCAAGCGTGACGAGTGCGAACAGCCGTTGACCGGGCTATCGGCCGCGACCGTTCCCGTTGAAGAAGAAGATCTTGGTCCGCTTTCCGTCGGGCGTTCGAGGCGAGATGGAGGAGTACTGACTGGGCTCCTTTTCGAACATGAAGTGAGTGAACCGCCGTTGGACCCTTCGCCACAGACTGCCCGAGGGTCTGGACTGAGGCGTCGGCTCCTCGCTCGCCACCGCGGTATCTTCGGCGGCGTGATACGCCGGTTGTTCGAGGAATGCCTCAATCGGCGACTCCTCATCGTGACCTGATTCCTGTCCCGAGTCCACGAACCCAAGGTATCGCGTCGCGCGTCGACGTCGCACGCTCACGATGCGAAGGTTCGCGCGACGTCGAGCCTCCATTAGGTTGCGTCCATGATTCGTGAGACGCCGATCGTCTGCGCATCCGGACACACGGATGCGCTCGAGAGTACGTGATGCCGGCGAGGGCTGAGCGTACGTCCAACGGCGCGTTGACCGCTACGGCGTTGTGCGCCATCGCTGGTCTCCACGTGTCGTGGGGACTCGGTTCGTCGTTCCCCTTCCGGAGTCGTGAGCAGCTCGCCGACTCCGTTATCGGGAGTTCGGAGTTCCCTTCACTCGGCGCCTGCATGGCGGTGGCGGCCGCGCTCGCACTCGCGGCCGTCCTCGTCGCCAGCGTCGTGCCGCTGCCGAGAGGACTTCGCACCCTCGCGCTGCGCGTAGTGACGTCGGTCCTCGCGACGCGGGGCGTGGTGGGAGCGTTCGGTCACACCGCGATGTTGTCGCCCGGAAGCGACTCGCCCACGTTTCAGCGCTTGGACAAGAGGATCTACGCTCCGCTCTGTCTCTGGCTCGCCGCCGGCGTTCGACGTTCGATCTAGGTCGCAGGTCCGCACGTCGCGCCACGTCGAACGCGTCACCTATGGCAGGATGGGGCCATGCTCGATCACGTATCCCTTCAATGTTCCGACGTCGCGAGAAGCGCGGCGTTCTACGACGCGGTTCTGGCGACGCTCGGCGGGTCTCGCGTCATGGATTTCGGTGACGCCATCGGCTTCGGTGTCCCACCGATGCCCGATTTCTGGATCGGCGCGCAGACGACCGGGGAGGGATTTCGCGAGTCGCACGTCGCCTTTTCCGCTCCGGACCGCGCAGCCGTTGACGCCTTCTACGAGGCGGCGACCGCTGCGGGCGCCGAGGTCTTGCACGAGCCGCGCGTATGGCCCGAGTATCACGAGAACTACTACGGGGTGTTCGTTCGCGATCCCGACGGCAACAACGTCGAGGCCGTTTGTCACTCACCGGAGTGAGCCACGGGCGACGATCGTCGCCGTCACCGGAACGAACATGCACGCACGGGCTCGTCAGAGACCGTACCCCTCGCCATTGCCACTACCCTCGGTAGTGCATTTGAGACGGGAGATCGATGAGCAGTATTCGCGCAGGGGTTGAGCAGTCTCGGGAGCGCCTGATCGCTCTCGTGTTGTTGCTGCAACGGGCCTGGCAGTACGGCTCGCTCACGCAAGAAGAGATCGTTCGCGAACTGAAGATCGACGAGTTCCCGGTCTCGGCCAAGGGCCCGAGGAAGATCCCCGCCTACGAGGGAAACGAGGGCGCGGTGCGGCAGAAGTTCGAGCGCGACAAGGCCCGGATTCGTGAGCTGGGCTTCGAGATCGAGACCGACAGCAAGGGCGACGGCGCCGTCGGGTACCGCATCGACCCGTCGAGCGGCTACGCGCCACTGATCTACTTCACGCCCGATGAGGAGCGGGTCGTGCGACTGGCGCTGCGCTTCTGCGGGTTCGGCGCCTCCGGCGCCTTCAGCGTGTTCAATGAGGTGCCGGCGAGCGACGGGGGACTCGAGTCCTCGATGTACTACACACCCGTGATGCGCGCGCTGAAACTGCACCGCGCCCTCGCCTTCGACTACCAGTCGGGCGCGAACAAGCCCCGACTCGTCGAGCCACTGCTCATCGACGTCTTCAACGGGGTGACCTATCTGATCGCTCGCGTGAAGGGCACCCAGGAGATAAAGGGTTACCGCTTCAGCCGCATCACGTCGATGCCGGTGGTCTTGCCCGATGGCTTCGAACACGACGAGGCCGCCGAGGACGTCGCGCGGGCGTGGCGACCGGAGTTCACGAGGTCACCGACCCCGATGGACGTGGTCGTCACGACCAACGAGAACTACGCCGACCTCTTGGTGCGCCAGTACCCCGGCTCGCTGGCCGCGAACAAGAAGGACGGCAAGGTCGAGGTCGGGCTCAGTTTCGACAGTCCTCGCGCCGCGCTTCGGTTCGTCGTCGAAGGCGCCGACCGGATCCGCCTGCAGTCGCCGAAATCGTTGAAGGCCGACGTGGCCGACTGGTTGAAGGAGGTCAACCGCGGAAAGGCGCCGGCGCTCGAGGAGATGAAGTTCACCGGTCCGGCAACCAATGACGTCCTCGGTCAGACGTTGCAACTCCTCCACGCGGTCTACGTCGCCGAGGACGGTCTGCGCATCAGTGAACTGGCCAAGCGGTTCTCCCTCGACCCGGAGCACGTGCGCTTGATCATGGACCGTCTGGTGGCCCTCGAGCCGATGGCCGGTTCGACCGACGGTACCGGCGCCTTTCCGGCGCACGTGCTCAAGGAGTGCGATGACTGGGACGACGAGGCCCACGACGACTCCACGTACCGGGCCGACTTCAGTGACCTGCCCGAAGGGGCCGAGGAGCCTTCGCCCTTCATGTGGCGCGATCTGTTCGAGTTGAACATCGCCCTGCGCGAGGCCTCGCGCGTCTACCACGACCCCGCGATCCTCTCGGCGGTCGAGAAGATCGAGGGCGCCACCAGCTCCTACGTGCAGGTGGAGATGGCGACGAACGAAACCATGCTCGCCGACGTCTCGGCGGCCGTCGAGAACCACCAGCAGATCAAGATCCTCTACACCGCTGCCACGGCCGACGAGGCGCGGACCCGCTCGATCGAGCCGCGCGAGATCAAAGTCCTCAATGGCCACACCTACGTGCGGGCCTACTGCACGACGCGCGAGTCCTGGCGAACGTTCCGCGTGGACCGGATCAACGCGGTGGTCGCGACCTCGGACGCCACCGAGGAGCGCCCACCGGACACGGTCGTCAACTGGCTCACGCAGGTCGGCGAGGAGGGTGACGAAGTGGTCGTGGTCATCGACTCCGCGCTGCGCTGGCTCTTCGAGCCACTGCCCAACGCCCAGTGGTTGACGCTCGACGACGGTCGCCACGCCGTCAAGTTCCGCGTCGGCAATGAACTCTTCCTCGATCAGCTGATGCTGCGCGCCGGTGAGGGCGCGGTCGTCGCGACGCCCAAGTTCGCCAAGGCCGGGCACGAACTGGCCAAGAGGATCGCCGCCTCGCTGTAGCGACCGTTGGGCACCGGGGTGCCTGATGATCCGAGTCCTGTCGCGTCGATCGAACGACGTCAGCTACTTCACCGACGACCGGGCGCTCGAGATCGAGGGTCTGCGTGACGGCGGACCCGGCTGGTGGCTGCGCGGCGACGGCGACGCCCGCGATCCTCGGTCGGTGGGCGACGTCTTGCGCACCAGCGCACGCTCGTCGGTCCTCGGCTACGACATCGTCGTCGCCGCGCCTCGACCCACCTCGATCCTGCTCGCGGTCGATGCCGAACACGGCGCCGGGGTCGTGGACGCGCACCGCGCGTCGGTGGGCGCGGCCATCGACTATCTCGAAGAACACGCGCTCGTCGTGCGCGACCGTCGCGGCGGTGAGGACCGCGACCGGGCCGGTCGCTGGACAGGGATCGTCGGCTTCACCCACGGCGTCAACCGTCACGGCGAGCCGCACCTGCACGACCACGTGTTGGTCGGCGCGCTCCCGGAGGGATCGAGAGGCGTGCTCGACAGCCGCGGACTCTTCGCACACCTCGTCGCGGCCGACGCCCTCTATCGAACGTCACTGCGTCACGAGCTGGCCCAGCGCACCCCGTGGTCGGCGTGGCGCTCGTTCGGAGGTGTCGAGCACGTCGTGGGTCTCGACGAGGGCTACCGAGCGCTCTGGGGCGGTCACCACGCGGACCGAGGTGAGAAGTTGCACTGGCGACGGGGTGACGCTGTCGAGCGATGGAAACTCGACCGGAACCGCTTCGAATCCCTCGGTGTGATCGATCCACCGTCGCGCCACCGATCGACGCTCGACGAACACGGATTCGCGGGTGCGCTCGAGGGACGTTCGGACGTCGCGCGACGTCACGTGATCACGGCGTGGAGCAACGCGGCGCGATTCGGTCAGAGTCCGGCTGCCGTGACGCGCGCGGTCGATTCGCTCTACCCGGAACTGGCGGGCGCGAGGGGAGTGCGCGAACCCTCGATCAGCCTTCGCGACGCGAGGATGACCGCGCGGGTCCGTGATCGAGGTGCCCGTCCGCTCGAGATGTCGGACCTCGAACGGTGGCGTCAGCGCTCGCGCGACGAGTCGCGAGAGCGCTCGGAGCGATCGAGGTAGCCCCGAAAACGCGGGTGCGAATGCGCCGGGGTCAGTTCGACCCATTTCATCTGCTTGCTCGCGTCGAGACCCATCGCGTAGCCGGGTCGTCCGTGGGCCAGCTCGCTCATGGAGGCGCGATCGCGCTCGACCCAGCTCGTCGAGCGGCCGGCGCGCCGACCCTTGGGACCGTACTGCAGCGTCGGCGTCTCGAAGAGCGAGCGCCCGGCGAGGCTGCGCAACATCTCGAGCGTCGGTCGATCGGCGATGCCCGGCAGCACCACGGTCGTGGGGAAGAGCGACAGGAATCCCTCGGCCGAGGTGCCCCAGCGACTCCGGGCTTGGGAGAGGTCCTGGAGACAGGCGAGGGTGAGAACGCCCTGGCCGCCGCCTTCGGAGACGATGCTCGCCAGGCGCGGCAGCGGGGCGACGTTGGCCAGCTCGTCGAGCGCCAGGAAGAGCCGGGCGCCCTCCTCGTGGCGGTCGTAGGTGGCGTGGACCAACTCTTCGATCAGACCGACGACCAAGGGGATCGTGACCGCCTGATGGCGGCTCGGCGCCACGATGTGGAGCTGGTGGGGACCACTCAAGAAGGCGTCGAGGTCGAGCGGTGGCTCCCGCGACGACGCTCGCGCCGCCTCGGTGCGGACGCCAGCGAACAGTCCCGACGTCGTCGACCAGATACTCGACCGTTCGCGCTCTTCGGTGGCGAGCACACCGCGAAGAAGTGAGACCGATGGGTGATGCTCGCCGTAGCGTTCGTCGAGTTCGTGCACGATGTCGTCACATCGTCGTTCGTCGACACGTGACGCGAGTTGACCGAGTGACTCGTTGCGCAGTGCGGTCGCGTGCAACAACGGCGCGACAAGTGCGCCCGCTCGTTCGGTCCAGTG
The DNA here is from genome assembly GCA_050014915.1 of Acidimicrobiales bacterium. Taxonomy (GTDB): domain Bacteria; phylum Actinomycetota; class Acidimicrobiia; order Acidimicrobiales; family RAAP-2; genus RAAP-2. The sequence goes on along the minus strand of JBEKCK010000025.1, from coordinate 29,895 downwards.
ATCGTCGCTGCGATCGCCGCGTCCGCGTCGCGCGATGTCAATGAGGCTCCTCGAAGCGAGAATCGCGCCATCCCACGAAAAACTTTGCCGCACAGGTGAGTAACCAATTCGGTGGACATCTTGTGGAGTACGCACTGTTCCCGATGGATCGAAGAGCAACGTTGCGCCATCACGACGACTACGCGACATCAACGACACGACATCGTTCTTCGTTGATGTCACTACACAAGAACGAGTGGTGATCAGGAGATTCGGAACAACAATCGACGATGTCTTTCCACTGCGACTCGGACCGAGTACGAGTGTCGAACGTTCATCACCACTCGTTGCATCACCGCGCACACCACGTCCTAAATAGATGCCGACGTCGCTGTGCATAAAAAACATCTGTCGCAGAAAAACTTCGAAATGCTTGACATTGGTGTGTAAAGCGAGTGAACTTTTAAATGTCCTTCTGCGGAGGAGGTGATCGTTGAGTGAAACGTCCGTGTGACGTTTTTGCGAAGCGCTTCTCCGTGTCGGACCGTGCACTGCGATCAGTCGCCGTACAGCTGTGAAGCTGGGTGGTACATGAGCGAGTACACGTTTATCAATGCGGTACCGATTTCGAGATCACCACGGTGGTGCACTCGAGGTCCCAAATTGATTCAACGTTGAGTCCCAAGGAGGGAAAGTGGCACCAGCCGCGAAGAAGAAGGCTGTAGCCAAGAAGGCTCCAGCAAAGAAGGCCGCCAAGCGACCTGCTGCAAAGAAGAAGGCCCCTGCAAAGAAGGCTGCCGCTAAGAAGCGCCCAGCAGCGAAGAAGGCCGCCAAGCGACCTGCTGCGAAGAAGAAGGCCCCTGCAAAGAAGGCTGCCGCTAAGAAGCGCCCAGCAGCGAAGAAGGCCGCCAAGCGACCTGCTGCGAAGAAGGCTGCGAAGCGACCCGCCAAGAGGGCTGCCGCTAAGAAGTAGTCCAGTCCCATCAGGGATTTGTCGTTCGAGGGGGGCCTTCGGCCCCCCTCGAATGCCGTCAAGGGTCCAGATCCTCCGGTTCGTCGATGTCGAATCCCCAGGGGCTGTCCGTGACGAGCGTGACGCGAACTCCGAGTCGTTGTGCCTCTCGTCGGTGCTCCGTCGCGGAGTCCGCACCGTAGGCGAAGTGAAAGTCAAGTCCCGTCGGCAGGACGAGCAGGTTGGTACCACGACCGTGGTGATCGGTCACGATGGTGATCCCGGGACCGGGAGTGAACGATCCAAGTCCCTCAGGTGTCCGCAGATCACCGTGGACGATGAGGAGACGCTCGTATCGGCTCTGGAGGGCGCCGTAGGCCTCTTGTACGGCCTCGTTCAGCGAGGTGGCGCGGGACTCTCGGACCTCCACGCCCTGCTCGTGAGCGAAGCGCGAGACCTCCGTGCTCTCACTCAAGACGATGACGTGACGCGGCGCGCAGTGGGCGAGCACGTTGACCGCGAGCGAACGTGCGAGGTCGGTGACGTCCGTCGCGCCACCGGCACGGAGTCGCTCCTTTGCCAGGTCGAAGTCCTTGAGCGGCACCACGAAGGCGTCAGTCGTCACGACAAAGCATGTTAGGAGGTGGGCGCGTAACTACCCTTGGAGCGTGACCGTACTCGTCGACCTGCTCAGCGTCGAGCGGCGCCTACTCGAGGACGGGGCCATCGTCGTCGGGATCGACGAAGTCGGTCGGGGCGCGCTGGCCGGTCCACTGACGGTCGGCGCGGTCGTGCTCGACGGTTCGGCCCCGCCGCCGGAGGGACTCAACGACTCGAAGTTGCTCACCGGTGCCCGTCGTGAGGCATTGGAAGCTCCGCTCAAGGACTGGGCGGCCGACTGGTCGCTCGGTTCGGCGAGCGCCCGCGAGATCGACGCCTGGGGCCTTCGTCTGGCCCTCGCCGTCGCCGCGACCCGCGCGCTCGACGCTCTTCGGATTCGTCCGACGCACGCACTCATCGACGGCCCGTTCAACCTACTGCGCGCACCCACGGACGTCGCCTTCGACACCGCGTGGCCACCGGCGTTGCACTACGCGGCGCTCCGAGCCACGACGATCGTGAAGGGTGATCGCACGTGCGCGTCGATCGCGGCGGCATCGGTCCTCGCCAAGGTCGCTCGTGACAGGGTCATGGTGGAACTCGATGGCCAGTTCCAGGCCTATGGCTGGGCGCGCAACAAGGGCTACGGTGCGAGCGCGCACCTCGACGCGTTGCGCACCTGGGGCCCCAACGACCACCACCGTCGGAGTTGGCACCTGCCCGAGCGCACGAGCCTCGAACAGCCCTGATCGAGGCCGTCGTCGGGCTTGCCTCGACCCGATGAATTCCCTCTGTTTGAGTAGGATGGGGCAACTATGTCTTCGCTGCTCTCGGTGAACAACCTTCGTGTCCAGTTCGCCACACGGAAAACCTTCGCCACCGCAGTCGATGACTTCTCCTTAGAGATCGCCGAGGGCGAGTGCGTGGGCCTCGTCGGCGAATCGGGCTGCGGCAAGACGACCACCGGGCTGGCGATCATGCGCCTCCTGCCGAACAACGGAAAGATCGCCTCGGGCAACGTGGTCCTCGACGGCGTCGATCTCGCGACCCTGACCGAGAAGGAGATGCAGAGCCAGCGCGGTCGCACCGTCGCCCTCATCCCCCAGGACCCGATGAGTTCGCTCAACCCCACGACGAAGATCGGCAAGCAGATCGGGGAGGGTGTACGGATCCACGACGGGGTGAGTGACGACGACGCGCGTAAGCGGGCCCTCGAGGTCCTCGAGATGGTGGAGATGCCCCAGCCGGCGGAGCGACTCGACCAGTTCCCCTTCGAACTCTCCGGCGGCCTTCGCCAACGCGTCATCATCGCGATGGGCCTCGTCTGTCGACCGAAGCTCCTGATCGCCGACGAGCCGACGACGGCCCTGGACGTCACCATTCAGGCCCAGATCCTCGACATCATCGACAATCTGCGCAAGGACCTCAACATGGGCGTGTTGCTGATCACCCACGACATGGGCGTCATCGCCGGTCGTAGCGACCGGGTCGTGGTCATGTACGCGGGCAAGAAGGCGGAGGAGGCCTCGACGCTCGAGCTGTTCTCGACCATGCACCACCCCTACTCCCAGGCGTTGCTCGCGTCAATGCCGAATCTCGAGAACACCTCCAAGCACGAACTGGCCTCGATCGCGGGACTGCCGCCGGACCTCACGAAAGAGATCATCGGATGTCGTTTCGCGCCGCGTTGTTCCTTCGCGACCGACCAGTGTCGCGCACAGGACCCCGAACTCACGATCGAGGACAACCACGCCTACGCCTGCTTCAACCCGGTCGCCGGCCCGAGGCCGGTCATCGTGCACGGCGCGCGAGAGGCCGCCGCGTTCGTCGAGAAGTCCGAGATCCTGCGCGTCGAAGGACTCGTGAAGGAGTTCGTTATCAAGGCCGGTCTGATCCGCCACAAGGTCGGCTCGATCCACGCGGTCTCGGGCGTGGACTTCACCATCCGAGAGGGCGAGACCTTCGGACTCGTCGGCGAGTCGGGTTGTGGCAAGACGACCATCGGACGAATGGTCGTCGGCCTCGAAGCACCGACCGCCGGTCAGATCTCCTTCAGCGGTCGCGTCGTGTCGTCGCATTCGAAGAAGCCCACGCGCGAGGATCGTCGTGAACGTCAGATGATGTTCCAGGACCCCTATTCGTCGCTCAATCCGCGTATGCGCGTCTCCCAGATAATCGGAGAGCCGCTCCTCATCCAGAAGGAGGGGAGCCGGGCCGATCAGCGCCACCGCGTCAATGAACTGCTGACGTCGGTCGGGCTCGAGCCCACGGCGGGCGAGCGCTACCCCCACGAATTCTCAGGTGGTCAGCGCCAGCGCATCGGGCTCGCGAGGGCCCTGGCCCTTAACCCGCGTCTGATCGTCGCGGACGAGCCGGTCTCGGCCCTGGACGTCTCGATCCAGGCGCAGATTTTGAACTTGATGAAGGACCTGCAGCGCAACCACAATCTCTCCTACGTGATGGTCAGCCACGACCTCGCCGTCGTGTACTACATGGCCGACACCATCGGTGTCATGTACCTGGGCAAGATCGTTGAGATCGGTGACGCCGAGGCGGTCTTTCGCTCGCCGGCCCACCCCTACACGCAGGGTCTGCTCGACGCGGTGCCGATTCCCGACCCGGTCCAGGCCAGGGCCCGACGGGGCGTCCAGGTCACGGGCGAACTGCCCTCCGCGGTCAACCCGCCGTCGGGCTGTCGGTTCCGCACGCGTTGTCCTCGGGCCCAGGACGTCTGTGCCGCCGAGGAGCCGGCCTTCCAGGACTTCGGTGGCAACCACAAGGCGGCCTGCCACTTTCCCCTGCGCACGCCGGTGTCGGTCATCTCATCGCACTGAGAGACCGCAGTGCGATCAGCGCTCGAGGAGTCGTACCTCGAAGGCGTCGCGTAGCGCGTCGCCGATGTAGTTGATGGCGACCACGACGAGGATGAAGATGATCGCCAGCGGGAAGATCTCCCACCAGTAGCCGTTCTGTAGCTGCTCCGTGCCGGACTGGAGCATCGTGCCCCAGTCGGTCTGGGGTGCTTGAATCCCGAGGCCGAGGAAGCCGAGTGCCGACAGGAACAGGATCGCGTCGGCGACCGAGAACGTGGCGACGGTGACGATGTTGCTGATCGAGTTGGGGAACACGTGACGACGGATCACGTGCCACTTACTGGCTCCCATGGAGTTGGCGGCCTGGGTGTACTCGAGCTGTCGGATGAGCAACGCGTCGCCCCGAATGATGCGGGCGTTGCCCCACCAGCCCGTCAGTCCGATGATGCAGATGAGGAATGTCGTCGAGCGACCGAAGATCGCGATCAGCGTGATCAACAAGAACAGGTACGGGATCGACAAGAAGGCGTCGAGCACACGCATCAGGACGGTGTCGGTGAAGCCGCCGACGAAGCCCGCGACCATGCCGTAGATCGTTCCGACGACGATGGTGATGAATCCGGCCAGGAAGCCCAACGTGAGTGAGTACTCGCCACCGTAGAAGATGCGCCCCAGTTCGTCGAAGCCGTTCAGGTCCGTTCCGAGCGGGTGGTGCCACGAGGGCGGCGCGTTCCACTGGAGACCGAAGTTCGCCGCCTGGTTGGTCTGGTTCGTGTGGTGGATGAGGGGCCCGATGAAGCACGCCAAGACGATGAACACGAGATAGGAGACCGAAACGATAGCCAGTTTGTTGCCCAGGAAGATGCGCAGTCGCTGCTTCCACATCGGCACCGGCTCGTCGAGGTCGACGCCAGCCTCGGCGACCAGGTCCGGCGGTTCGATCACGGTCGTCATTCCATGCCCTGGAATCGAATTCGGGGATTAAGCAGCGCGAGCGCGATGTCGGCGAGGTAGTTACCGAGCAAGGTGAAGATGGCGACCAGCAAGGTGATCCCCATCACCGTGGGGACGTCGAACTCCAGAGCGGCGTTGACGGTCTGTATTCCGAGTCCGGCGTAGTTGAAGACGTCTTCGATGATGAGCGCTCCACCGAACAGTGCAGGAATGGACAGGCCGAGGATCACCACGATCGGTCCCAACGCGTTTCGAAACGAATGTCGCCACAGGACGCGGCTCGGGCTGCACCCTTTCGCTTTGGCGGTTCGGACGTAGTCCTGCACCGAGACCTCGAGCATCGTGCCTCGCATGAATCGACTGAGACCGGCGACCCCCAGCAGCGTGAGACTGGCCACGGGCAGGATGAACCCTTTGGGATCGGTGAAGATGGCCCACGGTTCGACTCCCGTGGGCGGTTCGACCGGTAGATGGAGTAGATGGAAACCGAACGCGTCGATCATCAAGATGCACAGGAGGAACGATGGCATCGCGTACAGGATGAAGGCCGACCCGGTCGCTCCGTAGTCGACCGCGGTGTTGCGTCGCGACGACTGGAAGATGCCGAGCGGGATCGCGATGAGGGTCGTCAGTAGGAGCGCCGTCAACGCCAGCCAGAGGGTCCGCGGAACGTAGAGCGCGATGATCTGATTGACCGAAAGTCCCTGTTTGAACGAGTGACCCAAGTTCAAATGGAAGACCAAGGCATCGGTGTACTGCCACAGTCGGGTGAGGTACGGTGCCGCGAGACCGTGTTGAACCGCCCAGATGTGCACGGTGACGGGATTGGCGCGAACCCCTAACGCGGCGTAGGCCGGGGAGTCAATGCCGTTGGGCTGGAAATACGGCAACGTGAAGGTGATGACAATGATGATCGCTAGCACCAGCAAGGACTGCAGGGTTCGCCTAATCGTGTAGACAATCACGCCGCAAATCTACCACTCGACCGATCCGTATTCTCGTCGGCGGCCCGCAACAACAAGGGGCCGGCTCCTCCCGGAGCCGGCCCCTTGTTCAGTGGATCGAAGTGATCCAGCGTTAGTTCTTAGTAGTGGAAGTACTCCGGTGTGAAGTTCTCCAGTGGGCAGAACCAGGCGATGGAGCTGTGCAGCGTCTTGATGACCTCTGCGGTCGCCGTTGGGTTCGGAACCCACAGTCCCGGGGCGTTCTCCGCCGTGTACTTGGCGTAGGCGGTCAACGGAATGGGCTTCGCCAGGGTCGCCTTGATCAGGCTGTCCATGGTCGCGCTGGAGTAGTCACCGTAGTTGGAGCTCGCGCCCGTCAAGAACAGTGGTTCGCCGGTCGGCAGGTAGTCAGGTGCGAAGACCCAGCCACCACCCCACGAGCAGATGTCGTAGGTCGACGTCGGGGCCAAGGCCTCGGGGCACTGTCCGAAGATGGTGTCGAACGTGACTTCAGTGTGCGTCACGTTGATACCGAGCGTGCCCCAGTCAGCGACGATGGCGTTGTTCTCGGTGTCGAGCGACGGAGTGCCGCTTGTCCACTCGAAGCTGAGCGCTGCCTTCTGACCCGACGTGATGCCGGCGCCGCAGTCACCGCTAGCGGTACCGGGGCTGGTGCACGACAACTGGCCACCTGAGAGGGTCCAGCCGTTGCTCGTGAGCAGCGACTCGGCCTTGGTCAGGTTGAAGGGGAACGGCTGGGCGAACGGCGCACTGAGGCTCGCCGGTGTGCTGTAGGGCAGAGCGCTGTCCTGGACGGTGGCGTAGTTCTTGTCAACGTCCGTGATGATCGCGGCCTGGTCGACCGCCATCTGCAGGGCCTGGCGGAAGTACTGCTGCGCCATCAACGCCGCGTTGGGGCTCTTGCCACCGAAGTTGAACACGTCGTAGTTGAAGCCGTACGGTTCGCCGGTGACGAGGTTGTAGCGCTGTGCCAGCTGGCCCCAGTTGGGACCGACCTTGCCAGGTGCCGGAGCCGGCGCCGTCAAGATCGACGGGTCGACGGTGCCGAGGTCGATGTTGCCGGCCTGGAGCTGGTTCTCTTCAGCCTGCTCGGTGGTGAAGGCAACTTCCTTGAAGTACTCGACCTGCGCGTGCTGCGGGCCCATGTACTTGGGGTTGGCCTGGAAGGTCGCGTTGCCGAGGTCGTCAAACGCCGTCAAACGCCACGGACCGTCGACGCCGCTCTTCCACATCGAGTCGGTGAAGGTGCTGGGCTCTTGACCCACCTTGTTCAGGTAGTTGTAGACGTTCGTGCAGGCCACGTTCGTCGAGGAGGCGCCGTAGGTGCCACCGGCGCAGTTGGCCTTGGTGTGCGGTCCCGTCACGTCCCAGGTGTTGGGCATCGGCGTGATCGTCGAGAGCATGTTGTAGAGGAACCACTTGGGGTTCACCGCCGCGTTCAGATGGATGACCACCGTGTTGGCGCTGGTCGCCTTCGCGGTCACCACCTGGTCGGGGATACCGAGCTTTGGCGTATAGGTGCAGAAGTCGGTCGGGACCGCCTTGTACATGTTCAGGAAGAACATGACGGCCTCGGCGTTCACGACCTGGCCGTCAGCGAACTTCCAGCCCTTCATCGTGATCGTCACGGTCTTGTTGCCGTTCGAGAAGACCGGCTGGTTTCCCGTTGACAGCTTGGGCTGTACGAGCACCGAGTTGCCCAGACCGAACCAGTAGAGAGGTCGGTACATCAGCTGCTGGAACTGGGAGGTGTTGGCTACCGTGCACCAAGATCCGCTGTAGAACGGGAAGATGTAGTTAGGTGCCGCGCCCGCTCCTTCGGCTTGAGTGATGGTGCCCGAAGGCGTACTAGCGCCACTCACCGTCGGGATAGTTAGCCCCAATGACAGGGCACATAGTGCCGCGCCTACGGTGACCCCTAGGCGAAGTTTGCGTCCGAAATGCATATTAAATTGCCTCCCAGTGACCCACGTTGTGGTCACAATTAATTTGTCTTCCCATCACGGATGGGTTACTCGCAACTGTAACCGCAGAAGAGTCGGGGAATATGTGCACCCCCTGCGAAAAAGTCGAGATTTCTTGGCAAGAACAGCGGCACGGGGTGGGGTTCCAGGAACCGTTATTTTCTTGGGATTTCGTTTGATTCACAACGACTTTTTAACGACGAGCGGACGCTCAGGTGACCGGCGTTCCCGTCGGATCGCCGTGGTCGTGAGCTAAAACACTCGCCGCTAGAAGTGCAGGTACTCGGGCATGAAGTCGCCCAGGGGATTCGGCGTGAAGCCGATGGAGCTCTTGAGCGTCTTGGCGACCTCACCGATCGCGTCGGCCTCGGGCTGGTAGAGCACGGGGAGCTGTTGGGCGGCGTAGTTCGCGTACGCGCTGAGGTTCTGCTTGCCGTAGACCGAAGCTCGAATCAGCGCGGTCATATGGGCGTCGTTGTAGGCGCCCACGTTGAAGGTGGCGTCGGGTAGGAAGAGTGCTTCACCCGAGGGGTAGTCGCTGGGCGCGTACGACCAGCCGTAGCCCCACGAGCAGATCTCGAAGGGCTTGGCCCCCGTGCAGTCGTTCACGACGTTGTTGAAGTCGTCGGTGGTGTGGACGATCTGTATTCCGAGTGCTTGCCAGTTCGCGATCTCGAGCGCCAGGGTCTGGTCGAGCGTCGCCGAGCCCGTCGCCGAGACGACGTTGAAACTCAAGACGTAGCCCGCGGCGATGTTCGCCCCGCAGTTCGTCGGTCCCGTGCCCGGGCTCGTACAGGTCTGCGACCCGTTTTCGAATGTCCACCCGTGCGCGCTGAGAAGCGTTCGCGCCGCGGCCAGGTTGAAGGGGTAGTAGTTGTCCTTCACGTCGCCGACCGACAGGGGCGTGCTCGGGGGCAGGGGACTGTAGATGGGGGCGCCGTAGCCCTTGTCGACGTTCTCGATGATCGAACGCTGATCGATGGCGTACTGCAGGGCCTGGCGGATGTAGAGCTGGTCGATCGCCGCCGCGTTCGGATCGGACGACGCAAAGTTCAACACGGCGAAGTTGAAACTCCACGGCGGCCCGGTCGTGATCGAGTAGTGGGCCGCGAGCGCCACCCAGTTCGGACCAACCTTGCCCGGATCGGGCGCCGCAGTGGCCAGGACGCTCGGGTCGATGTAGCCGATCGTGACGTTGTTTGCCAAGAGGTCGGCCTCTTCGGACTGCAGCGTCGTATAGGCGACCTCCTTCACGTAGCGGACCTGCGCCTTCTGGGGACCCGAGTACGCGGGATTCGGTTGGAAGGTTGCGTTGCCGGCAGCGTCGAAGGCGGTGAGTCGCCACGGACCATCGACGCCGCGTTGCCAGAGGGCGTGCGTGAAGGTGGCCGTCGACGTCGACTCTTTGGTGAGGTAGGCCTCCACGCTCTTGCACGCGGCGTCGGTGCTCGCCGCGCCGTACGCGCCAGTCGCGCAGTTCGACGTCGCGGTACCGGAGGTGCGGTCCCAGAGGTCGGGCATCGGCGTGATCTCCGAGAGGTAGTTGTAGAGGATCCAGTTGGGGTTCACCGGCGTGGTGAAGGTGATGTGCACCGTGTTGTTGCTGCCTGAGGCGTCGCGTACTTCGTCGGGGATCCCGTAGCCGGCGTCGTAGCCGCAGAACGACGTCGGGTCGGCCTTGTACATGTTGAGGAAGAACATGACTGACCGGGCGTCCACGACCTGGCCGTCAGCGAACCTCCAGCCCTTCATGGTGATGGTGAGCGTCCGGTCGCCGTTGGTGAAGATCGGCGGCTTGGCGAGGGAGAGCTTTGGCACGATGTTGGCCGAGCCGCCCAAGCCGAACCAGTAGAGCGGGCGAAACATCAACATCTGGAACTGGTTGACGTTGTTGACCGATGAGTAGGCACACCCGGCGAAGGGGAAGATGAAGTTGGGGTTCGCGCCCGGTGCTTCAGCGAAGGTGATGGTGGACGGCGTCGCGGCGACGCTCGTCGAGGGACTCAGCAGCGCGACGGACGCCACCGCGATGGTCGCGACGGCGAGGCGTAGGGATTGTCCAACGTGCATAGTGAGTTGCCTCGGCCCGTGCCACCGGAGTAGCAAGAAAGTACCGCACCCGCGGCGAGCGGGTCAGAACCACGATACCGGCTGACCGTGTTCTTAGGACTTCGGGCCGCTTCCAGGCGCGTGACACAGACGCTCGCGACGGATTGTCGATGACGGTGTCACCGGTTCGGTGCCAACGCGCTCGCGAGAATTGACTCGAGGTCGGGCGCGCTGAAGCTGAAGCCATCGGCGAGCAATGCCGCGGGGACCACGCGCTGACTCGCGAGCACCGCCGTGCGCACCAGCTCGTCGCCCAAGACGAGTCGCAGAGCGAACGCTGGTACTCGAACAGCCGCCGGTCGATGCAGTGTTTGAGCGAGAGCATTGGTGAACTGCCTGTTCGTGACCGGCGTAGGTGAGACGAGATTGATCGCGCCGGCCATCGGGTGGTCGAGGATCCAGAGTATGGCGTTCACCTGGTCATCGAGGGAGATGACGCTCTGCCACTGGCGCCCCGTTCCCAGCACGCCACCGAAGCCGGCGCGAAAGAGAGGTAGTTGTTTCTTCAACGCGCCGCCACTGGCGTCGAGCACGATGCCCGATCGCACGAGTGAGACGACGGCACCGTGTTGCTCGAGCGTGAGCGCCGTCTCCTCCCACGCGAGACAGACCGACGCAAGGAAATCGTCTCCGGCTGGTGCGCTCTCGTCGCACGTCTGGTCGACGTCGGCGCCGTAGACGCCGATTGCCGAAGCGCTCACCAGGTGCATCGTGCCCCGGGCCGACGCGAGGGCCTCGACCAATAACGATGTCGAGTGGACGCGCGAATCCATGATCACTTTCTTGCGGGCGTCGCTCCATCGACGGTCCGCCATGCCCGCGCCCGCCAGATTGACGACCGCGTCGAATCGGCCCGCGCTTTGCAGATCACCGTCGTCGAGGTCGCCGGTCGTCGGATTCCACCGAACGATCGAACCGTCGCGCACGGTCGAGTCTGGTCTCACGAAGCGCACAACTTCGTCACCGCGACGACGAAGCGCGCTCACGAGTGCCGAACCGATGAATCCCGTCGAGCCAGTTATGCCGACGCGCACGTTTGGTTCCAGAGTGAGTCGATCAGATTCGCGAGTTGATCGGGAATTGACAGGTGCGCGCCGTGTCCGGCGTTGTGCAGCTCTCGCGATTGAATCGTCGGATTGATGCGTCGCAACTCGTCACAGAGCGACCCGTAGAACTCAGGGTCGCGCTCGTCACCGTAGACGTACGTCGTTGGGACGACGAGCCCGGCGATGTCGAGCGCCAGCGCGCCGCTCCGCAGGCTCGAGAGGTCACTGATGAGCGCTGGTCCATCGCGTCGTCGAGAGTCCTTCTCCGACTCGCTCAGCCGTGCCCAGGCGCCGTCCGAGACGATCCGGCGAAAGAACCGTTCGGCCTCCGCTTCGGGGTCATCGCCAATCGGCGCGTGCGTGCCGTCGCGTCGCAGGACCCACGGCAGCGGCGCCTCGTAGACGACGACCATTTGGACCAGTGAGGGCTCGGCCAGCGCGGCGGCCAAGGCCACGACCCCGCCGTAACTGTGGCCAAAGATGATGACGGGACCTCGTTCGCGCTCTCGGCGAGCCAACGCCACGAGGTCACCGACGTGGGCGTCCACGGAGAGCGGTTGCAGGTCACGCGAACCCTGATACCCGCGTCGGTCGTAGGTGACGACGTCGAAGTCCTCGACGCGCCGCGCCAGCCGGGCGAACGATCCGCCACGGTCGAGACCACCGTGCACGCAGATGAGCGTCGCCTCTGGGTGCGCGACTCTTCGTTCGGCGACCGCCAGTCCGGCGACCGGCGTCTCGGTGACGAAGTGGAGTCCGTTCGGAGTGGAGGCGGGGGAGCTCACTCCGCGAACTTACCGGTTCGGCGTCGCGGCGCACTTCGTGAAACCCTCTGTCGACCCATAGGCTGGTAGTCGTGACAACGTCCCCCGACGCCGCGTCGCCTCAGTCGAGTAAAGGGTCCTTCGGTCCCAACGCCTGGCTCGTGGACGACATGTACGACCGGTTCCTGGCCGACCCCACGTCGGTTGCCGAGAGCTGGCGCGAATTCTTCGCCGACTACCAACGCTCCACCGTGCCGACCGTGGCGACGTCGGCGCCCGCGCCGGCGGTCGTCGCACCGAGCGATATCGACGCCGACGCGACGCCGCTTCGAGGCGCCGCGGCACGGATCGTCGCCAATATGGAGGCCAGTCTGGCGGTTCCGACGGCGACGAGCGTCCGCACGGTCTCGGCCCGACTGTTGGAGATAAATCGTTCGGCGATGAACGAATCGCTGTCGCGTTCGAGCGGCGCCAAGGTCTCGTTCACCCACTTCATCGCCTACGCCATCGTCAAGGGCCTGGCGCAGATCCCCGCGATGAACGCGTCCTTCGTCGACGCCGTGGACGAGAAGGGTACGCCCGGGATCCGTCGACACGAACACGTCGGACTCGGACTCGCGGTCGACGTCGAACGACCGGACGGCTCACGCAACCTTCTCGTACCCGTGATCCGCGACGCCGACACCATGGACTTTCGCGCGTTCCTCTTGGCGTACGAGGAGTTGGTTCGCAAGGTCCACTCCTCGAACGTCGGCGCCGACGACTTCGTCGGCGCGACGGTGACGCTGACGAATCCCGGCACGCTCGGCACCGTGCAGTCGGTCCCTCGCCTCATGGCGGGCCAGGGGGCGATCTTCGGTGTCGGCGCACTGGGCTGGCCGGCGGGCTTCGAGGCCGCCGATCCGCGCGCGCTCGCCGAATTGGGGGTCGGCAAGGTACTGACGCTCACGTCGACGTACGACCATCGAATCATTCAAGGAGCCGAGTCGGGGCTGTTCTTGAAGTTCGTCGCCGAATGCCTCACCGGCCAGCACGGTTTCTACGATGAGCTGTTCGCGTCACTCGGCATCCCCTACGAACCGGCCCGTTGGGCTCCGGACCGAAATCCGTCGGTCTCTGAGGGCGACGTCGAGCGGATCCTGAAGCAGATTCGCGTCCAGGAGCTCATCAACATGTACCGAGTGCGCGGTCACTTGAACGCGCACCTCGATCCGCTGAACAGCGAACTGCCGGCTCTGCACCCCGAGCTCGACATCGCCACCTACGGGCTGACGATGTGGGACCTGCAGCGCTCCTTCGTCGTGGACGGACTGGCCGGACGCAGCGAGGCCACGCTCGAAGAGATCCTGTCGATACTGCGCGACGCCTACTGTCGCACGACCGGCATCGAATACGGCCACATCATGGACCCGGAGCAGAAGAAGTGGATCCAGCAGCGCGTCGAAGGTGTCGACCCGTCGCTCAACGTCGAAGAGCAGCACCGGGTCCTCGAGGCGCTCAACGAGGCCGAGGTATTCGAACGATTCCTGCACTCGCGCTACGTCGGTCAGAAGCGCTTCGGCCTCGAGGGCGCGGAGTCGACGATCGTGGCGCTGCGAACCATCCTCGACGTCGCCGCCGATGAAGGAACGAAGGAAGCGGTCATCGGTATGGCGCACCGAGGGCGCCTGAACGTGCTCGCCAACATCGTCGGCAAGTCCTACAACGACATCTTCTCGGAGTTCGAGGGGAACCTGGACCCCGAGAGCGTGCAGGGCAGCGGTGACGTGAAGTACCACAAGGGTTCACGAGGCGAGTTCAAGAACCCCCGCGGCGCGACCATCGACGTCTCGATGGCGTCGAATCCGTCGCACCTCGAAGCGGTCTCGCCCGTCGTCGAGGGAATCGTTCGCGCCAAACAGGACCTGGTCATTCGCCCCAGCGATGGCACCAACGTCGAATCGATGATCGAAAACTACCCGTATCTCGCGATCCTCATCCACGGCGACGCGGCCTTCGCCGGCCAGGGCGTTGTCGCCGAGACGCTCAACATGAGCCAGCTCTCGGGCTATCACATCGGCGGCGCAATTCACATCGTGATCAACAATCAGGTCGGGTTCACGACCGCGCCGGAGTCGGCCCGCTCGAGCCACTATCCGACCGACGTCGCCAAGATGATCCAGGCGCCGATCTTCCACGTGAACGGCGACGACCCCGAGGCCTGCATGCGCGCGGCACGCCTGGCCTACGACTACCGCCAGACCTTCAACCGCGACGTCGTCCTCGACATCGTCTGCTATCGAAGATTCGGTCACAACGAGGGCGACGACCCGAGCTACACCCAGCCCCAGATGTACAAGATCATCGATCAGATGCGTTCGGTGCGCAAGATCTACACCGAGACGCTGATCCGTCGCGGCGATATCTCGATGGATGAGGCCGAGGCGGCGCTGAACGAGTTCAACGAACGCCTGCAGGCCGTCCTGGACGAAGTTCGAACGGTCCCGGTGCCCGAGTTGCGCAGCGTGCCCGCCGCCGAGGTACCGGTCGACGGACCGGCGCCGGAGAGCGGTGTCGACCGCGCGACGCTGCTCGAGATCGCGCGCGCCACGATGAGTGCCCCCGCGGGATTCACGATCCATCCGAAGCTCGAGCGCCAGTTCGCGCAACGCAGCGCACTCCTCGACGAGGGACAGGTCGACTGGTCACTGGGCGAGGCCCTGGCCATCGGGTCCCTGGTCGAGGCCGGTTCGAACGTGCGCCTCATCGGCCAGGACTCTCGTCGTGGCACGTTCTCCCAACGTCACGCCGCCCTGATCGATTACGTCAGCGGGGCGCAGTTCGTGCCGCTCGCCAGTCTGGACTCCAAGGGCTTCTTCACGGTGCGCGACTCGTTCTTGAGTGAGTACGCGGCGCTCGGCTTCGAGTACGGCTACTCGGTCGAGGCGCAGAACACGCTCGTGGCCTGGGAGGCGCAGTTCGGCGACTTCATGAACGGCGCCGAGATCATCATCGACAACTTCCTCGTGGCGGCCGAGGACAAGTGGGGCCAGGTGGCCAGCCTGGTGATGCTGTTGCCCCACGGCTACGAGGGGCAGGGCCCCGAGCACTCGAGCGGGCGCCTGGAGCGATTCCTGACACTCAGTGCCCGCAACAACATTCGCGTCGCGCAGCCGACGTCGGCGGCGCAGTACTTCCACCTCCTTCGCTCGCAGGTTCTTCGGACGCACCCGACACCGCTCATTGTCTTCACGCCGAAGTCGATGTTGCGCGCGGTGCAGACGCGTTCGCCACTCGAGGAGTTCGAGCGGGGTTCGTTCCGCAGCGTTCTCGACGACACGGCGGTCGACGCGTCGCTGGTCACTCGCGTGATCCTGGCGTCGGGCAAGGTCGCGCACGAAGCGTTGGGACGTCGTGACGAGGGCGAGAAGAAGACCGTGGCGATCGTTCGTGTCGAGCAGCTCTACCCGTGGCCGCGCGCTGAGATCGACCAGGCGTTGTCGCGGTACTCGAACCTCCAGGAGATCCTCTGGTTGCAAGAGGAGCCCGAGAACATGGGGGCGTGGCCCTTCGTGCACCTCCAGATGCACTCGCAGTTCCGCGGCATGAACGTCGCCCACGTGGCGCGCGCGGAGTCGGCGAGCCCGGCGACCGGGAGCAGTCTCGTGCACACCGCCGAACAGGCTGATCTCCTCACGCGAGCGTTCGCGTGAGTCCAATTCGCGCGACACGACTTCGCGTCGTGGTCGACGGATCGAACTTCGCGACAGAGGGTCGCGTCACGCCGAGCCTCGCCCAGCTCGACGAGGCGGTGCGGGCCTTCATCGAGGAGCACCCGAACGCGGAGATCATCGTGGTCGCCGACGCCAGCTTCGAACATCGCGTGGCGCCGAATGAGCGCGCGCACTTCAAGGCCGCCGAACTGGCCGGCGAGATCGTCACGCCACCGGCCGGTGCGATCGGTCGCGGCGACGCGTTCATCTTGAAGATCGCCGATCGCATCAAGGGCGTCGTCTTGAGCAACGACTCGTTCCAGGAGTTCCATGACGAGTACCCCTGGCTCTTCGACGAGGGGCGGCTCATCGGCGGCAAGCCGGTGAAGGGCGTCGGTTGGGTCTTCACACCTCGATTGCCGGTGCGGAACACGAAGACGACGCGACCGGTGAAGAAACTCTCCGTGACGCTGTCGAACGGTGCCAAGCCTTCGATCGGTACGACCCTGACGCCCGTCAAGGCGACGAAGGCGAAGAAGGCACCGATCAAGGTGGCCAAGGCGCCGACCAAGGTAGTCCCGCCACCGAAGGCCGGCCCGATTCCGAAGGACAAGAAGCCGCCGAAGGTCGACGTCGTCGAGAAGAAGACCGCGAAGGCACTGAAGAAGACGCCGGCCAAAGTGGCCAAGGCACCGCCGAAGCCGAAGAAGGCCGCGAAGACGACCGACGTTCCGCCGGCCGTCGCCCTTCGACGGGGCCGACATCCCGTCAACCCCGAAGCGGACTTCGCGCTCTTTCGCAGTGCGCACCGAATCGGATCGCGCGTCGAGGGCGAAGTCACGGACTTCACGTCGCACGGTGCCGTGATAAAGGTGGCGCTCAAGACTGGCCAGCTCATCGAGTGTTACGCCCCGACGACGTCCCTGGGCAGTCCGGCGCCGGCGCGGGCGCGCGACGTATTGAAGCGCGGCGATCGCCGAACGTTCCGACTCGTCGCGGTCGACGTCGAGCGTCGAATCGCGGAGTTGGCCCTGCTGTGAGCGAGCTCTCGTTGAATCCCAGTGACTGGCTCCCGCACCGACCCCCGTTTCTCCTCCTGGACGAGATGCTCACCATCGAACCGGGGGAGCGCGCCAGCGGTCTGTGGAGACTGAAGGGAGACGAGTGGTTCTTCCCCGGACACTTCCCCGGACGACCGACGACACCCGGTGTCCTCTTACTGGAGTCACTCGCGCAGTGCGGCGGCGTCGCCGTCTTGGCCGATCCCAAGTACACGGGCCGGCTACCGCTGTTCGGCGGCGTGGAGCACGCGCGATTCCGTCGCCAGGTCGTGCCCGGTGACGTCGTACTTCTCGAGTGCGAGATGACCCACCTCTCGGCTCGCGGGGGCAAAGGCCACGGACGCGCGAGCGTCGAGGGCACACTGGCCGTCGAGGCCGACCTGCTGTTCATCTTGGCGGACGCGCCGTGAGGGTCGCGACGTGGAACGTCAACTCACTGACCGCGCGCCTGGCGCGCCTGGAGGCGTGGCTCGCGTCACGCAGTCCCGACGTCGTCCTCATCCAGGAGACGAAACAGAACGACGCGAAATTCCCGTTCCAGCAGCTGGCGGACCTGGGCTACGAGAGTGCGCACTACGGCCAGGGTCAGTGGAACGGCGTGGCCATCCTCTCCAAGCTCGGCATCGAGGACGTCGTGCGTGGCTTCGGGGACGACGATCCCGAAGCGCGCGTCATCGCCGCGACCTGCGGTGGTGTGCGTGCCGTGTCGTGTTACGTGCCCAACGGCCGAGCCCTGGACAATCCGCACTACGCGTACAAGCTCCAGTGGCTCGAAAAGCTGCGCGAGGTGGTGGCGACGCGCAGCGCCGATCAACCGATCGTCGTCGGCGGCGACTTCAACGTGACGCCGACCGACCTCGACTGCTACGACCCGTCACAGTTCGTGGGCGCGACCCACGTGAGCGAGCCCGAGCGCGAGGCACTGCGTGCCCTGGAGGCGACCGGTCTCGTCGACCTCACCCGGGCGCTGCACCCCGACGAGCCGATCTACTCGTGGTGGGACTATCGCAACGGTTCGTTCCATCGCGGCTGGGGACTGCGCATCGACCTGCTCTTCGTCAACGAAGCCCTGCTCGCGACGGCGTCGGCCAGTTACGTGGACCGCGACGAGCGTAAGGGTGAGAAGCCGTCGGACCACGCGCCGGTGTTCGGCGAGTTCGCCCTCTAGCGCGGCGCCCTAGTCGAAGAGTTCGGGATCGGTCTTTACGATGTCGTCCCACAACGGCTGGAACGAGAACCAACCGGCGAGGGGGAAACCGGTCTGCTGGCAGGTGTAGCGCGCGTCGTCGTCGTTCACGAGTAGCGGTGTGCCGGCCGCCTCGGCCAGCAGTTGCGCCTGACACGAACGCTCCATCGTGATGAACCACCACGCCGCTTCGTCGACGGTCTGACCGACGGTGAACAGTCCGTGGTTCTGGTGGATCGCGGCCTTCTTGTCGCCGAGACCCTTGGCGAGGATGCGACCGCTCTCCTCGTCGAGCACAATGCGTCCGCCACCTTGGGTGACGAGGACGTGGTCCTCGAAGAAGATGCAGGCGTCCTGGGTGATCGGGTCGAGTTCGCGACCGAGCGACGAGAATGCCTTGCCGTAGACCGAGTGGGCGTGGGCCGCGGCCACGACGTCGGGTCGGGCGGCGTGCACCGCCGAGTGGATGACGAACGCCGCGCGGTTGACCGGACGCTTGCCCTCGACGACCTGGCCGTCGTGGTTCACCAAAATGAGGTCGGAGACCCGGATGTGACGGAAGTTCATCCCGAACGGGTTGACCCAGAAGTGGTCGAGTAGTTCCGGGTCCCGAGCCGTGATGTGTCCGGCCACGCCCTCGGAGAATCCGAGCTTGCCGAAGATGCGCAGGGCACCGGCCAGACGCTCCTGGCGGTGGCGACGTTCGGCTTCGACGGTCGCGAAGACCGGAGGAACGTTAAAGACGAGTTGTGACTGGCTTTCCGTGAATCGATTCACTACGTCGGTCATGCGCGACCTCCCACTAGTCCTTCAAACGAAGCATAACGCCGGGCCTTTATCGCAGCGTCCGCGGCTGTTCGACGGGTGCGAGGGCGTCGGACGATTCCAACTCGGCCCGAATCACCGCCAGACGAGCACGTCGCGCCTCGCCGGTGAGCGGTGCGTTGCGCGCCTCGATCGCGGCGATGGCCTTTTCAATTGGTGCGAGGAATCGCGACGGCGCCCGGTCGGGGTATCGCGCGTCGTTGCGGCCTCGACTCCACGTGATGAGTATCGAGTCTTCAGCGCGACTGAGCGCCACGTAGGCGAGACGCTGCTCCTCGGCGAGTTCGGACGCGGTCACCGCGTTGTAGTTGGGCAGTTGACCCTCGGCCCACCCGACCGCGGCCACGTGTTTGAACTCGAGTCCCTTGGCGCGGTGGATCGTCGAGAGCGCGACGGCGTCGTGGGGCTCTTCATCACTTCGGCGTGTCGACGTGTCGGGCGCCACGAACAGGTCCGACGCCGGCGAGTGTTCCGGTCCACGACGCTCATTCGGAATCCCGGCGGCGTCGAGGTAGCCGGCGACGACTTCGAGCTGCGCGTTCGTGCGCGCAAGGACCGCCATCGAACGCCACGTGGTGCCCGGCTGATGGTTGGCCGACAGCCACGTCGCCACGTGCTCGGCCTCCTCACCGTCGGTGTCGTAGGCGCGCACCATCGGAACGTCACCGTCGTCCTTGGCCGGCACTATTCCGGCGGCTCCGTCCTCAAGCAGCGTGCTCGCGACCTCGATGATGTGCGCCGTCGAACGATGGTTGCGCGTGAGATCCAACACGACGGTGTCGGGCCAGGTGCGAACGATCTCTTGCAGGAGATGCGGATTGGCGCCGTTGAAGCCGTAGATGGACTGATTCGGGTCGCCGACGCAAAAGAGATCGGGATCGTCCCCGGCCATCTGGCGGAGCAACGAGAACTGCAGCGGGTTCATGTCTTGGGCCTCGTCGACATAGAGCGACTTCGTGTGGTGTCGAAACGACGCCAGCACGTTGGGCTCGTCGCTCAGCAGCGCGATGGCTTCAGAGAGCAAGAGGTCGAAGTCGAGGACGCCGCGCGACCGACAGAGACCGACGTAGCGGTCGAGGACCTCGGCGAACTGCGCCGGCGGCAGCGGCGCGTCGCGGCGAAGCTTGCGCGCGCTCTTGGCGTAGGTTGCGCCGTTGAAGCCCTGGGAGAGGGCCCAGCCGATCTCTTGTTCGACGCGGGGCAGTTGATACTCCTCGAGTCGCAGGTCTCGGCTCTCACGCAGTTGGACGGCCAGTGCGGCGACCAATCGACGCCGGTTCGGTTCGAGGGTGAGGGCCTTTAAGTGTTGATCCTCGCGGTACTGCGTCACGATGTTCAGCGCCATCTTGTGGAAGGTGCCGGCGCGAACGTCGCGGATCCCCGCGCGAAACAGTCGCTTGCGCAGCTCGTCGCCGGCCTTGCGGGTGAAGGTCATCGCGAGCACCTGGTCGGCGCTCACTTCTTCGTCCGCGATGCGACGCTGAATGCGAAGACCGAGTACGTGCGTCTTGCCCGATCCGGCCGTCGCGCGCACCAGCAGTCGGCGCGAGGGCGACATGACGGCCTCGCGCTGTTCGGGTGTCAGCCCGACGAGCAGATCGCGCGTGAAGGTCGTCTCATCCATGGTCACTACGACGCTACCGGTACGAAGTGACGTTCCCCAGGGCTCCGCACGAGGTCGGTAGCCTTGAGAAGTGCTGCGTGCCTACGGCGACGGAAACCTCTTCGGTGAGCCCTACGGCAGAGGTCCGGTACGAGTCATCTGGTTGCACGGGTGGGCTCGCCGTGGTCAGGATTTCGCCGTCGCGGCCAACGAACTGGCGCTTCAAGGCGTGGCGTCGGTCGCCCTGGACCTGCCGGGATTCGGTGCCACCCCGGCCCCGTCGGCGGCCGGTGGCGCGCGCCACTACGCCGAACTGGTGATGCCCGCGCTCAAGGAGATCGGAGAGGGCCCCTTCGTTCTGGTCGGACACTCGTTCGGGGGAACCGTGGCCTGCGTGCTCGGCGCGAACGAACCCGATATCGTGCGCTCGCTGGTGCTGACGGGCGCGCCGCTCCTGCGAAGTCCCTCGTCCAAGTCCTCGCCGACGGCCTATCGGGCACTGCGCTGGCTTCGCAGACGCGGCGTCGTGAGTGAAAAGCGCATGGAAGCGGCGCGTCAGAAATACGGCTCCAGCGACTACCGCCAGGCCACGGGCATCATGCGCGACGTATTGGTGGCGAGCGTCAATGAGAGCTACGAAGCGGAGCTCGCGCGCCTCGACGTTCCCGTCACGTTGTTGTGGGGTGAGGATGACCGTGAGGTTCCCCTGGACGTGGCGAGGCGGGCCAGTGCGCTCTTGAGCACCACGCACACCCTGCAGTCGCTGCAGGGCGTCGGTCACCTCTTGCCCACCGAGGCGCCCGGTGAGTTGGCGAGCGTCGTCGGGGCGCTGGTCTAGTGCGCGTCGTCCTCGACGCTCTCTTCGCCGTCGGACTGAGTGCGGCCTACGGCGCCCAGATGCTCCGTTGGCTTCGCGTCTTGCAGCGCGAGCACTACGAGGCGAGCGCGATGGCCCGGTTCGTCGGACGCTGGTCCTCACCCCAGATCGCCGCGGTCTCCAAGAACAAGATGCGCCTCGAGCAGTTCGACCGGGCGCCGCGGACGGCTCCCCGCGACGATTTTCAGGGCGCCCCTCGTTACGTACGAGAGCGCGGGCGCGCCAAGCCGGAGCGCGGCGTGCGCCGCCCGGTCACGGTGACCCACGTCTTGTTCTTCGGCTTCATCCTGGCGCTCTCGTCGAAGAACGAAGTGGCGATCGTCGCCGTCTCGGTGGCCTACGGCCTCTTCGCGCCGTGGGGCCTCTCCATCAAGGGTCGCACGGGACCGTTGGTCTGGACGCGCCGGGCGGTCACGACGGCGGTCGTGGCGACGGTCGCGTCGCTTGCCCTCGCCTTCGTCGGGGTGCTCGCCCCGCGACCGTGGTTCGCGGCCGCCGTGGTGGTCTGGGCGGTGCCCGTGATCCTGGACCTCACGACCCGGGCCCTGAAGCCGTACGAGAACCATCACGCCAAGCGCTTCGTCGACCAGGCTGTCGCGCGCCTGAATCAGGTGAAGCCCCGCGTCGTGGCCATCACCGGTTCCTACGGCAAGACGTCGACCAAGAATCACCTCGCCCAACTCATGGGTGACGACGGTATCGTCGTCACGCCGCGCAGCTTCAACAACCGGGCCGGTCTCTCGCGCGCCATCAACGAGAACCTGGCTGACGGCACCCGGGTCTTCGTCGCCGAGATGGGGACCTACGGGCCCGGCGAGATCAGGTCGATGTGTTCGTGGTGCGTGCCCGAGATCGCGGTCGTGACCGCGATCGGCCCGGTCCACCTCGAGCGAATGAAGCGTCTGGCCGTGATCGAAGGCGCGAAGTACGAGATCACCGAACGCGCGAACGTCATCGTCGTCAACATCGACGACCTGACGTTGGCGCTGTGGCCCGCGCGGCTCGAGAAGACAGGAAAGCGCGTGCGCACCGCGGGTTCGACCAACGCCGCGGCATCGGTGCGCGTGATCGTCGACGGCGCGAACTGGGTTCTCAACGTCGACGGCGACACGATCGGCATGACGGCGGCGATCGTGGGCGTCCAGCCCACCAATCTGGCCTGCGCCCTGGCGGCCGCGCTCGAACTGGGCGTCGCGTCCGACGAACTACTGCGTCGGGTCCGACGCGTGGTCGCGATCGAAAACCGATCGAACCTCGTCACCGCGGCCTCGGGTGTCGAGGTCATCGACGACACCTTCAACGCCAATCCCGCCAGCGCCGCGTCGGCGCTGAACGTGCTGAAGAATCTGACGCTGTCTGGTCGACGCGTCGTCGTCACGCCGGGTTTGGTCGAACTCGGTCGCGAACAGTACGCAGAGAACCTCGCACTGTCGAGAAGGATCGCGTTCCTGGGCTTCGAACTCGTGATCGTCAATCGCACCAACGCCGTGTCGCTCATGCTCGGCTTCGATGGGCCGGTACGTCGATTCAACCGGCGCGACGAGGCCGTGACGTGGGTCCGTTCGGCGCTCGTCGCGGGTGACGGCGTCTTGTACCTCAACGATCTACCCGACCACTACCCTTGATACTCACATGACTTGGCTGCGAGGAACCGGGTGACCGTCGGCGTGCTCTTCGGGGGTCCCACGCCAGAGCACGACATCTCCATCCTGACCGGGCTCTTGGCCCTGCACGAACTCGAGCGAACCGACGCCGACACCGTGGGCGTCTACTGGACCAAGACCGGTTCGTTCTTCAGCGTGCCCAATGGCGTCGAGGCCGAAGCGTTCTTAGACGGTCTGCCCAAGGGGTCGAGCGAACTGGACCTGCGCCTCGGCGACGGGGGCGGCTTCTTCTCGAGCACGCGGATGGGCAAGGACCGCGTCGTGGATCTCGAAGCCGTAGTGCTCGCCACGCACGGTGGCCCGGGAGAGGACGGCTCGTTGCAGGCCGCGCTCGATCTCGCCGGCCTGCGTTACACCGGACCGAGTGTCGCCGGTGCGGCCCTCGGCATGGACAAGTGGTCCTTCGGCGCCGTCATGGCCGCCGAGGGCATCCCGACGTTGCCGCGCGCGCTGCTCGACGCCACGACGACGTCACTGGCGTTCGACGGGCCGTTCATCTTGAAGCCACGATACGGAGGGTCCTCGATCGGGATCGACGTCGTGGCCGATCTGGCGACGGCACACGCGCGCCTCGCCTCGAATCCCCACCTCGCGCTCGGCTGCGTCGTGGAGCCGTATCGCGCGGACCTGTCGGACATTCAGATCGCCCTGCGCACCTATCCGACCCTCGCGCTCTCCGCGATCGAACGGCCCCTTCGCCGCAGCCACGGCGTCGAGATCCTGAACTACCGCGACAAGTACGTCGGCGGCGAAGGAATGGTGTCAGCGCCGCGCGAACTGCCCGCCCTGATGTCCGAGGCTCAAGCGCGCGACGTTCGGAGTTACACGACCCGCATCGCCGAGGTGGCGTCTGTTCGCGGCGTGGCGCGCGTCGACTTCCTCGCGAACGACGACGAACTGTTCGTAAACGAGATCAATACGATTCCGGGGTCACTCTCGAAACACCTCTTCGTCGACCCACCGCTCGCCTTCGCTCAGTTGCTGCGGGACCTGATCGCCGAGGCGATCGAGCGACCGGCTCACCGTTACAGCGCGGCCGGGGCCGACGGCACCGTACTGCGCTCGGCCACGTCGATCGCGGCCAAGCTCGCCTAGGCCGTCGACCGGTCCTGAACTACTCTCAAGGTTTTACGAGCTGCAGGTAGTTGCCGTCGGGATCTTCCAGTGTCGCGAGCCACATCTCTCGATCGGGCTCCGGTTTGTAGGGCTCGGCGATCACCTTCGCGTTGAGACCGACCAGCGTCGCGAAGGCCTCGTTCACGTCGGCCACTTCGATCATGATCATCATTCGCTGCGGTGTCGCGTTCTTGCCGTGCACGTCGGAGTGCGCGCCGAGCATCAACGTCGAGTCCTCGCCCCAGCCGTACCACGAACCGTCTTGCCAGGCGGGTGCGCCGAGGACACTCGTGTAGAACGCGCCGAGGGCGTGCGGGTCTTCGGATCCAATCATTACGCCGTTGAATTTCATGGTGTCTCCTGGCTGTGATCGAAGATCGCCACTCGTCGTGTTCAATCCCCTAGAAGGTAGCGCACGACGGCTACTTGGTGACCTGATTGCTGAGCCCGCCGAGTGACCAGCTCATCGCCACGGCACGCCCGGGGACGACGGTCTGGTCGCGCGCTTGGCCGTGGTCGCTTCCGAACTCGCGTAGGCGCGGGACTCGCGCGCTGGCCTCCCGGAGGACGTCGCTGAAGGGATCGATCAGCAGACCCTGTTGCAGCGCCCAGAAGGCCATCTCGTAGCGACCGTTCGTCAGGGCGTCATGATGCAGCGCCAACGCGGCCCACTCGCCGTCACGCGAGAGCCGCGCCGCGAACCCTTCGGCGAGGAACCACTCGAATCCGCGCAGGGCGCTGGCCAGCGGTTCGCCCTTCACCATCGCGAGTGCCTGGTGGGCGAGCGGCGCGGCGTCGGCGTTGTCGAGTTGGCGAGCCCTGGCGATCAACGTCGTGAAGACCTCGACGTCGCTGGTGATGCCGTGGGTCACGTAGAGGCCCGAGGAGGTGACGGCGTGCAGGCGCGGTCCCTCGGCGTCGGCGCCCGCACTTCGTCGCACGACGCTCGCGGTGTTGGCCAGCGTGCGCAGCGACGCGTCGACGTCGGCGTGCGTCAAGACGCGCGTGCGAAGTCGTTCGCCGGTGATCGGCTCGTGGCGATGTATCGCGAGGTACGCGAGCATCTCGACACCGCGCCGTCGAAGGGTCGGCGTCAGTGGTTCGCACAGGCCGACGATGTGGGGCTCGGCGCGCAAAAGTTCGACGCGAATGTCGCCGTGACGCGGCGCCGTGACCACCGCCGACCACGCCGAGGCGGGCAGCGCTCGCGGGCGCTCGCTGTAGGGCGTCAAGGTGATCGCACACGACGCCAACTCATCGTCGAGCTCGGCGCGGTCGCCGAGGTACACGACGAGCGTGGTGCCGACCCGTCGCACGGCGAGCGCGCGCAGCAGTTCGCTCTCGTTGTCGGCGAAGATCAGTGCGCCGTGGTGGAGCGACACCGCAGCTTCCACGACGTCGCGACCGCTCCACGTTGGCAGGATCGCGAGGGCGCCACCCTCGCGCGCGAAACTGACGAGCGTCCCCGTGGTTGACGGACCGAGTGCGCACACAACGTAGGCGCCGCCGCCGTGGGTCCGCGCGACGACGTCGGTCGAGTTCGGCACGTCGACGACGCCGTCGCGGCTCTCTCCGATCATCTGGCGCAGCCGGTCGAGCAGCGCCGGGTTGAGGGCGCGTAGCAGTCGGATCGTCTCGTCGATGTCGTAGCTGGCGCCGGTGAACTGGTGCTGTCGGATCTGGTCGTTGCGGCGCTTGGCCATCAGGGCCAGCGGCATGAGGCCCACGCCGGAGGGCCACGGGGCCGGAGGTCGCACCGGCGACGTCGGCGCGTCGTGGCGCGACGAGGTCTGCAGCGCGGTGCTGACGGTCGCGTGCGCGGAGAGCGTGACGGACGGCGCCGCGCCGGCCGAAGACGCGACGAAGAACGACAAGAGCGCGACCAGGCCACCGGCGAGCCACGCACTCCCGCCGCTTCCCGCTCGACCGCCTCGACGAAGGCGCCAGACGTCGCGCACGACCTGGTAGAAAAAGACGAGCCAGAACACGGCGAGCGCGACGAGCAGGATCCGTATCAACGTCCCATCGTCCTGTCGTTGCGTACGGTGCCACTTGGTCACGACCACGTAGGGCAACAGGACGAAGTAGATCGCCAGGGCCGAGCCCTGGAATGGCCCCGCGAGGCGCCTCAGGTGATGGGAGTCAGTTGCCACGTGGACGTCCCGTCCGAGGTAGCGGTGATCTCCAGTTGGCAGTTCTGATCGGAGCCCACGACGACTTGATCGACGACCGGACTGGTGTCGGAGCCGCAGTCGAGTGATTGGTTGGTGGACGCGCTCGCCGACAGCGTCCAGTCTCCCGGACCTTGCAGCGGCACGTCGACGGATTCGAATCCCGGATCGAGAGCTCCGGAGAGCGCGCCGCTCATGGCGTTCGCGTTCGATATCGGCGCGACAGACTTCACGCTCGAGGTGGTCACGCTCGAGAAGTTGTTGGCGACTGACGACGTAGTCTTCGTCTTCGCCGTGACGACCACTGGTGTCGTCGGAGTCGTCGTCGGAGTCGTGGTCGACACAGTCGGCGTCGTGGTCGTCGGCACCTGGGTCGTGACCGGTGACGTCGAAGAGGGTGGGGGCGACGAAACCGCGGGGTCGCGCGGCGACGAAGCGCTCAGGGTGAAGACGAGCACGAGCAACAGGAGTGGGCTCGACCACATCAAGAGGTGGGCGCTCTTCATTGAAAAGGGTGAGCGCGTCATGGTTTTCGAAGGGTAGTGGCGATGAGTTCAAATAGCGATTCGACATTTTTGGACCGGTATTTCATTCAGATTAGGAAGCGCACAGCGAAGTGCTGGAGCTCTTTCTGCAAGGTGGCCGGCGCCGAATTGTCTTGGGCGGCGACCTCGCGAAGCGATCGGCCCTCGTAGACGCGGGCGTAGGTGAGGCGCGCGATCCGGTCGTAAGGGCTCCCGCGGAAGCTGTGTAGTCGAGCGAGCAACGGTGAGTCGTCAGTGGCCGCTACGTCGTGCTGGTCGTAGTTCGAGATCGCGCGCCGCGCCGTCTTCTCCTTCAAGAGCCAGCGTCGCAGACGTCCCCGCAGGGCCGAGAGGATGTCCGGCGCGGCGTACTGACGCGACTGCCCGGCCCAGTCGTGCAGTAGTTCGCTGGCCAGACCGAGCGCCACGCCGACGGTCTCACTGGCCTCATCGACGATGCCGTCACCGAATCGCAGTTGACGACAGACGCTCACGATGCCCGGGATGAGCGTCTGGAGCAGGGCCCGGTGGATCTGCGGATCGGCGGCCTCTGCGAGCAGCGCCCGCACGATCTCGGCACGTTCGAGCACGGTGCGTCCGCCGCGCGCCTCGAGCAGGGCCACGATGTCGTAGAGGTCGTTCAGCCCTCCGAGGTCGAGTTCCTGGTGTCGCTCGGCGAAGGTCGCCATGGCGCTGCGCGCACGCGAGGTGTGTCCCACGTGGAGCCACTCGTAGCGCATCTGATTCAAGAGGTCGTTCTTCAGTGTCATGGCGCCAAGTACAGATGCCGCGACGCATCGCGCGGTCCCTCGACGAGTGCCACGAGGCGGTACGTTTTCCACGCCGGCCATGATGCGCCGAGCCACGCACATGACAACGCACATAGCCGAGACGTAGGCTGGACGGATGGATATCGAAACCTTCTACGAACAGAATGAGGCGCGTCGCGAGAGCGCCGAGTTCGAGTTTGGCGGTGAGTGGACTGACGCGTCGGACAACGAGTACGAGCTGTCGTGGGTCGAGGCGACCGGCGAGCTCTACCTGATGATCGAGCCCGACGCGCACGTCACCGAGGACGCGTTCGGCGACTACATCGTGGCCCCCGAGGCCGTCACCGATCTGACGGTCGTGATCATCGGCAAGTCCGCGTCGCTGGCCGCGCTCGAGGACACGTTGCTCGGCTGGGAAGACGCGATGCTCGAACCGAACTCACTGGCCTGGCTGCAACAGCGATTCCCTCCGACGAAGGACTAGAGATACGGCGACGAGGAGTCGGCGACCTTGCAGAGACGCGTCAGCGACGGCACCAGGTACTTCAGCGGGACGCGCTCGGACTCGTTGATGGTGGTCTGAAGGGCATTCCAACTGCCGTCGAGCGACGTGGCGTCGGCCGCGGCCGGGGTGGCCTTTAACAGTTCACTCATCGCTCGGCCCTGCAGGGTGGCGCGCTGGTGGGCGCTCAGGCCAGCCGCCTCGCTCTGCGTCTGGATTGCGATGGCGCGCTTGACGAGCACGCAGGACTTGCGCGCGTCGGTAACCGCACCGCCCGAGCCGCACGAACTCAGGACGACACTCGCCAGGACGAGCGCGGTGAGGGGACCGAGGACTCGAGTTACCCGAGCCACGAGTCGGCAGCCTGCAACAAGAAGTCGCTGACACTGCGCCCGCGTTCGAAGATGTCGCAGAGCGGATCCTCTCCCTTGGCGACCTGACTCAGTGAGATGGCCCGACGAGCGACGATCGAGATCCGACGTTCGCTGCTCTCGGTCGGCGACGCGAACGCGTCGGTCGCCGTGACCTCGAGCGGCATCTCCAGACCTCCGATCGGCGCGAGGTCGATGGCCAGTCGCAGGAGGTCCGGACCGTGGGGCATCGGCGGCAGGCTCCACGTCAGGACGAGGGGGAAATGAAACTCGTCGGGCGGATCAACCTCGTCCGGGAGTCCCAACACCGCGTCTTCGAAGGCGAGCAACGTGCGGGGATCGACGTCGAGTTCGATGTGCAGGTCGACCGGTCCTCCGCAACCGTCTTCGGGATGAAGGTCGACCTCCCACGCCTGACGAAGTGAGTAGGTCTCCACGAAGTGTCGCTCGTCATGGACGTGAAACCCGTGCGTCACCGCATGGTCCTTGAGGTCTGCGACGAAACCAGCGACGTCAATTGCGGCCATTGAATATCAGGCTACCTCCCGACACCAGTACCGTGGCAGCGTGAAGAACTCGCATCTGACGGCGCTGCGCGCATGCGCACAAGAGATCGGTGAATCCGTGGTGGCCCATCGGGGCCGGGGACTTTCGGGGGACCGCGCGACGCAGTATCACCTCGACGTGGCGGCCGACGAGGTGGCGCGGCGCGTGCTCGTCGGCGCCGGGTACCGGGTCATGAGTGAAGAGTCCGGGGTCACCGGTAACGGGGAGTTCACGGTGGTCGTCGACCCGATCGATGGGTCGACGAACTGCGATCGCGGCGTCCCGTTCTATTCGACGAGTCTCGCGGTGCTGGACGACCACGAACTCGTCGCGGCCCTCGTCATGAACCAGGCAACCGGCACGATCTTCGAAGCGGAGAAGGGAAGTGGTGCGCGGCGCGATGGCGTGCCCGTCTCACCAAGTGGCCAAACCGACATCACGCTCGCGATCGTCGGCTCTTCCGGGTATCCCTCGCACCACCTCGGCTGGTATCAGAATCGATCGCTCGGTGCAGCGAGTCTGGAGATATGTCTGGTGGCCGACGGGTCGCTTGACGTGTACGGCGTGGCTCAGCACACGGGTCTGAACGTGTGGGACTACCTGGCCGGTTTGTTGATCGCTCGAGAGGCCGGGGCGTTCGACGCCGATTACCGCGGCGAAGAACTCGTGACGACCGAAGACGTCCTGCGACACCCCGTGTTCGCCGGTTCGCGAGAGCTCTTGACGTTCATGCTCGACGCGGGGACCATCTAGGCTTTTTAGTCCCGGGCGCTTAGCTCAGTTGGTTAGAGCAGCTGACTTACACTCAGCAGGTCGGGGGTTCGAGTCCCTCAGCGCCCAC
>JBEKCK010000024.1:0-36811 GCA_050014915.1 Acidimicrobiales bacterium | reverse complement strand
TCGAAGACCATCCGCACGATCCGCGAGCCCGACGTCGAGGTCGAACTCGAGATGATGCTCAGGTGGTACTCGGCCACGATCTTCGAGACGTCCAGCAGCAGGCGCGAACGGTCGAAGGCCATCACCTCGAGGACCGCGCGGTACTGGCCACTGACCGAACCATCCCACTCGACGTCGATGATGCGCTCGCCGAGGCGTTGGGCCAGCGCGACCGCGTTGGAGCAGTCGTCGCGGTGCACGGAGACGCCGCGACCCTGCGTGATGAAGCCCATGATGCTGTCACCGGGTACCGGTGAGCAACAGCGCGCCAGGTGGATCATGACGTCATCCAGGCCCTCGACGTAGACACCGGCGGTGCGACGCGTCGTACGGCTCGTGCGCGGCATGCGCGTGACCGTGGTCGGCATCTGTTCGGTGTCGCCGCCGCCGCGAAGTTCGCGGTCCAGGCGTTGCACGACGGCGAGCGCCGAGATCTGACCGCTGTCGATCGACATGAAGAGCGCGTCGATGTCCTCGAGGTTCATCGCCGTGATGACGGCGTCCAGCGCGGCCGACGAGAGCGACGTGGCGATCGGCAGGCCCTCTCGGCGCAGCGCCTTGGTCAGCTCCTCGCGACCACCCTCGATCGCGTCGTCACGACGCTCGCGCTGGAACCACTGGCGGATCTTCGACTTCGCGCGCGACGACTGGGCGATCGCGAGCCAGTCGCGCGACGGTCCGGCGGTGTCGCTCTTGCTGGTCACGATCTCGACGACGTCGGCCGATCGCAGGACCGTGTCGAGCGGCACGAGTCGACCGTTCACCTTGGCGCCCACGCAGTGGTGGCCGACCTCGGTGTGC
The DNA here is from genome assembly GCA_050014915.1 of Acidimicrobiales bacterium. GTDB lineage: Bacteria > Actinomycetota > Acidimicrobiia > Acidimicrobiales > RAAP-2 > RAAP-2. Next base: position 35,971 of record JBEKCK010000024.1, on the reverse strand, counting down.
ACGGCGTAGGCGAAGTCGATCGTCGTCGCCCCGTCGACGAGTGAGATCACCCGGCCCTTGGGCGTGAAGACGTAGACCTCGTCTTGACCGAGGTCGAGCTTCAGCGCCTCCAGAAAGGCCATCGGGTCGTTCTCCTCCTCTTCGAAGTCGGCGAGGCGTTGCATCCAGGCGACCTCTTTGGTGGAGGCGCCCTCCTTGTAGCCCCAGTGCGCGGCGACGCCGAACTCGGCGCGCCGGTGCATCTCGAAGGTGCGGATCTGGACCTCGACGGACTTGCCGCGCGGGCCGATGACCGTCGTGTGCAGGGACTGGTACAGGTTGAACTTCGGGGAGTTGATGTAGTCCTTGAAGCGACCGGGGACCGGTGACCACAGGGCGTGGATGGCACCGATGACGGCCCAGCAGTCGCGGTCCTCGTCGACGATGACGCGCAGACCCACGAGGTCGAAGATGTCGTCGAACTCCTTGCCGCCGATGACCATCTTCTCGTAGATGCTCCACAGGTGCTTCGGACGCCCGCGGACCTCGGCCTTGATGCCGAACTCGTCGAGCTTCGACGAGAGCGTCGCCATGACCTCGCCCAGGTAGTCCTCGCGCTCCGGCTGGCGCGCGGCGACCATCTGCTCGATCTCGGCGTAGCGCTTGGGGTGCAGCGTCGCGAAACTGAGGTCCTCGAGCTGCCACTTGACCTGTTGCACGCCGAGTCGGTGCGCCAGCGGCGCGTAGACGTCCAGGGTCTCTTGGGCGATGGCGCGCTGACGGGCCATCGGCATGACCGAGATCGTGCGCATGTTGTGGAGGCGGTCGGCCAACTTGATCAAGAGCACTCGCCAGTCCTGGGCCATGGCGATGAACATCTTGCGGATCGTGGCCGCCTGCTGCTCCTCTTTGGAGTCGAACTCGAGGCGGTCGAGCTTGGTGACCCCGTCGACCACCGCCGCGACCTGGTCGCCGAACTCCTCGGCCAGCCACTCCTTGGTGATACCGGTGTCCTCGACCGCGTCGTGCAGCAACGCCGCGGTGATGGTCGTCTCGTCCAGTCCCAGGTCGGCGGCGATATCGGCGACGGCGATCGGGTGGGTCACGTAGGGCTCGCCCGTGCGGCGCAGTTGGCCCTCGTGGGCCTTGATCGCGGCCGCGCCGGCGCGGCGGATGACCTCGATGTCCCCGTCGACGTGGTGCTCGAGGAATCGACCGATCAGTCGCTCGATCGAACCGGTCAGCGCGGGGTCAGCGGCGGAGCGAGAAGTGACACTGACCATGCAGCCAGCCTAATGGTGGCCTATCGCCGTTTTTGTTTACGCGCGCGCGCCTGAATCGTGCCCCGCGACAGCGTGCCCGGTGCGGTGCGCGTCGTCGTGCCGGGCGTCGGCGAGGAACGCGTGAGGCGTTGCCCACCGTCACCACTGAGCAGCGCCGCGGCCGCGGGCGTGAGGACGCGCTGGTCGCTGCGCAGTCGTGCGCGCTCGGCCATCTCGCGGAACCGCGGTTCGCGTTCCTTCATCCACGCCAACAGCGGGCTCGCGATGAAGATCGACGAGTAAGCCCCACTCATGAGACCCACGAACAGCGCCAGGCCGTAGCTCTGGAGCGTGATCGCCCCGAGGATGTCGGCGCCGACCAACAGCACCGCCAGGACCGGCAGGATCGCGACCAGTGACGTATTAATGGAGCGCGCCAGCGTCTGGTTCATCGAGAGGTTGACCATCTCGCCGTAGCTGAGGTCGCCGCTCTTCAAGATGCCCCCGGCGTTGTCGCGGACCCGGTCGAAGACGACGACGGTGTCGTAGAGCGAGTACCCGAGGATGGTGAGGATGGCGATGACCGTGTCCGGCGTTATCTGGAGACCGAAGAGCGAGTACACGCCGACCGTCACGAGCAGGTCGTGGACCATGGCGATGAAGGCGGCGACCGCCATCTTGGGCTCGAAACGGATACTGATGTACGCGACGACCGCGATGAAGAAGAAGATGAGCGCCTCGAGCGCGCGATGCGTGATCTCCCCGCCCCAGGTCGGACCGACCGTGCTCACCGAGACCTTGTTGTAGTTCACGCCGGCGGCCTTGGCCATGGCGTCGGCGACCTTGTTGATGAGGGCGGTCTGGGCGTCGCCGTGGAGCGAGTTGATGTCGGCCGTCACCTGGTAGGTCTCGGAACCGAGCTTTTCGACGTTCAGATTCGTGAGACCGGCACCGGTGGCCGCCGTCGTCATCGCCGAGATCGAGGAGTGTGGCGCGAGGACCTCCCACGAACTGCCGCCCTTGAAGTCGATGCCGAGGTTGAAGCCGCGAATGCCGAGCGAGCCCAGACCGAGCACGATGATTGTCAGCGAGATCGTGAACCACATGCGCCGGCGGCCCACGAAGTCGATCGTCGTGCGGCCCTGATAGATCCGACCGAACGGACCGGGTGTCTTCTCGGTCTTCACGTCGTCACTCATGGGCACTCACCCCCGGGGTCAGACCGGCGGCCATCGAGAGCGCCGACGTGCTCTCATTCGTGCGGCGACCGAGCAGGATCACCAGCGGCCTCGTGAAGTACCAGGTGATGAAGACGTCCATCAACGTGGACAGTCCGAGGAAGAACGCGAAGCCCCGCACGTCACCCACGGCGATGAGGTACAGCAGGACCGCGGCGAGCAGGCTGACCGTGTCGGCGGCCAAGACGGTTCGCCACGCGGTGCGGAATCCCCGGTCGACCGAGGTGCGTATCGAGCGCCCTGCTCGGGCCTCGTCTTTCAATCGTTCGAAGTACACGATGTAACTGTCGACGGTGATGCCGATGGACACAATTATCCCGGTGATCCCGGCCAGGTCGAAACTCGGGGCGAGGGCGGTATGGCCGAGCGCGGAGATGATCGCCCACAACAGCGCGGCCGTGGTGGAGAGGCCGAGCACGATCACGAGACCGAGCGCGCGGTAGTAGAGAATCGTGTAGAGCAGCACCAACAGGAGTCCGACGAGACCGGCGCCGAGACCGGCGACCAGTGAGCTGTGCCCGAGGGTCGGCGAAATGGCCACGGTGTTGAGCGGGTTGAGGCGAACCGGCAGCGCACCGAACTCCATGGCGATCGCCAGGTTCTTCGCACCGGTTTCGGTGAAGGATCCGGAGATCTCACCGGTGCCGTCGAAACTCGTGAACGTGGCCTGGTCCGGCTGGATGAGCGGGGCCGACTGGATGACACCGTCGAGTTCGATCGCGAGCGCCTGGTGGAAGTTCTTGTCCGCCACGGCGTCCCATTCGGGGCTGCCCTTCTTCGTCAGGGTGTAGTTCACGACCCACGCGCCCAGTTGGTCCTGCTGGGCGACGGCCTTGCCGACCGCCTGACCCGTCAGTTCCGACTTGCCCAGGAGATAGCGCGTCCCGGGCGAACCGAGCAGGGGAAGTATGACCTGGTCATTCGGGTTGTCGTCGTCGGGCGCGGTCGTCTTGACGCCGCTGTAGGCCGAGTCGACGGGGAGTGTGTTGCTGCCGAAACCCTGGGGCGAATTGTTCTGCACGACGTCGAGGTTCGCTTCGGTCCAGAGGTAGCTACTGGAACATGACGGAATCGAGCCCTTGTAGGTCTTGGCGTGTTTTGTCGGCTCGGCCACTTGGCACAGCACGGGACGGAACAGCAGCTGCGCGGTCTCCCCCACCAGTTTGAGGACCCGGCGAGCGTCGGTGACCCCGGGCACACTGACCACGACGTCCTTGCCCTGGAGGTTCACCGCGGCACCCGAGACACCGAGGCCGTTGACGCGGTTGTTCAGGATGGTGACGACCTCTTGCATGTCGGCGGTCGAGGCGTGCGTGGCCGGTTTGTAGACGACGGAGAGTCCACCGGCCAGGTCCAGGCCCAGTTTCGGTCCCCAACCCAGTGACAAGGTCGCGATGAGTGAGCCGAACGCGATCGCGATCGTGAGGATGAGGCTGACGATCATCGACCGTCGAGAACCGACCTGCTGGGCCATTACTTCGAGTCGCCTTCTTCGTGATGTTCGTCGTCGGTGGTTTCGGGGACGGCCGCCGGCGGGTCGTACTTGCGAGCGATGGCCGTCGGGACGAAGTCGAGTTCGGCGCCACTCGCGCCACGAAGGGTGATCAGGCCGTCGTCCATCTTCACGACGGTGCCCACGAAGCCGCCGATCGTCTGGGCGCGCTCGCCCAACTCGACCTTGCGCGTGTTCAATCGGGCGGCCTTATTGCGCTGGGAGCGGGGGCGAATATAGAAGAAATAGAGGGATCCGTAGACCACCACGATGAACAGAAGTACCAGGGAGCTGATTCCCGAACTCTTCTTGGCTGTCGTCGCCAACAGTATTTGAACCGCGTACAACATAGGGATTTCCTCCGTGATATGGACAAAGAAACCCTAGCCGTTCTAGGTCGTTGGGTTAGACCAGCCCACCCCCGCGCGGCGCTATGCCGAGGTGGCGATAGGCCCGTTCGGTCGCCACACGACCACGGGGTGTACGGATCAGCAGACCATCGCGCAAGAGAAAGGGCTCGTAGGCGTCTTCGATCGTCGAGGGCTCTTCCCCGCAGGCGTGGGCCAACGTCGTGAGGCCGACCGGCTGATTGGCGAACTGGTGACAGAGCAGGCCCAAGATGCGACGGTCGATCTTGTCCAGGCCGTACTCGTCGATCCCGAACAGCGCCAGACCCTCGACCGCGACGTCGTCATCGACGACGTCGTGGCCCTGCACCGCGGCGAAGTCACGGACCCGTCGCAAGAGACGGTTCGCGATGCGCGGCGTGCCGCGACTGCGCCCGGCGATGATCGTCGCCGCGTCGCCCTTCAAGAGGACGTCCAACAGGCCGGCCGAGCGAGCGACGATGACCGTCAGGTCCTCCGGGTCGTAGAGATCGAGCTGGCCGACGAAGCCGAATCGGTCGCGCAGCGGCGCCGCGACCAGACCGGTGCGCGTGGTCGCCCCCACGAGCGTGAAGTTCGGGAGGTCGAGTCGGATGGCGCGCGCCGACGGCCCGCGTCCGATCATGACGTCCAGGCGTCGGTCCTCCATCGCCGGATAGAGGATCTCCTCGACGCCGCGCGAGAGCCGGTGGATCTCGTCGACGAACAAGACGTCGCCGTCCTGTAAGTCGGTGAGCAGCGCCGCCAGGTCGCCGGGGCGCGAGAGCACCGGACCCGAGGTGATGCGAAGACCCGCGCCCATCTCGGCGGCGACGATGCTGGCGAGTGACGTCTTGCCCAGCCCCGGTGGTCCCGAGAACAGCAGATGGTCGGCCGTCTGATTGCGGGCCCGCGCCGAACCGAGCACGATCTCGAGGTGGCGCACCAGTTCTCGCTGTCCCACGAACTCGGCCAACGTGCCCGGGCGCAGCGAGACCTCGGCCCGACGGTCCTGTTCGTCGGCGACCGGCGCCACGACGTGGCGTGCCAGCTGCTCGACGTCGATCTCGTGTCGACTCACGGGCGCCTCAACAGTTGCAGGGCTTGGCGCAGCGCCGCGCCCTCGTCGTCCGAGAGCGTCGTGCCGCTCAACGCCTGGCGTACCTCTTGCGTGCTGTAGCCGAGGCCGCGCAGGGCGTCTTCAATGGCGTCGTTCTGCGGCGGGGCCTTGGTCGTGACGTACGAGTCCGGCACGACCACCTTGCCCTTCAGTTCGAGCACGATACGACTCGCGGTCTTGGGCCCGATGCCGGGGATGGTCGCGATCGTCTTGGCGTCGTCGCCCTCGATGGCCGCCGCGAGGTCGCCGGTCGACATCGTGCGCAGCGCGGCGAGGGCCGTCGACGGTCCGACGCCGGGCGTGACCAATAACAGTTCGAAGAACTCGCGGTCCAGGTAGCTCGGAAAGCCGTAGAGGACGATGGCGTCGTCGCGCACCGCCGTGAAGATGTAGAGGTCGACGACGTCACCGACGCGGTAGTCGTCTTGGGCGGCGACACTGACCTCGTAGCCGACGTCGTGCACGTCGAGCACGATGGCGCCGTCCTTGTGGTGGTGCAGCACCTGACCGTGGAGCCACCCGATCATGCGCGGCTCTCGAGCGGGTACTTCTGCTCACTGCGCACGACCATGAAGTACGTGATGGCGAGCGCCAGGGCGTCGGCGGTGTCGGCCGGCGTCGGTACTTCGGCGAGGCCGCAGAGGCGCGCGACCATCCCCTGGACTTGGATCTTGCTCGCCGCCCCGTAACCGGTGACCGCCAACTTGACCTCCTGGGCGTTGAACTGACGCACGGGCACGTTGCGGGCCGCGGCCAGCGCGACGGCGATGCCACTGGCCTGGGCCGTCGGGATCGCGGTCTTCGCGTTTCGCTGGTAGAAGACCCGTTCAACGACCACGGCGTCCGGCGTGGTCTCTTCGAGCAGGGAACGCAACTCCACCAGCATCTGTCCGAGACGCAGTTCCACGGCGAGTTCGTGGTCCGTCTCGATGGTCCCGGCTCGCATGGCGCGAAAGGACTCCACGCCCTGGAAGGACCCCTCGACCAGGCCGTAACCACAGCGGGTCAATCCGGGGTCGATCCCGAGTACGAACATACGTTCGATACTAGACCGCTGGCGGTCCGGAATCGGGGAATTTATCCCTCGTACGCCGCCAAGATCTCGTCGGAGATATCGAAGTTCGAGAAGACGTTCTGGACGTCATCGTGATCGTCGATGGCGTCCATGAGGCGAAGGATCTTCTTGGCCTCCGCTTCGGACTCGACCGGGATCGAGTTCTGGGGAATCAACGTCAGCTCGGCGCTGAGCACCTTGGCGCCGAAGCCGTCGAGTGCGTCGCGCACCGACGCGAGGTCCTGCGGCTCGGTCGTGACGGTGAAGTTCGCGCCGCTGGCCTCGAAGTTCTCTCCCCCGGCGTCCATCACCCATTCGAGCAACTGGTCCTCGTCGAGCGGTCCCTTGACCTCGATGACGCCCTTGCGGTCGAACTGCCACGACACGGCGCCGGGCTCGGCGATCGTGCCGCCGTTTCGAGTGAAGACGTGGCGGATCTCGGCGCTGGTGCGGTTACGGTTGTCGGTCAGGGTCTCGACGATGACCGCGACGCCGTCGGGACCGTAGCCCTCGTAGCTGATCGCCTCGTAGCGCACGCCCTCGAGTTCACCGGTGCCGCGCTTGATGGCGCGTTCGATCGTGTCCAGCGGCACCGAGGCCTCACGGGCCTTCTGGTACATCGTGCGCAGCGAGGCGTTCGTGTCGACGTCGCCTCCACCCTCGCGCGCGGCGACCTCCACCTGACGGATCAGCTTGGCGAAGACCTTCGCGCGCGCGCTGTCCTTGGCACCCTTGCGGTGCTTGGTCGTTGCCCATTTCGAATGGCCGGACATCTATCCTCCCGCCCCACTGGGCTTCATAACTGTACCGGGAACTACAGAGCGTCCACGAAGAGTCGGTGGATCCGCTCGTCGTCGGTCAACTCCGGGTGGAACGAACAGCCCCAGATCCTCTCGCGACGAACGAGCACCGGATGCTCGCCGTCACCGTGGTCGTGGAACGCGAGCACCTCGAGGTCCTCGGACCACGTCTCGATCTTCGGCGCCCGGATGAACACGCCGGGCACCTCGCCCACGCCCTTCACGTCGACCAGCGTCTCGAAACTCGAGATCTGTCGTCCGTAGCCGTTGCGGCGCACGGCGAGCGGCAGTCGGTCGAAACTCCACTGGTCACTTCGTCCGTCCAGGATCTCGTGCGCCATCAGGATCAGACCGGCGCACGTCCCGAAGATGCCCAGTCCGTCTTCGATCTTCTTCTCCAGAGTCGGTCGAAGACCCGAGGTCGTCAGGAGATACGCGATGGTGGTCGACTCGCCCCCGGGCATCACCAGACCGTCCAGGTCCTCGAGCTGGTCGGCGTTGCGCACGGCGACGACGTCGGCGCCGACGCGTTCGAGCATCGAGGTGTGTTCGCGTACATCGCCCTGAAGGGCGAGGACGCCAACGCGGGGCACGTCTACCAGCCGCGTTCGGCGAGACGCTGCTCCAACGAGGCGGTCTCGATGCCCTTCATCGCGGCGCCGAGTCCCGTGGAGACCTTGGCGACCACGTGGGGATCACGGAAGTGCGTCGTCGCTTCGACGATGGCCTTGGCCATGCGATCGGGATCGTCGCTCTTGAAGATGCCCGATCCGACGAAGATCGCCTCGGCCCCGAGTTGCAAAACGAGCGCCGCGTCGGCCGGCGTGGATATGCCGCCGGCGCAAAAGAGCGGCACCGGCAGCTTGCCGGTCAGGGACACCTCTTGGATCAGCGGCAGCGGTGCCTGCAGGTCCTTGGCCAGTGCGAAGAGTTCATTGGAGTCGGCCGACTGGAGTCGGCGCATCTGGGCGTTGATCGTGCGCAGGTGTCGCACGGCTTCGACGACGTTGCCGGTGCCGGCCTCACCCTTGGAGCGAATCAGGCACGCGCCCTCGCCGATTCGACGCAGGGCCTCGCCCAGGTTCGTCGCGCCGCACACGAAGGGCACGGTGAAGGCCCACTTGTCGATGTGGTTCTCCTCGTCGGCCGGCGTCAGCACCTCGGACTCGTCGATGTAGTCGACGTCGAGCGCCTCGAGGACCTGGGCCTCGGCGAAGTGGCCGATGCGGGCCTTGGCCATGACCGGGATGGTGACCGCGGCCTGGATGCCCTGGATCATCTCGGGATCGCTCATGCGAGCGACGCCACCGTCGCGTCGGATGTCCGAGGGCACGCGCTCGAGGGCCATCACCGCGACGGCGCCCGAGTCTTCGGCGATCTTCGCCTGTTCGGGGTTGACGACGTCCATGATGACGCCGCCGCGCAGCATGTCGGCCAGCCCGCGCTTGACGAGGGCCGATCCGACGGTGGAAGAATCGTGCGTTGAACTCATGACGCAATCCTACCGGGCCCCTATTACCACTCTTCCAACGCGCGGGCCCGAAGTTCGACGTCGTCGAGGTCACCGAGGTCGTGTGCGCGGTCGCTCCAGATGTTGAACCAGATCCAGCGCCACTGCGCGTAGGTGGCACCGGCGAAGAACGACGTGCTCGAGAGGCTCTCCCCCGCGCACTTGCGCAGCGCCCCGGCCAGTCCCGGCGGGTAACGGATGGCCGCGGCCGCGACCTCGTCGGCACGGTAGGCCAGGCCCTGGCCGGCGAGCGCGCGACGAGCTTCGTCGTTGGTGACCGCGACCGAGGCGACGCTTTCTCGCAGCAAGAGTCCCAGGCGGTGTCGCGCGAGACAGTGCGCCACCACGCCCTCGAGTTCGATGAGTTCGAAGTCGCGCATCATGGCGTCGGTCACGAAGAACGAGAGACCCGAACCGGCCGGCACGAGCGCGGCGTTGTAGCCGGGGTCGCTCACGACGTACGCGTTGACCGCGTCGACACCGAAGGTCGCGGCCAGGCGGTCCATGACCGTCGTGAGGCGCAGACGGTCCTTCTCCGTGCCCCCGGCCTTGAACTGATCCAGCACGAGGTTCCCGAGGGCGAGGCCCTTGGCCTCGTAGCGAACGAGCGAACGACGAAGGTCGAACCCGTAGAGCAGGGCCAGGACGATCCCGACGATGGGGAGCCACGGTTCCACGATCACGCCCGCGACCAACACGAGGACCACGACGCCCACGCCGATCGTCTCGGGTAACTTCTTGCGCATCGCGAAGCTCCGCACGACCTTCTGGTTCGCGTGCTTCTCGGCGTTCGTGGGTGTGTACGGGCTCTGCCAGTTGGGGTCGAGCACCGGCGCGACGTAGCGCGGCCCACGGTCGCGCGACGGACTGGAGCGCCGAGACCTCGAACGTTGCTTGGTAGCCATTATCTAAGGCTACCGGGTCGCTGAAAATCGCTCGCGGGCTCGTGCGTAGAGCGCTTCGTAGCGGTCCATCAACGCGGCGATCGACCACTCACTCGCGTGCGCCCTCGCTCGCGCGATCGACTCGGGCGTCTCATCGCGCAGCGCCCGTTCGATAGCCGCCTCGAGACTCGTGTCGTCGCCCGGCGTGAACATCGTGGCGAGTCCCGCGGCCGCCTCGCGATAGCCGTCGATGTCACTGGCGACGACCGAGGTCTCGCTCGCCATCCCCTCGAGCACGACCATGCCGAAGCTCTCGGCGCCGGTCGACGGCGCGATCAAGGCGTTTGCACGTCGCAGCCACCGGCGCTTCTCCTCGTCGCCCGCGGCACCGACGAAGACGATCGCGGGATCCCCGGCGGCCAGCGATTCCAGTACGCGTCGCTGTGGCCCGTCGCCCACGACGACGAGTTGCCAGGTGTCCTCGCCCTTCGCGTTGTGGGCACGAACGGCGTTGATCGCGTGCGCCACGCCCTTTCGCTCCTCGTGACGCCCGAGCACCACCAACGTCGTCACCTCGCCGCGCTCGCGGGGCGTCGCAGCGAAGCGATCGATCTCGAAACCGTTGAAGAGCACGACCGGCTCGAGCCCGCAGGCGGCGTGAATCGTCGCGGCCGCCGATTCACTCACGGCGGCTGATTCGTCGAGTTGCGTCGCCAGTCGTCGCAGCAAGGGTTTCGTCAACGTCAACGCCGGTCCGCCGCCACCGCGATGGAACGTCGCCACGGCCGCGGCGTCGTGCGCGCGCAGCACGCCCCAACCGATGAGTGGCGCGAACGGTTCGTGGAAGTGCACGACGTCGGGTCGAAAGTGGGCGACCGTCCGTGCGGCGTGTCGCGACGCCGCCGGCGACAGCGTCAGAGGCGCACGACTTCCGTTGGCCGGGATCTTGAGGACGACACCGAAGCGCGCGACGTGCGCCGGTGTGTCGTAGCGCGCGCGGTCGTGGCCGTCGGGGGCGACGATCAAGACATCGTGGCCGCGGCGCGTGAGTTCGCGGCTCATCGCGAGGGACTGCTCCTGGACTCCCCCGAAGACGCTCAGCGCGTACGCGGAGACGATGGCGACGCGCAACTCAGGCACCTTCGAATCGCGGCTGCAAGATGTGCCACTGTTCGGGCGCGCGTCGAATGAGTCCCTCGAGCTCGACGGCGAGCGCCTGGGTGACCCGCGTCACGTCCTCGCGCAGGCGCCCGACTCGTTCGGCCGCGATCGGTCGCGTGATGACGGCGAAGTGATCGCGACCGGGGCCCGAGTAGCACGCCGCTCCCACCAGGGTCGCGCCCGTGCGCAACGCCAACGTCGCCGGGCCGGCCGGCAGGCGGACGCGCTCGCCGAAGAACTCGACCTCGATGCCGTTGCCCTGGATGTCGCGGTCACAGAGCAGACCGATCACGCCACCGTCCTTCAGCGTCTGCAGAAGCACGGTGCCGGCGTGTTCGTCCAGCGGTTCGATGCGGATCCCGATCGATTCGCGCTTGGCCTTGAACCACTCGAACAGCTCCGGCGGTTCCAGGTCCTCAGCGACGGCGACCATGCCGAGACCGAGGGAGTTGAGGTACGACCCGCCCCACTCCCAACTGCCGATGTGCGGCAGCGCGATGATCGTGCCGAGGCCCTTCGCCTTGGCGTCGTAGAGGTACTCCAGTCCCTCCCCGATGCGAAAGCGCGCGAAGACGTTCTCCGGTTTGATGCCCGGCAGCTTGGCGCCCTCGGCCCAGTACTGCCCGTAACTCTCGAAGCCGCGTTCGACGAATCGCTCCAGCGTGCGCGCGTCGACCTCGTCCTCGGCGCGAAGCGCGTGCGCCAGGTTGGTGCGCAGGTTGGTGCGCGCACCGGCGCTGTGGCGACCCACGAGTTTGGCGAGGCTCTTGGCGATCTTCACGTCGACTCGCTCCGGGGACCTCTCCATGACGGCGCCCAGGGTCTTGAAGAGCGTGACCTTCGATCTGTCGCCCACGGCTAGCGGCGCGAGGTGCGACTAAGTCCTCGACGTATCCGGCTGCTGTGGTGGTGGATCCGCCCGGCCTGGGTCATCGGAGGATCGGCGCTGTCGGCGATCTGCCAGATTCGCCAGAACCGCCCGGCGGCGGTCATCGCCGTCAGGGCCAGCATGATCCAGAGCACCGGGATGAAGATCGGCTTGGCGAGCAGGCCGATACCGAGCAGGATCATTCGCTCGGCGCGCTCCATCAGGCCACCCTTGGCCGCCAGGCCGAGGCTCTCGGCCTTCGAACGCTGATACGAGATCAGGTAGGTGGTCGTGAGGATGGCGAAGGGCAGGAGGACGAGTTGACCGTGACCGTGGGCCGTGAGGTAGAACGCGACCCCGCCCAGGATCAGGGAGTCGGCCACGCGGTCCATCACCGAGTCGAAGAACGCGCCGCGTTGGCTGGCCCGTTTCGAGGCCTTGGCGACCGGTCCGTCGAAGAGGTCGTGGAACCCGGTGAGCGTGAGGAGCACGATGGCGATCCAGAAGTGGCCCAGCGCGATCATCCAGGCCGTCGCGAAGGAGAAGACCAGGCCCGAGAACGTCAGGACGTCGGCCGAGAATCCGATGCGGACCAACCATCGACCGGTCGGTAGCGTTACCGTCTCCACCGACTTCCTAAAGTTTCCGTCGAGCATCGATCCTCCGGATCCCGTTGCTCAATTGTAACGAATCGACATATCCGGCTGTCTCAAAAGCTGTCGTGGACCTTGCGCCAGGTCGACTCCAGCGACTCGGGCAGAACCCGGGTCTCGCCGATGGTGGTCATGAAGTTGGTGTCGCCCAGCCAGCGCGGCAGGACGTGGCCGTGTAAATGCTTGGGAATTCCGGCCCCCGCCGCCTGGCCCAGGTTCAGGCCCATGTTCATGCCGTCGGGGCCGTAGGCCGTCTCGAGGGCGACGATCGTGCGCCGCAGGATCAAGAAGAAGTCCTCGTACTCGGCGTCGGTGAGCTCTTGGACCTCCGCCACGTGACGCCTCGGCAGGACCAGCACGTGGCCCGAGCCGTAGGGGAAGGCGTTCAAGACGACGAAGCTGAGCTCGCTCTTGGCGATCACTCCGGTGCTCTCGTCGACCGGCTCGGCGGCCAGCGTGCAAAAGACGCACGTCCCGTCGTCGGCGGCGTGCGTCTGGGCGACCGTCGCGACGTAGTTCTCGCGCCACGCGGCCGAGAACCGGTCGAGCGGCACTACCGGTCCTCGGGCGAACCGTGGGCCGCGACCTCGTCGAGCACCGAATCGCGAAACGCCGCGACGCTCACGCCGCGTTCGGGCTCGTTCGAACCGCGCGCGTTCACCCCGACCGTACCCTTCTCGACGTCGTCGTCCCCGACCACCAGGATGTACGGGATCTTCTCGAGCTTGGCCTTGCGGATCCGCGCGCCCAACGGCTCGCTGGCCACCTCGACGTCCACGCGGAGTCCGTCGAGCGCCAGGGTCTCGGCCACGTAGAGCGCGTAGGGGTCGTGCGTGTCGCGCACCCCGAGGACCCGCACCTGTTCCGGGCAGAGCCACGTCGGCATGTTGCCGGCGTAGTGCTCGATGAGGATCGCCATGAATCGCTCGACCGAGCCGAAGAGGGCGCGGTGCACCATGATCGGTCGCTCGCGGGTGTTGTCGGCCGCGACGTACGTGGCGTCGAATCGCTGCGGGGTCTGGAAGTCGAGCTGCACCGTGGAGATCTGATGCGTGCGCCCAATCGCGTCGCGCGCCTGCACCGAGATCTTGGGACCGTAGAACGCACCGCCGCCGGGGTCCATCACCAGTTCCAGTCCGGCCGCGATCGCCACGCTCTCCAGCGTCGCCTCGGCCTCGCGCCACTCCACGTCGGTCCCGACGGCCTTACCCGGTGGGCGCGTCGAGAGTTCGAGGTAGAAGTCACTGAGCCCGTAGTCGCGTAGCAGGTCGAGCACGAACTGCAACGTGCGGGTCAGCTCCTCGGCCATCTGTTCTTTCGTGCAAAAGATATGGGCGTCGTCCTGGGTCATCCCGCGCACGCGCGTGAGACCGTGCACCGCGCCCGACAGCTCGTAGCGGTAGACCGAACCGAACTCGAAGTAGCGAAGCGGCAGGTCGCGGTAGCTGCGCTGGGCGGACTTGTAGATCAGCGTGTGGAACGGGCAGTTCATCGGCTTGAGGTAGTACTTGGTGCCGCCGTCGAGTTCCATCGGTGGGTACATCGACTCGGCGAACCATTCGAGGTGACCGGAGGTCTCGAAGAGTTCGGACTTGGAGATGTGGGGCGAGTAGACGAAGTCATAGCCCGAGACCTCGTGGCGCCGGCGCGAGTACTCCTCCATCACGCGACGCATCGTGCCGCCCTTGGGATGGAAGACCGCGAGGCCCGGTCCGATCTCGCTCGGGAAGGAGAACAGGTCCAACTCCGCACCAAGCTTGCGGTGGTCACGCAGTTCGGCCTGGGCGAGCTGCTCGAGGTGCGCGACCAGCGCCGCGTCGCTCTCCCAGGCCGTGCCGTAGATGCGCTGGAGCTGCGGGTTCTTCTCGTCGCCGCGCCAGTAGGCGCCGGCGACGCGCGTCAGGACGAAGTGCCCGAGACGCGAGGTCGACGGGACGTGGGGGCCGCGACAGAGATCGGTGAACGTCGCGGAGTTGGAGTACGTCGAGACGACCGGGCCGCGCGCGACCTCGCCCAGGTCCTCGTCGGTCGGGGCCGTCTCGACGGCGTTGATGATCTCCAACTTGTACGGCTGGTCCCGGAAGAGGGCGAGCCCGTCCGAGATCGTGTACTCACGGCGGGTGAACGGCTGGTCCTCGGCGATGATGGCGCGCATCTCTTCGTCGATGCGAATCAGGTCCTCGTCGCTGAAGTGCGCGCCGCCCGGGAGTTCGAAGTCGTAGTAGAAGCCGTTCTCGATCGCCGGGCCGATGGCGTAGCGCGCGCCGGGCCAGAGCCGGGTGACGGCCTGGGCCAACACGTGCGCCGTCGAGTGACGGATGACCTCGCGCCCGAGGTCACTGGCCGGGGTCACGATCGAGACGACGTCGCCGTCGCGCAACGTCGTCGTCAGATCGGTCAACTGACCGTCGACCTGGGCCGCGAGGGCGTCCTTGGCCAGACGCTTGCCGATCGCGCTGGCGAGGTCGAGCGCCGTGGATCCTTCGCCGAGGGTGCGAGCACTGCCGTCCGGAAGCTGTACGTCGATGTCAGACATTTCGGCCACTCATTGCTAAATGTTAATGCCTATCAATGAAGCGGCCGGGGCGACGTTGTAGCCGGCGTGCGCCGCGTCGTCGATCGCGCGCAGGGCCGCGGGACCGTCGAGGTCATCGTCGAGTGCGGCGCGCACGTCATCCACCACGCCGCCGGGGCGACCGTTGACCAACGTCGAACGCCACGTCGCGAGGCGCGACTGGGCCATCGCGAGCAACTCGTCGCGCCACTCCCAGTCCTCGCGGTAGTGGTGATCGAGCAGCGCCAAGCGCACCGCGCTCGCCTCGGCGCGCGCCGCCAACTCTTCGACGAAGACGAGGTTGCCCAGGGACTTGGACATCTTGGTGCCGTCGAGTCCGACGAGGCCCACGTGCATCCAGTGCCTCACGAACGGCGCACCCGAGACCGACTCGCTCTGGGCCGCTTCGCACTCGTGGTGGGGATAGGCCAGGTCGCGCCCGCCGCCGTGCACGTCGAGGGTCACCCCGAGGTCGCGCAGCGCGATCGCCGAGCACTCGATGTGCCAGCCGGGTCGGCCCGGGCCCCAGCGTGACTCCCAGGCCGGTTCGTCCTCCAGTGACGGCTGCCAGAGCACGAAGTCCAGGGGGTCGCGCTTGTTCGGGTCGTCGGGTCGTCCGCCGTGCACGGCCGCGAGCTCCAACATCCGCGCGCGGTCCTCGTGACTCACCTGGCCGAAGCGGGGGAACTTGGAGACCTCGAAGTAGACCGATCCCTCGACCTCATAGGCGATGCCCGCCTCGAAGGTCCGCCCGATCATCGTGAGGATCTCCGGGATGGCCCCGGTGGCGCGAGGTTCGGCGTAGACCGGGAGCAGGTTGATCAGTTGCATGTCGCGGTCGAAGCGGGCCATCTCCTGGGCCGCGAGGTCGAGGTAGTTGACCCCGAGCTCGCGCGACTTGCGCAACATGTCGTCGTCCACGTCGGTGACGTTGCGCACGCAGCGCGTCTCGTGACCGGCGTCACGTAGACGGCGTTGTAAGAGGTCGAAACAGAGGTAGACGTAGGCGTGTCCGAGGTGCGCCGAGTCGTACGGCGTGATGCCGCAGCTGTAGATCGTGACGATCGGGCCCGCCTCCAGGGCGTACACGCCGCCGCGGGCGGTGTCGAAGAGCCGCATCGAGTTAGAGGCCCGCCATCTTCACGTAGCTGTGGGTCTTGTGACGGATGTTGATCGAGATACACACCGCGGTGAAGGCCTCGATCGGACTCGCGAGCGACATCGTTCCGGCGATCACGGCGCGCAGCCCGCTGACGCGATCGATCATCTCGGCCACCTGGCGTCGTGCGTCGTCGTCGTCGCCGAAGACCAGCACGTCGGCGTCCATGTCCGAGTCGAGGTCCTCCATCTGGGCGGCGGGCAGGTGATGGAACGCACCAACGATCACGCTTTCGGGTAACGCGTGGGCGATCTGGGCGGCCATCGATCCGCGCGACGGATAGAGCGCCACCATTTCGCGGCCCTCACGCGACAGCGCGTTCACCATCGAGATCACGATCTTTCCCTTGAGTTCTTGACGCAGCGAACTCGTCGTCGCGACCGCGGAGTCCCACGGCGTCGCGACCACCACCAGGTTGCACGCGGCGGCCTCCTCGTTGGTGCCGCCCTCGACGGTCCCCTCGCCGCGCAGCGTGAGCCCTCGCGCGATGCCCTTCGCGCGTTCGGCGTCGCGCGAGCCGAGGACCACCGTGTAGCCCGCGCTGGCGAGTCGCGCCGCGACACCTCGACCGGCCGGACCGGTTCCACCCAGAATGCCCACTGTTGCCATCGTCGTCCTCGGAAAATAGATGTTGGCAAGTACGCTAACAACATGGCGCTGCTCGATGACCACCGTATTCTCGTCACCGGCGTCCTCACCGACGATTCGTTGGCCTTCGGAATCGCCAAGCGCGCCCTCGAAGAGGGTGCCACGATCGCTCTCTCGGGTGCCGGTCGCGGCCTCTCGCTGACCAAACGCACGGCGCGCAAGCTCGGCGAGGTCGGCGAGGTGATCGAACTCGACGTCACCGATCCGAATCAGATCGACGCGGCGGCGGCAGAACTGACGAGTCGCTTCGGACGATTGGACGGGTTGGTGCACGCCATCGGCTTCGCTCCGCAGACCTGCCTCGGCAGTGGGATGTTCACCGCCCCGTTCGAGGACGTCGCGACAGCGCTGCAGATCTCGACCTTCTCCCTGGCCGCGCTGGTGGGCGCCTTTCGCCCACTGCTGCAAAAGAGCGAAGCCCTCGGCGGCGCGTCGGTGATCGCGCTGGACTTCGACGGTTCGCGGGCCTACCCGCAGTACGACTGGATGGGCGTGATGAAGGCCGGTCTCGAATCGCTGGGCCGCTACCTCGCGCGCGAGGTCGGCCCCGACAAGGTCCGCGTCAACATGCTGGCGGCCGGCCCGATCCGTACCGTGGCCGCGAAGTCGATCCCCGGGTTCTCACAGTTCGAGGACGCCTGGAGCGAGAAGTCGCCGCTCGGCTGGGACGTCTATGACTCGAGCGCCGTCGCCGACACCGCCGTCGCGATGTTGTCGCCGCTGCTTCGTGGCACGACCGCGTCGGTCGTCTACGTCGACGGCGGCTATCACTCGATGGGCTAGTCCTCCTGGTCGGCGAATTGCGTCTCGTAGAGCACGCGGTAGACGCCGCCCTCGGCCAGGAGCTGCGCGTGCGTCCCGCGTTGGACGATCGTGCCGTTCTCGACGACCAGTATCTGATCGGCGTTGCGAATCGTCGATAGTCGGTGCGCGATCACCAGTGACGTGCGCGACGACATCGTCTCGTCCAACGCTCGCTGCACCGCGGCCTCACTCTCGTTGTCCAGGTGCGCGGTGGCTTCGTCCAGCACCACGAGCCGCGGCGCCTTGAGCAACAGCCGCGCCAACGCGACGCGCTGCTTCTCGCCGCCGCTCAGTCGGTAGCCGCGCTCGCCCACGACGGTCTCGAGGCCGAGGGGCAGGGTCTGGACCAGGTCCCAGATCTGGGCCGCGCGCAGGGCCGCTTCGATCTCGGCGTCGCTCGCGTTGGGCCGCGCGAAGATCAGGTTCGTGCGGATCGTGTCGTGGAAGAGGTGCGGGTCCTGGGTCACGACGCCGACCATCGCGTTCAGCGACGCCGTCGTCGCGTCGCGAATATCGACGCCGTTGATCGTGACCTCCCCGCGGTCGACGTCGTAGAGCCGCGACACCAGCAGGGAGATCGTCGTCTTGCCGGCACCGCTGTGACCGACCAGCGCGGTCATCGTGCCCGGTTCAACCCGGAACGAGACGTCGTGCAAGACGTCCGTGCGCGGTGTGTCATCGAGCCGAGCGACGGCCTCCAAGGAGGCCAACGAGACCTCTTCGGCGCCGGGATACGAGAAGTCGACGTGATCGAAGATCAACTCGGCCGGGCCGTCGGGGATCAGAACCGCGTCGGGGCTCTCCTTGATCATCGGCTCGAGGTCGAGCACCTCGAAGAGTCGCTCGAAGCTCACCATGGCCGACATGTAGTCGATGTTCAGGTTCGACAGCTGCGTGAGCGGACCGTAGAGCCGCACGAGGTACAGCGTCAGGGCGACGAGCGTCCCGAGTCTGATCACGTGGTGGATCACCTCGATGCCGCCGAACCCGTAGGCGAAGGCCGTCGCCAGTGACGCGGTCAAGGAGAGCGCGATGAAGAAGAAGCGCTGGTACATCGCCTGGTGGATACCGATGTCGCGGACCTGTCCGGCCCGGCTCTCGAAGAACTCTCGCTCGTCCTTGGGTCGACCGAAGAGCTTGACGAGCATCGCGCCGGACACGTTGAAGCGCTCGGACATCACCATGTTCATCTCGGCGTTCAGTTCCATACCGCGCTGGAACAGCGTTCCCAGTTTTCTCCCGACCCGGCGCGCGGGGATCAAGAAGACCGGCAACAACAGCAGCGCGACGAGCGTGATCGGCAGGTTCAGCACCAACATGGTGCCGATGACGATGGTCACCAGGATCACGTTGCCGACGACGTTGGAGAAGAGGTCGGTGAAGGCCTGCTGGGCCCCGATCACGTCGTTGTTGAGTCGGCTGATCAACGCGCCGGTCTGGGTGCGCGAGAAGAACGCGATCGGCATCTCTTGGATGTGACTGAACACCTTCGCGCGCAGGTCATAGATCAGACCCTCGCCGATGACGGCCGACGTGCGTCGTTCGAACATCGACAGTCCCGCGTCGAAGAGCGCCAACCCGGCGCCCAGCGACGCGAGGAAGATAACCAGTCCCCGGCTCTTCTCGGGGATGGCGTTGTCGATGATGCCGCGGAACAGGAGCGGCGTCACCGAACTCACCACGGCGTCCAAGATGACGGCGGTGAGAAAGACGATGAGCAGCCCGCGGTAGTTCTTCGCGTAGGTGAGGATCCGCGGCAGCGTCCCCTTCTTGATCTGGTGCTCGAGGATGTTGCGGTCGGTGCGCATCGAGCGCAGTCCCATGCGGCCGCCACCTCCGCCGCCACCGTGCATGCTCATCGCGTCTCCATTGCCCAGTCGATTGTAGGAACGACGCGGAGCGATACGAGCGATTCAGTCTTCGAGGAGTCGCCTCTCGAGATCACGGAGCGTGGCCTGGTAGTGGACTCGCGACGTTTCGCGCAGTTCGTCGCTGGATTGATGGACGGATCGTCCTTCCCACATTCGAACCGACACCGGATTGGCGTCTCTTTCGCGCAGCACGTCGTACACCGCGTCGCGTGACATCGTGACGATTCTCATGATTCCGGCGATGTCGTCGGCCTCGTAGCGCCAGTTGGGTGTCGGGCCGAGCGTCGGTTCGGCCCAGCCGGACTGGCGAAGTCGCTCCTCGTCCTGCGGACTGAGGGCCACCGCGTCACCGATGTTGACGTTGGAGATCACTTCGGCGATCACGGCGCCGCCGGGCTCGACCCAGTACTGGACGTAGCGAACGTCCTCGAACTCGATCACCGCCACGAGACAACGGGGGTCGACGACCATTGCGCCGAGCATCTCGGGCAGGTTCGCCACGAACGAGCCGACGGTCGAAGCCACGCGCACGTCTGGTCCTCTCGCGTGCACTGTTCCCACGCATCCAACGTACGAAGCGGGTGTGACACCAACTACGAGACGAGCGCACTCACGACGATGATCACCCCCAGCGTCATCATCACGCACGCGCCGATCGTGCGCAGCACCACCAGTCGATGCGGCGAATCGGAGAGCCACTCGCGCGCCGTGCCGGCGATCATGCCCCACGTCGAGTCACTCAGAAACGCCATCACGCTGAAGATCCCACCGAAGATGAGTAGCTGTACGGTCACGTTGCCCTTGGTGCGGTCGACGAAGTGCGGAAAGACCGCGGCGAAGAACACGAGCGACTTCGGGTTCAAGATGCCGACCGTGAACCCCTGGCGCACGACGTGGATGTTCGACGGACGATGCTCCTCGCGCTGGGCCATCGCGGCGGCGTGCGCGTGTCGATGGCGCATCGCGCTGAGGCCGAGCCACAACAGATAGAGACCTCCGGCCAGCTGCAGGGTGATCGAGAAGGTCTTGGAGTGACTCAACAACGGTCCGAGCCCGACCGCGACGATGATCGAAAGGAGCAGCGTGCCGATTGAGTTGCCGAGGACCGTCAGCACGGCGACCGCGCGGCCCCACGCGACCCCGCGCGCGAGCGTGAACAACACGCTCGGTCCGGGCACCATGATGATGGTGATCGAGGCGATGAAGAACTCCGCGAGTTGGCTGCCCGAGATCACGCCATGACCCGCTTCACGGTTCGCTCCAACAGGTTCAAATTGGCGCCGATGCTGAACCCGATCGTGGCGGCGAAGAACGCCGTGCCGACGCCGACAGTGCCACCGAGCAGCCAACCGATCGTGAGCACCACCAGCTCGATCGAGAGGCGCACGTAGACGACGCTGACGTTGAATCGGCGGTGTAGTCCCGTCATGAGTCCGTCACGAGGTCCCGGTCCGAGGTTGCACGTCAGGTAGAACGCGCTGCCGATCCCGATCGAGGCCACCGCACCGACGACGTAGACGACCTTCAACCACACGGCCTGTGGTGCCGCGACCGCGTAGGTCGTCAGGTCCAAGACGTAGGCGATGATGATGACGTTCGAGATGGTCCCGAAGCCGGGGCGCTGGCGAAGCGGAATCCAAAAGAGCAGCACGACGACGCTGATCAGTGCCGTCGACCAACCCAGTGAGATGTGCGCGTGCTTGGCGATACCTTCGGCGAAGACGGTCCACGGCGACGCTCCCCACTGGGACTGGACGAGGAGACCCTCACCGAAGCCGAAGGCCGCGAGTCCGCCCCAGAGCGGCGCCATCAGGCGTGGCCGGATGGCCCACGTGCTCTGTGCTCGCCACGGCGTCACGGGGATCTTGTGGCTGAGCTTCATGGTCCACCAACGATAACGGTGGGCCCTTCACTGCCCGCTGAAGGACCGATCAGTGAAGAGACTGACCTCTCATCTGATCGAGATGTTTCGACGTGCGGTGCTAACGAACCTGTCCGACGAGTCGCTCGACGGCGCTCGTCACGGCCGTGACGACCAGCGGGTTGAACACGGTCGGCACGATGTAGTCGGCCGACAGTTCTGCCGGCGTGACGACGTCGGCGATCGCGCGCCCCGCGGCGATCTCGATCTCCTCGGTCACCTGCTTGGCCCCGGCGTTGAGCATGCCGCGGAAGATGCCCGGGAAGGCCAGCACGTTGTTGATCTGGTTCGGCTCGTCGCTGCGGCCGGTCGCCACCACCGCGGCGTAGCGGCGCGCCAGGACCGGGTCGACCTCGGGGTCGGGGTTGGCCAGGGCGAAGACGACGGAGTCCTTGGCCATCATCTCGAGTTGGTCCTCTTTGACGAGGTTCGATCCCGAGACGCCGATGAAGACGTCGGCGCCGGCCATCGCGTCACTGAGCGATCCGACGCGCTTCTCCTTGTTGGTGTGCGTCGCCAGCCAGTGACGTTCACTGTCGAGCGTCTCGTCGTCGGGCGAGATGATGCCACCACGGTTGACCCCGATGACGTCGCCCACGCCCTCTTTCAAGAGCAGCTTCGAGATCGCCACGCCGGCCGCGCCGACGCCGAGCACGACCACGCGCACGTCCTTCATCTCCTTGCCGACCACGCGCAGGGCGTTCAACAGGGCCGCGAAGACGACGATGGCCGTGCCATGCTGGTCGTCGTGAAAGACCGGGATGTCGAGTAGGTCGCGCAGGCGCCGTTCGATCTCGAAACAGCGCGGCGCCGAGATGTCCTCCAGGTTGATGCCGCCGTACACCGGGGCGATGCACTGGACGATGCGCACGATCTCGTCGACGTCCTGGGTCGCGAGACAGACCGGCCACGCGTCGATACCGGCGAAGCGCTTGAACAGGAGCGCCTTGCCCTCCATGACCGGCAGGGCCGCCTCCGGTCCGATGTTGCCGAGGCCGAGGACCGCCGACCCGTCGGTGACGACGGCGACGGTGTTGCGCTTGATGGTCAACTTGCGCGCGGCCGACGGGTCCTTCGCGATCGCCATCGAGATGCGCGCGACGCCCGGCGTGTAGGCCATCGAGAGGTCGTCGCGCGTCTTGAGCGAGACCTTGGGTTCGACCGAGATCGTGCCGCCGAGGTGCAAGAGGAACGTCCGATCGCTCATGGCGATCACCCGGGCGCCGTCCACGACCTCGACCGCGGCGCGCAGCAGCTCGGAGTGGCCCTCGTCGACGGCGTTGCACGTCAGGTCGATCGTCATGCCCGAGCCGTTGGGATCGACGACGTCGAGGGCCGTCACCGCGCCACCGGCGTCGCCGACGGCCGTCGTGACGGCGCCGATCCGAGAGTTATTCTCCAGCGTCACGCGCATGGTTATGGAGTACGAGGCACTGGGAACACTCATGGCACGATCCTTCAATTAGGCCCGAGAGTTATCGGTCGCGCAACGTGGCGCGGCACGAACCCGTGGCGCAAGCCAATTGTAAGACGACCGCGGTTACGCACCAAATCCATCGGACGTGGCCGGGGACTTCGAACCACACGACGCGTTCCACGGGCTCGGTCCGACGCAAATCGACCCACGCCACTCGGACGGGCGAGGCGTCGACGTCGAGAGGTAACGTGAGGGCGAGCAGGTGACATAAAGGAGATCCCATGGGATTCATGGACAAGGTGAAGGAACAGGCGGCCTCGGCGGCGTCCGCGGCCAAGGACGCGGCGGCCAAGGGCCAAGCGAAGGTCGGCGAAGTGCAGGCCAAGCGTGGTGCCGACGGCGTGCTGCGTCAGTTGGGACTCGCCGCCTACCTCCAGACGCAGAACCGAGCGCCGGCCTCAACCGAGAGCGACATCGAGAAGTACATCGAGACGCTCAAGTCCTACGAAGCCGAGCACGGCGAACTGAGCGCCGAGGAGTCCCCCAGCTCCTGAGTCACTCGGTGAGCAGCACCACCCGGCCGAAGGCCTGACGACTCTCGATGAACGCGTGCGCCTCTTCGGCGTCGGCCAGCGCGAAACGTCGGTCGATCTCGACGCGCAGGTCTCCCGCGGCGACGTCCTCGAGCAGTTTCGCGACCATGGCGTAGGCCCGAGTACCGACGAACAGCTCAGCTCCGAGGAAGTACCCGATCAGACTCTGGTTCGAGACGCCGAGCGTCGACGTGTCCAGTTTCGTCGGTCCCCCGCGACCGGCGTTGCCGAAGGAGACGCAACGTCCGCGGTACGCCAGCGCGGCGAGACTCCTCTGCAGGTTCTCCCCGCCGACCGAGTCCAAGATGACGTCGGCACCCTTCAGGTTCGTGAGCGTCCGCACCTCGACGACGAAGTCCTTCTCGCGGTAGTTGATGCCGTCGTCGAGACCGAACTCGCGAAGTCGCTCCAGCCGCTCGTCACTCGAAGCCGTCGCGATAACGCGCGCGCCGGCGTGATGGGCCATCTGGATGGCCGCCAGTCCCACGCCGCTCGCCCCGGCGTGAATCAGCGCCGTCTCCCCTTCGCCGAGGCGACCGAACTCGAAGAGGCCGTCGTGGGCCGTCCCGTAAGCGACGGGCACGCAGGCGGCGAGTTCGGTCGCGAGGCCGTCGGGGATCTTCCACGTGGTGAGCGGATGTGCGACCCGAAGTTCGGCGTGCGAGCCGTGAAAGCCGATCCCGACGACGCGGTCACCGACCGCGAAGCCGGCGACGTCCGGGTCGACGCTGAGGACCGTCCCAGCGCTCTGGTAGCCGACGACGTGGGGAACGGTGACGAGCGGACCGCCCAGTCGATTCAACGTGTCGCCGCCTTCGATACTGACGACCTCGACGCTCACCAACATCTCGCCGGGACCGGGCACCGGATCGGGTACCTCTTCGTAGCGAAAGACGCTCGGGGCGCCGTTCTCGTAGTAGACCGCGGCTTTCATGGTGCCCCTTCTTCGTCGGTGTCACGACCCTAACGTGAGCCGTGGCGGACACGGTCCGTGCCAGACCATCGGTCACGTTCACCCGACGTGGGTTTCTCGAGGCGTCTATTCTCCGGAGAGACGCAGAGCCGACGACGCTCGCCGATGACGTGGAACCGGGAGGTGGACGATGAGCACGACCCTGGAGCGCGAAGAGACCACGGACCAGGTGACCGAGCACTTCGACGTCCTCATCGTCGGCGCCGGCATCTCGGGGATCGGTACCGCGTATCACCTCCAGACCCAGAATCCCGATCGCAGCTTCGTCATCCTCGAAGCCCAGGACAACTTCGGGGGAACCTGGAACACGCATCGCTACCCCGGTATCCGCTCGGACAGCGACCTCTACACGTTCGGTTACCGCTTCAAGCCGTGGACCAGCGCACCGATCGCGACGGCGGCTGAGATCCAGAAGTACCTGAGCGACGTCATCGCCGAGAACGACCTGTCGCGCCACATACGTTACGGACATCACATCGACACCGCGTCGTGGAACAGCGCCGATAATCGTTGGACCGTGAGCGCTACGCGCACCGAGTCAGGTGACACCGTCGCCCTCAGCGCCAACTTCCTCTGGATGTGTCAGGGCTACTACCGCCACGACGCGGGCTACACGCCGGAGTGGCCCGGCATGGAGCGATTCCAGGGCGAGATCGTCCACCCCCAGACCTGGCCCGAAGACCTGGACTACCGCGACAAGGAGGTGATCGTCATCGGTTCGGGCGCGACCGCGGCGACGCTGGTCCCGGCGATCGCCGAGGACGTCGCGCACGTCACGATCCTCCAGCGCTCACCGACGTACTACTTCACCGGTGAGAACCGGAACCTGCTGGCCGACCACCTGCGCGAACTCGAGGTCCCGGAGGAGTGGGTCCACGACATCGTGCGTCGCGAGAACCTCTTCAACCTGCACGCCCTCACGCAGCTCGCCCTGGAGGAGCCCGAGTTCGCCAAGGCGGCCCTGATCGACCTGGTGCGCGACGCCCTGCCGCCGGGATTTGACGTGGAGACGCACTTCACCCCGCGCTACATGCCGTGGCGCCAGCGCATCGCGTTCCTACCGGACGGGGACCTGTTCAAGGCGATCAGCTCCGGTCAGGCGTCGATGGTCACCGACGAGATCGAGACCTTCACCGAACGCGGCGTGATGTTGAAGTCCGGCGCAGAACTCGATGCCGACATCATCGTGACGGCGACCGGTTTCAATCTCAGCGTGTTGGGGGACATCTCGTTCTCGATCGACGGTGAACCGCTCGACTTCGCCGACACGGTCACCTATCGCGGCATGATGTTCTCCGGCGTGCCGAACCTCGTGTGGGTGTTCGGCTACTTCCGCGCGAGTTGGACGCTGCGCGTCGACCTCGTCAGTGACTTCGTGAACCGAATGCTCCGGCACATGGACGCCCTCGGCGCGAAACGGGTCACTCCGCAGTTGCGACCCGAGGACCGTGATGAACCGTGGCGTGAGTGGGTCGACGTGGAGTACTTCAACCCGAACTACTTGTTGCGATCGATGCACCTCATGCCCAAGCGGATCGACAAGCCCGAGTGGCGCCACACCCAGGACTACTGGGCCGAACGCGACGAACTGCCGTTGGTCGATCTCGACGAGGGCTGTCTGGTCTTCGAGTGACCGGGCCGCCGATGTCCTTCGCTACGAACGGACTCGTCAGGCTGTACTACGAGACGTTCGGGGAGCGAAGTGGCGACGCGTTGCTGCTCGTGAACGGCCTGGGGAGCCAGTGCATCAACTACGACGTCGCGTTCTGTCAGAGGTTCGTGGACCACGGTTTCTTCGTCATCCGATTCGACAATCGCGACGTCGGTCTCTCCAGCAAGCTCGAGGAGTTCACGCCGCGCCTCGGAGACGTCGCGACCGCCGTTCGCGAGGGTCAAGAGGTGCGCGTCCCGTACCGGCTCTCGGACATGGCCGATGACTGCGTCGCGGTGCTGGACGCGCTCGGCGTGGAACGAGCCCACGTCGTGGGCGTCTCCATGGGCGGGATGATCGTCCAGCAGTTGGCGATCGACCACGCGGACCGTCTGGTCTCCATGACGTCGATCATGTCCACGACCGGCGACCGTGACGTCGGCAAGTCCACTCCCGAGGTCACCGTCTTGTTCAACACGCCTCCGGGTGAGGACCGCGAGACGGTCATCGCGCGCGCCCAAGCGCTCCAGCGGCTCTACACCTCCCCGACGGAGTTCAGCGTGGAGCGCGTGGCCCAACGCGTCGGTGACGCTTTCGATCGCTGCTTCTGTCCGAAGGGCGTCGCCCGCCAGCTCGCGGCGATCATCGCCTCGGGGAGTCGCACCCAGTCACTCGCGTCGATCGACGTGCCGACGTTGGTCATTCACGGAGAGGCCGACACGCTGATCGACATCAGTGGCGGCGTTCGCACGGCCCAGTGCATCCCCGGCGCGCAGTTCATCTCGATCCCGGGTATGGGTCACGACCTCGCCCCGTGTTTCTGGGGAACGATCGTCGACGCGGTCACCGGCCTCGCGCGAGCGGCGGACGACTCGATGAACCCCTAGGGAACGTCGGAAGATTCTTCAATTTCAGTTGATTCTTACGTAAGCGTTCGCTTACACTGTCGGCATGGACACCGGGCTCAAGGCCATCGCCGATCCCAAGCGACGAGAGATACTGCGACTCGTCTGGTCGAGCGAGATGCCCGCCACCGACATCGCGTCGCACTTCGGCGACGTCACGCGCTCGGCGATCTCCCAACACCTGGCAGTGCTGCGACAGGCGAACCTGATCTGCGAACGACGCGACGGCAACCGTCGGCTCTACCGGGCCAACGTCGAAGAGATGGCGCGACTGCGAACCTTCATCGACCAGTACTGGTCCGGGGGGCTCGACCGACTCAAAACCGCCGCGGAAGCGGCCCAACAGAAAAAGGAAAACAGACATGGCTGAACTCACGCGTGAGGTCCTGGTAAAGGCCGATCCGTCGACGATTTACGCACTGCTGGTAGAGCCCGGCATGCAGTCCTGGTTGGGTAACGACGTGGAGTTCGATCCCCGCCCCGGTGGCATCTACAAGATCAACGTCGGCGGCGATCATCCCGCCCTGGGTGAGTTCGTCGTCGTCACGCCGAACGAAGAGGTGGCCTTCACCTTCGGCTGGAACGAACCGGGTCATCCAATTCCGGCCGGTTCGACCAGGGTCGCGATCACGCTCATCCCCGAAGGCGAGGAGACGCGAGTTCGACTCGTGCACAGCGGACTCCCGGACGACGCCATCAGCGATCACGAAGAGGGTTGGCAGCACTTCTTGGATCGTCTGGCCATCGTGGCCGCCGGCGGCGAACTCGTCGACTGACATACTGCTGGCACGGCGTCGTGGACACCGAGTGAGTCATCGTCGAAGGAGGACCGATGAGTGTAGAGGACACCTGGAATATGATTCACGACGAACGAACTCGCTCGGCCGACATGCTCGAATCGCTCTCGTCCGAGCAGTGGACGGCGAACACCCTCTGCGCGGGCTGGAACGTTCGACAGGTCGCGGCGCACATGATGATCGCGAGCGAACAGACCACGGGACATTTCCTGAAGGGACTGATCGGCAGCGGGTTTCGCTTCGACACCATGACCCGGCGCGACGTCGGTCGCGCCAGTGCGCTGTCACCCGGCGAGATCATCGCGCGAATTCGCGCGCGAACGACGACGACCAACAAGCCGCCCGCTCCGGCCATGGCCATGCTGGGTGAGGTCGTGGTCCACGGAACGGACATTCGTCAGCCACTCTCGATCGACGACGACACCTCGCTCGACGCCAAACTCGCCTGTCTGAACATGTTCAAGAACTCGAACTTTCCAGTTCCGGGAAAGAAGACCATCGAGGGACTGCGACTGCGCGCCACCGATTCGGACTGGTCCCATGGCAGCGGTCCCGAGGTCTCGGGTCCGACGTTGGCCCTCCTGATGGCGATGGTGGCACGACCGCTGTTCGCTTCACTGAGCGGTGACGGCCTCGACATCCTGCGCGTTCGGATCGAACAGTAGTTACTCGAACTCACCAACAGTTGAAGGAGTGCACGTGACCAAAGGCACCAAGAGCGACCCGTGGGAGCTGACGACCCCGCCGGGCTCGTCGAAGTATTCGATGTACCGCGACATAGACGGCGATCCCCCGGCGTTGGTGTGCGTCGTCGGATCCACGACGTTGAAGTATCACCTGTCAGCGATCGAGGACCTGCACTCGTGGCTGCGCGCCCAGGGCGATTGGGTCCCCCTCGGCGCGGCCGACGAGAACAAGCCGGCCGCCGACGGCACCGTCGAAGCGTGGGGACGGTCGCCATCGAACCCGGTCGGCGGCTGGTACGGGCTTCGAAAGGGCTATCGCGGACGTTTTGGCATGTACCTCCCGCCCCTGCTCGAAACGCTCGGTCTGGCGGAAGTCACGCACGACGCTCGCAACAACAAGATGCGAGCCCTCTAGTCGCGAGTCATCAAATGCATTCGCCTACGCGAATCGCTTGCGCAACCACCAGTAGCTAAACACACACAACGCGATCGCCACCGCGAGGAATATCCCACCCTCAATCCATTGGAAGGGCCAGAAACGGCTGGCCGGTTGCAACGTCAGGACCTGATGGAAGTTCGCCGCTATCTTCGTTACGCACTCACTGAACGCTTTCGGTACGGGGCCGCCGATTCCCTTGATTCCGACGCTGTGGTGTCCCGACACGGGCGCTCCACGAGTGATCATCTTCGGACAGTGCGTATCCAACCACTGCGACGTCAGCGCCGCACCGTGCTTGCCCACCATGTCGCCGTTCAACACCAGCGAATTCGGTTCATTCCCAGGGCTGTCAATGAAGGTGAGCCGCCCGGACGGCGTTTGTTCGAAGCCGTATCCACCACTACGCGACAACTTGGTGGCCAACTTCAATGGCGTCAACAAATACGGACGTAGCTTCTCGGTCAACGTGACTCTCACCGCGGTGTACACGACGAGCGTGGTGGCCATCGCCGGCAGGGTACGCCGCCAGAGCACGCCGGCCGTGACGCCGACGGCGAAGGCGAACGCGGCGTAGGCGATGGGCACGACGTAATGCGTGTCATAGACCTGCGTGCTGAAACGATTGGCGTTGAGGGTATCGATCGGACTCGCCCACCACGTCAACATCCAACTCATCAAGCCCGCCGCGATCATGCTCGCGAGCCCGACCACGGAGAGCTTCGTGATGATCCACTTCGACCTCGTCACGCCTTGGGACCACGCGAGTCGATAGGTTCCGGACTCGATCTCCCTGGCAATCAACGGTGCGCCCCAGAAGATGCCGAGGAGCGCGGGCAACACCAAACTCAGCGCGGTAGCGAAGTTCAAGATCTTGTTATGCCCGTTCTGTATTGCATTGCTCAAGAAGTTGCAGTCGTTATTGGCCTTACAGCCCTTTAACTCTGCGAAATCGTGGGCGATCTGTGGCCCGGTGACGAGCAAGACGACCGCCACGGCCACCAAGAGCACGGAGACCACGATGACCTGAAAGCGGAATTGGCGCCACGCGAAGCGAATCATTTCGCACCGCCCTTCGAGCGGACCAGATCTCGACGTTGCTCTTCCGCTTGACCCATGTAGGCCAACACCAAATCCTCCATCGTCACGGATTCGATGCTCCACGCGGGATCCATGATCGGATCGACGCTCCGCACGGTTGCCGTGGTCTGGCGATCGGTCGAACTGGACTCGATCACCTGAACCGTGTCCGGCAGGTTCTTCAGGTCCTTCGGCGTACCGGTGATCCGATGGTGCGTCGACAGCAGGTCGTCAACGGCACCGTTCACCTGGACCCGGGACGCGGCGAGCACCACCAAGTAGTCACAGACCCGTTCGAGATCGGCGACCAAGTGTGAGCTCAGAATGACACTGACGTTGTGTTCGACGACCACTTCCATGAGAATCGCGAGGAACTCTCGTCGCGCCAGAGGGTCCAAGCTGGCGACCGGTTCGTCCAACAGGAGCAGCGCCGGCCGCTTGGCGATGGCCAAGGTGAGGGCGAGCTGCGCGCGTTGCCCGCCGGAGAGGCGGCCGGCGCGCTGACCCGGATCGAGACCCAAGTCGTTGATCCGTTGCTTGGCCACCTGCGCGTCCCACGTCGAATTGAGCGCGGCCCCCATCTGCAGGTGCGCGTCAATGCTGAGTCCGGAATAAACCGGTGTGTCCTGGGCGACAAAGCCGATCCGTCCGAGTTGCTCGGCGCTGCTCGCGGGCCCCTCACCGAGTACCGAGATCGATCCGACGGTCGGGCTCAAGAGACCGACCGCTAAATGCAGCAACGTAGTCTTGCCGGCGCCGTTGGGACCGACCAGGCCCACCACGCGACCTTCGGGAATGTCCAGCGAGCAGTTGCTTAACGCCCACTTGCGGCCGTATCGCTTGCCGAGGCCCGAGGCACTGATCGCGTAGGTCATCGCACTAACTCCTTGGGCGAAAAGAGAAACGTGTCGACGAAGAGCGCTTCGATGCTTTCGTCGTCCAATCCGGCTCGACGCGCCTTTTCGATCCACACTTCGAGGGACCGTCGCAGCGTTCGCTGGGCGGCGTAGTTCGTCTCGTCGAATGAGTTCACTACGAACGTTCCGATGCCGGGTCGAGCGGCTATGAGGCCTTCGTGTTCCAGCTCCCTATAGGCCTTCAGCACCGTGTTCGGATTGATCGCGATCTTCCCGACGACCTCTTTGACCGTCGGGAGCTGATCACCGATTCGCAGTCGACCTAATCGAAGTGCGTTCTTCACCTGCTGGACGATCTGCTGGTACGGCGAGACACCGGAATTGCCGTTCAGTCGGAACTCGATCACGTGGGCCTACTTTCACTAGGAGCCTAGATACCTACACTATTACCACGTTGGATTGCACGGCGATATCAGGGACATCCCGGAGGTCGAAGAGCGCGCCTGACCTGAGGTGGATCTGCCGGCTCTTGAATCTTCGAATTCGACTGTGATTTGGCGGCCGCCGGAGCGAATCCCCTTGAATTCATTGGTGAATGAAGATTTTCGAAAGGGTGTACGATACAGTACTGTACACATTCTAGGTTCGAGAAAGGAGCGTCGAATGGATCAGACCGAAGTCGTCAATCGCCGACTCGAGCTCCAGGGCGGTCACGGCATTCGCCATCGCGGTCATCCGCTGGACGCAAGTCGCGACTCCGCGATCCGCGACGCAGCGCTCGACCTGCTCTCTGAGATCGGCTACGACCGACTCACCATGGACGCCGTCGCGGCGCGGGCCCACGCCAGCAAGGCGACGATCTACCGCCGCTGGCAGGGCAAGGCCGCACTCGTGGTCGACGCCCTCAACTGTTCCAAGGGCGAGATGGTCGCGCCGGACACCGGTTCGCTCGAGGGTGACTTCGCGGTACTCGGCCAAGGTTTCTGCAGCCCGGAGAGCCGTTTCAACGCGCAGATCATGCTGGGTCTCATCACCGCGCTCGCTCACGACGCCGAACTACGCGACGTCTTTCGTGAACGGATGATCTCACCGCGCACGATCGTCATTCGCTCGATCTTCGAACGGGCGGTCGCGCGAGGCGAGGTCTCGCCCGAACGCAACCTCGACCTCCTCGTCTCACTCTTCCCCGCGCTGTTGATCCAACAGGTGCTGGTCACTGGCGAACTTCCCGACGCCGACTTCGCCACTCACGTCATCAACGACGTGATCCTCCCGCTCGCCACCGCATCAACCAGTCCCATCAACTCCTAACCCTCAAGGAATCCCATGACCACCACCGAAGCGCCGGAACTGACCGGCAGCAACACTGAAGGCAAGCATCTGGGCCTCGCCCTCGCCGTCATCGCCGGCGCACAATTGATGATCATCTTGGACGCGACGATCGTGAACGTGGCCCTGCCCACGATTCACCGCGCCCTGCACTTCTCCGTCAACAATCTCGAGTGGCTCATCACCGCGTACTCCTTGACATTCGGTGGTCTCCTACTCTTCGGAGGTCGCACCGGCGACCTCTTCGGCAAGCGCCGGATGTTCATGATCGGCATCGCGATCTTCGCGGTCTCCTCGCTGCTCGGTGGTTTTGCCACCACCGATATCTGGCTCATCCTCACCCGAGCCTGCCAGGGTGTCGGCGGTGCCATCGCCGCACCGACCGCGCTGTCACTCATTGCGACGAACTTCCCCGAAGGGCCGTTGCGTAATCGGGCGATGGGCGTCTACGCCGCCATGGCCGGCGCCGGCGGCGCCGTGGGCCTCCTGCTTGGAGGAATGCTCGTCGACTGGGTGTCGTGGCGCTGGATCTTCTTCGTGAACGTACCGATCGCCGCGGTGATCCTCATCGTCGCCCCGCGAGCACTGAATGAGTCGTCGACGACCTCGGGCAAGCTTGACGTCCCCGGCGCGCTCAGCGCGACCGGCGGCATGCTGGCCCTGGTCTACGGTCTCTCGAACGTCGCGGGCCACAGCTGGACCGCGCCGAGCACGCTCATCTCCTTGGTGATTGCGGGGGTCTTGCTGCTCGCCTTCGTATTGATCGAGACGCGAACGGCCGAGGCCTTGATGCCGCTGCGCATCTTCGCCAACCGCAACCGCTCCGGTGTCTACGCCATGATGCTCTGCATCGGTACCGCCATGTTCTCGATGTTCTTCTTCCTCACCCAGTTCCTGCAGAACGTCCTGGGATGGAGCGCCCTCAAGACCGGCTTCGGCTTCTTGCCCATGACGCTCGGCATCATCACGGCGGCCGTCCTCGCCTCGCGGCTCATTAGTCGCATCGGCATTCGGATCCCACTGCTCGTGGGACCGGCGGCGGCGGTCGTTGGAATAGAACTACTGACGCGTCTCACCGTCCACAGCGGCTACGGATCCCTTCTCGTGCCACTCATCATCGTGTCACTCGGAATGGGACTCTCGTTCGTACCCTTGACGTTGACGGCGGTCTCCGGAGTAGCGCCGAACGAGGCCGGTCTCGCGTCCGCCCTGTTGAACACCACGCAGCAGGTCGGCGGCGCGCTCGGTCTCGCGATCCTTTCCACGATCGCCATTGACGCCTATAAGTCGAAGATCGTGAGCCTCGCCACCGCGTCGCACGGCGTCGTCTCGCGACAGGCGGCCAACATCGCCACGACCCACGGCTACACCACGGCATTCCAGGTCGCTGCGTTCATCGCGTTCGCCGGCCTACTGATCTCGGCGATCGTGATTCGAGCGCCCAAGCAGTTGAGCGCCGACGCCAGTCCCACGCACGCCGCACTGTAAACAACGATCCGGCACGGTTTACGGGGGGCGTTAGCGGATCTGAAAGTCTCGTTGCACGCTTCCGTCGGCGCACGCGATCGTCGCGTGCGCCGTTCCGGGATCGGTGCTCGGACCGATCTCCCAGGTCCACGTGATGTCGCCGGCACCGTCGGCGTCGGCGACGCCGAGACCGTGCGACTCACTGACGTACCCACTGGGCAGAGTGACTTTCAGGTCACACGATTCACCGGGCTTGGTGACGTGGACACTCAGTGAGTCTTCGTCGCCGGGACCGATGGAGCTCTCGAACGCCGTGATGGTGACGCCCGAACCGCCGCTCGTGTTCGTCGGAGGGGCCACGGGGTTCGTGACCGGCGCACCGCTCGCGTAGTCCGCGTTGACCGCGGTGTCGACGGCCGCCACGGCCTTGGGCGTCGACGTGATGACCCCGAGCTCTCGGTTGTACGAGAGCGACGAGGTCGAAAAGTTCTCGCTGCCGATGAATACGGTCCCCACGCTTCCGACACAGTCCACGCAGATGACCTTGGCGTGGATGTAGATCTGATCGGAACTCAGCACCCGGACGTGAACGCCTAATCGAGCGAGCGTGTCTAACGCGCTCGTCCACGACGACGACTCGGTCATCACGACCTTCACCGACACCCCACGACGGGCCGCCGCCTGCAGCGCCGATTCGATCGCGCTCGAATCCATCTCCTCGTTCTCCACCAACACGGAGTGCCGGGCGGACTCAATGAGACCGACCAAGGCGGAGGTCGAACCGGGGCTCCACACAAGTCCTCCGGCCTGCACCGTCGTCTCGGCGTGGGCGAAGTCACCGTCGAAGGTCCGGACGACGGCGTTCACGTCGGCGGCGCTCGCGTCCTCAACCCAGAAGTCTCGGGTCGAGGGGTAGTCCTCCATCTCCAGATTGCCCGTGCCGATATAGGCCACCCGGCCATCGATGACGACGTACTTGGCGTGGAAGATCTGACCGGCCGGCGCCCATTCGACGTGGACCTTGCTCGCGCGCAAGACGGCGTAGGCCGCCGCGTTGTCTTCGGTGCCCTCGTAGTCGGCGTTCAACAACACTCGTACGTCGACGCCAGAGTTCGCGCGCGCGACCAGTTCGTGTTCGATCGTCGAGTCCGAGAGTTCGTACATCGAGAGGTCCACGCTGTGGTGCGCCGAATCGATCGCGGCGTCGAGGAAGACGTAGCCGTCGTTGGGTTCGGTCCACACGTTCACGATCGGCGACGTCGCGTGCCCAGTCGACGCCACGGAGGGCGCGAGTGGCCACAACGTCAGTCCCGCGACGAGCACGGCACCGACCGACCCGCGGATGAACAGCACTGTCCTCGTTGAACGTGTCCCTACGACAGTTTCGCGTGGTACACGTCGTGGTCGCGCCATTGGACCTTCTTATCGCTTCACTGACGATCCGCGTCACACTCCCACAAACGAACGTCTCATTGGGGCCGTATCCCCTGCCACGACTGCTGCGTCCGGAGACGATGTTGAGAGTCGTCGCGACCGCAGGCGTCCCGCGGCGCCACCGGTCAATCTGGTATATCGTCAGCCAATCACGTGACGGATACGGCGAGGCAAAGGGGGGCCACGTGTCAGCAACCAAACCCATCGAAGTACGCGACATGCGGATCATCCATGAGACGTTCCGACGAGCGTACGAGGAGGCGGCGCCACTCATCCGCGCGAACCCGACTCCCTCGCCGGCCCGGGTCACCTTCCTCGCCGATCACATCGATTTCGGGTTGACGATGCTGCACCACCATCACGAAGGTGAGGACGAGATCCTCTATCCACTCTTGGTTCAACGCGTGCCCGATCACGCGAC
The DNA here is from genome assembly GCA_050014915.1 of Acidimicrobiales bacterium. GTDB lineage: Bacteria > Actinomycetota > Acidimicrobiia > Acidimicrobiales > RAAP-2 > RAAP-2. Next base: position 582 of record JBEKCK010000024.1, on the reverse strand, counting down.
GCGGACGGAACAGATCGACCACGAACACCAGGTGGTGAAGGGGGCGATCGACGCGGCCCACTCGGCCTGTTCGCGGTGGCGCGCCGCGCCTACTCCGGAGTCCGCCGAAGCACTCGCGAAATCGCTCGACGAGGTGAACGCGGCGCTCCTACCGCACCTCGACAACGAGGAACGAGAGATCGTTCCCCTAGCGGCCGTGACCGTGACGCAAGAGGAGTGGGACAGCCTCGCCAAACATGGCATCGCGTCAATACCGGGTAACAAGAAACTCGTCGCGTTCGGAATGATTCTGGAACCACTCAATCCCGCGGACCGTGTCTACATGCTGTCGAACGTGCCGCCACCGGTGAAAGTGCTCTACCGATTAATCGGCCAACGCGCGTGGAGAAAGTACGCCACGACTCTCCGCTCCGGAACGTAACGACGGCGAACGTCGACCTTGATGACCTCGTGTACTCGAGTGGGCGAGGGGGTCTGAGGTCTCACAGTTTCTGGGACAGCATCTAACACAGTTTCTGGGACACTTCCCTATCGGAGGTGCCCATGGATTTGGCCAAGTACGCGGTGACAGCAGTACTCGTG
>JBEKCK010000023.1:0-41868 GCA_050014915.1 Acidimicrobiales bacterium | reverse complement strand
CGCCGAGCCGTTACTTCGGCTCCTTCTGGGCGCACGACTTCTTCACGATGTCGCTGCGCGACAACGAACTACGCCGCACGGTCAAGACGCCAACCAATACCTCGACGACGACCACGACCGCGCCCGGTTAGCGATCCGAGACGATCCGCCAGATCGGCTTGGGGAGATGGCGCAACATCGCGAAGGCGTAGCGCATGATCGGCGGGCTCCAGATGATGCGGTCGTTCGTCGCGAGCCCCTTCATCACGTAGCCCGCGACCTCTTCGGGACCGGTCGTGAAGGGGATCGGCGCCTGGCCCTCGGTCATGCGGGTGCGTACCACGCCCGGTCGAAGGAGTTGCAACCGGACGCCAGTGCCCTCCAAGGAGTCGGCCAACCCGTCGCAGAGCCGGTCGAGGCCGGCCTTCGCCCCGCCGTAGAGGTAGGCGCGGCGCCGCACGCGGATCGCCGCGACCGAGGACATCACGAGGATCCGTCCGTGGCCCTGGTCGACGAGCCGACGTCGGATCTCGGCCAACGCCGCCACGGGCCAGGCGAAGTTCACGAGCGCCACGCGGGCCGACGCCTTGGCGTCATTCTCCTGGGCGAACTGGTCGCCGAGCAGTCCCACGGCGACGACCACGAGATCGACGTTTCCCCCGACCTTTTTGAACGCCTCGGTCACGACCTTGGCGGCGTTCGACACCTTCTCGGCGTCGAAGAGGACGGTCTCGGTCGTGCTCGCGCCGTAGTCCTTGGCCTCTTCCACGGCCTCGTCGAGCAGCGCCTGGTTGCGTCCGCACAGCACGACGGTGTTCGCGCGCGCCGCGCAGAGCCGCTTGGTGAGGGCCCGCGCGATGTCGGAACTGCCGCCGAAGACGACGACGCTCTGGGGCTGCCCGAAGTTGTTTTCCATGAGGCCAGTTCCAATCAGTGAGTGGCGAATGGAATGACATGGCCGCTCATCCTGTGACGCTACTAAATCGATATTCGGCGGAAAATGTCGCTTTCGAATGTTCTCGTAAGATGAGGACTTCATGAATCGTACGTACCGCGTCGTCGTCGCCAAGCCCGGTCTGGATGGGCACGACCGGGGCGCCAAGGTGATCGCGCGAACGCTGCGCGACGCCGGCTTCGAGGTCGTCTACACCGGCCTGCACCAGAGCCCGGAGCAGATCGTCCAGGCCGTCATCCAAGAGGACGCCGACGCCCTCGGGCTCTCGCTGCTGTCGGGGGCGCACTTGGTACTGGTCCCGCGCGTCATCGACCTACTGAAGTCCGAAGGACGCGAGGACGTGCTGTTACTGGTCGGCGGGATCATCCCCGACGACGACATCGCCGGGCTCGAGGCGCTCGGCGTCGCTCGGGTCTTCACGCCCGGCGCGTCGCTCGCCGAGATCGGGTCGTGGCTCGAGTCGACCTTGGACACGCGCGAGCACCTGCACTGAACCCCTGCGGCTGTCACGTCGACAGTCCTCTAGTTGAAAGTAGAAGTCGATGGATCTGTTCGAATATCAGGGCAAGCAGTACTTCGCGCGCTACGGCATCTCGGTGTCGCCCGGCGACGTCGCCGACACCGTCGACGAGGCCGTGGCGGTCGCCGAGCGTATCGGCTACCCCGTGGTGGTGAAGGCCCAGGTGAAGGTCGGGGGGCGCGGCAAGGCCGGCGGCGTCAAGCTGGCCCACGACGTCGACGAGGTGCGACTGCACGCCGGGAACATCCTCGGACTGGATATAAAAGGTCACGTCGTGCACCGCCTGTGGATCGAGCGCTCGAGTGACATCGCCAAGGAGTACTACGCCTCGTTCACGCTGGACCGTCAGAACAAGGTCCACCTCGGAATGTTGAGCGCCCAGGGCGGCGTCGAGATCGAGGTCGTCGCCGAGGAGAACCCCGACGCGATCGCGTTCCTCGCCGTCGACCCGGTGCGCGGTCTGGACTTAGAGACCGCGCGGCGGTGGGTGAACGACGCCGAACTCGACGAGGCCGCGCGCGAACAGGCCGCCGAACTCCTGGTCCACCTGTACGAGTGCTACACCAAGGGCGACTGTGATCTGGCTGAGATCAACCCGTTGATCCTGACGCCGGATGACCAGGTCCACGCGCTGGACGCCAAGGTGACGCTGGACGAGAACGCCTCGTTCCGTCACCCCGAGTGGGAGGAGTTCCGCGCCGACGAGTTCGAGGACCCGCGCGAGAAGTTGGCCAAGGAGAAGGGTCTCAACTACATCGGCCTCGACGGCACGGTCGGCATCATCGCCAACGGTGCCGGTCTGGCCATGTCGACACTGGACGTCGTCAACCAGGTCGGCGGCTCGGCGGCGAACTTCTTGGACATCGGCGGCGGCGCCAACGCCGACATCATGGCCTCGGCCCTCGAGGTGATCAACACCGATCCCAAGGTGAAGGCGATCTTCGTCAACATCTTCGGCGGCATCACGCGCGTCGACGAGGTCGCGAACGGCGTCCTCGAGGCGCTGCAGCGCGTCGCCATCACGACGCCCATCGTGCTGCGACTCGACGGCACCAACGCCGTCGAAGGTCGCGCGATCCTCGCGCCGCACCTCAACGATTCGCTGATCACCGAACCCACGATGTTGGACGCCGCCCGCCGGGCCGTGTCCCTCGCGAACGCCTAAAGGAAGAGACATGAGCATTTTCGTTGATGAGAACACCAAGGTGATCGTCCAGGGACTCACCGGTGGTCAGGGCCGATTCCACGGGCTGCGCAACCGCGACTACGGCACGAAGGTCGTCGGCGGCGTCACGCCCGGCAAGGGCGGGAGCGACGTCGACGGCGTCCCAGTCTTCAACACGGTGAAAGAGGCCGTCGCCGCCACCGGCGCCACCGCCTCGTTCGTGGTCGTGCCGCCGAAGTTCGCCTCCGCGGCGATCCTCGAAGCGGCCGAGGGCGGGATCACGTTCATCGTGTGCATCACCGAGGGCATCCCGGCCCAGGACGAGGCCATCACCTACAACCGACTGGTCGAGGACTTCCCCGGCGTACGCCTGCTCGGTCCGAACTGCCCGGGCATCATCAGCCCCGGCAAGTGCAACATCGGCATCACCTCGGGGGACATCGCGCTGGCCGGTGGCCCGGTCGGCATCGTGTCGCGCTCGGGGACGCTGACGTACCAGGCGCTCTATGAGCTGAGCCAACAGGGCATCGGCCAAACGACCTGCGTCGGCATCGGGGGCGACCCGGTGCCCGGCACCAACTTCATCGACTGCCTCGCCGCCTTCCAGGCCGACCCCGAGACGAAGGCCGTGATGATGATCGGTGAGATCGGGGGATCTGAGGAGGAGCGCGCCGCCGAGTGGATCAAGGCGAACATGACCAAACCGGTCGTCTCCTACATCGCCGGGGTCACCGCGCCCCCGGGACGCAAGATGGGCCACGCCGGTGCCATCATCTCCGGGTCCAAGGGCACCGCGCAGGCGAAGATGGACGCGCTGGCCGCGGCCGGCGTGCACGTCTGTTTGAACCCGACCGAGGCCGGCCAGAAAATGGGCGAGATCGTCAAGGCGCTGTAGCGCGTTGGACGACGTGCGGCTCTGCGTGCTGGTCTCGGGAACGGGCACCATCCTCGAGGCGATGTTGTTCGCCGGCCTCGAGGTCTCACTCGTGGCCGCGGACCGGCGCTGTCGCGCGCTCGACGTCGCCTTCGGTGCGGGCGTCGAGACGCTGCTCGTCTCGCGCCATGAGTTCGGGGGCTTTTCGCCGTCCTTCGACCGCGAGGGGTTCACCAAGGAGCTCACGGAGGCACTGCGGTTCCGCGACGTCGACCTGGTGGCGATGGCCGGCTTCGGCACCATCGTGACCGAGCCCTTCCACCTGGCCTATCCCGGACGGGTCCTCAACACGCACCCGAGCCTCCTGCCCGCTTTCAAGGGCTGGCACGCTGTCACCCAGGCGTTGGAGGCCGGCGTCAGTGAGACCGGGTGCACGGTGCACGTCGCGACCGAGGCGCTCGACGACGGACCGATCCTCGCCCAACGCCGCGTCGCCGTGGAACCCGACGACACCGAAGAGTCGCTGCAAGAACGCATCAAGGCGGTCGAGCGAGAGTTGTACCCGCTGGTGGTCGGTAGGGTGATGGCGGCAATGCGCGAGGGCCGAGAGCCCTCGTCGGTCGCGGGAACGCTGGAGGAATAGATGAGGGCGCTACTCAGCGTGTGGGACAAGACCGGGCTGGTCGAGCTCGCGTCGGGTCTGGCCGCGCACGGCGTCGAGCTGGTCGCCTCGGGCGGCACGGCCAAGGCGTTGAGCGACGCCGGCATCGCGCACTTAGAGGTCGCCGACGTCACGGGCTTTCCTGAGATGCTCGACGGTCGCGTGAAGACCCTGCACCCGCGTCTGCACGCCGGCATCCTCGCCGACCGCTCGAAGCCCGAACACATGGCGGCGCTGGCCGAGCACGACATCGCCGCGATCGACCTCGTCGTGAGCAACCTCTATCCCTTCGCCTCCGATCCGTCGATCGAACTGATCGACATCGGCGGTCCCTCGATGGTGCGCGCCGCGGCGAAGAACCACGAGCACGTGGGTGTCCTCACGAGTCCGAGTCAGTACCACGCGGTCCTCGAAGAGATCGTCACGACCTTCGCCCACACCGCCTCCTACGACGCGCAGATCGTCGTCTGGCTCGACGGCGGTGGCGCGCTCGGCGAGGAACCGACGGACATCGAGCGCGTGGTCCCCCCGACGCTGCACCTCACGCTCGAGCGCGCCCAGGTCGTGCGTTACGGCGAGAACCCGCACCAGGTCGGCGCGCGCTACCGCGTCGCCGGCACGAGCCCGTGGTGGGACGGCGTCACCCAGCACGCCGGTTCGGCGCTCTCGTACCTGAACCTCTTCGACGCCGACGCGGCGTGGCGACTCGTGCACGAACTCGCCGCCGACGTCCCCGGACTGTGCTGCGTCGCCATCATGAAGCACGCCAACGCGTCGGGCGCGGCCGTCGGCGCCACGTTCGCCGACGCGTTCGCCAAGGCGCTCGACGCCGATCCCCAGAGTGCCTTCGGCGGCATCGTCGCGGTGGGTGGGGAACTGGACGCGTCGCTGGCCTCGTTGATCGCCGAGGGTCCGCAGGCCGACGTCATCATCGCCTCGTCGATCACTCCCGACGCGGTCGACATCCTCGTGAAGCGCCGTAAGGCCACGCGACTACTCGCTGCGCCGTCGCCGGAACCGCTCGGTCGCTCGGTGCGGACGTTCGGGGACACCGCGTTGGTGCAGAACGCGGACGAACTGCTCGTACCCGTTAAAGCCTGGCAGTGCGTCACCGTGGCGACGCCGAGCGAGCAGCAACTCCAGGACCTGACGATCGCGTGGCGCGTGTGCGCGCGCACGACGTCGAACGCGATCGTCATCGCGCGTGACGGCGTCGCCGTCGGCGTCGGCGCCGGCCAGCAGTCGCGCGTCGTGGCGGCCGGTATCGCGACGAGTAAGGCCGGCGAGAAGGCCCGCGGTGCGGCCGCGGCCTCGGACGCCTTCTTCCCCTTCGCCGACGGCCTCGAGGCGCTCACCAGCGCCGGCGTCACCGCGGTGGTACAACCGGGCGGTTCGGTGCGCGATCAAGAGGTCATCGACGCGGCCAACGCGGCCGAGATCGTGATGATGCTCACCGGTGAGCGTCACTTCCGTCACTAGGAGAGACATGAGTGCCCAGCTGCTTGACGGAGAACGACTGGCCCAGCGGATCAAGATGGAGCTCGCCGATCGCGCGGCACGCCTCACGGCGAACGGTCGAACCCCCGGCCTCGGCACGTTGCTCGTCGGCGACAATCCCTCGAGCGCGCGCTACGTCGAGATGAAGGTCGAGGAGTGCAAGGAGATCGGCGTGCAGTCCTTCGACGTGCACCTCCCGGCGTCGGCGTCCCAAGCCGAGATCGAGGCCGTGGTCGATCTGTTCAACGCCAACCCCGACGTCCATTCGATCCTCGTGCAGCTCCCGCTGCCCGAGGGGATCGACGAGGAACAGGTCCTGCTGCGTGTCAATCCCGACAAGGACGTCGACGGACTGCACCCGACGAACCTCGGACGTCTCGTGATGGGGGTACCGGGACCGTTGCCCTGCACGCCGGCCGGGATCGTGGAGCTGCTCGCCGAGTACCGGGTGCCCGTCGAGGGCAAGCACGTCGTGATCATCGGACGCGGTCTCACGATCGGACGACCGTTGGCCCTGCTGATGTCGATGCGCCGACCGAACTGCAACGCCGCCGTGACGGTCGTGCACACCGGCGTCGATGACATGGCGGCCCTGACGCGCAGCGCGGACGTGATCGTCTCGGCCGCCGGTGTGCCGGGCATCGTCACCGCGGACATGGTGAAGCCGGGCGCGGCGGTCGTGGGCGCGGGAACGTCGTTCGCGGGGAAGAAACTCCTGAGCGACCTCGCGGATGACGTGGCGGAGAAGGCGGCGTGGATAACGCCGCGGCTCGGTGGCGTCGGTCCGATGACCCGTGCCATGCTGTTACGCAACGCCGTCCTAGCTGCGGAGAAGGTGCGATGACTGAAACGACTGACGACAAGGGCCGAGAGTACTCAGAGCGGCCGTGGGGCAACTACACCGTGCTCGACGACGAGATGTTCGACCACAAGGTGAAGCGAATCGTGGTCACGCCCGGCAAGCGACTGAGCTACCAGTTCCACGCCAAGCGCGCCGAGCACTGGTTCATCGTGAGCGGCCAGGCGACGGTGATCCTCGACGGGGTCGAGCACGACCTCGGTGCCGGCGAGAGTATCGACATCGCGATCGGTCAGGCGCACCGCTGCGAGAACTACGGCACGGTGCCGGTCGTCTTCATCGAGGTCCAGCACGGCACCTACTTCGGCGAGGACGACATCGTGCGTCTCGAGGACGACTTCGGACGGGCGACCTAACTCGGTGCGCATCGACGAGCTGCTCGCAGCCGGCCCCACCCGATCATTCGAATTCTTTCCTCCCAAATCCGACGAGGAGAGCGCCACCCTGGCGGCCTCGCTCGAGGACATTCAGCCGCTGCAGCCGTCGTTCGTCTCGGTGACGTACCGCGGTGGGCCCGAGTCACGCCAGCGCACGTTCGACCTCGTGACCCAGATCGAGCGCGACGGCTACGTGACGGCGATGGCGCACGTCATCTGTGTCGGTCACACCCGCGCCGAGATGCGTGACCTCCTGAAGAACTACTCCGACGCCGGCGTGCAGAACATCATGGCGCTCGGCGGCGACATCCCCGACGACCCGATCGCCGCCCACTCGGAGTTCGAGCACGCCATCGACCTCATCGCCTTGACGCGTGAGATGGGCAACTTCTCCGTGGGCGTGGCGGCCCACCCCGCCGGCCACCCGCGCTCGCCCGACCTCGCCTCGGACCGGCTCTTCCTGGCCGAGAAACTCGCGCTGGCCGACTTCGCCGTGACACAGTTCTTCTTCGAGGCGAGTGAGTGGACACGTCTCGTCGCCGAACTCGCCGAACTCGGCGTCACCAAGCCGGTCCTGCCGGGCATCATGCCGGTGACGACGATCACCGGCATCGAACGCATGAAGGTCATGGGTGCCGCGGTGCCGCCGGCACTCGTCGATCGACTGCTCGACGCCGACCGCCGAGGCGGCGCGAAGGAGGTCCGCGCCGAGGGTATCCGTGCGGCGACCGAGCTCTGTCGCGAGTTGTTGGAGAAACGCGCACCCGGTCTGCACTTCTACACGCTCAACCGTTCCACGGCCACGAGCGAGATCTATCACGCGCTCTTTGAGTAGTTTTCACATCATTCACGAAGGACTTTTGTCAATTTCGGTGCCTCCGGAAGCGCCGTAGGATGGCCTGATGGCTGACAAAATCACACAGAACGCCGACGGCGAACTCAACGTCTCGGACAATCCGATCATCCCCTTCATCGAAGGCGACGGCATCGGCGTCGACATCTGGCCGGCGTCCAAGCTCGTGCTCGACGCCGCCGCCAAGAAGTACGGCAAGACCATCGAGTGGAAGGAGGTCCTCGCCGGACAGAAGGCCTTCGACGAGGTCGGCGAGTGGCTGCCCGAGCAGACCGTCACCGACTTTCGCGACTATCTAATCGGCATCAAGGGGCCGTTGACCACGCCGATCGGTGGCGGCTTTCGATCCCTCAACGTCGCGCTCCGCCAGATCCTGGACCTGTACGTGTGCCTGCGACCGGTGCGCTGGTTCCAGGGCGTCCCCTCACCGGTGAAGCAGCCGGAACTGGTCGACATGGTCATCTTTCGCGAGAACACCGAGGACGTCTACGCCGGGCTCGAGGTGGAGGCCGGTACGCCCGACGCCGAGAAGCTCCGTCGATTCTTGAAGGAGAGCTTCGACTGGGACATCCGCGAGATGAGCGGCATCGGCGTGAAGCCGATCTCGAAGGAGGGATCGGAGCGTCTGATCCGCGCCGCCATCGTCTACGCGCTCAAGCACGATCGCGAGTCGGTGACGTTGGTCCACAAGGGCAACATCCAGAAGTTCACCGAGGGTGCCTTCATGAAGTGGGGCTATCAACTGGTGAAGGACGAGTTCGACGACGTCGCCGTCAGCTGGAACGACTGCAACGGCAAGCCGGGTTCGAAGCTGCTCGTGAAGGACGTCATCGCCGACATCTGCTTCCAGCAATCGCTGACGCGCGCCTCGGAGTTCGACGTCATCGCGACGATGAACCTGAACGGTGACTACCTCTCGGACGCCCTCGCGGCCCAGGTCGGCGGAATCGGGATCGCCCCGGGAGCGAACATCAACTACATGACCGGTCACGGGATCTTCGAAGCGACCCACGGCACGGCGCCCAAGTACGCCGGTATGGACAAGGTGAACCCCGGTTCGGTGTTGCTGTCGGGCGTGCTGATGTTCGAGCACCTCGGCTGGACCGACGCCGCCAACGACATCGTCCGCGCCATGGAGGCGACGATCTCGGAGAAGATCGTCACCTACGACTTCGCACGCCTGATGGAGGGCGCCACCGAAGTGAAGTGTTCGGAGTTCGGCGCCGCGATCGTCGATCGTCTCTAACAAAACTGGAGGAACCATGACCACCCCCGTCCACGTCACCGTGACCGGCGCCGCCGGTCAGATCGGCTACTCGCTGCTCTTTCGCATCGCGTCAGGTCAGCTGCTCGGACCCGACACGCCGATCGTCCTGCGACTGCTCGAGATCGAACCGGCCATGAAATCACTCGAAGGCGTCGTGATGGAACTCGACGACTGCGCCTTCCCGCTGCTCGCCGGCGTCGAGGCGACGAGCGACCTGGACCTCGCCTTCACCAACACCAACTGGGCACTGCTCGTCGGTTCGGTCCCGCGCAAGGCCGGCATGGAGCGCGGCGACCTGTTGAAGGTGAACGGCGGCATCTTCAAGCCCCAGGGTGAGGCGATATCGAAGAACGCCGCGAGCGACGTGCGGATCCTCGTCGTCGGCAACCCGTGCAACACGAACTGTCTCATCGCGCGCTCCAACGCCCCGGACGTGCCCGACGATCGCTGGTTCGCGATGACGCGACTGGACCAGAACCGCGCCGAATCCCAGCTGGCCAAGAGGGCGGGCGTTCCCGTCAAGGACGTCAAGAACGTCGCCATCTGGGGCAATCACTCGGCCACGCAGTTCCCGGACTACGCGAACGCCACGATCAACGGCAAGTTGGCGACCGACGCGATCAGCGACCTGGCGTGGCTCCAGGGAGAGTTCATCACGACCGTGCAGAAGCGCGGCGCCGCCGTCATCGAAGCGCGCGGTCTGAGCTCCGCGGCCAGCGCCGCGAACGCCGCCGTCGACACGGTCGCCAGTCTCGAGAGTGCGACACCGAGCGACGACTGCGCCTCGGTCGCGGTCACGAGTCACGGCGAGTACGGCACCCCCGAAGGTCTCGTCTTCGGCTTCCCCGTGATCTCCGACGGCCACGGATCGTGGAAGGTGAAGGAGAGCTTCAGCTCAGATGACTTCGCCAAAGATCGCATCCAGATCACCACCGACGAGCTGTTGTCCGAGCGCGACGAGGTCAAGTCGCTCGGTTTGATCTAGACGACGAAGGTTCTTCTGACGAGGCCGTAACTAGTATCGGTCGGGGTTAACTGACGGGAGACGCAGAGATGGCCGAAAGATCGTCGCGACGACGGCCGTTCAACGTGAGATACCTCGCCATCGCGTTGGTGGTGGTGATCATCGCCGCGACCGTCCTGATCGGCGTCACGTTGACGTCCAGTTCTCCTCTCCCGGTGCTGAACGCCAGCTACAAGTGCGTCCCCGGTCCGCTGATTCCGCAACTGAAACCGGGCCAGTCGGGCACGATCAACGCCTCCTACGGCTCCTTCACGGCAACGTTTCGCGCGACGGTGCCGGCCAAGACGCCCGCCCACAGCCTGAACGTGGGGACGCCGTTCAAGGGCACGCTCACCATGATCCAGGGGGGAACGAGTTGGACGCTGCCTCGACCGGCGAACCCGAACGTGGCCCAGATCAACGTCATGTGCGTCATCGCCTTCCAGCGCGAGACACACCCGGGCGTGCTGGTCGAGGGATTCACCGGGGGGGCGCACTGTTGTGAGGTGCCGGTGATCTACCTTTTCAACCAGGCGCAGAACCAATACGTCAAGGTCGTCGACATGAGTCCGAAGAACTACAAGGACCCCCACGCGTTCGACCCCAACGAGGGTTTCATTCCGAAGGTCGTCGGCGATCAGGTGCTGCTCACGACGGGGGACGGTCAGTTCAACTACGCGTTCGCGTGTTACGCGTGCGAGGTCCTGCCGGTCGTGCTCGACTCGGTCGGCACGGGCGGGGTGACCGACGTCACGCCGCAACATCCGTCACTCGTCGCCGCCGACGCCGCGCAAGCATGGAAGTACGCGCTGGAAGCGCTGGAGCATGAGGGTCCAACCGACACGTTCCCCCCGCCATTCGGGTACCTCGCGCCGTGGGTCGCCGACGAGTGCGTGCTCGGACGAGGGGCCCTGGCGTGGCGAAAGATCGAGCAGCTCCAACGAGCGGGCAAGTTGAGCAACGCGCTCTATCAAGACTTCGCGCTGAACCACCTCTCGTTCGTCGCGAACCTGCATACGTTCCTGCTACGCAACGACTACTGCACCGGTCAGATCTGACTCGCGGCAGCGGCGTCACGGCTCCGCGCTAAGTTGCGAGGGCGTTTTTCGTATTCGGACCGATCCGCAGAAATGGAGGAATCATGAAGCTACTTCTCACTTCCGCGGGCATCAAGAACGCGACTATCAACGACGCGATGGTCGAGTTGCTGGGTAAACCGATCGCCGAGTGCGACGCTCTTGCGATCCCCACCGCTGGCTACGCCATGGGCGGTCCGCCCGGCTCCTATCGGTTCATCACCGGTACGGCGACCACCCCGATGTGCGAGTTGGGTTGGAAGTCCCTGGGCGTACTCGAGGTGACCGCGCTGCCCAGCCTCGTCAAGGAGGAGTGGGTCTCGTGGGTCCGCGAGACGGACGTCTTGTTGGCGAACGGCGGCGACTCCTTGTATCTCGGCTACTGGATGCGTGAGTCCGGACTACTGGACCTCTTGTCGTCGCTGGAGGACAAGGTCTGGGTCGGACTGAGCGGCGGCAGCATGGTGATGACGCCGCGCATCGGGAAGGACTTCATGCACTGGCCGACGCCCGACGGGAGCGACACGGCGCTCGGGCTCGTCGACTTCTCGATCTTTCCGCACCTCGATCACCCGAACCTGCCGACGAACACCATGGCCGACGCCGAGCGGTGGGCCGCCGAGGTCCGGGGGCCGGCGTACGCCATCGACGACGAGACCGCCATTCAGGTTGTCGACGGCAAGGTCGATGTCATCTCCGTTGGGCACTGGAAGCTGTTCAACGCGTAGGACGAAGTCTTGGCCTATTCGCTCGCGGTGTCCACCAGAACCGCGAAATCAGGTAGGTGGTTGCGCAGTTGGCGGGCGCGCGGGCGTGCCTTCGGGCAACGGTTGACGCTTGGGCTGGAACTGTGCTTCGAGACCCGGGATCTCATTCGCGATGGATGGGTGCTCGAGGATGATGTGGTCGAGCTTTGCGTGCAAGGCGTGGAGTCCGAGCGCTTTCCACAACAGTCGTCGTAGTGGCGGCCAAGCGATGACCGTGATGATCGCGGCGAGGATCACCCAAATCAGTGTCGCGACTATGTCACCGGGAATGCCGCCCGATCCTCCGGCCGGCCATACCCATCGATCCCACCAGGTCATTGCGCGCTCCCTTCAACGTGATCTTGGTGCATCTGATGCATTTCCTCTCGAGAGAAACGTTTGCCCTTGATTTCGGGGTGGCAGTGACGACAGACGCGATACGTCGTCCCAGGATCGGTGGGCGAGTGCTTGACGGTGAGATCGTGGTGGCCGATCCGCCAGCACTTCTGAGTGTGGCAGTTGATCTTGCGATACCCGATGATCACGATCGTCAGAATGCCGAACCCGCCGGCGAACCCGGACCAGAACCCGTACCAACTGCCGGCCTCGTCATAAGTGCCGGTCCAACCGAAAACGTGATGGAAGAAGTCGTCGAAACCGTGCATCAGCGACCGCTCCTCATGTCGTAAAGGCTAACGTCGGCCAAGCCTGCGCAACCTGATACCAATTCTCCTCGTGGGCCGGGTTCTTCGTGCGACGACAACGGTCGAGACATTTCTCCTACGCTGGGACTACACAGGCTCCGTGAAATTGGCGGGCCGCACCGAGAACGTTCTGGTGGCCCGACGCACCCCGAAAGAGATCCCCATGAAACTGCCAATTCGCGCGACGATCGTCCTGTCACTGGCACTGTGCGGACTCCTAAGTGTCACGAGTGCCTCCGCCGCAACACCGGCCGTGAAAATCATCCAGGGCCCGACCTACGGATTCGACGGGGTGAGCGACATCGGTTCGAACGGGAACCACGTCTGGGTCGCCAACAGTGGTGCCAACTCCGTGACCGAACTGAACGCGACGACCGGCGCCGAGGAGAACCTCTTCAAGAGTTCGAAGTACGGCTTTGACGGACCGGCGCACCTGAGCGATGACGGGACGCACGTGTGGGTGGCGAACGAATCTGGGAACTCCGTCACCGAACTGAACGCGTCGACCGGTGCGCTCGTACGCGTCATCCAAGGATCGTCGTATAAGTTGCACGGCACCGGTCTGATCACCTCGGACGGTGAGGACGTGTGGATCTCCAACCTGCGCGGCAACACCCTCGCCGAAGTGAGCGCGACATCCGGCAACTTCGAAAAGGACGTCAAGGTCTCCTTTTTCGGCCTCAAGCAGGTGAATGCGTTGACCTCCGACTTGGCGCACGTGTGGGCCGTCGACAGCGACACGAACGCCGTGGCCGAGTTCAACGTCGGCTCGGGCTCCCACGTGAAGGTCTTGAAGGGCAGGGCCTATCGATTCGACGGCCCACTCGCGATCACGACCGACGGTTCGCACGTGTGGGTGACCAACGATCGCACCAGTTCGCTCACCGAGTTGAACGCCAAGACGGGCGCCTTCATTCGGTTCGTCAAGGGCAAGAACGACGGACTCAGCGTGATGTCGTCGATCGCGTCGAACGGCACCGACGTGTGGGTCACGAATCTCGGGACGTCGAGCGCCACCGGCAATACGGTCTCGGAGTTCCGGGTCTCGACCGGCGCCCTCGTCCAGGTCCTGCGTGGTCCGCGGTACGGATTCAGTGAACCGTACGTCGTCACCTACTCCAGTGGGCGCGTCTGGGTCGCCAACGGCGGGACGAAGTCGTTGACGGAGATCTCGGCCGGTTGACCCAGCTTCTCCGCGACCGCTACGGCGTGGCGGTGTGAAGACGCAGAGCGGCGATCGCGCTGACGCGAAAGAGCTCTTCGCGTACGGAGCGTGCGTGCGTCCACGATCGACTGTCCCACTGTTCGCCCGCGAGTGAGTCGGCCGCGTAAAGGAGTTGGGCGAATCGAAGCCCTCGATACTTCGCCACCGCGATGAAGGCCGAGGACTCCATGTCGACGACGGAGCAGTGCTCGTCGATCCTTCTATTGATGCGCGAGCGCGTCTCGCGAAAGAACGCGTCGGTCGTCCAGGTGCGCCCGATGAAGTGTTCGATCCCGTGCTCGTCCAACACCTCGTCCAGTACGCGAACACCGAGCGGATCGGCGTCGATGATCCGGCTCGCCGGGGCGTAGTGGAAACTCGTGCCCTCGTCACGCAGGGCCGACGCGACGACCATGACGTGACCGAGATCGAGGTCGTCGACGAGCGCACCGGCGCCCCCGCACGCGACCAACGTCGTGACGCCGAGTGCGGTGAGTTCCTCGACGAAACCGGCGGCGAGCGGGGCACCGACGCCGGGATGCATCACCGAGACAGAACCCTCGTCGGTGTGGAACTCGTAGACCGGATTGCGACCGATCTCACTTCGCAGTTCGTACCTGACTTCGAGCACGCCGTCGGCGGCCAGTTGGTCGAGGAGTTCGTTGAAGAAGCAGAGCACCGCGACCGGGGCGACTGCCACGCCGTGGCGATGGAGCATGCGCGGTTCGAGCACGCTCGCTTCGCCGAGGTCGTCTTCGTGCAGCGGCAGGTCCATCGCGGCCCTAGTCGGTGCTCGGGTGGGCCCGCTGCAACCAGCCGAGCAACGGGACGATCGCGTTGATGTCGCCGCGGACCTTGATCCGACCGTCGCGCAACGCCGACGCGCTGTCGATGTCGCCGCCGGTCAGCGCCGAGGCGTCGGCGAAGGAGAGTCGCACGATGGCGTCGGCCGCTAGATGGTCGCCCGGCTCGACGTGCGCGCCGTCGGGCGCGATCGTGAACGTGAGGGCGTGCGGACCATTACTCGGCGCGTCGGGGAACTCGATCACGACGCGAACCGTCGGGGCGTCGGGTCCGTTGGGAACCGGCTCAGCCTTCTCGAGCGTGTCGTTGAGCTCCTGGAACCACGCGTTCGAGAGGAAGTCCGCCACGACCTACGGGGCGGGCTGCACGGCCGCCTCGGCGGCCGTCTTCTTCGTGCGTCGACGTATCTTTCGGCCCAGCCACGCGACCGGGTCGTAGTCGGCGTCGACGACGCGCTCCTTCAAGGGGATGATGGCGTTGTCGGTGATGTGGATGTGTTCGGGGCAGACCTCGGTGCAGCACTTGGTGATGTTGCAGTAGCCGAGGCCCATCTCCTCCTTGATCAGTTCGCGACGGTCGTTGGTGTCGAGGGGGTGCATCTCGAGCTCGGCGTAGCGGATGAAGAATCGCGGCCCGGCGTAGTGCGCCTTGTTCTCCTCGTGGTCGCGGATGACGTGACAGACGTCCTGGCACATGAAGCACTCGATGCACTTGCGGAACTCCTGTCCGCGCTCGACGTCCTGTTGGAACATGCGGTAGCCCCCCTCGGGCATCGGCGGCGGGAGCAGCGCTGGCACGCGCTTGGCCATCTCGAAGTTGAACGAGACGTCGGTCACGAGGTCGCGGATGATGGGGAAGGCCTTCATCGGCGTCACCGTCACCGGACCCTCGGGCAGCTGGTCCATGCGCGTCATGCACATCAGACGCGGCCGGCCGTTGATCTCGGCCGAGCACGACCCACACTTGCCGGCCTTGCAGTTCCAGCGACAGGCGAGGTCCGGCGCCTCGGTCGCCTGGATGCGGTGGATGATGTCGAGGACGACCTCACCTTCGTTCGGGGTCATCGTGAAGCTCTCGAAGTCGCCGCCGGTCGAGTCGCCGCGCCAGATTCGCATCGTCACGTCGGCCATCAGTGCGCCTCCTCGAGTAGAGCCTTGAGTTCGTCGGGCATCGGCAGGAGCGGTGACTCGGCCGCGGTGATCGGGCTGTCCCAGTTGCCGCCCTCGCTCGAGAGCGCGAAGTTGAACTTCGCGAACTCGGGGTCGGGGTTCGGGAAGTCCTCTCGGGTGTGACCGCCGCGCGACTCCTTGCGCAGGCTCGCCGCGAGCGCCGTCGAACGAGAGACGGTGAGCATCGCCGGCAGGTCGGTCGTGAGGTTCCAGCCGGGGTTGTAGGCCCGCCCGCCCTTGACGGCGATGTGCTTGACGCGTTCGGTGATCTCGTCGAGCTTGCCCATCGCCTCTTCGAGTTCGGGACCGGTGCGGATGATGCCCACGAGCGCCTGCATCATCTCTTGGAGGTCGTGCTGGATCGTGTAGGGGTTCTCGCCCTCGGCGCGGTCGAACGGTTCGAGCGCCTCTTTCACGGCCGCCTCGGCCTCGTCCATGTTGAACGACGTGGCGACGTCGCCGGCCTCGACGTACTCCGCGGCGCCCATGCCGGCGCGACGTCCGAAGACCACGAGGTCGCTGAGTGAGTTGCCGCCCAGGCGGTTGGCGCCGTGCATGCCGCCGGCCGCCTCACCGGCGCAGAAGAGACCCGGGACGGCCGTCGCCGCGGTGTCGGCGATCACCTGGACGCCACCCATGATGTAGTGGCAGGTCGGACCGATCTCCATCGGTTCGCGGGTGATGTCGACGCCGGCCAGCTCCATGAACTGGTGGTACATCGACGGCAGGCGGCGACGGATGAACTCCGGGGTCCGCCGCGAGGCGATGTCGAGGAAGACGCCGCCGTGGGCGGTGCCGCGACCGGCCTTCACCTCGGAGTTGATCGCGCGCGCGACTTCGTCGCGCGGCAGAAGTTCGGGTGGGCGACGTCCGGCGGTGTGGTCGTCGTACCACTTGTCGCCCTCTTCTTCAGTGTCGGCCGTCTCGGCGCGGAACATCTCGGGGACGTAGTTGAACATGAAGCGCTTGCCCTCGGAGTTGCGCAGCACCCCGCCGTCACCGCGGACGCCCTCGGTCACGAGGAGCCCGCGCACGCTGAGGGGCCAGACCATGCCGGTCGGGTGGAACTGGATGCACTCCATGTCGATCAGCTTCGCGCCGGCCCAGAGCGCCATCGCGTGACCGTCGCCGGTGCCCTCCCACGAGTTCGACGTGAACTTCCAGGACCGGCCGACGCCGCCGGTCGCGATGACGACCGTCTTGGCCTCGAAGGTGACGAACTCACCGGTCGCGCGCCAGTACGCGACGCACCCGGCGATCCGTCCGGCGTCGTCGTGCACCAGCTTCAGGACCTTGCACTCCATGAAGACGTCGGTGTCCATCGAGACGACCTTTTGCTGGAGGGTGCGGATCAGCTCGAGACCGGTGCGGTCGCCGACGTGGGCGAGGCGGGCGTACTGGTGACCGCCGAAGTCTCGCTGGAGGATCTTGCCGTCCTTCGTGCGGTCGAAGAGCGCCCCCCACTGCTCGAGTTCCCAGACCCGGTCCGGCGACTCCTTGGCGTGCAACTCGGCCATGCGGTTGTTGTTGAGGTACTTACCGCCGCGCATGGTGTCACGGAAGTGCACCATCCAGTTGTCCTCCGAATAGATGTTGCCCATCGCCGCGGCGATGCCGCCCTCGGCCATGACGGTGTGGGCTTTGCCGAGCAGGGACTTGGTGATGATGCCGACCTTGAGGCCGCGCTGCTTCGCTTCGATCGCCGCGCGAAGCCCGGCGCCGCCGGCGCCGATGATCAGCACGTCGTAGGCGTGGTGTTCGTAGGGGGAGTCGGTCATTAGAAGAGCCTGTAGTCGGTGATCGCGCCCGACGCCACGAGGCGCACGTAGACGTCGGCGAAACCGACGAAGAGCAGAGAGGCCCACGCGAGGTTCATGTGTTTCGCGTTGAGCGGCGTCAGCATCTTCCAGAATCGGTATCGGATCGGATGGGCCTTGAAACTCTTGACGTGTCCGCCGCAGAGGTGTCGACAGGCGTGACAACTGAGCGAGTACATCCAGAGCAAGACCGCGTTCACGCAGAGCACGAGCGTGCCGACACTGACGCCCCAGCCGAGGCCCGGCTCGCGGAACGCCTCGACGGCGTCGACGGTCAAGAGGACGTTGAAGACGAGACCGGCGTAGAAGAAGTAGCGGTGCAGGTTCTGCATGACCAGTGGGAACCTGGTCTCACCGCTGTACTTGCCGTGGGCGTCGGCGACCGCGCAGGCCGGTGGCGAGAACCAGAACGCCCGGTAGTAACTGCGCCGGTAGTAGTAACACGTGAGACGGAATCCCAACGGGAAGATCAAGATCAGTAGTGCCGGTGAGAGCCTCCACCAACTGAAGGAGACCGCGGCCTTCGCCCCGGAGGGGCAGAGGTTACTCAGGCAGGGCGAATAGAAGGGACTGATCAGGTCGCGGTTCATGCTGGCGCCGACGAAGTAGTACCGGTTCTGGAACGCGGCCCACGTCGAATAGACGATGAAGGTGGTGAGGATGAAGGCGATGACGAACGGTTGGATCCACCAGCGGTCCTGACGAAGCGTCGGCTCCTCCGGTCCTCCGCGGGTGCCGCCCAGCACAACTTTTGTCGAACTCTCCACAGCGGTCACGCGCTCTCCCTGTTACCGGCACATTTCAGGCGCCTCGCCAATCTTAGGCAGTAGTGCGAGGCCCTCCTGATAGCGACACCGCCGTTCGGATGGCGGCACCGGCGTGCAAACGTGGCACATCTCATCAATCGATATTGAGGATTCCTCCGGGGTATGGGCCCTCACCTCTCGCAACCCGAATCGAATCTGGTAGCACGGGGGAGTGATCTCGCTTCGCCGACTCGACGCCACGCAGTTGAACGAGCTCTTGGCGAAGCTTCGCCTCGCGTCGCCCTCGTACCCCGAGGTTGGCGCCTCGCGGAACGCAACGCTTCCCTCGGGCTATCACCACGTGGAGGTCGAAGAGCGAATCGGCGACGCGACGGCGTTCGAGCGCGCGTGCGCCGGACTTCGCACCTGGGCCGCCCACGAGGGAGCGGGTCTTCGTGTCTTCCCGAACGATCCCGTCGAGCCCGACGCCACCGTCATCGGCGTGACGTCGATCGGCCCGGTGCGGATCATGGTGCCCTGTCGAATCGTGGCCGTGTTCCAAGAGCCCGACGCCTTCGGCTTCGCCTACGGCACCCTGCCGGGTCACCCCGAGCGCGGCGAGGAGTGTTTCGTGCTCGAACGGCGCGACGCTTCGACGTACTTCTCGGTCCGGGCGTTCTCGAAGCCGGTCGACCCGTTGGCGCGTATGTCGGGGCCGATCGGTCGAGCGGTGCAACGTTCGGTGACGCGACGCTACGTCACCGGGCTGCGACGATTCGTGGAGTCCGGCAACGTGAAGCGGACGTGAAAAACACGCGTTGTGAGGGAAAACCCTGAGGCCCGGCCCCGAAGTGGTCCCGTCCTGAGGGTTGTTGCCGATTTGGTTAATCGCTCCGTGCCGTAGGTTTAGTGGTGGTCACCGCTGTGTGGGCCACGACGGGAGAGACGGATGATCGAAGCCATGGGCCTGACGAAGCACTACGGCCCGAAACGCGCCGTCGAGCAGTTGAGCTTCACCGTGCGCCCGGGATACGTCACGGGATTCCTCGGACCGAACGGGTCGGGCAAGTCGACCACGATGCGAATGATCATGGGCCTGGATGCACCGACGGCCGGCGACGTCACGGTGAAGGGCCGGCACTTCCAGGAGTCGCGGTGGCCACTGCGCGAAGTTGGCGCCCTTTTGGAGGCCAAAGCGATCCATCCGGGACGCAGTGCGCGAAACCACCTCAAGATGCTCGCGGAGACCAACCACATCTCGCTGGCGCGCGTCGACGAGTTGCTCGACGTCGTCGGACTGACGTCGGTCGCCGGGAAACGGGCCGGGAAGTACTCGCTCGGCATGGGTCAACGGCTCGGCATCGCGGCCGCGTTGCTCGGTGATCCCGAGGTCCTGCTCTTCGACGAGCCGGTCAACGGTCTCGACCCCGACGGCATTCGGTGGGTCCGCAACCTCTTGAAGGGACTCGCGCGCGAAGGTCGCACGGTGTTCGTCTCAAGTCACCTCATGAGCGAGATGTCGCTCACCGCCGACGAGGTCGTGATCATCGGCAAGGGCAAGTTGATCTCGCAGATCTCCATCGAGGAGTTGCTCTCGCAGAGCACCGAGAACTTCGTGCGCGTTCGTTCGCCCGAGGCCGCGAAGCTCAAGCTCGCCCTCGAACAAGAAGGGGCGATCGTGGCCCTCGAGGACGACGGTTCGCTGTCGGTTCGCGGCGCCAACGAGGTCGCCATCGGCGAGTTGGCCGCGAAGATACCGGTCGTCCTACACGAACTCGCTCCCCAGACCGCGTCCCTCGAAGAGGCCTTCATGGAACTGACCGAGGACAGCATCGAGTTCCACGGGTCGACGTCGTCCGGTCCGACCAACGCGACGGGAGCCACGTCATGACCGTCACCACGACGAGCGACCCGACGCCGATGGCGCTGCCGTCCGGTCGCTACAGCTTCCTCGACCTCGTGAAGTCGGAGTGGACGAAGGTACGCACCGTCCGCTCCACCATGTGGACCATCGGGGTGACCATCGTCTTGGGCATCGGCATCAGCGCGCTGGTCTGCGCGGTGACCCGAGCGCACTGGGACAGCACGAACCTCGAGAGTCGACTGTCGTTTGACGCGCCGGCGACGAGCCTCGTGGGAATGTTCCTCGCGCAGTTCTCCGTGGGCGTCCTCGGTGTCCTGGTCATGACGGCCGAATACAGCACCGGGACGATCCGGGCCACGTTCTCCGCCGCTCCCAAACGCTCGCGCGTCTTCAGCGCCAAGGTGTTCGTCTACGGCCTGCTCGCCTTCGTGGTCGCCGAAGTCACGTCCTTCGTCTCCTTCTTCCTCGGACAGTTCCTCCTGTCCGCGCCGGCCACGCACGCGACGCTCGCAAGTCCCGGCGCCTTTCGCGCGGTCTTCGGCGGCGGTCTCTACGTCTGCGTGCTGGGACTCATCGCGATGGGTCTGGGGACGATCATCCGTCACACCGCCGGCGCGATCAGCGCGTTCGTCGGCATACTCCTGATCCTGCCGATCATCGTCCAGGCGTTGCCGAACCAATTGAGCCTCGACATTCGCCGCTTCTTGCCCGATCGCATCGGCGCCAGCATCATCACGACCAACGGTGGATTGAACAGTGCGTTCTCGCCGTGGGTCGGCCTGATGGTCCTCTGCATCTACGCGGTGGCGCTCTTGGTCATCGGGAACTCCCTCTTGCAACGACGAGACGCGTGATCGCTCGAGCGAGCTCCTCTTTTCGCGCGAGTGCGTTCGTTCGTCCCCGCGCGAGTCGGTAGCCTTGAGTGATGTCGCTGTGGTTCCCCTTCGTCACCCCTGACGACCGCAACGCGAAGCTAACCGTCCGATGAATCGACGGCGTCGTCGGGTCATCATCGAGTGGACCATCATCCTGCTCATCGCCGTCATCGCGTCATTCCTCGTCCGTATCTACGCGGTCCAGACGTTCTTCATCCCGTCGGGTTCGATGGAACCGACGCTGCACGTCGGCGATCGGATCCTGGTCAACAAACTCAGCGTCCGATTCGGGACGATCAACATCGGCGACATCATCGTGTTCAAGGCGCCACCGACCGAGCACTGCGACGACGGCGCGTACAAGGACCTGGTGAAGCGGGTCATCGGTCTGCCGGGGGACGTCATGACCTCGAAGGGCAACGTCGTCTACGTGAACGGCAAGGCCCTGAAGGAGCCGTGGACGTACTTCCAAACTCTGAGTCCTCCGATCAAACGGTTCGTGGTCCCGGCGAACTCGTACTTCGTGATGGGCGACAATCGGGCCAACTCGTGCGATAGCCGGTTCTGGGGTGCCGTCCCGCACAAGGACATCATCGGCAAGGCGTTCTTCCGGATCTGGCCGTTGTCGCGTATCGGCTTCCTCTAACGTTGCCCGTGGTGGGAGAGATGTGTTCCGGACTCGACTGAACTCAGTGGACGATAATCCTCCGTACGAGCCGACCCACTGGTGTCGCGTGACGTGAGCGCGATCCTCGTCACGGGTGGCACGGGAACGCTCGGTCGAGTCGTCGTCGATTATCTGCTCGCCGAGTCCCAATCGGTGACGGTCCTCAGTCGCCGACCGGCGCCGGCGACGGCGAGCGCGACGCGGTGGGCCGTTGGCGACCTGCGAAGTGGTGACGGCATCGACGCGGCGGTGGCGGGCAACGAGACGATCATCCACTGCGCGAGTCAGCGAGGCGACGTCGGTTCGGCCCGGCGACTCGTCGAAGCCGCGCGCCGGGCCGGGTGTTCGCACCTCGTCTACATCTCGATCGTGGGCGTCGACGAGGTGCCCATCGGCTACTACCGCTCCAAACTCGAGGTGGAGCACCTCATCGAAGGTTCTGGTCTGCCGTTCACGATCTTGCGCACCACCCAGTTCCACAACCTCATCGTGCGCGCGTTGGAGGCGCTGTCACGGGTGCCGGTGATGCCCGTGCCGTCGCACACGAGCTTCCAGCCCATCGACGTTCGCGAGGTCGCGACGCGACTGATCGAACTTTCGGGCGGTGCCCCGGCCGGTCGGGTCACGGACATGGGTGGACCGGAGGTTCTCGGAGTTCAGGACCTCGCACGGCGCTATCTGAGTGCGCGCGCTCGGCGCCGCCTCGTCGTGCCGGTGTGGCTCCCGGGTCGCGGATTCGCCGGATTCCGCCACGGCGGGAATCTGACACCCGAGCACGCCACGGGACGATTCAGTTTCGATCAGTTCCTCGAGGAGCGTTACTCGGTCGCCTAGAGGCGCACGAGCACGTCACGGACGATTGCTCGAATCGGCGAGGTGACCTAGACGTGGCCCCCGCGGCGACCTTCGGAGGTCGCCCCGAGGAGCGCCCACCCCGCGAGCGCGAGGCCGGGCACGAGGAACCAGATGCCGAATACCAGCGCCATGACGACGAAGAACGCGCCCATGCCGAGGGTGAACGGGAAGATCGACGTGCCGGGAAAGGATCCGATGACGCCGGCGCCCTGGGTCTGGGTGGCGTTGGGATCGTCTTCCGGTCGGGCCTTCATGCGGCGGCTCCACCAGTAGTAGTAACTGCCGGGCAAGAAACAGAGCAGCATGCCGGCGAACATCATGACGCCGCCGGCGTCCTCGATACTCCACCTCCAGTAGACGGCGAACATGATGCCGAAGAAGGCGCCGAGGATCAGAAGGATCTTGGCCTCCATCCTCATGCGCCGTCATCCGATTCTGGTTCGGGCGCGACGACCGCGCCGGCGTGCGCCAGTTCGTGATGGTGGACCGGATCGATGCCGTGGGCCAACGACCGGTGTTCGGGGTGGTTGTAGTCCCACGTCGGGCGTTCTGAGCGGATCTGGGGCAGACGGTAGAAGTTGTGGTGCGGCGGGGGCGACGTGGTGAACCATTCGAGGGTCTGGCCGTCCCACGGGTTGTCGCCGGCCGGGTACTTCTTCCAGCTGTAGCCGACGTTGACCACGAAGACGATCATCGAGACGCCGACGAGGACCGCGCCGAGCGTGCTCCAGTCATTGAGCGTCTTCCACTGCGGGCTGTGCGGATAGACCGCGATGCGACGCGGCATTCCGTCGAGACCGAGGATGTACTGCGGGAACGTGAAGACCTGGGTGCCGATGAAGAGGAGCCAGAACTGGATCTTGCCGAAACGCTCGTTCAGGAGATACCCGGTGAACTTCGGACCCCAGTAGTACAGCGCACCCATGCCGGCGAGCACCAGGGCCATGACGATGGAGTGGAAGTGGGCGACGACGAAGTACGTGTCGTGGGTGAAGAAGTCCAGTGGGGGACTGGCCAGGTAGACGCCCGTGAGGCCACCGATGAGGAACGTGATCAAGAAGCCGAGGGCCATCAACATGGCGGTCGTGAACCATAACTCTCCTCTCCACATCGTGCCGATCCAGTTGAAGATCTTGATGCCCGTCGGCACCGCGATCAGGAGGCTCATGATCGAGAAGAAGGGGAGCAGCACGACGCCGGTCGTGAACATATGGTGGGCCCACACCCCGAGGGACAACGCACCGATGGTGAGCGTGGCGAAGACCATGCTCTTGTAACCGAAGACGGGCTTCTTCGCGAACACGGCGATGATCTCGGTCGCCATGCCGAAGAACGGCAGGGCGAGGATATAGACCTCCGGATGGCCCCAGAACCAGAAGATGTGTTGCCACAGCACCGGAACACCTCCTCCAGCAACGGAGAAGATATGGGTCCCGAAGTGTCGGTCGCAGTACAGCATGATGAGCCCGGCGGTCAGCACCGGGAAGGCCAGCAGGATCAAGATCGCCGTCACCAACATGTTCCAGGTGAAGATCGGCATTCGGAACATCGTCATGCCCGGCGCGCGCAGGTAGAAGATGGTCGCGGTCAGATTGACGCCGGTGAAGATCGCCGAGAATCCCGTGAGGAGCAGTCCGCCGATCCAGAGGTCGGCCCCGGCCCCGGGGGTGTTGATCGAGTTCGACAGCGGCGCGTAGGCGACCCAGCCGAAGTTGGCGGCGCCACCGGCGGTGAAGAACCCCATCAACATGGTGATCGAACCCATGAGGTAGAGCCAGTACGAGAGCGCGTTCAGTCGCGGGAAGGCCATGTCGGGCGCGCCGATCTGGATCGGCACGATGATGTTGGCGATGCCCCCGAAGGCGAAGGGACCGGCGAAGAGGTAGATCATCACCGAACCGTGCATCGTGAACAGTTCGTTGTACTGGGCCAGTGAGACGATCGTGCCGTTGGGCGAGGCGAGCTGGGCGCGGATGATCTCGGCGAACAGCCCACCGATGACGAGCATGACGACCGAGGTGACGGTGTAGGAGAGCCCGATGACCTTGTGGTCGGTCGAGGTCATCCACTTCAGGATCCCGGTCGGACCGTGGTGCTCGTCGTGGTGTTCGTCGTGACCGTCGTCCGCGACATGTAGCGGTGGCGTGATGAGGTCGGTCATCAGTTGTCACCACCTCCCGTCGACGGTTTGGTCGGCACGACCGTCGAGGTCTGCTGCGAGGTCGTCTTCTTGGCCGCGGCGAAGGCCGCGGGGTTCGACGTGCTGGCCAGCCACGCCGTGTACTGGGACTTCGAGACGACCTTCACGTTGAAGAACATAAGTGAATGGTAGAGACCGCAGAGCTGCGTGCACTGTCCGTAGAAGTTGCCGGTCTTGACCGCTTCGAGCGTGAACTGGTTCAGCACGCCCGGGAGCGCGTAGCGCGAGAAGTTGAAGGCCTTCACGTAGAAGCCGTGGATGACGTCGGTCGAGGTCAGGTTGATGTGCACCATGGTGTTGACCGGGATGACCATGGTCGGGTCCTGGGTCGTCTGGCCGATCACGACCGTCTCGGTGTGGGGGTACGTGAACTTCCAGCCCCACTGGAAGGCGTTCACGTCGACCGTGACGTTGGCCTTGGGATTGGCCACCTCCTTGTTCTCCACCACGAGCGTCGCCGCGAAGAGCCCGAAGACGACCAGGATCGGGATGACGGTGTAGAGGACTTCGGCGGGTAGGTGGTACTGGGCCTGACGCGGGATGTGGTCGCTCCTACGCCGGAATCGGATGATCGCGTACACGAACAACACGGTGACGAAGCCGCCGATGACCACCGCACCGACCGAGAAACCCCGCCACAGGTTGTACACGGAACTCGACTCGGCCGTCGCCCCGCGATGAGCCCCGAAGGAGGGCACGGTGCACCCGGAGAGGAGCAGCGCCGCGAGTGGGAGTGCAACGAATCGACGCACGCGACGCCACCGACGAGTGCGAACTGTTACACCCTGTGGGGGCAGGGTAGGTGATTCCACGTCACGACACTACTCAAAAAATCCGTCGCGACCCGTCGCCGACGCGCTGTAAGTCCGTTCGCACAACGGGTTTCGGGGAGGGATCGAGGCGTTCGACCCCGGCGGGGTCGCGAGCCTCGGAAAGACCCACCGACGCGGAGAGCTAACTGTCGGTGTCGGGAGCCTTGGTCTCGGTCGTCGACGCCGGCTTGTCCGCCGAACCGTCACCGGCCTTGCCCTCTTTCAGTCCCTTCTCGAACTCGGACTTGGCCGAACCGAGGTTCTTCGCCAACTTCGGTATGGCCGAGCCCCCGAAGATGAGGACGGCCACGACAATGACAACGATCAAGAGGTCGGGCCCAAAAATTTCGCCTAAGAACACTGCCTTCTCCTTTGACGTGCTTAGTTCCAGAGTAGTGCGCGACGCGTCACTCGGCGAAGGCGCCCCATTTCATTCAGTTATCCGATTCGACAAGAATGAGCGGATGTCGAACCTGACCAGGAGCACTGTTCGCGACTCTCTCAGCGTCGCGCTCACGGTCGGTACCTACGGCGTGGCCTTCGGAGCGGCCAGCGTCGCCGCCGGCTTCTCGGTCCTGCAGAGTTGCCTCTTCTCGCTCCTCACCTTCACCGGGGCGAGCCAGTTCGCGGCCGTCGGGGTGGTCTCTGCCGGTGGACCGGCCGCCAGCGCGATCGCCGCGGCCGCGATGCTCGGGACCCGCAACACCCTCTACGGGATCCAGATGGCGCCGCTGCTCCAGGTGAAGGGCATCCGTCGGGTCGTCGCGGCCCAGGTCACGATCGACGAGTCGACCGGTGTGGCGCTCTCCCAAGCGCCGCGTGGCATCGCGGCCATGCGCGAGGGCTTTTGGATCACCGGACTCGGCGTCTTCCTCTTCTGGAACATCTTCACGCTGGCCGGCGCGCTCGGCGCCCGGGCGCTCGGCAATCCCGCGTCGTGGGGTCTGGACGCCGCGGTGCCCGCGGCGTTCCTCGGGCTCCTCTGGCCCCGGTTGCAGACCAACTTCCTGCGCGTGGTCGCGGTGTCGTCGATGGCCTTCGCCATGCTCGTCACTCCCTGGCTCCCGGCCGGACTCCCGATCATCACGACCGTCGTCGTCGCCGTCGTCTTCGGTTGGCGGGCCCGGTGACCACCGTGACGTGGATCGTGCTCGGCGCCACCAGCGCGCTCTGTTTCTCGCTCAAGCTGCTGGGCCACCTGGTCCCCGAAGCGTGGCTGGCGAACCCTCGACTCCAGCGCATCAACGCGCTCGTCCCGATCTCGCTGCTCAGCGCCCTCGTCGTCGCCCAGGGCGTGGTCGTGAAGACCCATCTCGTCTTCGACCATCGACTCGCCGGTCTCGCGGTCGCCCTGGCCGCACTGTTCGCGAAGGCGCCGTTTCCCGTCGTCGTCGTCGCCGCGGCGGCGACCTCAGCGTTCGTCTACCACCTGCACTAGGTGACCTTCGACGCGTCGAACTACTTGCCCTGCCAGTTGGGCTCGCGTTTCTCGGCGAAGGCGATCGCACCTTCGAGCGCGTCGGCGCTGCGACCGATCATCCCGAAGGCCTCGGTGTTCAGCTCCCAGGACTGCTGCTCGGAGAGCTCGCGTGACCTCTTCATGACGTCCTTCGAGACCCGCACCGCGAGGGGCGCGTTCTTGGCGATGCGCTCAGCGAGCGCGATCGCCTCGTCGAGTACCTGCTCGCCCGGCACCACGCGGTTCACGAGGCCGAGTTCGTAGGCGCGCTGGGCGTCGATGGGATCGGCCGTCAGGGCCATCTCGTAGGCGACGGCGAGGGGGATGCGCTTCGGGAGTCGGATCAGTCCGCCCCCACCGGCGACCAGTCCCCGCGACGCCTCGGGGATGCCGAACTTGGCGTGGTCGGCCGCGACCACCATGTCACAACTGATCAGGATCTCGAAACCCCCGGCCAGGGCCGAGCCGTTCGCGGCCGCGATGAGCGGTTTGGGGTAGTCGCGCTGCGTGATGCCGCCGAATCCCTTGTCGGTGACCGGGAACTCCCCGGTGGCGAAGGCCTTCAGGTCCATGCCCGCGGAGAAGGCCTTGTCGCCCGCTCCGGTCAAGACGACGACCCAGACGTCATCGTCGGCCTCGCACGCCTCGAGCGCGTCACCGAGCGCGACGGCGGTCGCGCGGTTGATGGCGTTGCGCGCTTCGGGACGGTTGATGGTGAGGATCTCGACGTGACCGCGTCGCTCGCGTAGTACTTCGTCAGCCATGGTGCTCCTTCGAACGGCCCCGAGGGGACGAGTCGAACGATACCGGAGTTGGCCGAGAGCGGGCGTGCGAAACTGAAGCCGTGCAGAGACGACCGCGGCGCTACGTCACCCTCGAGGGCTACGCCGTGGAGGGTGGACTCGACGGTCCCTACCAACCGTCGACCTGTTTTCGACCGACGATCGCGCTCGGTCGTCACGTCGGACCGGGCGACGCCGACGCCCTGTGGCGCGACTACGAGCGCGTACTGGACCTCGTCCCGACGCTGGGCTTTGACGGCGTGCGCCTCAGCGTCGAGTGGGCCCGGGTCCAGCCCCACCGTGACCATATCGATAGCGCGGCGTTCGAGCGCTACGCCGAGGTCGCGAACTACGCGAACTCCCTCGGTCTGGGCGTGACGCTGGTCGTGGTCGACGCGGCCTGGCCCGCGTGGCTCGGTCTCGAAGCCTGGCTCCTGCCCTGGGTCGTGCCGCACGTGTTGGACCAGGCGCGCCGAGTCGCCGAGATCCCCGGCGCCAGTGGCGTCGTGGTCTTCGGCGACGCACGGGCACTGGTGAGGGGATTCCTCGATTCCAGCGCGCCGCCGTGGCGCCGAGGCGCTCGCGTCGACGCCGAGATGGCGAACGTCCAGATCGATTCGATCATCACGCAACTGCGAGACGATCCACTGGTCGGGCCGAAGATCGTCGCGACGACCGACAGCGTTCGCGTGGACCAGCCGATCGCGGAACTGAGAGCGGCCCTGGACGGTGACCGCGACGAGTTGTACGTCCGTTCGCTGGTTCGGGGGCACGGTCCGACGGCGAGTGCCGGTCTGTTGGTGAAGGGTGCGAACGGATGGCGCGTCAACGCGTCCGAGGAACTACTCGAGGTACTCCGTTGATTCGTCGACGACATCGATCGGAACGTCCTCATTGGTCTCGCGACTCTTTTTCACGAAGTGGAAGATTATGAAAAAGAGGATCATCGCGATCAACACGCTGAGACCCACCCAGCTGGCGTAGTTCTCGATCCGCGCGAGTGCGGTGCCCGCGAAGTAGCCCAGCAGCGTGAAGGCGACGCCCCACAGGATTGCGCTGGCGGCGTTCGCGATGAAAAAACGCCGGTAGTTCATCCGACTCATCCCGGCCAACGCCGGAATCACCGCGCGCAAGAACGCGGTGAATCGCCCGATGAAGACGTAGATCGGACCACGTTGACGAAGTCCCTCCAAAGCGCGCTCCAACGCCGGACGCCGCCGCCGTAGAAACCGGAGTCTCATGAGCGACTCGCCGAAGCGATGTCCGATCGCGTATCCCACGCACTCACCCGCGATCGCGGCCACGACGACGAGTACGGCGACGACCCCGACGTTGACGCGGTCCTGGGAGGCCACGACGCCGGCCACCAGCACCGCGGTCTCGCCGGGCAGGACGAAGCCGATGAAGAGGGCCGTTTCGCCGAAGACGAGCGCCGTCACGAGTCCGTAGACGAGTGCACCGGGGAGTTGGTGTATCTCGTGCAGCAGGTACGAGACGATGGACGCGGCGATCACCCGTCCATTCTCCTAGATAACAATCCATTAAGGAACCAGCGCAGCGAAGTTCATCCTCCTCGGGGACTGTGTCACGATGGACGGATGCCCGCGACGCCGAATACGCCCGGTCGTCACGCCCGTGAATATGAGCGTCGTCTCCCGTTGCACGCGCCGGTTCGGGCCTGGACGATGGCCGAATGGGCCCTTTTGCCGCTGCGGCTCTTCCTCGGCGCGACGTTCGCCTACGCCGGGTTGCAGAAGCTGGCCAACCCGAACTTCTTTCGCGCGCAGAGCCCGATCTCCATCCAGGCCCAGTTGATCGCGGCCTCGCACACGAGCCCGATCCACGCCCTGCTCGTCCACTTGATCAGTCAGGCCAAGCCGATCGGAATCGTCATCGCGTTCTCGGAGGTCGCGATCGGCCTCGGCGTCTTGCTCGGTCTGTGGACCCGTATCGCGGCGATCGGCGGGGCGGTCCTCTCGCTGAGTCTGTTCCTGACGATCAGCTTTCACGCCTCGCCCTACTTCACCGGCGCCGATATCGTCTTCTTCTTCGCGTGGCTCCCCTTCGTCGTCGCCGGCGGCGGCACGAGGCTCTCACTCGACGCGTGGATCGCCCGACGAGCGGCGATGGACGAGGGTGTCGCGTCGCCCGAACTGGTGGCGATTCCCTTCGCCACCGTGCAGCGAATCTGCGGCAACTACCACCACGGGGCGTGCGCGGCGCGCGCCAATCTGCCCTGTGACCAAGCGGTCTGTCCGGTCCTGCTCGGCGAGCGCGCGCCGCTGGCCACTCGCGTCACGATCGACTCGGTCGACCGACGCGCGCTCGTCGTCGGTAGTGCGATGGCGGCCGGCGTGGGCGCGGCGGCGTTGATCTTTGGCGGGGTCGTCGCCGAAGCCGGCCGGTCGATCAACGGCGCCAAGGGTGCCGACAACGCGACCACGCAGTTGACGCTTCCGAACTCCGACTCCTCCACGACGAGCGTGCCGTCATCCGGTACGGGCTCGCCGACGACCTCCGGCACGCTGCTCGGCGCGGCCAAGGACGTGCCCGACGGTCACGCCGCCAGCTTCACCATCCCGACCTCGGGCGATCCGGGCATCGTCGTCCACGCCGACGGGGGCTTCTTCGCCTACGACGCGGTCTGTCCGCACGCCGGGTGTACCGTCGGCTACTACGCCGCCAACGACATCATCGTCTGCCCGTGCCACGGTTCGGAGTTCGCGGTCACGACCGGCGCCGTGATCAACGGACCGGCGCCGCACGGTCTCGCCCCGCTCAAGATCGTCGAAGGGTCCAACGGTAACCTCTACTTGCAATGAGTGGGGACCGCCGTCGCGTGCTGGTCATTGAGGACGACCACGCCCTCGCCCAGGCGGTGGCGAACCTTCTCGAGGACGACGGATTCTCGGTCGAACAGCGCCACGACGGTGAGACCGGCTTCGCCGCCGGACTCGGCGGCGACTACGACGTCATCGTGCTCGACCTCATGTTGCCCAAGCGAAACGGGTTCGGCGTCTGTGCGGACCTACGCGCGGCCGGCGTCAACACGCCGCTCCTGATGCTGACCGCCAAGGACGGCGAGTTGGACGAGGTCGAGGGACTCGAAGTGGGGGCCGACGACTTCTTGCACAAACCGTTCGAGAACTCCATCCTGGTGGCCCGCCTCCACGCGCTCTTGCGCCGCTACGACCGCGGCCGTCCCCAGCCCCTGATCGTCGGACCGATCTCGCTCGATCCACTGCGCCGTTCGGTCGTCGCCTACGGCCGCGACGTCTCCTTGACCCCTCGGGAGTTCGCGCTGCTCGAGTTCCTCATGGGCCGGATGAACGAGTCGCTCGCCAAGAGCGAGATACTCCACGCCGTCTGGGGCGACGGCTTCGACGGCGACCCCAACATCGTCGAGGTCTACATCGGGTACCTGCGGCGAAAGATCGATATGGCGCCGTTCGAGTCGGTCGTGAGGACCGTGCGCGGCGTCGGCTACAGCGTCCGCTCGGACTGATGGGTCCGTTCCACCGGTACTCGATCCGAGCGCGCCTGACGCTGATCTTCGTCCTGGCGATCGCCGCGATCCTCAGTTTCACCGGCCTGGCGCTCGTGCACCTGGTACGCAACTCCCTGGCGAACGACGCCCACAACCAGATCCAGGGCGAGATGCTTCGCACCGAGGAGCGCTTCGAGGACGCGAAGTCGGCCGACGACTATCGCGTCATCCTCCCGATGGACGGCAACGTGGTGATCCAGGTCACCAACCTCGCCGGGACGAAGGTCTGGGCCGACAGTTCGGCCATCGCCGACGCGCCCATCCTGGCCCACGAGGTCGCCGACAACGACTCCGATGACGACATGTCGGTCAAGCTGGTGCGTAACGCCGCCACGAGTTCGACGTTGGCCGAGATCAGCTCGGGTCAGGTCGAGACCATCGTCACCCGACGGGGTTCGGGCCTGATCTTCGGTTTCGTCTACGGCGAAGGGATCGACCACAGCGTCGGGGTCTTGATGACCAGCCTCGTGGTCTCGTTCCCGTTGCTCTTGTTGTTGACCGGGGTCCTCATTTGGATCGGGATCGGTCTGGCGCTCGCGCCGGTCGAGTCGATACGTCGCCGCGTCGACGCCATCGCGGCGACGGACCTCTCTCAACGGGTCCCCCCGACCGGTGGCAACGACGAGATCGCGCGTATGGCCCGGACGGTGAACGCGATGCTGGAGCGCCTCGAGGCCTCCTCGCAGTTCGAGCAGGAGTTCGTCTCCAACGCGAGCCACGAACTGAGGAGTCCGCTCACCACGCTGCTCGCGACGACGGAACGGGCCGCGAGAGACCCCGATCGCGCCAACTGGCCCGAGGTGGGCGAGATCGTCATGCGCGAAGCCCGTCGCCTCGAGACCCTGATCGACGACCTCGCGTGGCTCGCTCGACACGACGAACACCGCACCGAGATCCAGAGCGTCGACGTCGACCTCGACGACCTACTGCTGGAAGAGGGTAACCGAGTGCGTCTGCTGAGTGACCTCACCGTGGACACGACGCTGGTGCGGCCGACGCGCGTCATCGGCGACCCGGCGATGTTGAAGCGAATGGTCCGAAACGTGGTCGACAACGCGACGCGCTACGCCACCGAGCAGCTGCGCTTCGATTCGCACTACGACGAGCGTGAGGCCGTCGTCACGGTGGCCGACGACGGCGAGGGCATCGACGTCAGCCAGAGCGGTCGATTCTTCGAACGTTTCATCCGTTCGGACCCGGCACGGGCGCGCCAGTCCGGCGGCACCGGACTCGGACTCGCCATCGTGACCGAGATCGTCGAGCGTCACGGCGGATCGGCGCGCTTCGTGCCGACCGATCGGGGCACGAAGATCGAGCTCCGCGTGCAGCGCGACGGACGAACGTTCGACGCGTAACGAATTCGTGTGCGCGGCGTTCGACGTAAAGTGCGCAGATGAACTCAACTGAACTCGCCGACGTCACCGCCGACCCCATACAGATGCTGGGCATGTCGTTCTACTTCGACCCCGTCACCCGAGCGCGCGGCAAGGAGAACGGCCTCAACAGCTTCGAGTACTACGGGCTCGGTCGCGGCGGCACGTTGGGCGACGTCGACGCGGACGTGATCGTCGAGGCCTTCACCTTCTTTCACCCCCGCGTACTCGAGCGGATGTGGACGCAGGCCAAGGAGAAGGCCGATCCGGCCGCGACGGCGGCCGACTACGTGCAGTCGGCCTACGCGTTCGCCGATCGCACATTCGGCGCCATCGACGAACAGGTGCTGCGCGACTTCGCCGCCGCGGCCCACAAGGTCGCCGCGGCGGTCGAACGCGGCCACCACCAGCTGGTCGACGGCTACAAGCAGTACGAGGTGCCGACGAACCCGGTGCACGCCGCGTACCTCGGCTGCATCTTGATGCGCGAACTCCGGGGCTGCGTGCACATCGACGCGGTGAACGAGGTCGGTCTCAGCGCGCTCGAGGCCTGCTACCTCCAGGACCCGGCGATCTTCACCATGCACGGCTACGTGGAAGACGAGACCCCGACCGTGACACCCGAGACCGAGGCCAAGAAGGTGCGCGCCGAGGAGTTGACGTCGTCCCTGATGGCCGGGTGCTTCAGCGTGTTGAGTGACGTTGAGCGCCAACACCTCGCCGACGGCGCGCTCGCCATGTTTGCGGCGCTCGCGGCACCGGTCGCCGTCGCGTAGTTAACACCGGCGCGTCAGTCGACGTGCACGCCTTCGAGTTCGAGTAGGTAGCGCTTCACGCCTTCGCCGCCGCCGTAACCGCCAAGCCCCACGCTGGACACGACCCGGTGACAGGGAATGACGATGGGCCAGGGGTTGGCGTGGTTCGCGTTGCCGACCGCGCGATGGGCCCGGGGCCGATCGACGGCGTCGGCCACTTCAGCGTAGGTTCGGACCTGACCGTAGGGGATCCGTCGCAGTGCCTCCCACACGTCACTCTGGAAGTCCGTCGCCGGTGAGGGCGCGAGCTTGACCTTGAACGTGCGTCGCGAGCCCGAGAAGTACTCCCTCAGCTGTTCGGCGGCGTCCGCGACGGGCTTGGGCGCCGTGCCCTTCGACGCGGTCATCTCGTCCTGGGGGAGGTGAATATGTGTGACGCCCTCGTCGGAGCCGACCACGCTCCACACGCCGACGGGGGACTTCACGTTCGCCACGAAAGGTTTCATGAACACCTTCTAGTCCAGTGGTGTCACATCGACACGGGGTTTTCACCCCCGTCACGCTCGGTCGGAGCGGTCAACGCTCCGAAGCGATCAAGGACTTACGTCCCCGTTCCTCATCCGGATGGTTTTGGCCGGACTGCTAGAAATGAGATATGAAAATTGCGCTCTTCAAGGAGTCGCGCGCGGGCGAAACGCGGGTCGCCCTGACGCCCGACGCCGTGAAATCCCTCGTCACCGAGGGATGGGAGGTCCAGGTGCAGCGCGGTGCGGGAGAGATGTCGCACTTCAACGACGCGTCGTACGAAGCGGTGGGCGCGACGATCGCCGACGCGCCGACGGGCGACCTCAACCTGCGGGTGAACCCGCCGACGCTCCCGGAGGTCGCGTTGCTCCCCGAGGGTTCGACGCACCTCTCGTTCCTCTCCCCGCTGCTCGCCCAAGACATCGTGCGCGCGCTCAACGACCGTCGTGTGACCGTCCTCTCTTTCGACC
The DNA here is from genome assembly GCA_050014915.1 of Acidimicrobiales bacterium. GTDB lineage: Bacteria > Actinomycetota > Acidimicrobiia > Acidimicrobiales > RAAP-2 > RAAP-2. Next base: position 7,408 of record JBEKCK010000023.1, on the reverse strand, counting down.
TGTTGCCGCGGATCTCGCGCGCCCAGTACATGGACGCGCTCTCCTCGCAGGCGACGGTGTCGGGATACCGCGCCGCCTTGAAGGGCGCCTCGAGCTTCGACCGCTTCTTCCCGCTCCTCACGACGGCCGCGGGCACGATCCGACCGGCCAAGGTCCTGGTCATGGGTGTCGGCGTGGCCGGGCTCCAGGCCATCTCCACGGCGAAGCGACTCGGTGCCAAGGTTCGTGCCTACGACGTGCGCTCGGCGGCCAAGGAGGAGGCCGAATCGGCCGGCGCGGTCTTCGTGAAACTCGCGGTGACGGCCGACGCGGCCGGCGGCTACGCGAGGGAGCTGACCGACGAGGAACGACTGCAACAGCAGGCCGCGCTGCTCAGCGAAGTCGCCAACTCCGACGTCGTGATCACGACGGCGGCGGTGCCCGGGCGCAAGTCGCCGATCCTCGTGACGACGGCGATGGTCGAGGCGATGGGCGAGGGCTCGCTCGTGATCGACATGGCCGCCGACGGCGGCGGCAACTGCGAATTGACCCGGGTCGGCGAGGTCGTGGAGCACCACGGCGTCCGCATCGTGGGCATGGCGAACCCGCCGGCCGAGATGGGCGCGAGCGCGAGCTTCATGTACGCGAACAACGTGTTGAAACTGCTGGTCCTCTTCGGATCGAAGGGTCAGCTCGCGCCGGACTGGAACGACGAAGTGGTCATCGGCGTCACCGTGGCCCGCGACGGTGCGATCAACCACGCGCCGACCGCCGAAGCGCTCGGTCTCGCGCACGTCGCGATCGTGCCCGAAGCGAAGGAGGCCTGATGCACAACGTCTTGATCCAGTACGCGACGGTCCTCATCCTGACGGCCTTCGTCGGGACCGAGATCATCGCCAAGGTGCCGAGCATCTTGCACACGCCGCTGATGAGCGGATCGAACGCGATCCACGGCGTCATCCTCGTCGGTTCGATGCTCATCCTCGGCGGCGCGACCACGAACCTGCAGGAGGTCCTGGGCTTTCTCGCGGTGATCCTCGCCACGCTGAACGTCGTCGGCGGCTTCGTCGTCACCGACCGCATGCTCGAGATGTTCAAGCCGCGCGGGGCCAAGGTCAAAGAGACGCCCACCGACGAGGTGACCCCGTGAGTCGTGAGACGCTGATTGACCTGTTGTACCTGTTCTCGGCGACGACGTTCATCGTCGCCCTGAAGGGCCTCGGTAGTCCCAAGCACGCCCGGCGCGGCAACATGGTCGCCGCCTTCGGCATGCTCGTGGCGATCGTGGCGACCTTCTTCAAGTACGTCGACGGCCACGCGCTGCACCACGTCTGGCTCATCGTGCTTGCGATGTTCATCGGCGTCATCATCGCGGTGCCGACGGCGCGCTTCGTGAAGATGACCGCGATGCCGCAGTTGGTGGCGATCTTCAACGGCGTCGGTGGCGGCGCCGCGTCACTGGTCTCGATCACCGAGTTCATCCACATCAAGTCGAGTCACCCGGCGACCTACGTCATCCTGGAGGTCCTGCTCGGCGTCCTGATCGGCACGGTCTCTTTCGCCGGTTCGGCGATCGCCTTCCTCAAGCTGCAAGAACTCATGACCGGCCGACCGGTGACCTACCCGGGTCAGCAGTTGATAAACGGCATCGTCGGCCTCGCCGCGTTGTCGCTCATCGTGACGATCCTCGTCACCGCGTCGACGCCGCTGTTGTGGATCCTCCTGGCGCTGGCCTTCGTGCTCGGCGTCATCTTCGTCCTGCCGATCGGCGGCGCCGACGTGCCGGTGTTGATCTCGCTGCTGAACGCCTTCACCGGTCTCGCCGTCGCGGCCTCGGGCTTCACGCTCGGTTCGAACCTGTTGATCGTCGCCGGAACGCTCGTCGGCGCCTCGGGTATCTTGCTCACGCGCCTCATGAGCAAGGCCATGGGCCGGAGCCTCTCCAACGTCCTCTTCTCGGCATTCGGCTCGGTCGTCACCGCGAGCGGTGCCACGACGCGCGACGACGGACGAAGCGTGCGCTCGGGCACGCCCGAAGACGCCGCCATCCTGCTCGGGTTCTCCTCGCGCGTCGTGATCATCCCCGGCTACGGTCTCGCCGTCGCCCAGGGCCAGCACGTGCTGCGCGAACTCGCCGATCTGTTGGAGTCCAAGGGCATCGAGGTCTTCTACGCCATCCACCCGGTCGCCGGTCGCATGCCGGGCCACATGAACGTCCTGCTCGCCGAGGCCAACGTCCCCTACGAGCAGCTCCTCGAGTTGGACGAGTCGAACTCCGAACTGGCGACCGCCGACGTCGCGTTGGTCGTGGGGGCGAACGACACCGTCAACCCGGCCGCGGTCGATGACCCAAGTTCGCCGATCTACGGCATGCCGATCATCCACGCCGACCTGGCCGAGAACGTCATCTTCTTGAAGCGCTCGATGCGACCGGGCTTCGCCGGCATCGAGAACGACCTGCTCTACAACCCCAAGACCACGTTGGTCTTCGGTGACGCCAAGGACACGCTCACCAAGATGGTGGCGGCCGTGAAGGCCAGCTAGCTCGTCAGTTCGTTCAGTCGCTCGATCACGTCCGGGTTGAGTGTCCGCACCGCGTTCGCGTTGGCGCGCACCTGATCGGCGTTGGACGCGCCGGCGATCACGCTCGAGACCACGTCGTGACTGAGCAGCCACGAGAAGGCCAGCGACAGGATCGGCTCGTCGATCGTCTCGGCGTACTCGAGCAGCGCGGCGACCTTGGACTGCAGCTCCTCGCCCAACCAGTGCGCGCTTCGTTCGGGTGCCATCTTCGCGAGTCGCGACTCCTCGGGGATCGGTTGTCCCGGGTGCACCTTGCCCGTGAGCAGTCCGTTCGCCAACGGATAGAACGGCAGGAAGCCGAGGCCGAGCGCCGCGCACGCCTCGAGGACGCCGTCGCGCTCGGGGGCCCGTTCGAGCAGGGAGTACTGGTTCTGCACCGAGACGAAGGCCGGGCCGTCGCCGGCCGCGGACTTGGCCTCTTCGAGTTGGGCCACGGTGAGGTTCGAGCAGCCGATCTCGCGCACCTTGCCCGCGTCGACCAGTTCGCGCAGCGCGCCGAGTGTGTCGGCGAACGGCACGGTGGCGTCGGGGTAGTGCAGCTGGTAGAGGTCGAGGTGATCGGTGCCGAGACGTCGCAGGGAGTCCTCGCAGGCGCTTCGCACGTAGGCCGGGCTCGCGCCGAAGTGCGTGTTGTCGATCGGCATGCCGAACTTGCTCGCGATGATCGCCTCGTCGCGCCGGGCGCCGAGCGCCACGCCGAGCATCACCTCGGACTGGGTCGCGCCGTAGACGTCGGCGGTGTCGAAGAAGGTGACGCCCGCCTCCAGTGCGCCGTGCACGACGTTCGTCGTCCCGGCCTGGTCGAGGCGCGAGCCGAAGTTGTTGCACCCCAGGCCGACGACCGACACCCGCAGCGATCCCAGAGCGCGTGTTTCCATATGTTCTCCTCTTCGAGTCGTTTCGAGTGTAGGCAATCGGCTTTGATGATCCGCCGGTGACAGGTACGATGGAAGCCAGTCCGCGCTCGAAGGAGTCCCCATGAAGGTCATTGTCGATTACGACGCCTGCTCCAGCAACGCCGTGTGCATGGGTATCGCGCCCGAGATCTTCGAGGTCCGCGACGACGGCTTCATGTACGTGCTCAATGAGAACCCCGGCCCCGAGTTCGACAAAAGACTCCGCGAGGCCGTGGCCAGTTGTCCCAACGGCGCCCTCTCCCTTGAGGAGTAGACCGTGAGCGGCCCACGCGTCCGCATCGCCCCGTCACCGACCGGTTCCATGCACGTCGGTACCGCGCGCACGGCGTTGTTCAACTGGCTCTTCGCGCACCAGAGCGGTGGCGTGTTCATCTTGCGCATCGAGGACACCGACGCCGAGCGCAACCGCGACGAGTGGCGTGACGGCATCATCAACGGCCTGCACTGGCTCGGACTCGACTTCGACGAGGGCCCGTTCCTGCAGAGCGAACTGTTGCCCGAACACGTCGCGGCGGCCGAGGCGCTCTACGCGAACGGCTACCTCTACGCGTGCGACTGCACGCGCGAGGAGATCGACGAGCGCACCAAGGACAGTCCCAAGCCCGGCTACGACGGCTACTGCCGCGATCGCCACGTCGTGAGGTCCGACGTCACCGCTCTGCGCTTTCGCGTCCCCGACGAGGGCGTGACGGTCGTGCACGACGTGATCCGCGGGGACGTCACGTTCGCCCACGACAGCTACGAGGACTTCATCGTCGTGCGCTCCAACGGTGTCGTGCTCTATCCGCTCGCCAACGCCGTGGACGATCGCGCCATGACGATCACGCACATCATCCGCGGTGAGGACCTGCTGCCCACCACGCCCAAGCAGGTGATGATGTGGGAGGCGCTCAATCACTGCGAGGGCGTGGCGTTCGTCGCGCATCCGCGCTACGCCCACCTGCCGATGCTCGTCAACGAACAGCGCAAGAAGCTCTCCAAGCGCAAGGACCCGACCGCCGTCGAGTCCTACCGCGACCAGGGTTACCTGCCCGAGGCGTTCGTCAACTACCTCGCGCTGCTCGGGTGGAGTCCGCGCGGCGAAGAGGAGATCGTCCCGCGCGCGACGCTGGTCGAACAGTTCCGCCTGGAAGACGTCTCACACTCACCGGCCTTCTTCGACGTGAAGAAGATGACGCACATGAACGGCGAGTACATCCGCGCGCTGTCCCTCGAGGAGTTCATCGAGGCCGCGACGCCGTGGGTCGCGCCGTGGTCGAGCGAGTGGCGACCCAGTGACCGCACCGTGCCCTGGACGCGCGAGCAGTTCGAACCGGAGCTCTTCGACCGGGTGGCGCACCTCGTGCAAGAGCGCGTCGCGACGCTCGGCGAGATCCCGGCCATGGTGAGTTTCTTCTTCCTCCACGAGGTCCCTTTCGACGACGCGACCTTCGACAAGACGATCGCCCACGATGAGGTCGGGAGGTCGGTGCTCGCGTTGGCGATCGACGCGTTCGCGACCGTCGACTGGAACGCCGGCGCGCTGCACGAGGCGACGCTGCAGCTGGGGGAGTCGCTCGGGTTGGCCCTGCGCAAGAGTCAGGCGCCCATTCGCTGTGCGATCACGGGGACGTCGGTCGGTCCGCCGCTCTTCGAGTCGATGGAACTGTTAGGGCGTGAGGCGGTGTTGGAGCGTCTGCGAGGCGCGTTGGTTCGTGCTGCGGCGTGATCTTCGGTCCGCTCAAACTGATCTTCCGTATCATCTCGCTGCTGCTCAGCGCCGTGATCCTCTACTTCGCCGTCACGTTCGTCCAGATCTGGATGACCGGTCACGAACACTCCACGAAGCGCGCGCAGGCGATCCTGGTCTTCGGCACGACGGAGGACAACGGCACGCCCTCGCCGGAACTCAAAGCCCGCCTCGATCAGGCGCTGGTGTTGTGGCACAAGGACCGTGCGCCGTGGATCGCCGTCACCGGCGGTAAGCGTCCCGGCGATCACTTCACGGAAGCCGGCGTGTCGGCGACGTTCCTCGAGGCACACGGCGTCCCGGCCGCGAAGATCCTGAAGGGTTCGGGCACCGACACGTGGATGAACGTGGCGACGGTCCTGCCGAAACTCAAAGCGCACGACATCACGACCGTCCTCACGGTGACCGATCCCTTTCACGAAGACCGCGCCATGGCGATCTCGTCCTCGCAGGGCCTTAGGCCCTATCCGTCGCCGGTGCGCAACTCACCGACCGTCAAGCATTCGCTCTGGAGGTACTACCTGAAGGAGACCTTCGAAGTTGGCGTCGGTCGCATCATCGGTTACAAGGTGTTCCACTCGTGGTTCGATTGAACGAGGCTTCGGCGCTGGCGATATCTTGCGCATCTCGGGTAGGCTTTCCAAGCCCTTCGGGGGTGGTGTAATTGGCAACACAACTGGTTCTGGTCCAGTTATTCAGGGTTCGAGTCCTTGCCCCCGAGCGAATGTGACGGAGTTACTTACTGCGTTTCGTTCATGGTCCCATCGTCTAGTGGCCTAGGACATCACCCTCTCAAGGTGGAGGCACGGGTTCGAATCCCGTTGGGACTGCTTTTTGACCTGAACCCCGATCGCCGGTCCACGCTTATGCGAGTTCGGTCTGGGTTTCTTTCGATTGTAGATCGTGGAATTCATTGGGCGTGAGGTTGTCAATCGAACTGTGCATCCGTTCGGCGTTGTAGAAGTGCTCGATGTAGTCGGCGATGGCGATTGAGAGTTGTATTTTCGTCCGCCACTTCTCGCGATTGAGCAGCTCGATCTGCATCGTGCCCCAAAACGACTCCATCGGCGCGTTGTCGTAGCAGTCGCCGATCGTGCCCATCGAGCCCATCAGTCCGTAGTTGCGCACTCGCTCGGTGAAGCCCCAGGACGTGAACTGACTGCCGTGATCGGAGTGGATGATCGTGGAGGTGCCGGGACGTCGCGAGTCGTTCGCCATGGCCAGGGCGTCGTTCACTAGTGCCGTCTCGCAGCGTCGATCGATCGACCAGCCGACGATGCGACGGGTGAAGAGGTCGAGCACCGCGCAGCAGTAGACCTTGCCCTCGCGCGTCGGGTGTTCGGTGATGTCGGTCAGCCAGAGCGCGTTCGGAGCCTCGGCCGTGAAGTTGCGCTGCACGAGGTCCTCTTCGGTCGCCACGTTCACCAGGTTCTTCGTGTGCTTCTTGGGGCCCGGAAGCCCGTGGATCCCCAGTTCCCGCATGATCGAGAGCACCAGTTTCTTGTTCACGATCATGTCGTGCTCTTTCTTCAGGGCCGCCGAGATGCGGATCATGCCGTAGGTGCCGCGGCTGCGTTGGTGGATGTCGGCGACCAGGTCGCTGAGCAGCAGCCGGCGGATCTCGCGGTCACTGGGGATGTGGAACTTGTGCTCGTAGTAGGTGGTGCGCGCCACGCCCACAACCCGACAGGCGACGCGTTCGCTGTAGCCCAGGTTGCTCAGCTCTTGGGCAACCTGGCACCGGCTTTTGGGCTGATCGGCTCCTCGCCGTTGAAGAGCGCGCTCGCGGCACGCACCAACTCGAGTTCGGCCTCGAGCTCCTCGATGGTCCGCTGGGCTTGTGCGAGTTCGTCGACCTCGATGCTCTTGACGCCAGGCTTGAGATCGGCGTCGATCAGCGCTTGGTTCTTCCACCGATAGAGCGTCCCTTGTGACAGTGACGTCTCTTTGGCCAGTGAAATGACCGACTCTCCGGCGAGCATTCGCTCACAGACGCTTCGTCGAAGCTCTCGTGGGTACTTCTTGGGCATGGACTACCTCCAGGTAGCTCACGACCAAACTCTCATATCCGTGGACCGCTTTTTGGGGTCAAGGTCATCGTAATTCCTGGTGAAAACGTATTTTCGTCTAGCGAACATCTGCATCGAAAGTGCCATTTTTAGGCAAAAATGACGCCGTTAACGCCCAGTTAATGCCCGTT
>JBEKCK010000022.1:0-40795 GCA_050014915.1 Acidimicrobiales bacterium | reverse complement strand
ACTACGAGAAGATTCTTGACAAGATGACCCAAGAAGAAGTGGCCGTCGTGGACGCGCTACTCGCTCACAAGGAGCAGGAACTACTTGAAGTCTGACGACGACGACGGCACGCTGTTCGACGAGCACACGGGCGAGCTGCCCGTCGTGAGCACGACCGACTCTCGCGTCACCATCACCGGCGCCGAGATCGCCGCCGACGCCGCCGACGAGACGATGATCATCGACCCCACGACGTTGCTGCCCCACTGGACCGACGCCCCGACCGGACAGGTACCGATCGTCGTGGCGCGAGAGGCCGCCGACAGCGACGACCCGTGGTCGGCGATCCCCGCGCCGGCGTGGCGCGAGGGCGAGGCCGACTGGGTCGCGCACGAGGACCAGTTCGACACGGCGATCCTGGCCGGCGAACAACGCGAGGACACCGCTCGCCCGTGGGAGTTCGCCGAGCCCGAGCTGGTCGCGGTCGACGAGGAGGTCCACGAGGCGCCGCGTCCGGAGCCGGACCGCATCCCGCGCACCCGCCGCTCCATCTCATCGAACCCGTTGGCCGGTCGGGCTGTTCGCCAGAGCAACGACCGCAACTTCGCGCGGGCCCTGACGACCGGTGTCGTGCTCGCGGGCGTCGTCTCGGGCGTCTTCTTGCTCGGCGCGCTGCCCGTCGCGATCATGGTCTTGGTCGTGCTCGGCCTGGCCGGGGCCGAGGCCTACGCCGGGTTCCGTTCGGCCGGCGCCCACCCGGCGACGGTGCTCGGCATCGTCGCGATCCTGACCCTCGGCGTCGCGGTCTACAACAAGGGGCTGACGTCGGTCGGGGCCATCAGTGTGCTCTTGGTCATCTTCGGGTTCGTCTGGTACCTCAACGCCGGACGCGCGGTCGACGTCCTGGACGGACTCGGCGCGACGGTCTTCGTCTACGTCTGGATCGGCGTCATCGGTTCCTACGCGTTGCTCTTCGTGGCCCCGCACTCCTTCGTGCACGGGCACGGGCTGTCGTACCTCTTCGGCGCGATGTTGTTGACGGTCGCGAACGACTCGGGCGCCTTCATCGTCGGGCGACAGTACGGCAAGCGGCCGCTCAACAAGTTGCTGTCGCCGAACAAGACCTTGGAGGGCACGATCGGTGGGACGGTCCTGACGCTCATCGCCGGCGCGCTGCTCCTGCCGCTGATGAGCGTGTGGACGCGTAAGGCCGGCGTCGAGGTGGCCGTCGCGATCTCGATCGTCGTGCCGCTCGGCGACCTCTTCGAGTCGATGGTGAAGCGCACGATCGGCGTGAAGGACCTCGGCCGACTGCTGCCGGGACACGGCGGACTGCTGGACCGCATCGACGGGCTGTTGTTCGCGCTGCCCACGATGTACTACCTCTGTCACGTTCTCAAACTGGGCTGACGGTGCCGGGCGTGCGGCGCAGCGTCGCGCTCTTGGGTGCCACCGGTTCGATCGGCACGCAGACCCTGGACGTGCTGCGTCGCGAGCCCGAGCGCTTCGAACTCGTGGCGCTCTCGGGCGGTGAACAGCTGAACGAGCTGGCGGCGGTCGTGAACGAGTTCCGCGTGACCCGCGTCGCGGTGATCAGTGAATCCCATCGCGAGACGCTGGCCGCGCTCGTGGATTCGAACGTCGACGTGGTGGTCGGCGACGCGGGACTGACCGAACTCGCGGGAAGCGCCGACATCGTCGTGAACGCGGTCCTCGGCTTCGCCGGTCTGCCGGTCACGCTCTCGGCCCTGAAGGCCGGTAAGCGACTCGCCCTCGCCAACAAGGAGTCGCTCATCGCCGCCGCGCCGCTGGTGGCGAAGGTTCGCTCGACGCCGGGCGCGATGATGCTGCCGGTCGACTCCGAGCACTGCGCGATCCACCAGTGTCTCGCCAGCTCGCCGGCCGAGCCGGGCTACCCCGACGTGCGCCGTCTCCTGCTCACCGCTTCGGGCGGACCGTTTCGCGGTTGGTCGATCGAGGAGCTTCGTCACGCGACCAAGGCCGACGCGCTCAACCACCCGACGTGGTCGATGGGCCCCAAGATCACGATCGACTCGTCGACGCTCATGAACAAGGGTCTCGAGGTGCTCGAGGCCTCGGCGCTCTTCGGTATCGACGTCGAGCGAGTCGACGTCGTCGTGCACCCGCAGTCGATCGTGCACTCCATGGTCGAGTACGTCGACGGATCGGTGCTCGCCCAACTCTCGCGACCCGACATGCGCTTGCCGATCGCGTACTGCCTGGGACTACCCGAGCGACTCGACCACGGGTGGGGCGCCATCGACTTCACCCAGGACCTGGAGTTGACCTTCGAGGCCCCCGACCCCAAGGCCTTCCCGGCAATCGGTCTCGCCTACGAGGCGGCGCGACTCGGGGGAGCGGCGCCCGCGTGGCTCAGTGCCGCCAACGAGGTCGCCGTCGCGGCCTTTCTGGCCGACGAGATCGGATGGTGCGACATCGTGGACGTGGTCGCGCGCGTGATGGACGGCTACGTGGCCGATCCCTTGGATTCGTTAGGGGACTTGGTCGCGAGCGATGCGGCCGCGCGACGACGAGCCCACGGTATTCTCAAGCAATAGTCATGGATTCGAAACCCGAGACCCGTCGGTCCCTGATCACTCTCCTTGTCGGCACCGTCGCCTTCGTCGCGCTGCTGACGTGGTGGGTGGGCTGGGCCCTGCCGCTCGTGATCTTCGCCATCATCTTCATCGTGATGGCCCACGAGTTCGGACACTTCATCACCGCCAAGCGCGCGGGGATGAAGGTCACCGACTTCTTCGTCGGCTTCGGACCGGTGATCTGGTCGACCACGATCGGCGAGACCCGCTACGGCGTTCGCGCGATCCTCGCCGGCGGCTACGTGAAGGTGCCGGGCATGACCTGGACCGAGAAGATCCCCGGGCAGGGCCACAAGGAAAACGCCGCCCAGCTCGCGGGCCTCAAGGTCGGCGACCAGATCGTCGCCATCAACGGCACTGACATCACGAGCGCCAGTCAGTTGCAGTCGATCGTGAGTCGCGCCACCGGACAGAAGCTCACGCTGCTGGTGGCCCGTGGGGGTCACGACCTGACGTTGCACGAGGCACCCGTGAACGGCGCCAACCTCAAGGTCGACGGCAAGTACCTCGAAGCGCACGGTTACCTCGGCATCGGTCTCGAGTACCTGGCGGCGCGCGACGCGTGGTACGTGGCGATCCCCGGCTCGTTCACCGAGGTCGGCTCGCTGCTCGGCACCGCGGCGCGCGCGATCGTGCACGTCTTCTCGCCGGGCGAGTTCTCCAGCCTCATCCACCAGGTCGCCTCGCCGGCCGCGGCGACGAACCCGAAGAATCAACTCACCCGACCCGAATCGATCATCGGCGTGGTGCGGATCGCGGTCCAGAGCACCCAGACCGGTCCGGGCGACCTGTTACTGATCCTGATGGCGGTCAACATCTTCGTGGGAGTACTCAACATGTTGCCGATGTTGCCGCTCGACGGGGGCTACGTGGCGATCGCCACCTACGAACGGCTCCGCTCGAGGCGCGGCGTGCGCTATCACGCCGACGTCAACAAGATGGCCCCCGTGGCCTACGCCTTCATGGGCGTGCTGCTCGTGCTGTTCGCCTGCACGGTCTTCCTCGACATTGCCCACCCGATCGCCAATCCCTTCCGCTAACGCTTCACCGAGCGCCGAAACGGGCAGACTGGAACCGTGGACGTCACCGCCAGCCCTTTAAGTCCCCGCCGAAAGACGCGCCAGATCGCCGTCGGACCGGTGAAGGTCGGGGGTGACGCGCCGATCTCGGTCCAGTCCATGACGACGACCAAGACCGCCGACGTCGAGGGCACGCTCGAGCAGATCTACGCCCTGGCCGCCGAGGGCGCCGACATCGTGCGCTGCACCTGCAACGAGGTCGCGGCCGCCGAAGGACTCGCGCAGATCATCCCGCGCTCGCCGGTGCCGATCGTGGCCGACATCCACTTCCACGTCGAGATGGCGCTCGCGGCCCTCGAGGCCGGCGTGCAGGGGCTGCGGCTCAACCCCGGCAACCTGCGCAAGCCCGAAGAGATCAAGCTCGTCGCCTCCGAGGCGCGCGACCGCGGCGTGCCGATCCGCATCGGCGTGAACGCGGGCAGCCTGCACCCGGACATCTACGAACGATTCGGCGGCGCGACGCCCGAGGCGCTCGTCGAGTCGGCGAGGTTGGAGTTGGCCTACTTCGAAGAGGTCGACTTCAACGACGTCAAGATCTCGGTGAAGGCGTCGTCGGTCGCGACGATGATCGCGGCCTACCGCTTGGCCTCAGAGACCTTCGACCACCCGCTGCACCTCGGCGTCACCGAGGCCGGCCCGTTGCCCGGCGGACTGCTGAAAGGCACGGCCGGCATCGGGACCCTGCTCGCCGAAGGCATCGGTGACACGTTGCGCTACTCACTGACCGCCGATCCGGTCGAGGAGGCGCGCGCCGGCCGCACGCTCCTCGAGGTCCTGGGGCTGCGCGAACGAAAGGGACTGGATCTGATCGCCTGTCCCAGCTGCGGGCGCGCCGAGGTCGACGTCATCAAGATCGCCAACGAGGCGCAAGCGGCGCTGTCGCTGTTGAACCTGCCGATCCAGGTCGCGGTGATGGGCTGTGTCGTGAACGGACCGGGCGAGGCGCGACACGCCGACCTCGGCATCGCGGCCGGAAAGAAGCGCGGGCACCTGTTCATCAAGGGACAGATCGTGCGTGTCGTCAAAGAGGACGAGATGGTCGAGGCGCTCGTCGAAGAGGCGACCAAGATCGTCGCCGAGGGTGTCGAAGCGAGGCTCGCCGCGCGCGACGAGGGCGCCGAGGCCGAGGCCGAGGCCGACCGCGCGATGCTGCTCGATGACCGCGGCGCCGACGCGAACCACGCGAGTGAGCGCATCGAGAAGATCCGTCGACGCGTCGAAGGATAAATTGCTGTTTTAGTAGGCTGACGCGACGACTCAAAGGAGAATCGTGGCCAGCGTGCTGACCCCCCAGAGCGAAGACTTCCCGCGTTGGTATCAAGACGTCGTGGCCAAGGGCGAGATGGCCGACAACGGGCCGGTGCGTGGCACGATGGTGATCCGCCCCTACGGGTGGTCGATCTGGGAGCGCATGCAGGCCGAGATGGACGCGCGCATCAAGGAGACCGGCGCGCAGAACGCCTACTTCCCGCTCTTCATCCCGCTCAGTTACTTCCAGCGCGAGGCCGAGCACGTCGAGGGATTCAGCCCCGAACTGGCCGTCGTAACGCACGCCGGCGGCGAGGAACTGGCCGAGCCGATCGTCGTGCGCCCGACGTCGGAGACCGTGATCGGTGAGTTCATGGCCAAGTGGATCCAGAGCTACCGCGACCTGCCGTTACTACTCAATCAGTGGAGCAACGTCGTGCGCTGGGAACTGCGCCCGCGGCTGTTCTTGCGCTCCTCGGAGTTCCTCTGGCAGGAGGGCCACACGGCGCACGCCACCTACGAGGACGCCAACGCCTTCGCGCGCAAGATCCACCTCGAGGTCTACAACGACTTCTTGGTCGAGGTGATGGCCGCGCCGACGTATCTCGGGATCAAACCGGCCAGCGAACGCTTCGCCGGCGCGATCAACTCACTCACCGCCGAGGGCATGATGCGCGACGGCAAGGCGTTGCAGATGGCCACCAGCCACGAGCTCGGTCAGAACTTCGCGCGGGCCTTCGACATCTACTTCCAGAGCGAGGCGGGACAGGCCGAACTGTGCTTCACCAGCTCCTGGGGCGCGTCGACGCGCCTGGTCGGTGGACTCATCATGCTCCACGGCGACGACGACGGCCTCGTCGTGCCGCCCAGGCTCGCACCGATCCAGGCGATCGTGATCGCCGTGCGCGACGAGCCCGAGGTGAACGAGGCGTGCGAGAAGGTGGCCGCGTCGCTCAAGGTGGCCGGCGTTCGTTCCCAGATCGACCGTGGTCGCGGCAGTTTCGGTCGACGCGTCACCGACTGGGAGATCAAGGGCGTGCCGCTGCGCGTCGAAGTCGGGCCCCGCGACCTCAAGGACGGTCTGGTCACGGTCGTGCGCCGCGACAACCGGGCGAAGGCCCCGCTGGCGATCGACGCCGTCGCCGCCAACGCGCTGGCCCTGCTCGGCGAGATCCAGGCCGACATGTTCAACGACGCCAAGGCCCGACTGGTCGACGCGACCCACGACGTCGCGAACGTCGCCGAGGCGATCGAGGCGGCCGAGACGGGTTTCGCGCGACTCGACTGGTCGAAGGTCGGCGAGGCCGGTGAGGCGGCGTTGAAGGTGGAGGCGATCACGGTGCGCTGCCTGCAACGCCGCGACGGTTCGATACCGCTCGACGACAACGAGGACGACCTCGTGTGCATCGTCGCCAAGTCGTACTGATCGACCTACGGCGTCAACTCACTCAGTGAGGCGACGACGGGCGAGACGTTGAGGATCTGGCCCGGTCCGGTCGACGGTCCCGCGCAGTAGTCCATCTGGGAGACACCCGATCCGCTCAGGTGTCCGACCCACGGCGAACCCGACGTGTAGAGCGGCAGGACGTAGAAGAACTTCGACACGTAGCGGTCGCGCAGGTCGCATCGGTACTTGGCCACCACGAAGTAGGCGTGGGACCGTGGCGCGAGCGTCACGACGCGCGGCTTCGTGGTTCGAAAGTACTGACTCTTGTGCTTGAGCCCGAACGTCAGCAGTCGCCCGGCGCTGGTGTAGAAACGCAGCGACGGGTAGCCGTGGACCTGGCACGACGTGGTACTGACGTTGGTGAGGGTGATCGTGAATCCGTGCTCACCGGTCTGGGGCGAGAGATATCCCGGACCGGCGAAGGAGAGCTGCGCCGAGGTGCACTCGAGGGAGTGCTTGATGGTCGTCGTCGTCGACTTCGATTTGGTCTTCGAGGCCCCCGCCCCGAGCGCGGGCGAGAGGAGCGTCGCGACGACCACGAGGATCACGAGGGTGTTGGCGACGCGCAGCGATCGGGGGGTGGCCGGTGGCATACGTCGAAACTAACAGTGGCATTCACCGACGCCACCGGCAGCCTCAAGATAAGAAGTTTCGATGAATTTTGGCGGCCCGCGAGTCGGATTCCAATTGTCATCAGGGGCGAGAAATGCTATTATTCTTGGCTACAGTCCGCTTTAGGACGTATGGACTCGTTTAAGCGCGGGCCTCGGGCCCGCGCTTTTTCTTTGTCTGAACGTCCTGGTGGCATAGGGAGAGGAGACGTTCGTGGACCTAGAGACACCGCTGCGCTCCCTCCTATCCGAACTCGGACTTAACCTCTACGACCTCGAAATGGTCAAGGGGACCCTCAACGTCGTCGTGACCAAGGCGGGGGGCGTGGACTTAGAGGCCCTGACCAAGGCGAACCGCCAGATCTCGGAGTGGCTGGACCTCAACGACCCGATCGCCGGGCGCTACACCCTGGACGTCTCGAGCCCCGGGTTGGAGCGCAAACTACGCACCCCGGCGCACTTCATCTCGACCGTCGGCGAGGTCGTCACGCTGCGTGAACTGCGACCCGACGCCCCGACGCGTCGCCTCGAGGGAACCGTCCTCGCGGCCGATGAGACCTCGGTCACGATCGACGACTCCGAGCTCGGCTCGGTCGTCGTGCGTCTCGACCAGGTCGAGCGAGCTCGCACCGTCTTCAAGTGGGGCGCCGAAGCGAAGCCTTCGCCCTCTCGCGCCAAGTCAGTTGCTTCATCGACGAAGAAGGGAGGCTAGGCATGGCGAACTTTGAATTCCTAGAGGCGTTGGGACAGATTGCTCGTGACCAGAACATCGACGAAGGGGAGTTGTTGATCGCGCTCGCCAACGCGCTCCTCGCCGCCTACAAGCGTCGTCCCGACTCGGCCGAGGACGCCGAGGTCGAGATCAACCCCGAGACCGGTGAGATCAAGGTGTGGGGACTCGAGCTCGACCTCGAGGGCAACGTCACGCGTGAGTGGGACGCGACGCCCGACGACTTCGGACGCATCGCGGCCCAGACCGCGAAGCAGGTCCTGATGCAGCTCATCCGCGACATCCAGCGCCGTCAGATGTACGAGGAGTTCGCGAATCGCGAGGGCGACATCGTCTCGGGCACCGTGCAACAGAACGACAACCGCTACACCCTGCTCGACCTCGGTCGCGTGGAGGCGCTGTTGCCCCAGGCCGAGCAGATCGCCTTCGAGCGCTACGAGCACGGCGCGCGCATCAAGGTGTACATCGTCGAGGTGCGCAAGACCAACAAGGGTCCCCAGATCGTGGTGAGCCGCACGCACCCGGCGCTGGTCGCCAAGCTGTTCGAGATCGAGGTGCCCGAGATCGCCAACGGCATCGTCGAGATCAAGGCCCTGGCGCGCGAACCCGGTCACCGCAGCAAGATCGCGGTGGCCTCCAACGACCACATGATCGACCCCGTCGGCGCGTGCGTCGGCGCGCGCGGCTCTCGCGTGCGCAACATCACGAACGAGCTGCGCAGTGAGCGCATCGACGTCGTGCCCTACAGCGACGACCCGATCGAGTTCATCCAGGCGGCCCTCCAGCCCGCGCGCGTGCGCGAGGTGCGACTCGACGAGACCGAGGGTATCGCCACGGTGATCGTGCACGACCAGCAACTCTCGCTCGCCATCGGCAAGGAGGGGCAGAACGCCCGACTGGCCGCGCGACTAACCGGCTGGCGCATCGACATCCGTTCAGAGAATGAGGGCGCCGAAGAGGAAGTGGTCGAAGAGGTCTGGACCGACGGCGACGTGGTCGTGGACGAGACGACCGCGGTGGCGCTCGGCGAGGACGGCGAGGCCGTGGTCGTGGTCGACGAGGTCATCACCGACGCCGAGGGACACGTCGAAGAGGTCATCGTCGTCGAGGAGATCGAACCCGACGAGGCCGAGACGTCCGACGAGGTCGAGGCCAGCACCGTGGCGGTCGCGGAGGACGAGGCATAGCGCCGCTTCGCACGTGCGTGGTCTGTCGACGGTGCCGCAACGACGCCGAGATGACCCGGGCCGGCCGGTCCGACGGCACGTGGTACCTCGGACGAGGCCCCGGCCGGGGACTCTGGTTCTGTGACGAGGACTGTGCGCCGGCGCTGCGCGTCGGGCACCTCGCCCGAGCCCTGAAGGCGGAAGTGGACGAGGGTGACCTCGAGGCCGTGCGCGCTCTGAAACCGGGTCGCGGACTGCTTTAGCGGCGGTTGTGGAAGAATAGATAACTGTGCTCGCGAAAGCGGGTACGAGAAGCAAGGGAAGGTTTTGGCCCAGAAGAAGATCCGTGTGCACGAGCTCTCCAAGGAGCTCGGTCTCACGAGCAAAGAGCTACTCACGCTCGCCCAAAAACTCGGCATCGGTGCCTCGAGCCCCTCCGCGTCGATCGAGGACGCCCAGGCCGACCGGATCCGTCGACGGGCCGACGCCGACGGACTGCGTCGCGAGGTCGTGCCGGAAGAGGCCGTTAAGGCGGCCAAGGCCGCCAAGGCGACGAAGGCCGTCAAGGCCACGGGCACGAAGAAGGCGGCCGCCGCCGCGCCCGCGCCCGAGGTCGTCGAAGCGCCGGCACGCGTCAGTCGCGTGACCCAGCCCGCCGCGGCGGAGGCCGCGCCCGACGCACCGGCCCCCGAGCGACCGCTCGCGCCCGCGGCCGTCGAACCCAAGGTCGTGCGCAGTCGCGCGCCCGTCGTGAAGCCGGCGCCGACGCGCATCGCCTCACCCAGCGGCCCCACGACCATCCGCCCGACCCAACGCTCGGTCTCGGGCGAGGCCGGTGAGGGCGGTTCACCGTCGACCCGGCCACCACTCAGTTCGACGGGCCGCCCGATTCCGCCGCCGCCCGGTCGACCGATGAGTTCGACGGGTCGCCCGATTCCGCCGCCGCCCGGTGCGCGTCGCCCGATGTCCGCTCCAGGCACTCGACCCTCGGGCCCCGGTGGACCGCGTCCGATGAGTCCGCGTCCCAACCCCGCGTCGCGCTCTGGTGGCCCGACCTCACGACCCGGCGGAGCCGGTGGTGGGTTCCCGGGACAGCGCCCCGGCGCGCCGACCAGCGGCGCTCCGAGTGGTCCGAACCGCGGAGGCCCGCCGAGTCGCGGCACCGGTGGACCCCGTGGATCGCAACGCAAGGCCACGCGCCGGCGCCGGCGCAACGTCGAAGAGCTCGAGCCGACCCAGATGACGACGTGGCAGCCGAGCAATCTGCCCGTCCCGGACGGTGAAGTCATCATCGAGCGCGGCTCGACGGCGAAGGACGTCGGTCCGAAGCTGAATCGAAGCGCGGCCGACATCATGCGATTCCTCTTCTTGCAAGGTGAGATCATCACCGCGGTGCAGAGTCTCAGCGACGACATGATCGAGCTCTACGCGGCCGAAGTCGGCGCCAGCGTGCACATGGTCGATCCCGGCGAGCAACAAGAGGCCGCGCTCCTGGCGAAGTTCTTCGACGAGGACGACCAGGACGACGAGATCCCCGCCGTCGCGCGGCCGCCCATCGTCACGGTCATGGGTCACGTCGACCACGGCAAGACACTCCTGCTCGACAAGATCCGCCAGACCGACGTGGTGGCCGGCGAAGCCGGTGGCATCACCCAGCACATCGGGGCCTACCGAGTGCAGTGGAAGGGCAAGGCGATCGCCTTCATCGACACGCCCGGTCACGAGGCCTTCACCGCCATGCGCGCGCGCGGGGCCAAGGTCACCGACATCGTCATCCTGGTGGTGGCGGCCGACGACGGCGTCATGCCCCAAACGATCGAAGCGATCAACCACGCCAAGGCCGCCGACGTGCCGCTCATCGTGGCGATCAACAAGATGGACAAGGCCGACGCCAACCCCGACCGCGTGCTCCAACAGATCAGTGAGTTCGGACTGGTCCCCGAGAAGTGGGGCGGCGACACGATCTGCGTCGAGATCTCGGCCCTGCAGGGCACCGGCATCGACGAGCTCCTCGAACAGGTACTTCTCGTCGCCGAGTTGGAAGAGCTCGTGGCGCGCCCGAGCGGTCGGGCCGTCGGCACCGTGCTCGAGGCGAACCTCGAGGTCGGTCGCGGACCGGTCGCCACCGTCATGGTGCAAAAAGGCCTGCTCGCGGTCGGCGACCCGGTCGTCGCCGGTGCCGCCTACGGCAAGGTGAAGGCGCTCATCAACGACCAGGGCAAGCAGATCAAGTCGGCCGGACCGTCGACACCGGTGCAGATCCTCGGCTTCAGTGAGCCCCCGTTCGCCGGTGACGAGATGCGCGTCGCCCACGACCTCGCCCACGCGCGGTCCCTCGCCGAGGCCCGCGCCCAGCGCGCGCGGCTCATCGGCCACCAGCCCGTCGCCTCGACGAGTGGCGCCCGACTGGAGGACCTGTTCGAGCAGATCCAACGCGGCGAGACCGCGACGCTCAACATCGTCTTGAAGGCCGACGTCCAGGGTTCGCTCGAGGCGTGCACCGAGTCGCTGCGCAAGCTCGAACGCGACGACGTGAAGCTCGTCATCGTGCACCGCGGCGTCGGCGGCATCACCGAGAACGACGTGCAGCTGGCCAAGGCGTCGAACGCGACGATCATCGGCTTCAACGTTCGACCGGACAAGCGCAGTCGCGACCTGGCCGAGGTCGAAGGCGTGCAGATCCGCACCTACGAGATCATCTACAAGTTGATCGAGGAGATCGAGGCCGCGATGCTCGGACTGCTCTCCCCGGTCTACGAGGAGATCGTCACCGGCGAGGCCGAGGTGCGCGAGGTCTTTCGGGTCCCCAAGATCGGCGCCATCGCCGGTTGCTTCGTCCTCGACGGCGTCATCACGCGAGGATCGAAGGTGCGCTTCCTTCGCGAGGGGACCATCATCTGGAAAGGTTCGATCACGTCGCTGCGTCGTTTCAAGGACGACGCGCGCGAAGTGGCGTCCGGTTTCGAGTGCGGTATCGGTCTCTCCGACTACCAAGACCTCAAGGCCGGCGACATCATCGAGACCTTCGAAGAGCGCGAGATTCCCAGAACGGCCTAACCGATGGCTCGTTCATCTGGATCACACCATCCCTACCCGCGCTCGGCACGCGTCAATCAGATCCTTCGCGAGGTCATCTCGGACGAACTGACGCGCATCTCGGACTTCGACGACCGCATCGGCATCGTGACCGTGACCGGCGTCGAGACCACCCAGGACCTGCGCCAGGCGATGGTCTTCTTCGACTCGCTCAGCGCCGAGACGAGAGACGCGCTCGAAGAGCGCCGGGCGCAGATCCAGTCGGCCGTCAACGCACAGACCCGCTTCAAGCGCACGCCGAAGCTCTCGTTCATGGCCGACCCGGCCGTCGCCACGGGCGAGGCCGTCGAGGAGATCATCCGTCGCCAGAGTCATGACGACGAGTAGCGGCCTCCTCCTCGTCGACAAACCGCAAGGACTCACGAGCCACGACGTCGTGGCGCGCGTGCGTCGGATCCTGCAGGAGAAGAAGGTCGGTCACGCCGGAACGCTCGACCCGATGGCGACCGGACTCCTCGTCCTCGCCGTGGGACCCTCGACGCGTCTGCTGCGATTCGCGCAGTCCGAGGCCAAGCGCTACGTCGGCGCCGTGAAGTTCGGCGTCGCGACCGACTCGCTCGACGCCGACGGCGCCGTCGTTGACGAACGACCGGTGCCCCCACTGACGACCGCGGTCGTCGTCGACGCGGCTTCGGCGATGCTCGGTACGCAAGAACAGACGCCCCCGATGGTGTCGGCCATCCAGATCGACGGACAACGCCTGCACGAACTCGCGCGTCGCGGCGTGGAGGTCGAACGGCCGCCTCGCTCGATCTCGGTCACGACGTTCGCACTGACGCCCACGGATGATCCCGTGGTGTGGCGCTTCGACGTCGAGTGTTCGGTTGGCACCTACGTGCGCGTCCTCTTGAGCGACCTCGCGCACACGCTCGGCACCGTCGGTCACCTCGTCGAACTGCGGCGAGTATCGAGCGGCTCGCATTCGGTGGCGGACGCACTGACCCTCGACGCACTGAACGACACCGTGGCCAACGGTGGCAGCGTGTTGGCGCCCGCGGCGAGCTTGGTGAGCGGCCTCGAGCACGTCACGCTGAGCGAGGACCAGACCCGTGCCATGCGAATGGGGCAGCGCGTCGTGCTCGAGCAGTCGTTTCGTGACGACGAGATCGCGGCCCTGGACTTACACGGCGAACTCATCGGCATCCTGCAGCGACGCCACGATTCGTGGAAACCGGAACTGGTATTGGCCACCCGATGAATCGACTCTTAGGTAGTTTGACCTGATGCTTGTCGTGCGCGATGGAGAGACGTCGAAACTGTCGGGCGATGACTCGGTGATCGCCATCGGCGTGTTCGACGGTCTGCACCTGGGACACCAGGCGGTCATCGACATGCTCTTACACCTCGACGGCGAGCGCGCGATGGACGCCGTGCCGACCATCGTGACCTTCGATCCGCATCCCGCCTCCATGCTCGCACCGGAGCGCGACCTACGTCTCATCGGCACGCTCGAGCAGCGCCTCGAAGGTTTCGCGGCCCTGGGTATCGAACAGGTGCGCGTGGTGACGTTCGATCGAGACCTCGCCAACGAGCCGGCGTCGGACTTCATCGGCCGCGTCCTGGCCGGGGAGTTGCACGCCTGGGAGATCGTGGTCGGCGAGGGCTTCCGATTCGGCCACGACCGCGTGGGCGACGTCGCGTTACTCAGTGCCGAAGGGCAGCGCTACGGATTCGGGGTCTACGAAGCACCGACGTACGGCGCGCCGCGCTGGAGTTCGAGCGCGGTGCGCGCGGCCCTCACGGCCGGGGACGTCGACAGGGCGAACGCGACGCTGGGGCGACCGTTCGTCCTGCGCGGTCGCGTCGAGCACGGCGACGCGCGCGGGGGAGCGCTCGGCTTCGCCACGGCGAACCTCGCCACCGAGCCGACGCAGCTGATACCGCTCGAAGGCATCTACGCCGGCGCGGCGAGGACGCCGGATCGGACGTGGCGGCCGGCGGCGATCTCGATCGGCACGCGTCCGCAGTTCTACGACGACGGACCGACGCTCGTCGAAGTGCACCTGGCGGGCTACGAGGGCGATCTCTACGGCGCGTCGATCGACGTCGCGTTCCTGGCGCGGCTGCGCGGCGAAGCCGTCTTCGCCGACGTGGACGCGCTGGTCGACCAGATCGGGCGTGACGTCGATCAAACCCTTGAGATATTCAAGAAGTTCTCGCCTCTCGGCTCGGCACTGCTAGAATAGATATTCGGTCAGCGACGCTGACTATGTGGGTCGTCACGTCGGCGACTTGCTACGAGACATCCGACTCATAAGGCAAATAAAAACGTTATGGCTGAGAAGCAGCAGATCATCAAGGACTACCAGGCTCACGCGACGGACACGGGTTCCCCCGAGGTCCAGGTGGCGATCCTGACAGACCGGATCGCTCACCTCACCGAGCACCTCAAGGTCCACAAGGGCGATCATCACACTCGTCGCGGACTCATGAAGCTCATCGGCCAACGTCGCCGTCTGCTCGACTACGTGCAGCGCGGAAATGTCGAGCGCTACCGCGCTTTGATCGGCCGTCTCGGCATTCGTCGCTAGCCGAACGGCACGTTGACGCCGTCAACGTGCTCAACACATCCGATTTCCTCGGAGGCCAGTGGAGAACAGTCGCGGTTCGCGAAGGTTGCCCACTGGGATCCGGGCGGAGTGTTGCTAACCAAATAGGAGCAATACCAATGACTGACGCAATCCGCGTAAGCAGCCCAGTAACGGGCACCGAAAAGACTTTAAGTTTTGAAGCGGGCAAGTTGGCCCAACTGGCCGACGGGGCCGTCGTGGCCCGCCTCGGCGACACCATCATGTTGGCGACCGTCGCGGCCGCCAAGAGCGTGCGAGAGGGCATCGACTTCTTCCCGCTCACCGTCGACATCGAAGAGCGGGCCTACGCCGCGGGCAAGATCCCCGGTGCCTTCTTCCGACGCGAGGGTAAGCCCTCGGACCAGGCGGTCCTCACCTGTCGCCTCATCGACCGACCGCTGCGACCTTCGTTCCCGAAGGGCTTTCGCAACGAGGTCCAGGTCGTCGGCACGATCTTCAGCGCCGACCAGGAGAACCCCTACGACGTGTTGGCCATCAACGCCGCCTCGGCCGCGTTGATGATCTCGGGCATCCCCTTCGAGGGGCCGATCGGCGCCGTGCGCATGGCCTACACCACCGACGGTGAGTGGGCGCCGCACCCGACGTACCAAGAGGGCGACGCCGCGACCTTCGAACTGGTCGTGGCCGGACGCGCCCTCGGCGACTCCGCCGACGCCGACGTCGCGATCATGATGGTCGAAGCCGGCGGCACCGAGGGATCGTTCGAGAAGTACGCCGACGGTGCCCCCAAGGTCTCCGAAGAGGTGCTCTCGGCCGGACTCGAGGCGTCGAAGCTCTGGATCCGCGAGTCGATCAACCTCCAGCGCGAACTGGTGAAGAACTTCGTCGCCGCGCGCGGGCCGCTCACGCCCATGACGTACCAGACCATCGCCGACTACCAAGACGACGTCTACGAGAGCGTCGCGGCGATGGGCGCCACGTCGCTCACCGAGGCGAACAGGTTGACGACCAAGACCGCGCGCAACGAGGCGCTGGAGTCGGCGACCGCGTCGATCATCGAGCACCTGAAGGACGAGTTCCCGAACCGACTCGGCGAGATCAAGGCGGCCGTTCGCTCGGTCACCAAGAAGATCGTGCGTCAGCGCATCGTCGAGGAGGGCGTGCGCATCGACGGACGATCGGTCACCGACATCCGTCCGCTCTCGGCCGAGATCGACCTCTTCCCGATGACCCACGGCTCCGCGATGTTCCAGCGCGGCGAGACCCAGGTGGTCAACGTCACGACGCTGGGTATGCCGCGCATGCGCCAGCAGCTCGACACGATCGGACCGGACGAGTGGCGCCGCTACATGCACCACTACAACTTCCCGCCGTACTCCGTCGGCGAGACCGGCCGCGTGGGCATGCCCAAGCGCCGCGAGATCGGCCACGGCATGTTGGCCGAGCGCGCACTGATCCCCGTACTGCCGAGCGAAGAGGACTTCGCCTACACGCTGCGCGTGGTCTCGGATGTCCTGCAGTCCAACGGCTCGACGTCCATGGCGTCGGTCTGCGGCTCGACGTTGTCGCTCATGGCGGCCGGCGTGCCGATCAAGGCGCCCGTGGCCGGTATCGCCATGGGTCTCGTCTACGACGACGGCAAGTACGTCACGTTGACCGACATCCTCGGTGCCGAGGACGCCTTCGGCGACATGGACTTCAAGGTCGCCGGTACCGCGGACGCGGTGACGGCGTTGCAGCTCGACACGAAGATCGACGGCCTCCCGGCCGAGGTCCTGTCGAACGCCCTCGACCAGGCTAAGACGGCGCGGTTGCTGATCCTCGACGTCCTCACCAGCACGATCGCCGAGCCCCGCTCGCACGTCGCCGAAGTGGCGCCGAAGATCGTGTCGCTCCAGATCCCGATCGACAAGATCGGCGAGGTCATCGGCCCCAAGGGCAAGGTCATCAACACCCTGCAGCAGGAGACCGGTGCCGACATCGCGGTCGACGACGACGGTGTCATCGGCACGGTCACGATCGGCGCCAAGGATGGACGCGCCGTGGAAGAGGCCCGTCGACGAATCGAGATGATCCTCGACCCGCCGACGCCCGAAGTCGGTGCGACCTATCAGGGTCGCGTCGTGAACCTCGCCAAGTTCGGCGCGTTCGTGAGCATCATGCCCGGCCGTGACGGTCTCTTGCACATCTCGAAGATGGCGCCGCTCAACGGCGGCAAGCGCATCGGCCAGGTGGAGGACGTCCTCGAACTCGGTCAGGCGATCGAGGTCAAGGTCGACGACATCGACCCCCAGGGCAAGGTCTCGCTCTCACTCGTCGGTGACTTCCCGGAGTCCGAAGAGGACAGTCGTCCGTCTCGACCACGCGACACCGATCGCGATCGAGGCCCTCGCGACCGTGACCGTGACCGTGACCGCGCGCCGCGTGACCGCGGGCCGCGCGACAACGCCAACACCTCACGCCCGACATCACCGTCGTCGTCCTTCGAGGCGGCCTTCGAGGCCGAACTCGCCGGCGAGATCGGTGACCTCGGTCCCGGCGGTCCGGCCTTCGTCGAGGGCGACGGCGCACGTCGTAGTCCTCGACCGCGTCGCCGATAGTCGCTCCGCGCCCGTGTTGTTCGGTCCTCGCGACCGTGCAGCACGGGCGTCGTGCTTTTTCGTAGCGTGGAGCCAATGACGCTCGTCGCCCCCACGCATTCCAAGACGTGGTGGCGACCACTCCCCATCGGCGATCGACGCGCCGTCTACGCGATGGTGATCGTGCCGACGTTGCTCTTCGTGCTGCCGGCGCTGTTCGGCCATCCGGCGATCGACGGCGACAACCTCATTCAGAACTTCCCGCTGCGCGTACTGAGCGGAGAGCAGATCGCCACGGGCCACCTGCCGCTGTTCAACCCGCTGGCGAACTCCGGGACGCCCCTGCTCGGCGGCCTCAACGCCGGTGCGCTGTACCCGGGCACCGTGGTCTTCGCCTTCCTGCCGCCGATCGCTGCGTGGCTCGTCAACTGCGTCGCCGTCTACGTGATCGCCGCCACCGGCATGTTCGCCCTGCTGCGCTGGCACGGGATGCGCACGTTGTCGTCCTTCGCCGCCTCGATGAGCTTCGCGTACTCCGGGGCGATGATCGGACAGCTCGTCCACCTCGGCGTCGTGCAGGGCTTCGCGTTCATCCCCTGGGCCGCGCTGATCATCGTGTCGCTCTCTCGGCGTCTGTCGCTCGAGCCGGCGTCGAGTTCGTGGCGCCACTACGCCCGGGTGTCCAAGCCCTGGATCTGGGGCTACGCACTGTTGTGGGGTCTGACCTTCCTCACCGGCGAACCGCGCGGCATCGCCGAGATCGAACTCCTCACGCTGACACTGGGACCGTCGGTGCTGTTGATCCGCAGCTCGTACTGGATCGCCACGTGGCGCGCCCGCGTCGCCTACGTCGTCGCGCTGGCCGCCGGTCTGGCGTGGGGGATCGCCATCGGGCTGGTGCAGCTCCTGCCGGGCTGGTCCTTCATCGGGTACTCGCAACGTTCGTCCGTGAGCTACGGCTTCTTCGGAGCCGGCTCGCTCGTGGTGCGCTGGACGTCGCTCCTCTTCGTGCCGGACATCTTCGGGGGCAACGGCGCCGCGGGACAGCCGAACTACTTCGCTCACTACAACCTGCCCGAAGTGACCGGCTACGCCGGACTGCTGGCGCTGATCGCGGCGTTCGCCTTCGTCGCCAAGGTGACGCGCCGGGGGTGGAAGGGGGAGGACCGCGACTACGTCCTCTACTTCGTCGTCGTGGTCGTCGGGCTCTTCGCGACGTGGGGCTCGTACACGCCACTCGGTCACCTGTTCCGTGACATCCCGCTCTACGGCAGCACGCGTCTCCAGAGCCGCAACGTCGTCATGGTGGACTTCGCGATGGCCGCGTTGCTCGGGTGGTGGTTCAACCGTATCCAAACGCGTCGAACCGACGAGGCCGGCCTCGAGGGTCGTCGCAGATGGGTCACGCTCGCGCCGGCCTTCGCGGTCATCGCGCTCTGCGGTGGACTGTTCTTCTGGGGCGATCGAATCGTCTCGTACCTCGGGGTCTTTCCCCAACAAGAGGACCTCGCCCAGGACATGCACCTCTCGTACGGGCTCCACCTCGCGATCGCCGTCGTCGCGGTGTCGGTCCTGATTCGGTGGCGATCCTCGAAGGACCTGATGAAGATATTGATGGCCGTCCTCGTCGCTGACGTGGTCGTGTTCTTGGTCCTGAGCGCGACGGGATTGATCGGAGGGAGCGGTCCGACCGAACCGTCGAGGACGCACGCGGTCGCGCTCTTTGGCACGCGCGGTCGCACCGCGCTCGTCGACCAGGGCGGTGCCCACCAGAAGCAGTTCCAGGCGCTCGGCGTACCGAACATGAACGTCTTCACCAAGGAGCCGAGCGTGCAGGGCTACGGATCGCTCATCTCGACGATCTACGACAACTCGACCGGCACCCACCCGCAGTCGGCGATCAACCCCTGTCGACTCGCCGACGGGACCTTTACGCAACTGCGACTGGCCGCGATCGCCGTCTCGTACGCGCAGCTGAGCCACAACGTCAACGTGCCCGTCACGCCGGCGCCGAACTGTCGCATGGCCCCGGCGTCACAGATCGACTTTCGCTACTTCGGACAGGTGCTACGAGTCCACTCGATCAGGGTGCACGGTCGAGGCGGTCATCCCATCGCCTACGCGACGCTGTACCTGAGCTTGGTCGACGCGCACGGTCAACTGGAGGGACCGCCGATACTCCGTGAGGCTCCGGCCAATCAGATGACGTTCATCATCCCCGGGCCGGCCCGAAGGGCCGCGGGCTTCGAACTGTCGTCGCTGAGTCCGATCTCGGTCGGTGACACGAAGGTCTCGCAACTCGCGCCGATCAAGATCACCTACGACTTGAACTCACCGCTGCAAGAGGCGCTGGACGGTCCGAACTGGCGACTCAGCGACACCGTCGGAACCTTCTCGGTCTTCAAGGCCGGCTACGTGCAGCGCTCGGTGACCCTGACGTCGTCCAACGGCACGGTCTCGCACGTGAAGAACGCGTCCTACGGCGACACCTGGGTCGACGTGGACGCCCACGGTCCGGTGACGTTGGTCCGCTCGATGGCGTACCTGCCGGGTTGGCGCGCGACGGCGCTCAACGCCACGACCGGCCGGAGCGAAGCGTTGAAGGTCACGCGCGACGGTCTCATTCAACAGGTGACGGTGCCGAGCGGGCGGTGGCGCATCCACTTCCACTACCACGCGCCGTACATCGAGTTGAGTCTCGCCGCGTCGATCGTCGGCAGCGTCTTGATCATCGGTGTCGGGGCGTACCTCTTCATCGACGAACGTCGACGACGCGAGGATAAGGTGCGGTCGTGAAAGCTGTCGCGATCAACGGTGGGGCCGGGCGTATGGGCCAGATCCTCGCCGGAGGCCTCAGCGGGCTCGGGCGCTTCTCGATCGGCGCGTTGGTCGACGTCCAGGCGCCCCGGGAGCTCTTCGGCGCGACGTTCGCCTCGACCTGGGACGACGTGGACGCCACCACCATCGACGTGGTCGTCGACTTCTCCTCGCCCGAGGGCGTCGTGGCCTCGGCGGCGTGGTGCGCGGCCCACGGCGTCGGACTCGTCATCGGCACGACGGGGCTCTCGAGTGAACAGCGACTCGCGGTGGAGGACGCGGCGACCAAGGTCGGGGTCGTGATCGCGGCCAACTACTCCGTGGGGGCCGTGCTCTCGGAGAAGTTCGCCGCGCTGGCGGCGCCCTACTTCGATCGGGTCGAGATCATCGAGTTGCATCACGACAAGAAGGTTGACGCGCCGTCGGGCACGTCGATCGCCGCCGCGAAGAGCATCGCCGCGGCGCGGGTCGCGGCGGGACTGCCCGAGATGGACGATCCGACGGTTCGGCACACGCTGTCCGGTGCGCGCGGCGCCGACACGATCGGGGGCATCAAGATCCACTCGGTCCGTCTACCCGGACTCGTGGCCCACCAGGAGATCCTCTTCGGTGGGCCCGGCGAGGGTCTCACGATCCGTCACGACTCCTTCGACCGACTGAGCTTCGTCCAGGGTGTCGCGCTCGCGGTCGACGCCGTCGACGCGACCCCGCGGCTCATCGACGGGATCGAATCTCTGATCTAACGCCGCGACACCTTCGTGGCTCCGTTGACAGGACTGGTAACTTCGAGATATGACGACACCTCGTTTTGGTCGTGTGCTCACCGCCATGGTGACCCCCTTTCGAAGTGACGGATCGATCGACTTCGACGTCGCCATCGAACTCGCGACGACGCTGGTCGCCGAGGGGGTCGACGGACTCGTCCTCGCCGGTTCGACGGGGGAGGGCTCGTCGCTGTCGGACAAGGAGAAGCTGGAACTCTTCGCCTGCGTCGCGGGCGCCGTGGAGGTGCCGGTCCTCGCCGGATCGACCTTCGCCGACACCGCCCGATCGGTCGAACTGACCCGTCAGGTCCTCGATACCGGCGTCACGGGCGTGCTCGCGACGACGCCGGCCTACGCGCGGCCGAGTCAGAAGGGCATCGCCGCGCACTTCGCCGCCATCGCCGAGGCCACCGAACTCCCCGTCATGCTCTACGACATCCCCGCGAGAACCGGTCGGAAGATCGCCGCCTCCACGACGATCGACCTCGTCGCGTCGCACTCGAACATCGTGGCGATGAAGGACGCGTCGGGTGACCTCGTCGGGGCCGCGCACTACAAGGCCGTGCTCGGTGACGACATCGACCTCTACAGCGGTGACGACGCCGTCGTCCTGCCCTTCATGGCCATCGGCGCCGTCGGGATCGTCTCGGTCGCCGGCCACTGGGCCGCGCGAGAGTTCCGCCAGTTGGTCGAGTGCGTCGAGCGCGGCGACTGGGTCGGGGCGAGGATGTTCAACGAGCGCCTCGCGCCGAGTTACGCCTTCGAAGCGAGCGAGCTGTACCCGAACCCGATGCCGGCCAAGGCGGCGCTGCGCTACCTCGGCATCGACGTCGGCCAGTGCCGGCTGCCGAACTCGGAGAGCGACGACACGCTCGACGCGGACGCGGCGAAGGTCGTGGCCGCGCTCCAGGCATCGCGTGGCTAAAGACACCGTCCGCGTCACCTTCCTCGGCGGCCTGGGCGAGATCGGTCGCAACTGCTGCGCGATCGAACAGGACGGTCGTCTCGTCGTCGTCGACGCCGGGCTGATGTTCCCCGAACCGAACATGTACGGCGTCGACATCATCTTGCCGGACTTTCGTTGGTTGATCGAGCGTAAGGACCGCGTCGACGCGATCGTGTTGACCCACGGTCACGAGGACCACACCGGCGCGCTGCGCTACCTGGTGAAGGACATCAACGTTCCGATCTACGGTTCGGCGTTGACGCTCGGCTTCGCGCGCCATCGCCTCACCGAGGCCAAGGTCGCCAAGGACCTCACGTTCATCGAGATCAGCGACGGCGAGCGGCGCAAGATCGGACCGTTCGAGGTCGAGTTCATACCCGTGACGCACTCGGTGCCCAGCGCGATGGCGCTGGCCTTCCACACCAACGCCGGTATCGTCGTGCACTCGGGCGACTTCAAACTCGACCTCACGCCGATCGATGGTCGACGAACCGACATCTCGCGATTGGCGGCGCTCGGCGACGAAGGCGTCGCGCTGTTGCTGGCCGACTCGACGAACGCTGAGGAGCCGGGCTTCACCGCGTCGGAACGCTCGGTCGGCGGGGCGCTCCGCCGACTCTTCCTCGAACGACCAGAACGTCGCATGGTCGTCGCCTGTTTCGCGAGCCACATTCACCGCGTCCAGCAGATCATCGACGTCGCGTTGGAGCAGCACCGCAAGATCGTGTTGATGGGTCGCTCGATGGAAGCGAACGCCAAACTGGCGCGCAAGCTCAACCTCCTGCACGTCGACGCGGCGAACCTGATCGACATCGAGAACATCGATCGATACGCACCGGGCGAGGTCTGCGTCATCTGCACCGGCAGCCAGGGTGAACCGCTCGCCGCGCTGTCCAAGCTCAGCCGTGGCGACGCGCGGTTCTTGAAGGTGGGCGCCGACGACACCGTCATCCTCAGCTCGCATCCGATCCCGGGCAACGAGTGGACGGTCGGCCGCGTCATCGACGATCTGCACCGCGCCGCGGCCGAGGTGATCCACTCCGGTAACGAGCCCGTCCACGCGTCCGGACACGCCCGCCAGGGCGAGCTGCGCACGTTCCACCAACTCCTGCGACCGCGGAACTTCGTACCGGTCCACGGCGAGTACCGCCACATGGTGCATCACGCCGAGTTGGCGCACTCGATGGGTCTGAGCCCGAAGCACGTCCTGATCTGTGAAGACGGTGACCAGATCGAGGTGAACAAGACGGGCATCAAACGCGCCGGTCAGGTGCCGGCCGGTTTTCACTACATCGACGGCAGCTCGGGCGACCTGGACGAACGACCCCTCGAGGAGCGGCGAATGCTCGCCGAGTTCGGCGTCTTGCAGATCTCGGCCGGCGTCGACCACAAGAGCGGCACCATCATCCAACCGGTGCGTTTGACGGCGCGAGGCTGGTTCGACGGCGTCCAAGACACTTCGGTGATCGAATCCGTGACGAACGAAGTACGCGCCGCGCTTGAAGCGGCGCTGCGTGAAGGTACGCGCGACGAGGAGACGCTCAACAAGCACGCCCAGCGCGCGGCCGGTCGTCTGTTGGGACAGAAGTATCGCCGACAGCCGATTCTGTTGGCGGCCGTGGTCGTCCTCTAGTCGTCCTTCTCCGGTTCGCCGTGATCGGCGTTGTGACGTCCGACGCGCCAGAAGGCCTTCATGCTGATCGACTCGTCGTCGAGTCCCCGATCGAGCAGCGCCGTTCGCACGGCCTTCATCACGTGGAACTCACCGAAGAGATAGGCGTGGCCGCGCTCGGGCGGGAAGGCGAACGCCGACAGTCCGCTGAGGAGTCCCGCGGGATCGTCCTTGGCGCGTTCACCGCGGTCGACGAATATGCCGGTGACGGCGATGCCCTCTTCGAACGTCGTCGTCAACGCGTCGTCGGCGTGGTCGGTCTCGACGATGAAGACCACGTTGCCGGGCGCCTCGACGCTCTGGGCCATCCGATAGGCCGATCCGAGGCACGTGATGTCGCCCATGAAGAGGTGCCAGTCGGCCTCGGGATCGACCACGATCTTGCCCCGCGGTCCCACGATGTCGACCTCATCGCCCGCCGTGGCGTTACGCGCCCAGATGCTGCCGGGTCCTTCGTGGGCGGTCGTGATCCACAGGGTGAACTGGTCGCGGGCCTCGTCGACGCCGTGCACGCTGTAGCGCCGTCGCACGAGCTTGCCCGCGTCGTTCATCAGTTGCACCATCACGTCATTGCCCGGCACGCCGCACAGGAGGACGGCCTGACCTGCGAGAACGACCTCGTTGATCGACGAACTGAGCGGCGTCGACGACACGAAGTGACAGACCCGCGCGTTCGAATCGAGGCGATTGGCGAGCTCGATGGAGGAGTCGTGGGGAGTCAGAGTCACCAGTGCAGCCTAAAGCGATTGGCACGGAATACGAAAGGATGTTCGGTAAGTTTGATGGTTGTGGCACAAGCACGACATAAGAAAAAGCCGGTGAAGAAGACGTCTCGGGGAGCCTCGGCGGGTCCCAGCGTCTGGGAACGCCACACCCGCGACCTCTGGATTTTGCTCCTCGTCGTGATCGGGGCGTGTTGTGCCTTGGCCGAAGCGGGCGCGCTCGGTCCCGTCGGTCGGGCGATCTCGAAGGCTCTGGCCGTCGCGTTCGGGGTCGGACGATTCGCGCTGCCCATCATGCTCCTCGTCCTGGGCGCGGCCTTGGTCGTGGGCAAGGTCGAGGTCGAGCGCCCTCGCGCCGTCTGGGCCATCGCGCTCGGGCTGATCAGTGTCTGCGGCATCGGTGACCTGGCCGGGGGTCGTCCCTCGGTGCACGCGACGACGAAGCAGTTCGCGCACGCTGGCGGGTGGCTCGGAGCGGTCATCGGTGGCGGGCTCGACAAGGCGATCGGCATCGCCGGCGCGCTGGTCGTGCTGCTGGCGTTGTTGACCATCGCCGTCATGATCGGCACGGGAGTCGGACTGCGCGCCCTCTACCACGGCGCGGCCACGGTCCTTCGCGCCACCGGTTCGTGGCTCGTTCGATGGTGGTCGAGTCGTGAACGTCCGCAGACCCTGGAAGATGAGGAAACGGAAGAACCGGCGCCGCGCCGCGCGCGCGCCATCACCCCTGAACCCGAGGACTTCGCCGTACCTGACGAGGTCGAAGAGGAGTACGAGGAGGAGGGCGAGTACGAGGAGTACGAAGAAGAAGAGGAAGAGGAGGAGTACGAGGAGTACCCCGAACTAGAGAGCGACTGGGAGTTGCCGTCGCCGTCGCTCCTCGTGCGCACCAAGGACGTGAAGCAGGACCGCGCGGCCATCGAGGACATGGGTGGTGAACTGGTCGAGGCGCTCGCGGCCCACGGTGTCGAGACGACGCTCGTCGGATTCACCGTCGGGCCGACCGTGACGCGCTACGAACTCGAACTCGGTCCCGGCGTGCGGGTCTCGAGCGTGACGACGTTGCACAAGGACATCGCGTACGCCATGGCCTCGCCCGACGTGCGCATCCTCGCGCCCATCCCGGGACGATCGGCCATCGGCGTCGAGGTGCCGAACCGACAGCGCACGCTCGTCGCGCTCGGCGACCTGCTCGCCTCCGAAGAGTCCCTGAACGCCACGCATCCGCTGGACGTCCCGTTCGGTCGCGACATCTCCGGCAAGACGCTCATCGCCAATCTCGGTGAGATGCCCCACGTCCTCATCTCGGGCGCCACGGGCGCCGGCAAGAGTTCGCTGATCAACTCCATCGTCACGGCGCTCGTGATGCGCGCGACGCCCGACCGCCTCCGACTGATGTTGGTCGACCCCAAGCGCGTCGAGATGGGTCAGTACAACGACCTGCCACACCTCTTGGCGCCGGTTGTGGTCGATCCGAAGAAGGCGGCCGGGATGCTCGCGTGGGCGGTCAAGGAGATGGAGCGGCGCTACGACATTCTGGCTGAGAGCGGCGCGCGCGACATCACGAGCTATCAGCAGATGATCGCGCGCGGCGAGTTGGAGCCCGAGACCAGTGACGACGAGCGCGTCGCCGAGATCTTCGAGCGCGCGACCGGTCTCGAGTCGGACGTCGAGCGGCCCCCCGGTCCGGAGGAGTTGCCCTACATCGTGATCGTCGTGGACGAGTTGAACGACTTGATGATGGTGGCGGCGCGCGACGTCGAGGAGTCGGTCGTGCGAATCGCGCAGATGGCGCGCGCGGTGGGCATCCACCTCGTGCTCGCCACGCAACGGCCGAGCGTCGACGTGATCACCGGCGTCATCAAAGCGAACATCCCCAGCCGCATCGCCTTCGCGGTCTCGTCGCTCGCGGACAGCCGCGTGATCCTCGACCAGGCCGGCGCGGAGCGCTTGATCGGCAAGGGCGACATGTTGTTGGTCACGGCGTCGTCGAACGTGGCGCGACGACTCCAAGCCCCGTGGGTCTCCGAGAGCGAGGTCCACCGCGTGGTCGAGGCCTGGCGCGCGCAGGGCGGGCGCCGCGAGAACGTGATCGCTCTGGACGTGCCGTCGGGCCGCGGCGGCTCCATGGGTGGGGGATCGAGCGACGACGACGACGAGGTGCTCGCTCAGGCGCGGGAGCTGATCATCCGGACGCAGTCCGGTTCGACGTCGATGTTGCAGCGAAAACTGCGGGTCGGCTTTGCGAGGGCCGGTCGGATAATGGACCAGCTCGAGCAAGAGGGCATCGTCGCGGCGGGCGACGGGTCCAAGGCTCGCAAGGTGCTGGTCACGGCCGAACAGTACGACGAACAGACCTCGCTGTAGTTCGTGAGCAGGTCGTCTCGCCGCTCGGCCCGTCGCGGGCTCGTCACTCGACTGTTCGCGATCGTGCTCGGCGCCGCGGTCGCCGCCGCCGCGATCATCTCGATGCAGTTGCCGTTCCTCCACGAACGTCCCAGCGTCCACCTCGCACTTCCATCGTTCGCCAGCCTCGACTTCGCGCCACCGCCCCTGGTGTGGCCGAGTCAAGGTAGTGCGGCGATCGACGTGCCGGCGCTCGGCGTGAAACGGGCCTGGCACAACCGCGTCGTGCCCATCGCGAGCCTCACGAAGATGATGACCGTCTACGTGGCGCTGAAGAAGTTCCCGCTGACCGTCGGTGAAACGGGCCCCTGCATCGTGGTGAGCGACAACGACGTCCTCAACTTCGAGGAGGACAAGTCCGAGGACGACTCGGCCGTCATCGTCACCGCGGGCGAACAGCTCTGCGAGATCGACCTGCTCGACGGCGTGCTCGTGCACTCGGCCGCCAACTACGCCGACCTCCTCGCCTCGATGGTGTCGCCGACGCCGGAGCAGTTCGTGGCGCGGATGAACGAGGCCGCGAAGTCCCTCGGACTGCGCAACACGCACTACGCCGACGACACGGGCGTGTCGAACGAGTCTGTCTCGACGGCGCTCGATCAAGCGAAGCTCGCGACGATCTTGATGCGCTCAGCGCTCGTGCGCTCGATCGTCGATCAGACGATGGTGGACCTCCCGGTCGCCGGCTTCGTCAACTCGTTCACCCCGCTCGTCGGCACCGATGACGTCGTCGGCGTCAAATCCGGACGAACGGCCTCGGCCGGAGGATGTGACGTCATGGCCGTGGCCTATCGGCTGAACCATCGCCGCTACATCCTCTACGCCGTGGTGCTCGGACAACGCGGGGGCAACGTGCTCGAGGACGCCGGTACGGCGGCCTTCGCCCTGGCGAAATCGGCCGAGAACTCCCAGGCCGACGTCGCCTTCGCCAAAGGGACGGTGCTGGGAACGATCGGCTTCGGCACGGACGTCGTGCCGCTCGGGCTCGAGCGCAAGAGTCACGTGTACTGGTGGGACCAACACAACAATCATCCGCTGACCTTGCGACTCCGACACCTGGGCGACGTCATCCATCGTGGAGAGGTCGTCGGCTGGATCGAGGTCCACAGTATCGAGCGGCCGATACCGGTCCTCGCGTTGCGTTCGGTCGCCGCGCCCTCGCTCTGGCACCGCATACTGTAAAGCCATGTTCGCGCGCGTTCCCGCCAGTTCGGCCAACCTCGGACCGGGATTCGACTGCTTGGCGGTGGCGCTCTCGCTCTACCTCGAGGTCACGATCGAGGCGGCCGACGCGTTCTCCATCTCCAGCGAGGGCTTCGGTGCCGGCCAGTTCGACGACGAGCACAACCTGGGAGCGCGCGTCGCCGCCGACCTGCTCGGACATTCGCGTTTCTCGATGTACGTGAAGTCCGAGATCCCGCTGACGCGGGGACTCGGCTCGTCGGCCGCGTTGGCCGTCGCGGCTGCGGCCGCCGCCGGGGCGCCCGACCCACTGGCCATCGGTGCACGTCACGACGGCCACGCCGAGAACGCGGCGGCGTCGCTTTTCGGAGGCCTGGTCGTCGCCGGGTCCGACGAGCGCGGGTTCGTGGCGCGCTCACTCGATCTCGACGCTGAGTGGCGCTTCGTCGCCGTCATCCCGGACGAAGAGCTCTCGACCGACGACGCCCGTCGCGTGCTGCCCGAGAACGTGCCCTTCGTCGACGCGACGCACAATCTGAGTGCGCTCGGACTGCTGCTGGCCGGTCTCGCCGACCACGACCAGTTCGTGGCCGGCTCGATGGATGACTATCTTCACCAGCCGTATCGCATGGGGCTGTTGCCCTTCGCCCAACCGTTGCTCGCGACGCTGCGCGAGAGCGGTGCGTCGGGATCGTGTTGGTCGGGTGCCGGTTCGACCATGCTGGGTCTCGCGACCAGTGAGCGCGCCGCGGGCGTCGCGGTCGCGGCGCGCACGTTCCTCCACGACCACGGCATCGCGGGTGTCGTGCACGTCCTCGAGGCCGACCGCACCGGCCTGGTGACGAATTGAGTGAAGAGAGGCCCTCGAAGACACGAGTGGTGAGCGGTGCCGGATACATGTTGTTGGGCGCCTCTCTTATCCAGTGGTCGGCCGCGATTGTGACGCACGTCTTTGGCCAGATCGGACCATCGTCGACGAGCGCGTGGCGCTTCTTCTTGGGCGCCGTCATCTTGATGGCCTTCACTCGTCCGAACCTGCGCACGTGGACCAAGCAGCAGTGGCTCGGGGCCCTGGCGCTCGGCGTGTCGGTCGCGTTCATGAACCAGTGCTTCTACCAAGCGATCTCGCGGATCCCGCTCGGCGCGGCGGTGGCGATCGAGTACCTCGGACCGTTCATGGTGTCCGCGCTCGGGAAGCGCTCGGCTCGTCACTTCGCCTTCGTGGTCCTCGCCGGGCTCGGTGTCCTGGCGATCGCGCGACCCGGGGCCGGACTTAACTACGAAGGCGTGCTCTTCGCCGCGGGCTCAGGACTCGGTTGGGCCTCCTACGTCTTTTCCGCGCACCGCGTCGGGGGCCAGGCCGAGGGCTTCGGTGGTCTCGCGGTCTCGATGTCCATCGCCGCGCTGGTCACGTTGCCGCTGACGATCAGCTCGTCGCACTTCGTCCTCGGACATCCCGCGACCCTCGGTCGCCTGACACTGGTCGCGTTGATGGCGATCGTGCTGGGCTTCGCGTGCGAACTGCAGGCGCTGCGTCGACTGAGGCCGTCCACGGCGGGCGTGCTCTTCGCGCTGGACCCCGCGGTGGCCTTCGCCATCGGGCTGATCGTGCTCAGCCAGACCATCCATCCCTGGGACCTCGTTGGCATGGTCTGCGTGGTGGTCGCCGGTGCCGGCGTCACCTACGACGCGGCCAACTCGAAACCGACCCTCGTTCAGTAGGCTTTTGGCGTGGGAACGCCCAAGAAATTCGCCATTCGGACCTTCGGGTGCCAGATGAACGAGCACGACTCCGAGCGCCTGGCCGGTCTCATGGTCGCCGAGGGCATGGTCGCGGCCGTTGACGAGTCCGACGCCGACGTGGTGATCTTCAACACCTGCACGATCCGCGAGAACGCCGACCTGAAGCTCTACAGCGCCCTCGGCCAAATGAAGGCGATCAAAGAACGCCGCCCGCAGATGCAGATCGCCGTGGGCGGGTGCATGGCCCAGAAGGACCGCGGTCAGATCCTCGAGCGCGCCGGCTGGGTCGACGTCGTCTTCGGCACCCACAACCTGGCCGCCGCGCCGCGCCTGCTCGAACGTTCACGCAGCGACGGCCCGATCGTCGAGGTCCTGGACGCCCCGGACCCCGAGGCGAACCGCGACATGGCCCCGGCGCTGTACGCCGTGCGCGAGCTGCCCTTCGCCGCCTGGATCACCATCCAGACGGGCTGTGACAACACCTGCGCCTACTGCATCGTGCCGGCCGTGCGCGGCGCGGAGATCAGTCGACCGTTCGACGACCTCGTGATCGAAGCCGAGATGCTCGCCGCCACCGGTGTCACCGAGATCACGTTGCTCGGTCAGAACGTCAACTCCTACGGCCGCGACATCACCCGTCGCGGCCCCCTCTTCGCCGACCTGCTGCGGGCCGTCGCACGAGTCGAGGGGATTGAGCGGATCCGCTTCACCAGCCCGCACCCCAAGGACCTGCGGCCCGAGACGATCGCGGCGATGGCCGAGACCGCCCAGGTCTGTCCGCAGTTGCACCTGCCGTTGCAGTCGGGATCGGACCGGGTCCTTAAGGCGATGCGACGTGGTTACAAGGTCGATCGGTACCTGGAGCGCCTCGCGCGAGCGCGCACGGCGATTCCCGGCCTCGCGGTGACGACCGACTTGATCGTCGGTTTCCCCGGGGAGAGTGACGCCGACTTCGACGAGACGCTCGACGTCGTGGCGGCCTGCGAATACGACTCGGCCTACACGTTCATCTTCTCACCGCGTGAGGGGACCCGGGGGGCGTTGATGACGTCGCAGTTCATCCCCGCCGACGTGATCAAGAGCCGCTTCGAGCGATTGAAGGACGTGCTCGATCGCTCGGCGCTGCGCAAGCACGAGGCCCGCGTCGGACGGCGTGAGGAGGTGCTCGTCGAAGGTCCGTCGCGCCGCAACGAACTGATGCTCTCGGGGCGCACCCGTCAGGGCAAGCTGATCCATTTCGCCACACCTGATGAGTCCGTGCGCGCCGGCTCACTCGTCATGGTGGACGTCGTGCACGGTGCGCCGTATCACCTGCTGGGTGAGTACGCGTCGACCGTGCGCTCCCCGCGGCACAAGGTTCGGATTCCTCTGCTCCACTCGTGAATACCGAACGCGTCGCCGTCGCGCTGGTCGGACCGACGGCGTCGGGTAAGTCGGCGCTGGCGCACTCCCTGGCGTTCGACCATCACGACTCCGTCGAGATCCTCTGCGTCGACGCTATGACCGTCTATCGCGGGATGGACATCGGCACGGCCAAGCCGACCCGCGCGGAACGCGCCGCAGTGAGTTATCACCTCATCGACCTCGTCGAGCCGAGCGAAGAGTTCACGGTGGCGCAGTTCCAGGCGGCGGCGCGCGCGGCGGCCGCCGACGTCTGGCGCGCCGGTCACAAGGTCCTCTACGTGGGCGGCACCGGGCTCTACGGTCGAGCCGTGCTGGACGACCTCGCGATACCCGCGCAGTACCCGCACGTGCGCGCGATCCTCGAAGCACGAGCGCACGACGAACTCGCGGCGCTCTACGCCGAGCTGGCGCTCCTCGACCCACTCGCGGCCAGTCGCATGGAGCCGACCAACGCGCGTCGCGTCGTGCGCGCGCTCGAGGTCACGCTCGGCGCCGGGCGGCCCTTCTCGTCCTACGGCGAAGGCCTCGTCACCTACGGCCCGGCCCGCGTCGTCCAGGTCGCATTACAGACCGATTTCGAGAAGTTGGACGTTCGAATCGCGACACGCTTTCGAACGTGGATGGACCAAGGCCTGCTCGAAGAGGTGACGGCACTCGCGAGCGCGCCGGGCGGGATGAGTCGCACCGCGCGCCAGGCCGTCGGGTACCGCGAACTGTTGCGTCACGTGGAAGAGGGCGCCGACCTCGAGGCCTGCGTCGAAGACGCGATCATTCAGAGTCGCCGACTCGCCCGTCGCCAGCGCTCGTGGTTCCTGCGGGACCCGCGCATCGAGTGGTTCGACGACCCGGCCCGAGCGCGAGCGCGCCTGCTCGACGTGCTGAATGGTCCCGACGGGCACGTGCGAGACTAGAAGAAATGGCGTTGCGATCCCTCCAGAAGTGGCACGGAGCGGGGAACGATTTCCTCGTTGAGGTGAGCGAACACGGCTTGGCGCCGTGGTGGGACGAACAACGCGCCCGCGCGGTCTGCGACCGCCACGTCGGCATCGGCGCCGACGGACTGCTGCTGGCGAGCGTCGGTTCGGAGGTCTCGATGACGCTCTACAACGCCGACGGTTCGATCGCCGAGATGTCGGGCAACGGCATTCGGTGCCTGGCGGCCGCGGTCCGTCGAACGACCGCGGGGACGTGGGACACGCTGGACGTGGTGACCGTGACGGGCACGCGCACCGTGACGTTGAAGATGGAGGACACTACCGGGTACGGCAGCGTCGCCATGGGTGACGTGACCTTCGGTGAGACGATGCCGGGTACCCTCGGCGTGGCCTACGTCGGTAATCCCCACGTCGTCGTGCGTGACGACCCGAAGTGGACCGACGCGATGCGCGAGGAGTTGGCCGAGGAACTCTCGACCGGCATGGACGGCGCCAACGTCGAATTCTTGAGCGTCCTGAGCGACGATCATCTCTCCATCAAGGTGATCGAACGCGGCGTGGGCTGGACCGAGGCCTGCGGGACCGGGTCCTGCGCCGTCGTCGCGGTGGCGCATCGCGACCAGATGTGCGGCACCGACGTCTCCGTGGACAACCCCGGCGGGGTGCTGCGGGTGACGCTCGACGGCGCCGCGGCCACGCTCAGCGGTCCGGTGCAGTTCGTGGCGAACGTGGAGTGGCTCGAAGCGTGACCTATATACCCAACACCCTCATCGATCGCACGATCCGCGAGAAGATCGTCCTCGTCGGCGTTCAGTTCCCCGGGGTGAGCGAGGACGAACTCGACTACCAACTGGATGAACTGGCGTTGCTCGTCGACACCGCCGGCGCCGACGTCGTCGCGCGAGTCGTCCAGCGCCGCGATTCGCCGGACCCCGCGACGTTCCTCGGCTCGGGCAAGGTCAAGGAACTGCGCGAGATCTGCCTCGCCGTCGACTCCGACACCGTGGTCTTCGAACACAACCTCTCACCGGCCCAGCAGCGGAACCTGGAGAAGATCCTCGGAAGAACGGCGATCGACCGCACCGCCGTGATCCTCGACATCTTCGCGCAGAACGCGCGCACCCCCGAAGGCAAGGCGCAGGTCGAGTTGGCACTCCTGCAGTACCGACTGCCGCGGCTCCGGCGCGCCGACGGATCGCTCTCCCAACAGGCCGGTGGTATCGGCACGCGGGGCCCCGGTGAGACCCAACTCGAGACCGACCGGCGCCGCCTGGTCAATCGCATCCACGCCATCCGTCGCGAACTGAAAGAGATCGACCGCACCCGCAACGTCCAGCGCCAGGGTCGCGCCCGGGGCCGTCACCGCGAAGTGACGCTCGTCGGGTACACCAACGCCGGGAAGTCGTCGATGTTGAACGCCATCACCGACGCCGGGGTGGAGGCCGAGAACCGACTCTTCGTCACACTCGACCCGCGCACGCGCCAACGCCAACTCTCCGGCGGTGAGACCGTCCTGTTCACCGACACGGTCGGCTTCATCTCGAACCTGCCGCACGACCTGGTCGAGGCCTTCATGTCGACGTTGAAGTCGGTCCAGTTGGCCGACCTCTTGGTCCACGTCGTCGACGGCGCGAACGACCACGCCGAAGAGCAGATCGCCGCGGTGCGCGAAGTGCTGCGCGAGATCGACGCCGACCACGTGCCCGAGCTCCTCGTCTTCAACAAGGCCGACGCGCCGGGGTCGCGGGCCCGTGAACTCTCGAAGCTGCACGAGGGCAGCGTCTGGGTCTCGGCGCTCACGCACGAGAACCTGGACGTGGCGATCGCCACGATCGGTGATCGCCTGCGGGTCAACGACCGAATCGTCACCCTGCACCTCCCGCTCGACCGCGGCGACCTGCTGGCGCGCGCGCACCGCGAGGGCGAGGTCGTCGACACGTCGATCACCGACGACAGCGTCGTCGTTCGGGTGTTGCTCGATCCGGTGAGCGTGGCCCACTTCGTTGAGTGGCGGGTCCCGGCGTGAGCTTCACGCCACCGCCGTATCCCTACGAACGCCTGGACGTACTGAAGAAGCTCGCCGAGGTGCACGAGGGCGGTCCCATCGACTGTTCGATCGGCACGCCGATCGATCCGCCACCGGATGCCGTCGTGCGGGAACTGGCGAAGGGTGTCGGGGTCCGGGGCTATCCGACGTCGCAGGGTTCGCCCGACTTCCGCACGGCCGCCGCGTCGTGGATGCAACGCAGATTCGGCGTCACGATCGCCATCAATGACGTGGCGGCGTGCATCGGGACCAAGGAGTTCGTCGGCACCGTCGCTGGCTACCTGCACCTGC
Source organism: Acidimicrobiales bacterium (assembly GCA_050014915.1). GTDB lineage: Bacteria > Actinomycetota > Acidimicrobiia > Acidimicrobiales > RAAP-2 > RAAP-2. The sequence continues at coordinate 6,782 of JBEKCK010000022.1, read as the reverse complement.
GTTCCCCCGAACGCGACACGGTCCTGTATCCCGCGATCAGCTATCCGACCTACGCGATGGGCGCCACGCTCGCCGGACTGCGCCCGGTCCCGGTGGCCGTGCGCGACGGCCACCTCGACCTGTCGACGATCAGCCCCGACGACGTCGCGCGCGCACTGGTCCTGTGGGCGAACTCGCCGTCGAACCCGACCGGGTTCCTCGATGACCTCGAAGGCATCGCCGAGTGGGGTCGCCGTCACGGCGTGCCGATCGCGAGTGACGAGTGCTACGCCGAGTTCACCTGGGCCGGTCGTCCGAGGTCGATCCTCGAACACGGGACCGACGGCGTGCTCGCGGTCCACTCCAGTTCGAAGCGGTCGAACCTCGCGGGCATTCGGGCCGGCTTCTACGCCGGTGACGAGGAGTTGGTCAACTTCCTCAAGTCGGTGCGCCAGCACGCCGGTTTCATGGTGCCGGCGCCCGTACAGGCCGCCGTCGCGGTCGCCTACGACGACGACGCGCACGTGGTCGCGCAACGTGAGCGCTACCGGTCTCGTTTGGTGATGATGGCGAGCGCCCTGCGCGACTTCGGGGTGAACGCCCCCATGCCCGAAGGCTCGTTCTACCTCTGGTGCTCGAAGGCAGGTCTCGACGGCTGGGAACTGGCGAGGGAGATCGCCGAGCGCTCGGCGCTGATCGTCAGCCCCGGCGAGCTCTACGGCGAGGACGGCAGAAACTTCGTGCGACTCGCGGTGGTACAGAGCGACGAACGACTCGCCCTGGCGGCCGCACGACTTCGAGGCGACTGAACACTCGCCAGTACGATGTCGAAATGAGCGATCTCGAAACGCGCATCGATGGGTGGTTCGACGACATCACGGAGATGACCCCGGAGAACGTCGAGGCTCGGCGCGACGTGGAGCTGGTGATCACGAAACTCGATGACGGGCAGTTGCGCGTGGCCGAGATCGGACCGACCGGTGACGTCATCGTCCACGAATGGGTCCGCAAGGCGATCCTGCTCCTCTTTCGCCTGCGCGGTCTGGAGAGGTTCGAGGTCGGACCGTTCGAGTACCTCGACCGGTTGGAGCTGAAACGTGACTACGAGCGCCGCGGCGTGCGCGTGGTCCCCGGGGGCTCGGCCCGGCGGGGCAGTTTTCTGAGTCGCGGGGTCATCTTGATGCCCAGTTACGTCAACATCGGTGCCTGGGTCGGGGAGAACTCGATGGTCGACACCTGGGCGACGGTCGGTAGTTGCGCCCAGATCGGGGCCAACGTGCACCTCGCCGGCGGCGTCGGCATCGGCGGCGTACTCGAGCCGCCCAATGCCGTGCCGGTCGTGATCGAAGACGACGCCTTCATCGGCAGCCGCTGCATCGTGACCGAAGGTGCGCGCGTCGGCCGCGGGGCCGTGTTGGGCGTGGCCACGGCGCTCGGGCCCACCATCCCGGTCATCGAGGCCGCGACCGGGAAAGAGGTGTCGCGCGGCTACGTACCCGACTACTGCGTGGCGGTGGCGTCCAGTCGCGCGCGCGCGTTCGAGGGCGGGGAGTTCTCCTTGCCGTGCGTGCTCATCATCCGACGCATGGAGGAGGGCGAACGCCACGACCGGGCCAAGCTCAACGACATACTGCGCGAACACGGGGTCGCCACGTGAGCCGACTCGACGACGCGCTGGCATTGGTGGCGATCGACTCGGTGAGCCGGGGCGAAGCGACGATCGCTCATCACGTCGCGGTCGTCCTGGGACGCAACCCGGAGCTCGACGTCGAACGAGTCGGAGACAACGTCGTCGCGCGAACGACCGGTCATCACTCGACTCGACTACTGGTCGCTGGACACCTCGATACCGTCCCCGGGGACGCGAGCGCGGCCACGATCGAGGGTGACGTCCTGCACGGCGTGGGCGCCTGTGACATGAAGGGCTCGCTGTCGGTGATGCTCGAATTGGCGTCGACGCCCACGGCCCGGTCCGTCGAGGTGACCTGGGTCTTCTACGCGCGCGAGGAGATCTCGCGCAGTGAGTCCGGGCTCTCCGAGATCGCCCTGCTTCGCCCCGAGCTGCTCGACGCGGAGGCCGCGATCCTGGCCGAACCGACCGACGGACACGTCGAAGCGGGGTGTCAGGGAACGCTACGGGTGTCGGTCGTGATGACCGGGGCGCGCGCCCACACGGCCCGTCCCTTCACCGGGCGAAACGCCATTCACCGCCTGGGCGACGTGATCTCGAAGGTGGCGAGTTACGAGCCGCGCGCCACGTTCATCGACGGCATCGAGTTCGTGGAACAGCTCCAGGTCGTCGACATCGCCGGGGGAGTGGCGCCCAATGTGGTGCCGGACCGGGCCTTATGCACGCTCAATCACCGGGTGGCTCCGGATCGGACGAAGGAGGCCGCGTTCGCGTGGCTCGTCGAGTTCCTCAGCGAGGTCACCGAAGACGGCGACATCGTGCGCCTCGTGGACTGGGCGCCGCCCGCCCAGCCGTCCATGACCAATGAACGCCTCGTGTCACTCGTCGCGCTCACGGGCGAACCGGCGAAGGGAAAGGTCGGTTGGACCGATGTCGCCACCTTCTCCGAATTGGGGATTCCCGCCACGAACTTTGGTGCCGGAGACCCGCTTTTGGCGCATCGCAGCGACGAATTCGTGACGTTGGCGCAGCTCGATCAGTTCGCCGAGGTTCTGTCCGCCTGGTTGCGCTGAGCTACGAAGCGTTTTGAAGGGCAGTGATCAGTAACTACGCAGGACCGAGATGACCTTGCCGAAGAGGAAGACGTCACGGGCGTCGAATTCCATCGGCTCCATCGTCGAGTTCTCGGGCTTTAGGACGACACGAGTTCCTTGCGGGAAGTAGCGCTTCACGGTTGCCTCGCCCCCGGGAATCTCGGCGACCACGATCTCACCCTTGTTGGCCGTCGTCTGACGTTGCACGACGACGTAGTCGCCCGGCAGGATTCCCGCTTCGATCATCGACTCACCACGGACCTCCAGAACGAAGCTGTCACCGCGACCGGCGAACTGTTCGGGGATGGACATGAGCTCGTGGGCGATCTCCTGGGCGAGGACGCCGGTCCCCGCCGCGACGTCACCGACGAAGGGGATGTAGCGGATCTTCTGATCGGGAGCCGGGTTCTCGACGTCCAGTCGCACCGTCAGGGTGCGCGGCTGTTGCGGATTCTTCTCGATGTACCCGGCACGCTTGAGCACTTCGATGTGATTGGCGACCGTGGCGGGGGATTTCAGTCCCACATGGTCGCCGATCTCTCGAATCGTCGGTGGGAAGTTGCGCTCTCTCTGACAGGTGATGATGAATTCAAGGATCTGGCGACGCATGGGAGTGAGTACTTCAGCCATGTGCTTCCTTTCAGGTGCGAACAGTTGTTCGTAGGATACTCCAGACGTCTACGAAAATCAAACACCTGTTCGTACTTCCTCGGGGTCTCGAGGCGGCTCGATTCGTGGCGGACGGCTACGTTTTTCAACTATGTCCAGCATCGACGCACTCCATCCGAGTGCTCGCAAGGTCGCTGAAGCGCTCGTCGCGCGAGGCGTCGAGGGGCCCTTCATCGAGTTCGAAGCGTCGACGAAGTCGGCCGCCGACGCGGCACGGGCGCTCGAATGCGACGTCGGCGCCATCGCTAGTTGTCTGGTATTCGTCTTGGACGATGATCCGATCGTGATCATCAAGAGCGGTGCGAGTCGGGTCGATACCCAGAAGTTCGCGACGCTCTCAGGAGGTGAGCTGGTGCGTCAGGCGACGCCCGATGAGGTGCGAGCGGCGACCGGTCAACCGATCGGCGGCGTGTCCCCCGTTAACTGGCCGGGAGACCTGCGCGTGTTCATCGATGACTCGTTAGTGGCGTTTGAGAAGATTTGGGCGGCGTGTGGGACGCCAAACGCCGTTTTCGCCACGTCGTTCATCGAGTTACGGAACTTGACCAACGCCACGGTCCTCACCATGCAGTGAGACCGATTCGAGAGGCACCGACTCTGTTCGGGGTAACCCTCGATGAGGTGCTGAGGTAGCGAACAACTGTTTGCCGGCGTCAGCGTGGGACTCCATCACGCGATCTTCGCTTATTTTGTTTGCAACGCCGTTTACGTCGCATTTGGGTGCCATTCGCAATAAGCCCGCCATTTTTATGGCAATTGATACTGCTAACGTTCTACGAAAGTCAGATTGACTTAGACGTCTTCGGATCTTCTTACGTGTCTCTTAGGTGACGTGTGGATGTCGGCGGCGAGAAGTGAATCTATCTAGTTAAGGAAGGACGTTGCTCATGAGTCAACGTTGGAATAAAGCAGTGTCGATCCTGTCAGTCGGGGCGCTGGCGATGGCGGTAGTGCCACTCGCTATGGGAACCGCGACGAGTTCGGCTTCTTCGAAGCCGACGTTCGTCATCGGTGTTCAGGGACCATTCTCTGGCGCCGACGCCGAATACGGCGACTACGACTTCGGTGGTGCGACGTTGGCGGCGAACACTGCCAATAAGGACGGCATGGACCCGTTCATCATCAAGATCGAGAAGTTTGATGACCAGGGAAGCCCGACGCTGTCGCCGGCCGCCGCTCAAAAGGCTGTCGGTACGAAGAACCTCGTCGCCATCATCGGCCCGGCGTTCTCCGGTGCCTCCGAGAGTGCTGCCAAGTACTACAAGGCCGCTCACGTCGCTGAGGTGAGCCCGTCGGCCACCGCCGTCGCGCTCGCCACGAGTGGAAACACCTCTTGGTTCCGTGACGTCGCTGACGACTCGGTACAGGGCTCGGCTGACGCCAAGTTCCTCGTCAGCACGAAGAAGGTCACCTCCTTGCTCGTCATCGCTGACGGCTCGTTCTACGGTGATGGCCTTGCGGCCGTCGTCGCGGCGGACGCCAAAAAGCTTGGCGCGACCGTGACGACCGAGACGATTGACGCGGTCAACAACGGCGGCAGCGGTGTCGCCACCGAGTACCCGACCGACGCCACGCAAATCGCTGGTAAGGACCCGTCGGCCATCTTCTACGGTGGTTACGACGCGGACCTCGGTCTCTTGCTCGGCGCGCTGGCCAGCGCCGGATACTCGGCCTCGTCCCACACGATCATGTCGGGTGACGGTTCGAACGTCGCGGCCCTGTACTCCACTGACACGACGCCTCAGTCGGCCGCCAACGACGTCTACCTGAGTGAGTCGGCGACCGGCAAGGTGAGCTTCTTCACCGGCAAGTTGGCCACGGCCTACAAGGCGTTGACCCACATCAAGGCCTCCACGGCGATCTACGCCGCGCAGGCCTACGACGGCACCAACGCGATCATCAAGTCACTGTTGAAGCTGGGCGTGAAGTCCTCTTCGTCGATCAGTAGCTTGCGCAAGGGTATTATCACCCAGCTTCACAAGGTCAACTTCGAGGGCGTCACCGGTCAGATCTCATTCCAGGCCGACGGCAACCTGAAGGACGACACCGGCGCGGTGGCAATCTCACAGATGCAGAACGGTGTGATCACCTTCGTAACCAACGAGGGCTAACAGCTGTTTGCCCACGAGGTGGGCTTTCCAGGGCCGGGGTATTCTTACCCCGGCCCTGGTGCCGTACGTCGACGACTTGAGGAGCACATTCACGCATGGGATTCGCCCATTTCTGGCTCAGCGGATTTGATCAGATCCGCACCAGTTTTTGGGCCTACCTGCTCGTGGGTCTTCAGAACGGTGCGCTCTATGCGATGATCGCCGTCGGCTACACGCTCGTCTATGGCGTGCTCGGCCTCATCAACTTCGCGCACGGCGACGTCTTCATGTACGGAGGATTTGGCGCCGCGTTCCTCACTCGAGGCATCCTCGGTTCGAGTGTGGCGTCCGGATGGGCGACCGTCGGACTGATCTTCGCCGGTATCGCGATGGGCGGTCTGGTCAGTGTCGGCGTGGCGGTCTCCGTGGAACGCGTGGCCTACCGGCCACTGCGGAGAAGACATGCCCCGAAACTGGCCTTCTTGATCAGCGCGATCGGGGCGTCGTATTTCTTGGAGACCCTCGCGGGCAAGGAGTTCGGCTACGGCACCAACCTCTTTCCGGCCCAAGTCTTTCCCGTGGGCCAGACAATGTTCTCGGTCTTCGGAACGCCGGTGCGGACCCTCACCATCATCACGGTCGTGGCCGGCGCCGCGACCCTCATCGTCGCCGACCGACTGGTGCGCGCGACCAAACTCGGGCGGGGAATCCGCGCCGTGGCCCAGGACTCCGAGACGTCATCCCTCATGGGCGTCAACATCGAAAAGACGATCACGCTCACGTTCATCGTGGGTGGCGCACTCGCCGGCGCGGCCGGTTTCTTGTATTCGCTCCAGAGTGGCATCGAGTGGAACTCCGGCGTCGAACTGGGCATCTACGCGTTCACCGCGGCCGTGCTCGGCGGCATCGGCAACCTTCGCGGCGCCGCCCTCGGCGGTATGGTGATCGGTCTCTTCGGCAGCTTCGCCGTGCCGTTCGCCTTTGAGGGAAACACGCAGTGGGTGGAGATCTACACCTTCCTCATCCTCATCGCCGTCCTGATCTTCCGTCCGACCGGTATCTTGGGCGAGAAGTTGGGGAGGACTGCATGACCTTCGTTCGTCTTCCCCAGGTCAAGCGCTTGGTGTCGATCGTGCTCGTCACGGCCGTCGTCACCCTGATGACGGGGGAGTCCGGCAACGCCACGACACCACCGACGACCGGGCCGCACGGCGCGTTCTTCGAGAGGGTCTCGTACTTCGGACTCTTCGGCGCCCGTCGATGGATGGTCTTTTTGACGATAGGTCTGCTCGTCTACGGCTTCACCTTCCTCTACGAGCG
>JBEKCK010000021.1:0-38482 GCA_050014915.1 Acidimicrobiales bacterium | reverse complement strand
GGTCTGAGGTCTCACAGTTTCTGGGACAGCATCTAACACAGTTTCTGGGACACTTCCCTATCGGAGGTGCCCATGGATTTGGCCAAGTACGCGGTGACAGCAGTACTCGTGGAAGGTCGCTCGGTGCGCGACGTGGCCGCGTCGACCGGACGTTCGAAGTCCTGGGTGCACCGCCACGTCCAGCTCTTCAAGGAGGGTGGCGAGGACGCACTCGTGCCCAAGAAGACCGGCCCCAAGATCGGGCCGAAACGCTGTTCGCCCGAGCTCGAGGACGAGATCGTCGCGATCCGCAAGCGTCTGAGCGAGCAGGGTTTCGACGCGGGCGCCGACACGATCCGCTTCCACCTGCGAAAGACCTTCCCCGAAGTGCCGGTCGCGATGACCATTCACCGGGTGTTGCGCCGGCGCGGCTTCGTCACGCCGCAACCCCAGAAGCGACCGCGTTCGAGTTGGATCCGCTTCGAATCAGCCTTGCCCAACGAGACCTGGCAGAGCGACATGACCCACTGGCAGTTAAAGGACGGCACCGAAGTCGAGATCGTGAACTTCATCGACGACTACTCGAGGGCGGTGCTCTGCTCGCGGGTGTTGCGCGTGACCAAGGCCGCCGACGTGGTGCGCCTCTTCTACGAAACGGCCGATATCTACGGACTGCCGGCATCGGTCTTGTCCGACAACGGTGCGATCTACACCAACACCTTCCGCGGCGGCCACAGCGGCCTCGAGATCGACCTGGCCCTGCTCGGCATCCGCTTCAAGCACGGCAAGCCCTACCATCCCCAGACCCAGGGCAAGGTCGAGCGCTACCACCAGACCTTGAAGAAGTGGCTACGACGACAACGACGAGTCGCGACCATTGAGGCGCTGCAACGCCAGATCGACCGCTTCGTCCTCAACTACAACGAGGAGCGACCGCACCAGGCGAGGGGCTGTCCACCGATGGAGGCGTGGCGCGCGCTCGACAAGGCGACACCGCACCTCGAAGGTCAAGCGATCCTCTCCAAGACCAACGTGCGTCACGACCACGTCGACCACTGGGGCTCGGTGACGCTGCGCTACCGACGTCGGCTCCACCACATCAGCGTGGGTCGAGCACACCGTCATCAACGAGTCATCATCCTTCAGGCCGATCTCGACGTTCGAGTCGTGTCCGACGCCGGAGAGCTACTACGCCATTTCACGCTCGACCCGAACCGCGACTATCAAGCGAGGTCGAGAAGTAGTCTCTGAGGGTTCGATCGTCCCAGAAATTCTGTTAGATCACATGGTGTCGGAGGCGGGACTTGAACCCGCACGCCCCTGAGGGCACCAGCCCCTCAAGCTGGCGCGTCTGCCTATTCCGCCACTCCGACGCGAAGTTCTACTTTAGCCTCAACTCATGAACGACTACTCGACGTCAGCCCGACGTGGTCGGAGGTGCGAGAGTCCAATTCGGCTCTTCGTCGAGTAGTCCCGGCACTGAAAAACTCGTGGTCACACCTGTGAGCGTGTCGGTCCACGCCAAGAGCGACGGCGAGGTAAACATGGGACGCACCCAATACGCACTCTGAATCTTCTGGTCCATCTTCAGCCAAGTGGTCGCCGCGGTCACCGGGTTGAAGTTCGCGGTCGCCTGATTGAAGAGCGCCGTGACCGCAACCGTTCGCCACCCGCTGGGGTAGGTGTCGGCGTAGCCCGGTCCGCTCCACGATCGCGCGGCGTAGGACACGGCGGTGATGGTCGGGCGCGTGAAGATCGCCAGGTCGTCGGCGTTGGTGGCCGTGGCGACGGCCGCGGCCACTTCGCTGCGCACGTCGACGACCTTCACCGTGATGCCGATCGCCGCCCACTCCCCCACGATCGACGTGGCGACCGTGTGATCGAGATCGCTCGGACCGACGGCAATCTTCAAGATGAGCGGGGTACCGGTCGAGGTCACCCACCCGGACCTCGTGCGCACGAAGCCGCTCTGGGACAAGACGTCCAACGCGCACGGGGTGCAGTCACCGAGGCCGTTGTGCGGCGTGCTCGGCACCATCGTCGTGGTCGTCTGCGCCGACGGCGCCGTACCGGGCGGTCCGGGGTAGTTCGCCTGACCCTGGCTGTAGAGCGCGGAGTCGGCCACCGACGGTGAGTACGTCACGGCCCCCCAGAGTTGGTCGATCAGCGTCTGGCGGGCGATGGACCAGCTGAGCGCTTCGCGCACGGCGATCCGTTTGATCAGGGGCCGATTCGACGCGAAGGCGATCTCTTCGAGGTTGCTCGACGTGCCGATGTGACTCATCACGTTCGGGTGCGTGCTGATGGCCTGGACCAAAGCGCGGTTCACGTCGAGGGAGAAGTTGACGAAGTACGAGTCGGCGGAGGTCGGCATCGCGCCGGCGTCGGTGATCACGACGCGACCGAAGCGGTCGGTGTCGACGGGCCAGTGTTTGTTCATCGTCAATACGATTCGCGTCGTCGTCGCGCTGGTCACCGTGTACGGCCCGAGGGTCGGGCGGGTCAGGAGCGACGCGATCGAGCAGTTGCCCTGGGTGCCCAGGGCCTCGACGTCACGAAAGAGCAGGTTCCAATCGGCGTAGGGCGTGGAGAAGACGGCGGTCACGCCGTAGCCGTCACTCGAGACCGTGAGCGTCTTGATGTCACGGTAGCCGTCACTCACAACGGACTTGAGCCCCCGGGCGCGCAGCCACCAACCCACCAGGTCGTTGCCGTTGAAGGAGGTGCCGTTACTCCATTTCTCGTTCGGCGTGATCGTGTACTTCACCGTCTCGGGCGTGAGCGAGGTCAGTTCGGCCGAGGCGATGGGTCCGTTCTCACCGGTGAGGCTCCCGGAGCTCGTGGTCAGGAAGGCCGAGGGCACGATGAGGTCGTTGATCGCGTCGGAGGTGGGCGTGGCACCGGGATCGAGGAACGTGCAGCCATTGAACGGTCCCGGCAGCGAGACGTCGACGGTCTGGTGGTTCAGCGAGTTGGGCTTGGCGCTGGCCCCGGCGCGCCCGATGGGCAGCAGGAGCGCGAACACGACGAACCCGAGGACCGTGCCCCGGCCGAGTGATCCTCGCCGGACCATCCCGTTACTGCAAACGCAGGTCGAGCGTCAGAGTGGCGAACGTGAAGATCAGCGCGACGGCGATCGTGATGCGGTCGAGGTTGCGCTCGACCACCGTCGAGCCCGAGGCCGCCGAGCCCATGGATCCCCCGAGCAGGTCCGAGATGCCGCCGCCTCGTCCTGAGTGCAACAGGACCAGGAACACCAGCCCGACCGCGGCCAGGGACTCGATTGCGACAAATGTCCAGGTGAACAAGGTTTCCTCCGATTAGCGCTTTAAAGCGTAGCAGTCGTCACAGGCCTGAACTATGGCAAGGAACGACTCCGCCTTGAGGCTCGCGCCTCCGACGAGGAACCCGTCGGCACGACCCTCGGCGACCAGCGACGCGGCGTTCTCGGCGTTCACCGAACCCCCGTAGAGGACGCGCGCCTCGCCCAGACCGAGCGGGGACAGGACCGAACGCACGTGGTCCATCATCGCGTGCACCTGCGTGGCGTCGGCCGTGAGGCCGGTGCCGATCGCCCAGATCGGCTCGTAGGCGACGGTGATGAGTTCGGCGAATCGCTCGTCGACACCGTCGAGGGCGCTGCGCAGTTGGTGGCGCACCCAGTCGTCCTGGTCACCGTCCTCGCGCACGTCGAGGGCCTCGCCGACGCAGAGCACGGCCCGGAGCCCCGCGCGCACGACCGCGCGCACCGTGAGCGCCACGTTCGCGTCGTCCATCGCGTACATGGCGCGTCGCTCGGAGTGCCCGACGATCACCCACGTGACACCGAGTCGCTTGAGCATCGAGGCACTGACCTCGCCGGTGTGGGCGCCGTTCTCGTGCGGGTTGACGTGTTGGGCCGCGACGGCGATCGACATGCGCTCGGAGTCCACGATCGACGTGACGCTGCGCAGGTCCACGAACGGTGGCGCGATCACGATCTCGGTGTGCTCCGACGGCCGGTTCTTCAACAGGACCCCGATCTGTTGACCGAGGTGGACCGCCTCGACGAAGTCGAGGTTCATCTTCCAGTTGCCGATGACGAGCGGCTTGACGTTCGTCATGCGTTGAACGGGCTCTCGCGTAGCGCGCGCAGGCCCGGCAGGTCACCGTGCTCCACGAGTTCCAGTGACGCCCCGCCGCCGGTCGAGACGAAACTCACGTCGCCCTCGAGTCCGAGGGACTGCAGCGCCGCCACCGAATCACCGCCGCCGACGACCGACACCGCGTGGGACTCGGCGACCGCGCGCGCGACGACCGCGGTGCCCCCGGCGAAGCGCTCGTCCTCGAAGACCCCCATCGGGCCGTTCCAGAGGATCGTCGCCGCACCCGCGATCAACTCGGCGAAGTGTTCGGCCGAGGCCGGACCGATGTCGAGACCGACGAAGCCGTCGGGGATGTCGGCGCCGAACTCGACCGCCGGTTCGGCGCCCCCGGAGCCGAAGGGCGAACCCGACGCGAGGCCGAGGGCGTCCGAGGGGATCACGACGTTGCCGGCCGCGAGGAGCTCGCCGCACTGATCGACGTAGCTGGCGTCGAACAGTGACGAGCCGACGGAGTGGCCGAGGGCCGCCAGGAACGTGTACGACATCCCCCCACCGACGATGACCGTGTCAGCCTTCTCGCACAGCACCTTCGTGATCGCCAACTTGTCGGCGACCTTGGCGCCGCCGACGATGGCGACGAACGGGCGCGCCGGGCTCTCGAGCAACGAGAGGATCGTGGAGGTCTCGCGCTGGAGGTTCGGGCCCGCGGCACTCGGGATCAACGTCGGGGGCACCATGATCGACGCGTGCGCACGGTGCGACGCCCCGAAGGCCTCGTTCACGTAGTAGTCGAAGCCCTCGACCAGTGACGCGCCGAAGGCCGGGTCGTTGGCCTCCTCACCCGGGTTGAATCGGAGGTTCTCCAACAGCTCGACGTCCTTGCAGAGTTCGTTGAGGCGACGACGCACGGGCTCGACGCTGAACCTCTCGACGACCTGGCCGTGCGGGCGACCGAAGTGGGTGCACGCGACGACGACGGCGCCGCGCGAGAGCAGCTCTTCGAAGAGCGGCAGGCTCGCGCGGATGCGGAAGTCGTCGGTCACTTCCAGGCGGCCGTCGACCTCGGCGACGGGCGTGTTGAAGTCGACCCGGACCAGAATTCGTTTGCCCTTGAGGCTCCCCCAGCGGTCGTAGGACGGCAGCGGTTCGCTCACCGCTACTTCCCGATGTGGACGCTGAGGTCCACCAGACGGTTCGAGTAGCCCCACTCGTTGTCGTACCAGCCGAAGATCTTGACCAGGCTCTGGTCGTCGTCGATGCGCTGAACGATCGTCATCAGCGAGTCGAAGGTGCACGAAGCCGGCGTTCCGACGATGTCCGACGAGACGATGTACTCCTCGGTGTAGACCAGGACGCCCTTCAACGGTCCGTCGGCCGCGGCGCGAAAGGCCGCGTTGACGGCCTCGACGCTGGTCGATGAGACGATCGCCGTGAAGTCAGTGATGCTGCCGACCGGCACCGGCACGCGCAGAGAGGTGCCGTCGAGTCGGCCCTTCATGGAGGCGAGGACCAGGCTGGTGGCGCGGGCCGCACCGGTCGAGGAGGGCACGATGTTGATCGCCGCGGCGCGCGCGCGACGCAGGTCCTTGTGCTCGAGGTCCAGCAGGTTCTGGTCGTTGGTGTAGGCGTGGATCGTCGTCATCAGTCCGGTCGTCACGCCGAAGGCGTCGTCGAGCACCTTCACCATCGGCACGAAGCAGTTCGTCGTGCACGAGGCGTTCGAGACGACGTGGTGGTTGGCGGGGTCGTAGGTCTCCTCGTTCACGCCGATCACGAACGTCGCGTCGACGTCGGTCGCCGGCGCGGAGATGATGACCTTGCGCGCTCCGGCGCTCAGGTGTTGGGCCGCGCTCTCACGCGTGGTGAAACGTCCGGTCGACTCGATCACCACGTCGACGTTGAGGTCGCGCCAGGGCAGTTCGGCGGGGTTTCGCTCGGCCAGGACCCGGATGGACTTGGTGCCCACGGTCATCCCGTCGTTCGTCAGTTCGACCGGGAGGTCGAGGCTACCCTGCGTCGAGTCGTAGCGCAGGAGGTGGGCGTTGACCTCGGGCGAGGTGAGGTCATTGACGGCGACGACGTCGATGTCGGGGTTCGACAACGAGGCGCGGAGGTAGCCACGACCGATCCGTCCGAACCCATTGATTGCCACGCGTATTGCCACTTCGCTCCTCTGGTCGACGGTGTCGTTATCGCACTTCGGCGAGAACCGCTTCGGTCAATTTTTGCACATCGTGGACCATGCCATTTCTCCCCGCGAGGTCCGCAATGTGAACGGGGAGTGAACATCGCTGCGGTGCGAACTCCGATCGCTGGTCTACGAGCACCACGTTCGGCACGATGCCGTGGCGCACCAGCGCCTCCACGTGGTCCTCGAGCGTGTAGCCCACGGTCTCGGGGACCTGCTCGTGGAGGTTCGCGACGTAGACCTTCTTCGCCGCGGTGCCAGCGAGCGCCTGGGTCACGCCGGGCACGACGCAGGCGGCCAGCACGCTGGTGAAGAGCGAGCCCGGGCCGATGAGGATCACGTCGGCGCGCTCGATCGCCTCGACCGCGGCGATCGGCGTGGCCGCGTTGGTCGGCTCCACGCGGATCCGGCGGATCGACGAGGACTTCATCACCTCGCTCTGTCCCCGGGTGTCGCCCTCTTCGGTCGACGCGACGAGGACCACGCCCTCCTGGCTCGCCGGCACGATCGCGCCGGTCACGCCCATCACCTGGGCGACCGCGCGCACCGACTCCTCGAGATTGCCCGTGGCGTCGATCAGACCGACCAGCAGGAGGTTGCCGACCGCGTGCCCCTTCAACTCCCCGACGCTGAAGCGATGCTCGAAGGAGGCGGTCAACGGGTTCTCCGGGTCGGCCAGCGCCCCGAGGCACTTACGGAGGTCACCGACGGCGGCCACGTCGAGCATCGCGCGCAACCGCCCCGTCGATCCCCCATCGTCGGCGACCGAGACCACGCCGGTCACGTCTTCGGACACGCGGCGCAGCGCGCGCAGCGACACCGCGGTCCCGTGGCCGCCGCCGACCGCGACGACCCTCATCGAGCGATGTCGCGGTGGAAGACGGCGTGTTCGAGGTTGAGGCGCCGACGGAGCTCTTCGGCGATCGCGACCGACCGGTGTCGTCCCCCGGTACAGCCGATGGCGATTGAGAGGTACGACTTGCCCTCCTTCTGGAACTCCGGGATCTGCCACTCGAGCATCGTCACCACCTCACGCAAGAAGTGCTGCGCCGCCTCCTGGCTCAACACGTAGGTCGCCACCGGTTCATCGAGACCCGAGAGGGGCCGCAGCTCCTCGACCCAGTACGGGTTCGGGAGGAAGCGACAGTCGAAGACCAGGTCGACGTCGCGCGGCAGTCCGTTGGAGTAGCCGAAGGAGACGAGGGAGACCCGCAGGGAGCCGAGGCCGGCCATCTCGGTGAAGGTCTCGACGATGCGCGAGCGCAGTTGGTTGGCGTTGATCGAACCGGTGTCGATGACCAGGTCGGCACCGTCGCGGATGGACTGCATCAGGGCCCGTTCGCCCTTGATGGACTCGGCCAGCGTCGGGGCCTCGAAGGGGTGACGGCGGCGGTTGCCCTCGAAGCGGTGGATGAGGACGTCGTCCGGTGCGTCGAGGAAGAGGATCTTGGCGTTCTCGTGCAGTTGGCGCAGCTCGCGTTCGACGCCGAGCCAGTCGTGGGGCTGCACGCCGCCGGAGCGCCCGACGATGAAGGCCACCCCGGCGTACTCGCGCGAGCCGCTGATGGCCAGTTCACCGACGCGCGCGATCAACTCGATCGGCATGTTGTCGATGACGAACCACCCGATGTCCTCGAGGGCCGCCGACACGGTCGAGCGGCCGGCCCCCGACATCCCGGTGACCAGCAGGACCTCACTCATCGTCGCTCCCCTTGGTCGGCCTGGGTTGGGCGGGCGCCTGGAGATGATCGTAGAGCCTTCGCGCCACGTCACCGGGCAGCCACGCGAGCGCCTCGAGTTCATCGAGCGTCGCCTGACGCAGCGCGTCGAGCGAACCGAAGGCACCGAGCAGACGTTCGCGGCGTGCCGGACCGAGCCCCTCGATGCCCGAGAGCGACGAGGCGACCATCGACTTGCCGCGCTTGGAGCGGTGGAACGTGATGGCGAATCGGTGTGCCTCGTCGCGCACGCGCTGAACCAGGTAGAGCGACTCCGACCCGCGCTCGAGCGTGATCGGCGTGCTCGAACCGGGGCGATAGAGCAACTCCTCGCGCTTGGCGAGTGCGGCGAACTCGACCTCGCCGGCCAGGCCCAGCGTGGCGGCCGCCTTCTGGGCGGCGTGCAACTGGGGCAGGCCGCCGTCGACGATGATCAGGTCGGCGCGACGGAACTTCGTGGCGTGCTGCTCCTCGCTCCAGTAGTTCAACCGGCGCCGCACGACCTCTTCCATCGCTCCGACGTCGTCGTTGCCGAGGGCCTCTTTCACGTTGAAGTGTCGGTAGTCGCTCTTCTTGGCCAGACCGTCTTCGAAGACCACCATCGAACCGACGTAGTTCGTGCCCTGGAGGTGGCTCATGTCGAAGCACTCGACGCGATACGGCGGTTGCGCGAGCGCCAGCGCCGCGCCGAGCTCCTGCAGCGCCCGCGCGCGCACGTTGTGGTCGCTCTGGCGCCGCAGTGAGTCCCGATCGATGACGCTCGACGCGTCGATGCGCGCGAGTTCGACCGCGCGGCGGCGCTTGCCGCGCTGGGGCGCGGCGACCTCGACCGCCCGCCCGCGCGTCTCGGCCAGGTACGCGATCATCAGCGGCGTCGCGGAGGTCTCGTCGGCGACGAGCACGACCGGCGGCACCGACTCGGCGTCGTCGTAGAGGTCGGGCAGGAGGCTCTCGAGGATCTCGGCGTCACCCTCGTCCATCGAACGGTCGATCAGGTGGACGCTGCGTCCGATGACCCGGCCGAAGCGAACACGAAAGCGCACGACCGCGGCCCGGCCGCCGTCACTGGCGACGGCGAGCACGTCGAGGTTCGAGTGGTCGTCCAGCACGACGTTCTGCACGCTGGCGGCGCGCTCCAGCGCCTCGAGTCCGTCGCGGGCCTTGGCCGCGGCCTCGTAGTGCTTCTTCTCCGAGGCCTCGTGCATCTGGTGCTGCAGGAGCGTGCGCAGCTGGCGCACGTCGCCGTCGAAGAACCTGGCCCACGACGAGACGAGCTGCGCGTAGCCCTCGGCGTCGATCGCGCCCACGCACGGCCCCGAGCACTTGCCGATGTCGAAGAGCAGGCAGGGACGAGCGATGCGCTGGTGGTAGTTGTACTTGTGCTTGGTGCACGAGCGCAGCGGGAAGGCCTGGATGAGTTCGTCCATGGTCGTGCGCAGCGCTCGCACGTCGACGAACGGCCCGAAGTAGCGCACGCCGCGCACGTGCTTAGCGCGCGTGATGTAGGGCGCGGCGAAGTCGGTACGGGTGTCGAGGGCGACGTAGGGGAAGCTCTTGTCGTCCTTCAGGCGCATGTTGTAGCGCGGCTGGTTGTCCTTGATCAGCTCGTTCTCGAGCACCAGCGCGTCGAGTTCGGTCGGCGTGATGATCCACTCGACCGACGTCGCCTCGGCCATCAACGACTGGGTCTTCTGGGAGAGTCCCTCGGGCCGCTGGAAGTAGCTCCCGAGCCGCGACGCCAGCGAGAGCGCCTTGCCGACGTAGATGACCTGACCGTGGGCGTTGCGAAAGAGGTAGCAGCCGCTCTGGCGCGGGATGCCCGAGGGACGCGACAGCACTAGAGCCGTCCGTGCGCTGCCAGCGACTCCTTCAAGACCAGTCCGGTCGCGCTCGGCAGCATGGCAATGTCCTCGGGCGTGCCCTCGCCGACGATCTTTCCGCCCCGACGTCCCCCCTCCGGGCCGAGGTCGATGACCCAGTCGGCCGTCTTGACGACGTCGAGGTTGTGCTCGATCACGAGCACGGTGTTGCCCTGATCGACCAGTCGGTGCAGGACCTGCAAGAGACGCTTCACGTCTTCGAAATGTAGTCCCGTGGTCGGTTCGTCGAGCACGTAGAGCGTGTGACCGGTCGGTCGCCGGGCCAGCTCCGTCGCTAGCTTGACGCGCTGGGCCTCACCACCGGACAGCGTCGGCGCCGGCTGACCGAGGCGCACGTAACCGAGGCCGACGTCGGCCAGGCTCTGGATGTGTCGCAGGATGCTCGGCTGGCGCTCGAAGAAGGTCAGGGCCTCGGCGACCGGCATGTTCAACACGTCGGCGATCGACTTGCCGCGGTAACTGATCTCGAGCGTCTCGCGGTTGTAGCGCGCGCCGTTGCAGGCCTCGCAGTTGACGTAGACGTCGGGTAAGAAGTGCATCTCGATCTTGATGGTGCCGTCGCCGGCGCAGGTCTCGCAGCGACCGCCCTTCACGTTGAAGGAGAAGCGACCCTGCTGGTAGCCGCGGACCTTGGCCTCCTGGGTGTCGGCGAAGAGCTTGCGGATCTTGTCGAAGACGCCGGTGTACGTGGCCGGGTTCGAGCGCGGCGTGCGTCCGATCGGCTGTTGGTCGACCGCCACGACCTTGTCGAGGTTCGCCACGCCGGTGATGGTGTCGTGCTCCATCGTGGTCGTCTTGGCGCGGTTGATCTGGTGCTCGAGCGAGGCCAACAAGATGCCGTTGATGAGCGTCGACTTGCCCGACCCCGAGACCCCGGTGATGGCGACGAAGTCACCGAGCGGGACGTCGACGGTCAGGTTCTGCAGGTTGTTCGCGCGCGCACCCTTGATGGTGAGCTTCTTGCCGTCACCCGCGCGTCGCGTGGCGGGGATTGGGATCGTCTTCTCGCCGGACAGGTACTGACCGGTCAGGGACTCGGTGTTCTCGAGGAGTTCCTTGTACGTGCCGGCGTGCACGACGCGACCACCGAACTCCCCGGCCCCCGGCCCGATGTCCACGATGAAGTCGGCCAGGCGGATCGTCTCCTCGTCGTGCTCGACGACGATGACCGAGTTGCCGAGGTCGCGCAGCCGCTCCAGCGTCGCGATCAGTCGGCGGTTGTCGCGCTGGTGCAGCCCGATCGACGGTTCGTCGAGGACGTAGAGCACGCCGACGAGGTAGCTGCCGATCTGACTAGCCAGTCGGATGCGCTGGGCCTCGCCGCCCGACAGGCTGGCCGAGGCCCGCGAGAGCGTCAGGTAGTCGAGGCCCACGTCCATCAAGAACGTGAGTCGTTCGACGATCTCCTTCACCACGCGGCGCGCGATCGTCTCTTCGCGTTTGGTCAGCTTCAACTTGGCGAAGAGGTCGATCGCCTCGTCGATGGTCATCGAGTTCACTTGGGCGATGTTGTGCCCGTGGACCCGGACGGCGAGGATCTCGGGCTTGAGACGCTGCCCCTTGCAGGTGCGACACTCGACCTCGCGCATGTACTGCTCGGCCTGTTCGCGCGACCAGTCGCCGTCGGCCTCGTTACGCTTGCGTTCCAGCCAGTCGACGATGCCGGCGTACGTCGTGTCGTAGGTCCGGACCTTCCCGTAGCGGTTGCGGTACTTCACCGGCACCGAGCGCTTCTCGACGCCGTAGAGGACCAGCTTCTTGTCCTTCGGTCGGAGCTTCTTCCACGGCGTGTCGACGTCGAACTCCCCCAGGGCCGCGATGCCGTCGATCAAGCGGGTGAAGTACTTGAAGCGCACGCCGGCCCACGGCGCCAACGCACCCTCGGCCAGTGACAGCGTGTCGTCGGGCACGACCAGCGCGGGGTCGACCTCGAAGCGCGTCCCGAGTCCGGTGCAGACGGGGCACGCGCCGTAGGGCGAGTTGAAGGAGAAGTCCCTCGGCGCCAGCTCGGCGAAACTCAACCCGCAGTCGTTGCACGCCATCTTCTCGGAGAACTGCACGAGCTCGTCGCCGTCGACGAAGAGGAACGAGACCAGTCCGCGCGTCAGCTTCAGCGCGGACTCCACCGACTCGGTGAGGCGCTGGCGGTTCGAGCTCTTCACGCTGAGGCGGTCGAGTACCACGTCGATGGTGTGCTTCTCGTAGCGTGCCAGGGTCAGCGACTCGCGCTCGGCCAGCTCGATCACCACGCCGTCCACGCGCGCTCGAGAGAATCCCTGGGCCGCGAGCTCGTTCAGCAACGTGCTGTACTCCCCCTTTCGTCCCTCGACGACCGTGGCGAGCACCATGAAGCGCTCGTCACTCTCACGCGCCAGGACCTGGTCGACGATCTGCTGGGGCGTCTGGCGCGTGACGACCTTGCCGCAGTTCGGACAGTGCTGGACGCCGACGCGCGCGAAGAGGAGTCGCAGGTAGTCGTGGATCTCGGTGATCGTGCCGACGGTCGATCGCGGGTTACGCGACGCGGTCTTCTGGTCGATCGAGATCGCCGGGGAGAGCCCCTCGATGAAGTCGACGTCGGGCTTGTCCATCTGGCCCAGGAACTGGCGGGCGTAGGCCGAGAGGCTCTCGACGTAGCGACGTTGGCCCTCGGCGTAGATCGTGTCGAAGGCCAGGGAGGACTTGCCCGAGCCCGACAGACCGGTGAAGACGACCAACTGGTCGCGCGGGATCTCGACCGAGAGGTTCTTGAGGTTGTGGACGCGAGCGCCCTGCACCCGGATGGTCGAGGACATTATGGGAATCTACCGGTCAGGCATCGAGGACCAGTTCGTCGAGCGACGAAATCATGCCCTGGCGCTGTAGGGAGTGCAGGATGTCGCGCAGCGCGGCCGCCTCCTCGAAGCGCAGCTCGCCGGCCGCCACCAGCATGGCCTTTTCGACCCGCGCGATCTCCAGTGAGAGGTCGTCGGGCAACATGTCCTCCAGCGACGAGACGCCGTGGACCTTGTTGGCCGGCTCGGGCATGGTCTCCGAGCGCAGTCGACCGAGGATGTCGGCCACGTTCTTCATGACCGTCGTCGGCTCGATGCCCCGCTCCAGGTTGTACTCGATCTGGAGCATCCGTCGACGCTCGGTGAGTGAGATCGCCGCGCGCATCGAGTCGGTCATCCGGTCGGCGTAGAGGATGGCCTGGCCGTTGGAGTTACGCGCGGCGCGGCCGATCGTCTGGATGAGCGCGCTGCGCGAGCGCAGGAAGCCCTCCTTGTCGGCGTCGAGGATGGCGACGAGCGACACCTCGGGCAGGTCGAGCCCCTCGCGCAAGAGGTTGATCCCGACGAGGATGTCGAACTCGCCCAGTCGCAGGGAGCGCAGGATCTCGATGCGCTGGATCGTGTCGATGTCACTGTGCAGGTACTGGACCCGGTAGCCGGCCTTGGTGAGGAAGTTCGTCAGGTCCTCGGCCATCCGCTTGGTGAGGGTCGTGACCAACACCCGCTCGTTGCGGGCCACGACGACGTCGAGGCGTGCGCGCAGGTCGTCGATCTGGTTCTTGGTGGGTACGACGGTCACCACGGGATCGAGCAGTCCGGTCGGGCGGATGACCTGTTCGACGATCTGGTCGCTGTGCTCCATCTCGAAGGGCCCGGGCGTCGCCGAGACGAACACCATCTGGGGCACCAGCTCCATGAACTCGTCGAAGTTGAGCGGTCGGTTGTCCAGCGCGCACGGCAGACGGAAGCCGTGCTCGACCAGGGTCTCCTTTCGCGAACGGTCACCGGCGTACTGGCCGCGGACCTGCGGTACGGCGACGTGTGACTCGTCGATCACCAGCAGGTAGTCCTCCGGGAAGTAGTCGAGCAACGTGAAGGGGCGCTCCCCCGGCTTGCGACCGTCGAGGTGCGCGCTGTAGTTCTCGATCCCGGCACAAAAGCCCGTCTGTTCGAGCATCTCGAGGTCGTGTTCGGTGCGCGAGCGCAGTCGCTGGGCCTCGAGAAGTTTGCCCTCCGACTGGAACTTCGCCAGTTGCGCTTGGAGTTCGTCCTCGATGCCCCGACAGGCGCGTTGCAGCGTCGCGGCGCTCGTGGCGTAGTGCGACGCCGCGAAGAGCGTGAACTCCTTCACCTTGCCGCGGCTCTCCTGGGTCATCGGGTTGAAGAACGAGACCTCCTCGATGACGTTCTCGAAGAAGGAGACCCGAATCGCCTCGTTGCTGTAGGCCGGCTGGATCTCCAGGGTGTCGCCCTTCATCCGGAAGGTGCCGCGGTCCAGCACCAACTCGTTGCGGCTGTACTGCATCTCGACCAGTCGACGAAGCAGCGCGCGCTGGTCGAAGGAGTCTCCGACCTCGAGCTGCAGCATCCGCTCGCGGTACTCGGCGGGCGAGCCGAGTCCGTAGATGCACGAGACCGAGGCGACGACGATCGTGTCACGGTGCGTCAACAGAGATGACGTGGCCGCGTGTCGCAGGCGGTCGATCTCCTCGTTCACCGAACTGTCCTTCTCGATGAAGGTGTCGGTGCGCGGCACGTACGCCTCGGGCTGGTAGTAGTCGTAGTACGAGACGAAGAACTCCACCCGGTTCTGGGGCAGCATCTCCTTCAACTCGGACGCCAACTGCGCGGCCAGCGACTTGTTCGGCTCCAGGATCAACGTCGGACGCTGCACGTGTTCGACCAACCACGCGATGGTCGCGGTCTTGCCACTGCCGGTGATGCCCTCGAGTGTCTGGTAGCGCAGCCCGTCCTCGACGCCCTGGGCCAGCAGCGCGATGGCCTTGGGTTGATCGCCGGCCGGCTGGAACGGTGACTCCACGAGGAACCTATCCACGCGCGAGTCCCGCCTCGCTCAGGGCGACGTCGAGTTCGGCGTAGAGCTCATCCAGCGTCCCCTCGTTCCACACCACGCGGTCGGCCAACGCCGCGCGCTCGTCGTTGCTCATCTGATTGGCGAGACGGGCGCGCGCGTCGGCCTCGCTGAAGCCGCGTCCGTCGATGAGTCGTCGTATCGCGGTCTCCGGGGCGACCTGTACCGACCACACCGCGTCGAGCGCGAAGGCCGTGCGGTGCTCCACGCGAAAGAGCGGTATCGCGGCGAAGGCGGCGTCGCCGTCGGCCTCGTCGAGTCGATGTGCGATCTCGACTCCGATCGCCGGGTGGGTGATCGCGTTCAGCCGTCGCAACGCCGACGGGTCATGGAACACGACCTCGGCGACGAAGGCGCGATCGAGTGAGCCCGTCTCATCGAGGACGGCACTGCCGAACGCGTCGACCAACGCCGAGAGGGTCGGGCTGCCCGGTTTCGTGACGTCGTGGGCCACGTCGTCGGCGTCGACCACCGTGAAACCCAGGCTCCGCAGGCGATCCCCGACGGCCGACTTCCCCGCGCCGATGCCGCCAGCGATGACGATTCTTTTCACCAGACCACGGTAGTCAGACGCTGTCACACGCCATCGCGGACCCCGCGGGTGGTCAAGGGGCGCCGGTGGCGTTGAGTAATGTCATATCAGTCTCGCCAGGGGGAAAAGTGCTCAGATATTTGACGAAACGACTGGTGCTGCTCGTCGGCATCGTCTTCGTCATTTCGGTCGGAAGCTTCTATCTGATCCACTTACTCCCCGGAAATCCGGCCACGGTGATCCTCGGTTTCGGCGCCACACCGGAAGCCCGGGCCATCCTCTACAAGCAACTGGGACTGAGCAAACCGATCTACCTCCAGTACTTCGTGTGGCTCGGCAACATCCTCCACGGCAACTTGGGGATCTCCTTCATCTCCCAGACGACCGTCGCGTCGGTGATTCGCTCGGCGCTGCCGATCGACGTCGAAATCATCGTCATCAGTCAGATCATGGCCTTCGCCGCCGCCATTCCGACCGCGATGCGTTCGGCGCGCAAGCCCGACGGCATCGTCGACCGCATCCTCGGCGCCACCAGCTTCACCCTGCTGTCAATTCCGCCCTACATCTTGATCGTGGTACTGGTGCTGTTCATCTCGATCAAGCTGGGCATCTCTGGTACGGGGCCGTCGGCCTACGTCTCCTTGGGCACCAACTGGATCACGAACTTAGAGAGCCTCTCCCTGCCGGCCTTCACGCTCGCCATCGGCAGTTTCGTGGTCTACTACCGCGTGTTGCGCAGTGACCTGATCGCGACGCTGCAAGAGGAGTTCATCACCATGGCCCGCTCGAAGGGTCTCAGCCAGCGACGCATCATGTGGCGCCACGCCTTTCGCCCTTCCTCAGTCGCACTGCTCGGCGCGGCGAGCGTCAATATCGGAGGACTATTAGCCGCCGGATTCATCGTGCAGTATCTGTTGCAGATACCGGGCCTGGGCTACACGCTCATCATGGCCATCAACGAGAGTGACTTCCTCGTCGTGCAGGGCATCGTCCTCACGGTCTCGGTGTTGGTGGTCGCGATCAACTTCTTCTTCGACTTCGTGATCAACGTGGTCGACCCGAGGATCAGCCGTGAGTAACTTCGGCGGCATCGAAGAAGTGGCAGAACTGGCCCTGATGGTCGAGAAGCCGGAGAAGAGCGAGCCGCTGGGACTGTTCTTCTGGATCTGCGTCTTTTGGGTCGGTCTCAACATCTTCGGCGCCATCTTCGCGAACGTGCTGCCGCTCCAGAATCCGCTCTACGAGAACTTCAACGCCATCAACGCCGCGCCCGGTCTGCACCACCTGTTCGGCACCGACGACCTCGGACGCGACATCCTGTCGCGCGTCGTCTATGGTTCGCGGATCTCGATCACCGTCGGTCTCGGTGCGATCCTGATCGGCTACGGCGTCGGTGCCCCGTTGGGGATGCTGGCCGCCTATCGACGGAGTCGGTTCGACGCCATCCTCACCACCGTCATGTACCTCCTGCTGGCCTTCCCGGCCATCATCGCGGTCATCGCCATACTCTCGTTCTGGACGCCGCGCTCGCTGTTCAAGATCATCGTGGTGATCGGCGTCGCCTCGATCCCATTGGTCTATCGCGTGATCCGGACCGCGACCCTGAACGTGGCGACCAAGGACTACGTCATCGCGGCCAAGGTCCAGGGCGCCACGGACCGGCGAATCCTGATGAAGGAACTCTTGCCCAACATCGCTCCCATCGCGCTGTCGTTCTTCTTGATCGGTGTGGCGACGATCATCGTCCTCGAAGGCGCGTTGGCGTTCCTGGGTCTCTCGGTCAATCCCCCGACGCCGAGTTGGGGCAACATGATCAACGAGGCGCGCACCGTCTTGAGCCAGAACATTTGGCTCGCGTTGTTCCCGTCCTTGGCCATGTGTCTCTTCCTCATCGCCCTGAACTTCATCGGGGACCGAATCCGCTCGCACTTCGACGTGACGGAGGTCAAGCTGTGAGCGACGACAAGCTCCTGGTCGTTCGAGACCTCACGACGATATTCGCGACGGCCGGAGGCGACCTCACCGCCGTCGCGCACGTCTCGTTCGACCTCGACCGCAACGAGACCCTCGGCATCGTCGGCGAATCGGGTTCGGGCAAGACCGTGCTCTCGCGCACGATCATGGGACTGCAGCCGCGCGTCAACACGACCGTCTCCGGATCGTCGATCATCGACGGCTTCGAGGTCGTCGGGGCGAGTGAGGACGACAAGCGCACGATCTGGGGAACCGAGGTGGCCATGGTCTTCCAGGACCCGATGACCTCACTCAACCCGGTCATGCGCATCGGCAAGCAGATCGACGAGTCGTTACGCGTGCGCCTCGGGATGAGCCGCCACGACGCCAAGGCCCGCGCGATCGAGCTGCTCGAACTGGTCGGGATCCCGTCGCCCGTGGAGCGCTACAACGCCTACCCTGGTCAGCTCTCGGGCGGCATGCGCCAGCGCGTCGTGATCGCAATCGCCCTGGCCTGTTCGCCCAAGCTCTTGATGGCCGACGAACCGACCACCGGTCTCGACGTCACGATCCAGGCCCAGATCCTGAACCTGCTGGATGAGTTGAAGGATCGACTCAAGATGTCGATCATCCTGGTGACCCACGACCTCGGTGTCGTGGCGACGCGGACGTCGCGCATCGTCGTGATGTACGCCGGTCGGATCGTCGAGACGGGCACGACCCGCGACGTCTTCTACCACCACCGCATGCCCTACACGCGAGCGCTCCTCGAGAGCTCGCCGAAGGTCTCCAACAAGAGTCACACGCGTCTCGTGACGATCCCCGGTCGACCGCCCAACCTCTTGAACCTCTCACCGGGGTGCAGCTTCGCGCCGCGCTGTAAGTACGCGACCGACCAGTGCCACAGCGAGCGCCCGGAACTGCAGCCGTCGATCGAGCCGGGCCACACCTTCGCCTGCTGGAACCCCCTGCCCGTCAACGCCGAAGCGAGCCTGCCGTGAGTGCCGTGCGCGCACCGCTCTTGAAGGTCAACGACCTCGAGGTCACGTTCTACGTCCACGGCCACGCGATCAGCGCGGTCGCCGGCGTCAGCTTCGAGATCCTGGAGGGCGAGACCCTGGGACTCGTCGGCGAGTCGGGCTGTGGCAAGTCGACGACCGGCAAGGCCCTGATGCGTATCGTCGAACCCTCCAAGGGCACCGTCGAACTCGAGGGCGTCGACATCACCAAGGAGTCGGGCAAGGCGCTGCGCAGTGCGCGCACCCGCATGCAGATGATCTTCCAGGACCCCATCAGTTCGCTGAACCCGCGCCGACGCGTCAAGGACATCGTCGCCGAGCCGCTGGACTGTTGGAAGACGGTGACCGGCGTCGAGCGCGACACGCTGATCAGTGATCTCTTGAGCAAGGTCGGCATCGACCCTCAGGTCTACGGCAACCGCTACGCCCGTCAGTTCTCCGGCGGCCAGTGCCAGCGCATCTCGATCGCCCGTTCTCTGGCGATGCGCCCCAAACTCTTGATCTGTGACGAGATGGTCTCGGCCCTCGACGTCTCGGTCCAGGCCCAGATCCTGAACCTCCTGGAGGACCTGAAGGCCGAGTACGGTCTCACGCTGCTCTTCATCGCCCACGACCTCGCGGTGGTGAAGAACGTGAGCGACCGCGTCGCGGTCATGTACCTCGGCAAGATCTGCGAGATCGGTCCGGCCGACACGCTCTACGAATCACCGGCCCACCCGTACACCGAGTTCCTGCTCGGCGCCGCGTTGGAGGCCGACCCCGACTCGCCGATGCACTCCCAGACCCTCGAGGGTGAGCCGCCGAGCCCGATGAACCCGCCGAGCGGCTGCCGCTTTCGCACGCGCTGTCCGAACGCGACCCAGAAGTGCGCCGACGAAGAGCCGCTACCCCAAGAGATCGCGCCGAACCACATGGTCTCGTGCCACTACCCGTTGACCATCCACCACACGTCCACGACACCGACCGCCCCGCTGGGCTGAGGACTACTCGCCCAGGGGCGTGTCGACGTTCTCAGCCTCGTTGACGGCGTCGATGATCCCGGCCTCGGGTGCGACGGTCTCCTCACCCGACTTCGGGGCGACTTCGACGGCGTACTCGGCCCACGCGGCCTGGGCCTCGGTCTCGGGCGTGAACTCGCCGTACTCGATGGCGCCGATGTAGTTGCCCTCGTTGTCGTAGGCGTGTGAGCCGAAGGCCTCGCGGTACTCCTCGGAGACCTCGCCACCCTCGGCGGCCTGCTTGATCGAGAGGCTGATGCGACGGCGCGCGGTGTCGAGTTCGATGATCTTGACCCACAGTTCCTCACCGGCCGTGACAACCTGGTCGGGCGACTCGACGTGGTGCGCGGCCATCTCTGAGATGTGCACCAGACCCTCGATCCCCTCGCCGACCTGGACGAAGGCGCCGAAGGGCACGAGCTTGGTGACGCGGCCGTAGACGAGCTGGTCGACCGAGTGACTGTCGGCGAAGACCTGCCACGGGTCGGACTGGGTCGCCTTCAACGAGAGCGAGATGCGCTCCTTGGAGAAGTCGACGTCCAACACCTCGACGTCGACCTCGTCGCCGACGGCGACGACCTGGCTCGGGTGGTCGATGTGCTTCCAGCTGAGCTCCGAGACGTGGATGAGTCCGTCCATGCCGCCGAGGTCGACGAAGGCGCCGAAGTTGACGACCGAGGAGATGACGCCGTGGCGTCGTTCGCCGGGCTTCAGGTTCGACAGGAAGTCCCCGCGCTGCTCCTTCTGGGTCTCTTCGAGCCAGGCGCGGCGCGAGAGCACGACGTTGTTGCGGTTGCGGTCGAGCTCGATGATCTTGGCCTCGACGGTCTTGCCGATGTAGGGCTGGAGCTCGCGGACGCGACGCAGTTCGACGAGCGACGCGGGCAGGAAGCCCCGGAGTCCGATGTCGACGATGAGTCCGCCCTTGACGACCTCGATGACGACGCCCTTGACGACCTCGTCGCGGTTCTTCAGCTCTTCGATGTTGCTCCAGGCCTTCTCGTACTGGGCGCGCTTCTTGGAGAGGACGAGACGCCCCTCCTTGTCCTCTTTCTGCAGGACCAGGCATTCGATGCGGTCGCCGATGGAGACGATCTCCGAGGGGTCGACGTCGTTGCGGATCGAGAGCTCGCGCGCCGGGATGACGCCCTCGGACTTGAAGCCGATGTCGAGCAAGACCTCGTCGTGGTCGATCTTGACCACGGTGCCGGTGACCAGGTCACCGTCTTCGAACTCGAGGACGCTGTCACCGACCAAGGTGGCGAGGTCGGTGCCGACCATGTCGTCTTCGGTGATGACGCGGGGAACGTAGTTTCCCTCTTCGTCAAAGGTTCCCATCTGCTGGGAGGAGAGGAGGCTGGTGCCGTCCGACATGCGTACTTCTTTCATACGACCACACCGGGGTCCGCTAGAGGTATGGGGATCGGGTCTCCGGTGTAAACCCGACGTTCAACTCTACACGGGCCGCGTTCAGCCCTTGGCGGCGGCCCAGTTCTCGCCCCAGTGCAGCGTCACCTCCAGGGGGACGCTGAGTGACGCGGCGTTGGTCAACGCGTCGAGGATGACCACCTCGACGCGGGCCTTCTCCTCGGGCGGCGCCTCGACGACGACCTCGTCGTGCACCTGGAGGATGAGTCGAGCGGCGAGGTTCTCGGCGCGTAGTTGGCGGTCCAGACGCACCAGCGCCGACTTGAAGATATCGGCCGCCAGTCCCTGGATACCCGAGTTCATGGCCTGGCGCTCGGCCGCTTGGCGCTGGGGACCGGTGGCCGTGGCGATGTCGGGGAACGGGCGGATCCGTCCGAACTCGGTTCGCGAGTAACCCTTGGCCCGGATGTCCTTGATCGTCTGGTCCATGTAGGCGCGCAGCGACGGGAAGCCGGAGAAGTACTTGTCCATGATCTCCTTGGCCGCGCTCACCGGCACGCCGAGTCGCCGGCTCAGGCCGAAGGCCTCCATGCCGTAGGCCAGCCCGTAGGAGACGGCCTTGGCCTGCTCGCGCTGTTCGGGCGAGACGTCCTCGGGCGTGATGGCGAAGACCGACGCCGCGATGGTGCGGTGCACGTCTTCGTGGGAGGCGAAGGCCGCGAGCAGACCGGAGTCCTGGGAGAGGTGGGCGAGGATGCGCAGTTCGATCTGGTTGTAGTCCGAGACCGCCATCTGCCAGCCCTCGCTCGGCACGAAGGCGTAGCGCAGACGACGGCCCTCCTTCGAGCGCACGGGGATGTTGTGCAGGTTCGGACCGTCCGAGGAGAGTCGGCCGGTGCGCGCGACCATCTGTTGGAACGTCGCGTGGATGCGTCCGTCGGCCTGGACCGCGTCGATCAGGGGCGCCCCGTAGGTGCCGCGCAGCTTCTCGACCTCGCGGTAGCGCAGGATCAGCGGGATGATCTTGTGCTCGTCCTGAATCGCCTCGAGGCTCGTCGCGTCGGTCGAGTACCCCGACTTGATCTTCTTCACCGCCGTCAGTCCCATCTCGTCGAACAGGACCGTTTGGAGCTGCTGGGGCGAGTTCACCTTGAACTCGTGGCCGGCGACCTTCTGGATCTGCTTGTCGAGGGAGGCCGACTCCTCGGTGAACTCCTTGGCGATCGTGCGCAACAGCTCCACGTCGACGCGCACGCCGCGCGCCTCTAAGAGCCCGAGCACCATCACGAGTGGCAGTTCGACCTGCTCGTACACGAAGTTCAGTTCCCACTGCGCGATCTCGGCGCGCAGGTGCTGGCGCAGTCGCGCGATGAGCGACACCTCGTAGACCAGCGTCTCGTCGCTCGTCGTCGAGTCGAAGAGCGACGGCGAACTCTCCACGATCGCTTCACCGAGGAAACGCTGCGCCACCTCGGCCAGGTCGTATCGCCCACTGTTGGCGTCGAGTAGGAACGCCATGATCGCGGTGTCGTCGGCCGGCTCCTTGATCACGCGCCCGTCCTGGGCCGCGGCGCGGTAGAGCGCCTTGAGGTCGTGACCACTCGGCGCGACCGCGCCGAAGGCTTCGATCGCCTCGTCCAGGTCACAGGTCGCGACGAGTCCCTTCTCCGCGTCGAGCACCGCGGCGCGCGCGTGGCGATAGGCGATGACCGGCGTCGTCGTGGACGCCAACACCGCGGCCAGCGTGGTCGTCGTCGGTCCCTTCGCCTGCGCCTTCACCGGCTTGGCCGCCGGTGCCGCCGCCGTCGCCGAGGTGGCGCCGGGTTCACCCAACAGGCCCTCCTTCATCAACTGACCGAAGCGGGTGCGCATCTGGTTCATCTCGAAGCGGTCGAAGAAGGCGTCGATCTCCGCGCGGTCCCACCCGCCCAGCGTGATGTCGTGCAGCGTGAAGTCCAGCGGCACGTCACGAATCAGCAGCATCACCTGCTCGTTGTTGCGCGCACGCTCTTCGTAGGCGGCGAGGTTCTCGCGCAGCTTCGGCGTCAGGTCACCCAGGTGGGCGTAGAGGTCGTCCATGTCGCGGTACTGGGCGAAGAGCTTGGCGGCGGTCTTCTCCCCCACGCCCGGGACCCCCGGCAGGTTGTCCGAGGTGTCCCCGCGCAGGGCGGCGAGCAGCGGGTAGCGCTTCGATTCGATGCCGCAGCGTTCGAAGATCCCGGCCTCGTCGTAGAGCGAGTAGTCCGAGACGCCGCGCCGGTTGTAGAGCACCTTGACGTACGGGTCCTCCACCAGTTGGAAGGCGTCGCGGTCGCCGGTCACGACGACGACGGGGATCGACTCGTTACGCCCCCACGTCGCGAGTGTCGCCAGTACGTCGTCGGCCTCGAAGTTCGGCACTCCGAGCACGGGGATGTGCAACACCTCACAGAGGTGGCGGATCAGTTCGAACTGGTGCTCGATCTCCGGGGGCGTCTCGGCCCGACCGCCCTTGTAGTCCTCGACCATCACGTCGCGAAACGTGCCGCCCGAGAGGTCGAAGGCGACGGCCAGCGCCCGCGGGTTCTGGGTGCGCACGAGCGACAAGAGCATCGCGGCGAAGCCGTGGAGCGCGTTGGTGACGAGTCCCTCGGACGTCGCGATGTCGGTCGGCAGGGCGAAGAAGGCGCGAAAGGCCAGCGACATGCCGTCCAGCAGCACCAGGGGGCGCTGGTCGGTGCTGTCCTCAGCCAACGAACTCACCCTTCAAGATCTGCTGGGCGATGTCGCGCATGCGTGTGCGCCCGCGCATCGCCGACTGCTGGATGATCTCGAAGGCCGAGGGCTCGTCGAGTCCGCGCTCTTGCATCAGCAACTCCTTGGCCCGCTGCACGATCTCGCGCGTCTCGATCTTGTCCTCGACGTGTGACACCTCGGCGTCACGCTCCACGGTCGCCGGCGACAGGATCGCCGCCAGCTTGGGGAGGATCTCACTCGAGCGAAAGGGCTTGACGAGGTAGGCCACGACGCCGGCGTCGCGCGCGCTCTCGATGAGCGAGCGTTGGCTGAAGGCCGTGAGCAAGACGACGACCGTGTTGGTCCCCTTCAACGCCGTGGCCACTTCGATGCCGTCGAGTCCGGGCATCTTGACGTCGAGCAGCGCCAGGTCCGGTGAGAGTTCGCGGATCATGGCGAGCGCGTCGTCGCCGCGCGCGGCCTCACCGACGACCAGGTACCCGTCGCCCTCGAGGATCTCCTTGAGGTCGAGCCGGATGATCGACTCGTCGTCGGCGATGACGACACGCTTATTCACGGTCGTCGTCCGGTGTCCAGTCGCGCAGCAGCTCGTCGCGGGCCTCGACCAGTTCGCGCACCTCTTCGGCGCGGCGTCGCATCTCGGCGTTCGCCACGGCGACGTGTCGCGAGAGCTCGTCGTACTCGTGCGCCTGCAGCGGCGTCTCGGAGACCAGCGCGCGGATCCGCGAGTCCTCCAGGGCGTCGTTCCACACCAGGACCTGCTCCTGCAGAACGTTCAGGCTCTCGCGCGCCTGGTTGAGCTGGCGCTGCACGTCTTCCAGTCGTCGTTTGTACAGGCGCGAACTCATGGCGAGAGTCTAAATGACCACCTCGACGTCCACCAGAACGGCGCCGCGTTCGAGCATCTCGGCCGAGGGCGTCACGCCGAAGCCGTACTCGTCGACGTCGACCTCGCGCGCGTAGCCGTCGTGGAGGACGTCGACGGCGCCGAGGTCGCTGGGCTGGTCGACGAAGGCGTGCGCGAGCGCGCGGTGCACACCGCGGGCGTACGGCGACTCGAAGAACCCACCGAGGTACGGCCGCAGCCCGGCCTCATGGGCCTCGACGATGATCGTGCGCGCGTTGGCGAGTCCGCCCACGCGCGCCGGCTTGACGCAGACGATCTCGGCGGCGCCGTAGCGCACGAGCTGGGCGACGTCGCGGACGCTGCGCACACCCTCGTCGACGCTGACCGCCACGTCCAACTGCTCGGCCAGACGCGCCGTGTCGACGACGTTGCCGACGGCGTAGGGCTGTTCGACGCCGATCACGTCGGCGACGTCGCGCAGCACCCGGACCTGTTCGACCACGTCGGCGTCGCTGCGCGCCGAGCAGTTGTAGTCCAGAAACACCGGGGTTGACAGCTCACCGAGGCGACGGAGGGCGCTCGCGCTCAACGGCGCCGGGGAGATCTTGGCGCGCACGCGTGCGACGTTCTCCTCGAGCGACCACTCGCCCTCGTCGATCAACGAGACCGTCCCCTGGAGCGGTGTCGGGAAACGCGCCGGCCACAGCGAGTCGATCGTGGCGTGCGCGACGCGGAGTTCGCGGTCGAGCAACGCCATCTCGAGCAGCGCCACGGCGGGATTGCTCGCCGCGCGCGATCCGGCGAAGCGAGCGACGCGCGTCCACGACGGCAGGTCACCCTCGCGGTCGAGGATCGCCTGGAGTTGGGGTACGACGAAGATCCGCACCTCGTCGATGACGTCAGCGATCCCGGCGTCGCCGTTCAGTTCCTCGGGTTGGGGCGCGACCTCGCCGTAGCCCGTGACGCCGTCGTGCTCGACCGCGAGGAAGAGCCTGGAGCGATCCGCGTGATACTGGCCGGCCGAACGCACGGGAAATCGAATCTCCGTGTCCTGTCGCCGCAACGTCACCTTCATCGTCGCCACCTTATTGGGACTGTTATCGTTGTTCGCTCAGCCCGGATGGCGGAATCGGCAGACGCGGAGGCCTCAAAAGTCTTTACTCGAAAGGGTGTGTGGGTTCAAGTCCCACTCCGGGCACGCACCGTGACAGTCCGTCACGTTGTCGCGTCGGACTTCCGGAGTCGTCAACTCGCGAGGGTCGTGACCCGAGAGGCGTCACGCGCGGGCCGTCGTCGCGAGTGCCACGCGGCGTAGCCGCGCCCGATCCCGTACCACGCCGCGCTGAAGACGCTCACGTAGAAGCCGACGGGCCAGTTCGACTCGTAGGCGCACGCGAGCGCCAGCCAAATCGTCACCAGCGCGATGGCGACCGATCCGAACATCGCTCGCCCCGCGCGGTTCGTGAAGCACTGGGCCGCCGCCGAAGGCCCGAGCATCAGCGTGAAGATGAGGAGCGCTCCGACGACGGGCACCGTCATGGTGGTGGCGCAGGCGATGATGACCAGAAAGGCAACCTCGAGTCGAAGCGGTCGAAGTCCCCGTGCGGCGGCGATGTCGGGCGCGATGGACGACAGCAGCAGCGGTCGATAGAGCGCGGCCACCGCGACCATGCACACGACTCCGAGCACGACGACCGGCACGATCTCACTCGAACTCACGCCCAGGATCTCGCCGAAGAGCAGCGAGAATATCTGCGGCTCGTACTGGGTGCTGAGGCTCAAGAACGCCGCGCCGAGCGCGAGCATCATGACGAGCGCCAGGGCCGTGACGGCGTCGCTCCGTCCCCGACGACTCAGGGCGCCAATACCCAGGGCCGCGCCGAAGGAGAAGACGCCGAGACCGATGAGCGGATTGACCGCGATGAGATTCGCGCCGGCCGCGCCGGCAAAGGCGCCGTTGGGAATCGCGTGCGCGGGAAAGGCCGAGCCCCGTAGGACGACGAAGAACCCGACGACACCGCCCACGACGGCGACCATGGTTCCCACCTCCCACGCGTTCACCATGAAGCCGCTGAACACTACGCCCCCACCTCGTGGGAGTCGCGCGACGCGCGGCGCACCACGCTCGGGCGCGAACGAGACGCACGACCGAAGCCCAGGCGTGCGAACGTCAGTCCCGAGAGCAGGTAGACGATGAAAATCAACGACACGATGAAGAAGCTGACCGGCAGGCCTTGGCTGGAGGTGATCCAATAGAAGCTGTCGTACGCGAAGAGGATCCCCAGCCACGTCGTCGCGACGCCCAAGGCGGCGGCGAGCGCCAACGACGCGCGCATACTCTTCGTCAGACGCACCGCGGCGGCGGCCGGGCCGATCAACAGCGCGGTCGAGAGAATCGAACCGACGGCGATCGAGGAGAGGCCGACGGACACGGCCATCGCGATCATGAACAGCACCGCGACCAATCGCAGGTTGATGCCGCGCGCGCGCGTCAACTCCGCGCTCAATGAACTGATCAGCAGCGGCCGGTTGATCGCGACGACGATGCCCAGGGCGACCACGCTCAACGCGAGGACGAGCGGGACCGTCGAAGGATCGACGGTGAATATCGAACCGAACAGGAGCTGTTGCGTCGCTCCCGTGGTCGCCCCGTTCGTCGTATCGAGGTAGAGGAAGAGAGCCGCCACGCCCAGCGCCGTACCGAGGACGATGCCGGTCGCCAGGTCGCGTCGCCGCTCACGTTCCACGCCGATCAGGTTCATCGCCCCGGCGCCGAGCACACCACCACCGATGAAGCCGAGCAGCGGGCTCAACCCGAAGAAGTACGCGGCCGAGCCGCCGGTCGTGGCGACGTCGGTCAGCGCGTGTCCGGCGAAGGACTGGCTGCGTACGACGACAAAGACCCCGACCACCGCCGAGACGACCGCCGTGACCGCACCGATGACCAGCGCCGTACGCACTGGCGCGCTCGAGAAGAAGCCCGGTTCGAAGAGGAAGTGCACGACGTTCAATCGAGTGTCAGCGTCGGGTGCTGAGCGATCTCTTGTTCCTGTCCCGGTTCGGCGACGACCAAGACCCTTCCGTGCAGCTGCAGCACGTCGACGTGGTGTCCGTAGAGCTCACTGAGCACTTCGGATCGGATCACCTCGTCGGTCGTCCCGCTCGCGGCGCGACCGTTCGTCAGGTACACGATGCGGTCCATGACCGGCAACAGCGCGTTCATCTCGTGCGCCGACAGCAAGATCGCCACGCCGTAGTCGCGCGCGACGCGATGTAAGAGCGACACGATCTCCTGCACGCTCTTGGGGTCCAGGTTCGCGAGTGGCTCGTCGAGCAAGAGGAGCGTCGGCCGGCTGACCAGGGCGTGGGCGATGAAGACGCGTTGCTGCTCCCCGCCGGACAGGCTGCCCAGGCGGTTGTCCGCGAATCGTTCCGCGTCAACGTCATGCAGGATCCGTTCGACGAGTTCGCGCTGCGTGGCGCTCCGGCGCGTGAGGCCGTAGCGATGGGCGTCGAGTCCGAGTGCGACGAAGTCGCGCGCGCGCATCGGGACGTCGGGATCGACGACGATCTTTTGGGGCACGTAGCCGAGGGAGCGGCTGCGCGGTGACAGCGGGCTGCCGGCGACCAGGACGCGACCGGTGTCCGGTCGCTGGAGACCGAGGATCGTGCGCAGCAGCGTGGTCTTGCCGACGCCGTTCGAGCCGATGAGACCCGTGAACTCGGCTCCGTGCACGTCAAAAGAGACGTGGTCGAGGATCTGTCGGCCGCCCAACGATACGGATATATCGTCGACGGCGAGGGCCGGTACGTCGGTCATAGTTTCTCCGTTGATCGGTGATGGGTGATCGCCGCTTCGATCGCTTTGACCTCGGCGAGCATCCAGCTCTGGTAGTCGTAGCCCGGCGTCGGCATCGTTTCGTAGACCCCGACGACCGGGACCTTGGCCGAGATCGCTGTCTGCTTGATCGTCGAGGTGAGCGAATCGACGACCTGCTGGTTGTAACAGAACACCTTGACCTCGTGCTTCGTGAAGAATCCCTCCTCGAGCGAGATGTCCTCCGGCGCCGGGTCGACGCCGTTCATGATGTCCGCCTGGAACACGAAGGGTGTCAAGATGCGCATCCCCATGGCCTTGAGCAGGTAGTCGGCGACCGGCTCGGTCACCGCCACCGGCGTGCCGGGATACGCCGCCTTGAACGCCGCGATGGACCGGAGCCACCGCTGCAGCGACGCGTCGAAGGTCGACAGATTCTTCCGGAAGTACGAGGCGTGGCTCGGGTCGAGTTTCTCCAAGTCCTTCGCGACGGCACTCGCGACGGCGGGCATGGTCTTCGGGCTGTACCAGAGGTGAGGGTTCGGTGTGTCGGTGGGCAGTCCCAGGACGTCCTGTACCACGATCACCTTCCTCTTGGTGTTCGGTGACGCGGCCTCGATCTTGTTCATGAAGCCGTCGTAGCCCACGCCGTTCTGGACGATGAGTTGCGCGGCACTTATGACCTCGGCGACCGAAGGACTCGCCTCGAACGTGTGGGGATCCGTGTTCGGGTCACTGAGGATCGACGACACCTTCACGTACTGGCCGCCGATCTGACCGATGACGTTCGCGTACTCGTTCTCCGCGCCCACCGCGATGATCAACTTGGAGTCGGTGCCGGCCCCGGCGCCGGTTGAGGACAGCGGGAGGGTCACGATCGCCATCGATGCCGCACTCGCGAGGGCGATGCTCACGAGCCGGTGCCAGGAGGAGCGGTTGAAACTGCGGATCAGAGGAGTCGTCATGGGCTCATGATAGAATGAGAATGAGTCTCATTACAATCTAGACAGTCCGTAGCAAGAGCCGCCGATACGAAGGGACCACGCGTTGCCAACCTTCCAGAACATCGAGGACCTTCACGAGTTCGTCGAGGTACTGCTACGCCGGATCGACCAGCGCTACACCACCGGACGTCGGGTGGTCGTAGGACTCTTGGCCTCCTCGGAGCGCCCGTTGAGCATCTCGGACATCGAAGAGCGAGCTCCCGAAGTGCCACGGAGCTCCGCCTATCGTCACCTCTCGGACCTCCAGCGGGCGGGCGTCGTGCGTCGCATCGCCGCGAGTGACGAGTTCGCCCGTTTCGAGATGGCTGAGGACTTCCTCCACCACCACCACCACCTGCTCTGTGCCACGTGTGGCCAAGTGATCGACGTCACACCGACACCGGCCTTCGAGCGCACGGTGACGCGGATGGTCGAGGAGCTCAGCGCGGAACAGGGCTTTGTCGCCACATCCCACGCGTTGGACGTCATCGGGCACTGCGCGAACTGTCAGCGCTGAGACCCGACGAGGTCGTGCGTTTCGCCGCCGATCGTGGCGACGCTATTTCATGTCGAAATCAGTGAAGCCGAGGACTGCTCCATTCGCACTGTTACCGTGAGGAGATGTCTGAACCCGCCACACTCCCCTACCGAGACGACGTCGTCGCACTCTTCCCCGGTCAGGGATCACTGCACGGTGGCGCCGGTGTCGAGTGGCAGTCTCCGCGTTTCTGGGAGGTCCTCGCTCGCGTCAGCGATGCCGCACGCCTCGACGTCGCGAAGCTGCTCATCGGCAGCACCGACGACGACGTGGTTCGCACGGATCGTGCGCAGATCGCCACCTTCGCCCTCACCATCGTCGGTTACTACGATTTGCTCGAGCTGGGCATCCGACCGCGCTATCTCCTCGGCCACAGTCTCGGGGAGTTCAGCGCCCTGGTCGCCTCGGGTCTGTTGAGCATCGAAGACGGCGCACGCCTCATCGGGGTCCGTGGTGCGGCGATGGCCCGGGCGGCCGCCGCGAACGAGGGATCGATGGTCGCCCTGATGGGTGGTGACGACGGTGCCCGCGACGCACTCGAGGGGTTGACCGGTGTGTGGGTGGCCAACATCAACGGACCCGGACAGATCGTGGTCAGTGGAACCCGTGAGGGCCTGGACGCACTCCTCGCCAGTCACAAGGAACTCGGTTGGCGTCGGGCGACGCCGCTCCCGGTTGGCGGTGCGTTCCACTCCCCGCTCATGGCGCCGGCCCAGGACGAACTCGACAAGGCGCTCACGAGCGTCGAGTGGGGCACGACCGAGAACGTACTGATCTCCAACGTCGACGGCGCGGTCCACGCGTCGGCCGATGAGTGGCGAGATCTGTTGTCACGCCAGCTGACGTCGCCGGTCCAGTTCTCGGCGGCCACGCTGGCGCTGCCCGAGAGCGTGAGCACCACCATCGAGTTGCCGCCGAGCGGCGTCCTGACCGGACTGACGAAACGGATTCGCCCGTTCCAGCGTCAGTTCGCACCCGCCACGCTGGTCGATCTGGAAGGAATCGAACTATGAGCCGACACGTCATCGTCACCGGGGCGAGTCGCGGCATCGGTGCGGCGATCGCCGAGTGGTTCATCGCCCAAGGCGACCACGTCGTCGCCCTCTCTCGATCCGGCGACGCGCCGGGTGGCTGCGCCAAGGCCTTCGCCGTTGACGTCACTGTCTCGGCCGCGGTCAACGAGGCCGTCAAGTCGGCGATCGCCGAGTTCGGACCGGTCGACGTGGCGGTCCTCAACGCCGGGGTCACTCGTGACGGTCTGGCCATGCGCATGTCCGACGATCAGTGGCGCGAGGTACTCGCGACCGACCTCGACGGTGCCTTCTACGGCGCGCGCGCGACGATGGCCTCCATGGTTCGCCAACGCGCGGGCTCGATCATCTTCATCGGATCGATCAGTCCGTTCGTGGGCGTGCCCGGTCAGGCGAACTACGCGGCGGCCAAGGCCGGCCTCGTCGGACTGGCCCGCGCGCTCGCGAAGGAAGTGGCGTCGCGCGGCATCACGGTGAACGTCGTGGCCCCGGGACTGATCGAGACCGACATGACCAGCGACCTCGGGGCGGCCAAGGACGCCATGGCGGCCATGATCCCGATGGACCGAATCGGCCAACCGAGCGATATCGCGGGGGTTGTCGGCTTCCTCGCCAGTAGCGCGGCCCGCTACGTCACCGGCGCCGTCATCGCGGTCGACGGCGGTCTCGCGATGGGTCTCTAGATGACTGAGCCCCGGCGGCCTTTTAGTACGATGGGACGACAGAAAAAAGGGGCACCGCCATGGACCGCAACGAAGCACTAAGCAAGTTCACCGACGCCGCCGTCGAAGTCCTGGCGGTCGACCCGTCCAAGGTGACACTCGAGGCCTCGTTCAGCGACGACCTCGGCGCCGACAGTCTCGACCTCGTCGAACTGGTGATGGCGCTCGAAGAGACCTTCGACATCGAAGTCGCCGAAGACGAACTGAAGGACATCCGCACGGTTGGCGAGGCCTTCGACCTGATCTACGCCAAGCTGTAGTGCGCGTCGCGGTCAACCCTTCGGGCCCGGTCGATGGATACCGGGTCGCCGTCACCGGCTTCGGGGCGATCAGTTGCGCCGGTGTCGGCGCCGACGCCCTGTGGAGCGCCCTTCTGAAGGACGTCGCGCCGCCCTCGAAGCGCATCGCCGAATTCGACGCGACGCACATCGGCGGTCCGAAGGAACTGCGGCGATTCGACCCGTTCACGCTCTACGCGCTGATGGCCGCGGACGAGGCGTGGCACATGAGCGACCTGGCCGGTCCCCTCGTGGACGCGGGCAGCATCGTCACGACGGGCATCGGCGGACTCCAGACGGTGCTGGAACAGTTCCGCGTGCTGAACGAAAAGGGGCCGGACCGGGTCTCGCCGTTCATGGTGCCCATGATGATGCCGAACGCCGCCACGGCCGCGGTCTCGATGCGCTTCGGTCTCGGCGGTCCGTGTGAGACGGTGACGACCGCGTGCGCGGCCGGTACGCACGCCATCGGCAACGCCGCGCGACTCGTGGCCACCGGGCGCAGCACCGTCGCGGTCGCCGGGGGCGCCGAAGCGGTGATGGTGCAGATCGCCGAGGCCGGGTTTCGCAACATGACCGCCCTCAGTAACACCGAGTTCTCTCGACCGTTCGACATCGAACGCGACGGTTTCGTCATGGGCGAGGGGGCCGGCATCTTGATCCTGGAGGAGTGGGAGCACGCCGTGTCGCGCGGTGCCACGATCTACGCCGAGGTGCTCGGGGCCGCCTCGACGGCCGACGCCCACCACATCACCGCGCCCGACCCCTCCGGTCACGGGGCCATCCGATGCATGGAGCTGGCGCTCGAGGACGCGGGGGTAACGGCCAGCGAGGTCTCGCACATCAACGCGCACGGCACCTCGACCCCGTTGAACGACCTCGCCGAGTCCGTGGCCGTGCACGCCGTCTTCGGCGACGACCCTCCGCCGGTGACGTCCATCAAGGGCCACCTCGGTCACTCGTTGGCCGCGGCGGGCGCGTTGGAGGGTGTTGCGTCAGTGATGACGTTGGTGAATCAAGTGATCCCGCCGACCGCCGGCACGACCAAGATCGACCCCGACATCGGGCTGGACGTGGTGATTGGTGAGCCGCGCCGGGCCCACGTCGAAGTGATCCTGTCGAACTCCTTCGGCTTCGGTGGCCACAACGGGAGCGTCGTCTTTCGACGGTTTCACCCCTAAGTCGGCACCGCTATCGCTGGGCCGCGGCGATCGCCGAACGGGGTCGCGCACCACTTGAGTTCAGGTGAGACGTGGCGATCCTCACCAGTCGATCTGACCGGCAGGTCGCGGCGAGCGCTAATCCCTGTTCCAACATCGAACGCGCGTTCTCGAAGTCGCGGCGTTCGACCAAGAGCGCGCCCAGGTCGATCATGACGCCGGCCGTCTCCAAACGTAACGGTGACTCTTCGAGGAACGTGAGCGATTCAGTGAGCCACGTGAAGCGCTCATAACTGTCGCGGGTGACGTCGGCCCTGGCCCGGAGCGCCGCGGCGAGCGTTCGACGCGCACCGAAGGACCGGGCGGCGGCGAGGTGATCGCTCGCCATCGTCTGGGCCTCGTCCCAACGACCGATCGAGGCCAGTGCCCGCGCCATCGACGGCCGCCACGCCACCAGGACCTCATTGTCGAGACCGGCTCTCACGGTGACGGCCCTCGCGCATCGGTACTCATCGAGCGCCTCTTCGCTACGACCGATCGCGGCGAACAGACGTCCTCGTTCGACACGGGCGCACGCGCACTCGAGTGGGTCCACGTTGCGGTCAGGTTCCGTCGCACTCAAACGGCGAAGCGCCTCGTCGGCTCGATCGTGAGCGACGAGTAGGTCCAACGAACCCACCACCTGGCGTTCAGACGATGAGTGACCCAGTACGTCGAGTCGACGAACGGCTTCGTCGGCCTCGTCGAGCGAGCCCTGCCAGAGCTTGGAAAGAACCGTGAGACGAAGCGCTTCATCCTCGAGCGAGGCGTCACCGGCGGAGTACGCTCGCCGTCGCGCCACCTCGACGAACTCATCGACGAGTTCGAACTGGTCACTGTGCAGGAGTAGCCGACAGGCACGCATCACGATGACCTTTGCGGTGAAGTCACCAATGGGAATCCCGTTGTCGACGAACACGGCACCGAAGCGTTCCGCCACGTCTCCGGCACTGACGGTCGCGTCCTTCTCATAGTGAAGGACGTCGAGGAAGGTCCGGGTGAGACGCCCGGTACTGGACTCGTCATCGGAGGAGTCGACGATTCTTTCAATGCGCGCCACGTCATAACTTCGCTGTGCCGGGTGGCCCGAGAGCAGCCGGAGGCCCAGTTCGAACCGCAGTCGACTCGTCGGATCGACAGCGCCGAATCGCCTCGCCAGGCTCTGCAGCGTCGCGACGCCTTCCGTGATCAACTCCGGCCAGTCCGCCAGCCGGTCGATCAGGTCCAGGGCCACCATCAGAACCCTCTCATCGTCGTCGGCACCGAGCGCGAGTGCGCGCTGGAACGATGCCAGCGACGTGCGGAGCCCGAGGGCGACCTCACACTTCGCCACCTCGAGCCAGAGACCGGACGCCGGTTCGCCGAAGGCGCCCTCGTTGAGGAGGCGCCACTGACACATCGCGGCGAGCTCCACTTCGCCCTGCCCGAACAGACGCCGCGCGACAGCGGACAGTTTCCGTGCGACGTCGCCACGCCACGCCGGATCGGTCGCGAGCAGGTGACTCGCGACCTCGATATCACTGGCACCAGTCGACGCGAGTTGATCCGCGCATCGCACGTGAAGCTCAGAACGGTGGGTCGGCGCCATCTCTTGGAGGACCGCCCACTGCACCACCGGCGCGATGAGGGCGAGTGACGGACCGGGTTGCAGCAGTTCGGAATGGCGCAGATGTTCGAGCGCGCGCTCGAAGACGTCGACGTGCACGCCCGCGAATCGCTGTACGGCCGCGGCGTCATCCGTGGCACCCCAGACGGCACAGGCTTCGAGCACATCGCAGGCGCTCGCTGAGAGCGCGTTGCGGCGAACCAGCATCTGGTGCGAAACGCGAGGTATCGCCAGAGCGTCGAGGTTGTTCGGCGACGACCGGTTCGGATCGTTACCCTCCAAGCGCACGGCTCGGGCGAGCTCCACGACGAACTCCGGCCGGCCGGCCGTGGCCCCCATCACGACGTCAACGAATTCGTTATCGGGATCGACGCCCAGTTCGGTCGCCAGGACCTCGCGGACATCGTCGCGGCCGAGAGGTGCCAGTGTGATGTGTCGAACGTTGTGTCGCACGAGTAGCTCTTCAATCGCGATTGGACCGACGCCCGGACGGCGCGGCGGTGACGTCGTCAACAGCCAGACTCGCTGATCGTCCACGCGTTGATAGAGGTACTCGAGTGTCATCATGGTCGCGTCGTCGACGAGATCCGCGTCGTCCACCGCCACCAACACAGGACCGTTCTTTCGCATCGCCAACAAGAGTTCGTAGAACGCGGGACCGAGAGTTCCGAATCCGCGCTCGCCGTCGCGCTCGATCGAGGCGAGGATCACTTCGATCCGTTCGGCGATGTCGTCATCGGCCGTTCGCAGTGGACCGACGCTCTCGAGGATACGAAGGAGGACACCAAAGGCCGAACGCTCCCGTTTCGCTCCCCCCGCACGAAGTACGACACCTCCGACGCGTTCGGCCGTCAGGCACACCGCGTTCAGTAACGACGTTCGCCCCATGCCCCAGCCGCCCTCAATGGACAGACACCCGCTGGGCGTGGTCTCGAGGCCCGACAGTATCCTCTCAAACTCCCGCAGTGCATCGTCACGACCGACAAGGGGAACTCGGTCGACAGTGGTCGGGCGGTCCAGCACAACGGACGCTTCGGTCTCAACCATCGCGAGAAATCCTCCAATCTTCGAGATCGACGATTGCCCTATTGATCCCGTAAGCCGCGATCACATCGACGAAGAGTTCTGAGAATGATCAATACGTCACTGCACGAGAACATTCACCGGATAGTCGAACCGGAAAACGCCCATTAATACCTAATACCAATGCGAGAAGTGAGGAACTCAGGCTAGCAGTAGCGGCGCGCTTTGGAAAAGTGACAATCTGGTGAACGTCGCAAGTGTCCTTTACCGGTTGACGCGAACACCATCCACGCCCTCCGGCTGACCCCCCTACATCGGCCATTCGTCGTGGTGG
Organism: Acidimicrobiales bacterium; assembly: GCA_050014915.1. Lineage (GTDB taxonomy): Bacteria > Actinomycetota > Acidimicrobiia > Acidimicrobiales > RAAP-2 > RAAP-2. The sequence continues at coordinate 2,782 of JBEKCK010000021.1, read as the reverse complement.
CGCTCGATGTAGGCGTTATCAAAGGCCCACCTCGCGTTGGCGATGAACTGCCCGAGCAGCACCGGATCCTTCTCCCCGACCGACTTCTCGACGCCGGCGCGCACGTCGACGCCCCACACCGGGTAGTTCTGCACGATGTCCACCACGTTCGAGGGTGTCAGTCCTCCGGAGGCGATGATCGGCGTCCGAACCTCCTGATCACTGAAGAGTTCGAGACAGTCCATCAACGAGTAGTGGTCGTCCGATTCGGGTACGACGACGTAGTCGACGCCGGAGAGTCCGGTCACCAGGTCGTGATTCGCCGTGCTCGGCAGACTGCGCAGCACCGTGTTCACCCGTTCGGACACGTACGCGAGCTCTTCGTGCGCGACCGTCCCGTCGATCTGCACCGCGGAGAGCCCGAGCGTGTTGGCGATCTCCACGATGCGCTGAGGCATCTCGTTGCGAAAGACGCCGACCGATATCGCGCCGACCGGGAGACGACGGACGATGTCGTGGGCGGCGTTGACCGAGATCTGACGCGGCGTCGGCCCGAAGTCGAAGCCGATGGCGCTGGCGCCGAGTCCGATGGAGAACAGCGCGTCGTCTTCGGTGGTCACGCCGGAGACCTTGATGAATATGCCCTCAGTGTTCAGCCGCACGCGCCGACTCCTTGGACCCACGATAACGGTCCCCGCTCTTGAGGGTCAGGCAATCTCTTCGACGTGGACGTCGGTTGCGCTCGCCAGTTCAGCACTGTCCAGCAGGCTGCGGTGCGCGAATCCGAGACCGGTGACCGTCTCATCGGTGGCCACGAGTGTGGTCAGTCCCGACGGACCGGACGGACCTCGTGACGTCAGTACCTCGTTCACGCGCGCGACGCCGGGACCGCTCGCGCGAACCATTCGCCACGGCACGCTCGAGCCACGCGCGTCGAGTCGTCCCACGAGCTCCTGTCCCGTGAAACATCCCTTCGTGAAAGAGACCGTCGAGGCGACGAACGTCCCGCCGAAACACTGCGGCGTCAGACCCCACGCGAACTCATTCGGTCCCGGACGTCCCGCGTCGATCTGGTCGCGGAGCGACGCGTAAGGACCGTGATCGATGTCACTCAACTCGAGCGTGCATTTCGTGCGAAGGAGGAATCGACGAAGTCGCGTGAGCGACACTTCACCGAGCTCGCGCGGTAGCACCAGTCGGTAGCCGTCGGGAGCGTCCGTGACGTAGCACGAGGTGATGACGACGCCGTCGGGCGCGAGCAGGAGGGCCCACAGACCATCCGCGGTCATCGTCGAGAGGTCTTGACTCAACTGTCCCTGGAGGAACAGTTCGGCCTCGGGACCCGCCGCGACGATGTTCGCCCATCGAGGGGTCGTGTCGGTCACGGTGTCGGACGTCTCTTTCATCGACCATTACAGTATTCGCCAGCGCGCGAGACGCTCCCAACCCGAAGGATCACGTCGATGAGCATGCAGAACGAACTCAACACCATCACTTCGACGATGCAAGAGCTGTCGACGCGCGTCACGGCACTCGTGGAGACGGAGGGTTCGGCCATGCCGCCCGACATCTACTCCGAACTGGTCGCCGCGGAGCGAACGCTCGGCGCGTTGCTTCGCCGACTCAATCGCGTCGTCGGTCGAATCGCCTGACGCGACGGTAACCTGCGCACATGACCGATTCGTGGCAACGCAGCCACTCTTTGACGTCCGAACGTCGACTCGAAGTACTCAACCTCCTCAACCGCACGGAGTCCCTGCTCGGTCGCGAGGCCATCGACGAGGGCCGGCGTCGGATCGTCGTGCACGGGTGGCGGGCGGAGCACTGGCTGCAGTACCACGAGGGTCTGCTGGTCAAGTACGCCATGGCGACCGGTACCAAGAACGCGATGGTCGAGATGAGCGGCGGCGGTCTCGACGAGGACCTGCTGCAGAGTCTGTTGAAGTACCACGAATCGCTCGACTGGTGGACCCGGGGATCGCAGGTGCCGGTGCACTCGCAGTGCCGGGTCGTGCGCACGCTGCAGTTGATGCAGGTCGCGCTGCCGGTCCCGACGGTCGACGTTCCGGCGGGCGCGACGCTGCGCAACTACGAGCCGGGTCGCGACGAAGACGCCTGGCTCGAACAGAACAACGCCGCGTTCGCCGACCACCCCGAACAGGGAGCCTGGTTGCGCTCGGACCTGGACGAGCGCACGAGCGAACCGTGGTTCGACCCCTCGGGATTCCTTCTCCTCGAGATCGACGGGCGACTCGCGGCGTCGTGTTGGACCAAGGTGCACGAACTGCACCCCGACCGCTTCGGTGAGATCTACATCATCTCGGTGCACCCGGACTTCCAGGGTCGCAACCTCGGTCGCGTCATGGTCACCCAGGGCCTCGACGTACTGCGAAAGAAGGGCGTGTCGACGGCGATGCTCTTCGTCGACCAATCGAACGTCGGCGCGCTCAACCTCTACGAGTCACTCGGCTTCAAGGTCGTTCGCGACGACCGTCTGTTGCACTTCCACCGCAACTAGTGCACGCCGACGAGTCGGCCGATCCCGAAGGTGACGGCGGCGGCCAGCGCCCCGACGAGGACCTGTCGAAAGGCCCATCTGAAGATGCCGTTGCGCGTGAACCAGCCGATGACCCCACCGACGGCCGCCGCCGTGATCACGGCGAACACGATCGACCAGAGGATCGGATTGCCGCTAGAGGTCACGATCCACGGCAGCAGCGGGATGAAGGCGCCGAAGGCGAAGGAGAGCAGCGACGAGATCGCGGCGCCCCACGGAGAGCCCGTCGCGGAGGGGTCGACGCCG
>JBEKCK010000020.1:0-38633 GCA_050014915.1 Acidimicrobiales bacterium | reverse complement strand
GACCGTCAAGGCTCCTTTGGAAAGAATGTTCTGGGGCGACGTATTTGGTGCCTTCATCGATCGCTTCGGCATCGGTTGGCAGGTGAACATCTCGGAAGGATGAGTGAACACTAGCTACGTCATCTGTGAACAGTCGCAACATTCGCAGCCCCTAACGTGAGGCACGCTCTAGATCCGGTGCTCCAACGCCCGGACCGCCGCAGGCGTCGTGCTCGTGCTTCGCCAGGTCGCGCAGGTAGTCCAAGATCGGGCTCGTCTTGTTCAAGGCGAACAGCGTGAACTCCTTGCTGATACATGCGCGTGCGAATGAGGTGAGGGCATAGGGAATCGTCATCGGCCGACCGGGCGTGCCGAGCAGGTCTGGCAGGACGACGGTCATACCGTGGTCCGCGACACGGCGTGCGAACGTTGCCACGCCTGGCGTGATGCCGGGCACTTCATGAATGATGATGACCGCCGGTCCGCCGCCACGCCGGTACACGTCACGCTTCGTGCCGCCGGACGAGGTGAAGGGCTCCATTTCGAAGCCCTCGAGGGCAAAGGGTACGACGCTCATGAATTGTCCTAGCTTTCGACGTGACCATCCTCTCAGTAACAGAGGCCGAGGACCACTCGTTGTTGCAGACAAACCTGAGTTCGCTACCTCACTTACGGCAGCACGGAGAAGATCAAATAGCCACCAGAGGAGTTCTTCCCCTTAACTCTCTTGGTGGCGAGGTCGTAGAAGCCGGTTCCTGCGCTGGAGGGAACGTGCAGAAGCGAAACCGGGTTGGCAATTTCTTCGTCGGAGACCTGAAGTGTGGTCGCCGAGAAGACAGTCCGTCCTAGGACCACATGGGATCCCGTGTACGCCTTCTTGGCGGCCGCGATCGTTGGGAATGGACCAGACGCAGTCATCGAAAGATCGATCGTCACCGGGGACGCGTCGCTTTTGCGCAGTGCGGTCCTAATCCAATCGACTTTGAGGATCTCACCGGGATGGTAGTTGACGGTGCCGAATCCGCCGGCGCAGCACGAGTAGCCGTAGATCTCCTTCAGGCCCCCAGCGGACGCGTCCGACGGCGCGAAGATACCGAAGAGAGCTAGATTCGCGGCGAGTACCGCGATCAGTGTTGTAATCCGAACGTGATGCGAAGTGAAACTGACCGGTTTGGGCATCGAGGCCTCCTTTGGGCTGAAGCGTATACCGAAGACCTAATGCGAATCAGAGGTTGAGGATAAGTGTTCGCTGGTTCGCACGGGCAGATTGCGATCTTGACGTGAAACACGTTCAGAACCCATTGTTCCGACGCCCGGACCGCCGCACACCTCGTGTTCGTGTTTCGCCAACTCCTTCAAGTCGTCGATTGGACTGGTCTTGTTGAGAGCGAGCAATGTGAACTCCTTACTCACACAGGCCCGCGCCAATGAAGAGAGTGCGTACGAGACGGTCACGGGTTTGCCCGCTGTGCCGAGCAGGTTGGGCATTACGGTGGTCATCCCCCGATCGGCGACGCGACGCGCGAACGCGGCGACCAACGGTGTGATGCCCGGTATCTCATGGAGGATGATGACGGCCGGACCTTCACCCATTCGATAGACGTCGCGCCGACGTCCGCTCGATGCGGTGAAGGGTTTCATCTCAAAGCCTTCAAGGATGAAGGGGACGACGCTCATGGTTGTTCCAGTCTCAGGTTTACAACGATTCTTTCAGTGTTAGACGACGACGTTGAGTCTCGCCTCAATGACCGCTCGCGTCGGCCGGGGACTCATCGAGCGCACCGCTCGGCTCGTCCAAGATCGTGACCGGTCGCGTCGACGACGATGTTCGGACGTACTTTCGAGACCCGATTCGTGACGTTTTACCCTAGGCAGAAATGGACCCGCACTGCAAACTGACGGTGGCGCCGAAAGCGCCGATCGGAGGGCTAGGAACCATGCGAACGAGGCGCCGATTCCACGACGGCGCTGAGCGTCACGTCTCGGTTCGAAACTTCGCCAGCGCCCCGAATCGCTCCAATGCCGAGCGAGGTTCCTTCCAGACAGTCCGTACGGGGAGGTGAACCGTGAGCGCCCCGACTGAACCGGTAGTCACGCACCTCGAAGTGGGCGCCGTCGTCGTCTTGAACGTCGAAGGACTCGACGAGCTGATCACCAAGCTCGTTGCCGCGGGCTATGAGGTGAAGGGGCCTACCGTCGGTGAGTCCGCCATCGTGCCGGGGCCCATCCGATCCGTCAACGACCTGCCCAAGGGCGTGCACGACGCCCAGTCACCTGGTTCCTACCGGATTTCTGCCAGCGACGACCACGCTTTCTTCGCGTGGGCCGTCGGGCCCGAATCTTGGAAACAAGAGCACTTTCCGCCGAGCCAGATCATGTGGCGTGGTGAGTCCGACGGGGACACAATGATCTTTCGAGAACCCCTTCGACCCTCGGCACCTCTGGCGATCCTCGGCGCCCGGCCGTGCGAGGTCGTGGCCCTTCGCGTGATGGACCGCGTCTTGCGCGACGGCGACCACCGTGACGAGCGATTTTCCGATCGACGCGACGCCAGTTTCATTGCCGTCGTGGAATGCGCGACGCCCGCCGACACGTGTTTCTGCTCTTCGATGCACAGTGGTCCGGAGATCGACGAGGGCTTCGACGTGGCCCTGACCGAACTGGACGACGAACGCGGTCACCGATTCCTCGCGCGATGTGGTTCTACACGCGGCGCGGAGCTACTCTCGCTGGTTCCGACGCGCCGCGCCGGTGGGTCCGATTTTGATGCTCGAGCGTCGTTACTGAATGACGCATCGGCCCGTATGAGTCGCTCGATGCCGTACGACACCGTCGCGAGTCTGCTCGCGCGCAACACGGAGCACCCGCGATGGAGCGACGTGGCCGAGCGATGCCTGTCGTGTGGCAATTGCACGTTGGTCTGCCCCACGTGTTTCTGCAGCGACGTCCACGACACGACCGATCTGTTGGGTTCCGTCGAGCGTCGCCGGACCTGGTCATCGTGCTTCGACCTCGAACACTCCTACGTCCACGGCGGCGCGGTGCGAGCGTCCACGTCCTCGCGGTATCGACAGTGGATGACCCACAAACTGTCGACCTGGTGGGACCAGTTCGACACCACCGGGTGCGTCGGGTGTGGCCGGTGCCTCGTGTGGTGCCCGGTCGGCATCGACATCACCGAAGAGGTGGCGGCCATCGCTGCGAGCGACGGCGCGAAGGTCGAAGTCCGGACTTCGCGGAGTTCATCATGACGACGATGAGAGAGCTCGTGGCGTCACATCCGTTCACGAAGGGCATGAACGAGGTGTCACTCTCGTTGATCTCCGGTTGCGCCCGCAACGTCGTCTTCGCGCCGGGCGGACTGCTCTGCACCGAAGGCGAGAGCGCCGACACCTTCTACTTGCTACGCCGGGGACGGGTTTCGATCGACGTCCACGCCCCCGGTCGCGGTTCGATCGTCATTGAGACCGTGGGCCCGAATGAGGTCGTCGGTTGGAGCTGGCTCGTGCCGCCGTACCGGTGGACGTTGGACGCGCGCGCGATGGACGACGTCGGGTGCATCGCCATTGACGGGGCGTGCGTGCGGGCCAAGGCTCTCGCCGATCCGGCGTTGGGCTTCGACCTTCTCTCGAGGATCTCCGAGACCTTGCTCGCGCGGCTCCAGTCCACGCGGATGCGGTTGTTGGACCTCTACGGAGATAATCGTGTCCACTGATCGGGTCATCGCCGGTGACGGAGGGGCCGTGGCGACGAGTTCGCGCCAGGTCATGACCCCGATCCCTCACCGAGTGATCGAGAGCGTCCGCGAGACGAGTGACGTCACGACGCTGCTCCTCGAACCACTCGAAGGTCCGTTGATGCGCTTTCGCTGCGGCCAGTTCAACATGCTGAGCGCCTTCGGCGTGGGCGAGATCGCTGTCTCTCACAGTGGAGCTCCGAGCGAGCGCCCATTGCGCCACAGCATCCGGGACGTCGGCGCCGTTTCACGGGCGCTGTGCCAACGCCGGGTGGGCGACCTCGTCGGGGTCCGTGGTCCGTTCGGCACCGACTGGCAGATCGACACCCCGAGCGACGGGTCCACCATCGACGATCGAGATACCGTCGTCGTTGCGGGTGGCGTCGGACTCGCTCCCCTTCGCGGGGCCGTCGAGGAGTTGACACGGGCCCGCGCGTACGGCGGCGGTCGCGTCTTCGTTATGGTCGGCGCGCGGGAGCCCTCGCAGATCGTCTTCGGCGCCGATCTCAGTTCGTGGGCCGCTCGCGGCGCCTCGGTCGCGCTCACGGTGGACCGTGCGGCGCCGGGGTGGGACGGGAAGGTCGGACTGGTCACCTCGCTCCTCGCTGACGCCGGTTTCGATCTCTCGAAGTCGAGGGCGCTCCTGTGCGGACCGGAGATCATGATGCGTTTCACGGCGCGGGCCCTGGTGGACCTCGGACTGAATCCCGAGGCGATACTCGTGTCGCTCGAACGCAACATGCAGTGCGGCGTCGGCTGGTGCGGTCACTGCCAATTGGGACCGTTTCTCTTGTGTCGTGACGGTCCGGTCGTGCCCTACGCGGGTCTCGTGTCGCAACTACTGACGCAGCGTGAGCGATGAGCGAACTCGCCCTCGCCACGAAACGTCCCACCCTGGCGGTCTGGAAGTTCGCGTCGTGCGACGGATGCCAGTTGAGCTTGTTGGACTGCGAGGACGAGTTGTTGGTGCTTGCCAGGGCCGTGCGGATCGCGCACTTCACCGAGATGTCTCGGGCCAGCGTCGACGGCCCCTACGACATCTCCCTCGTGGAAGGGTCCATCACCACCGCTCAGGACGCCGTTCGCATCCGAGAGGTCCGGGCCAATTCGCGCTACCTCGTGACTATCGGCGCGTGCGCGGCCGCCGGCGGCGTCCAAGCGCTGCGGAACTTCGCCGCTCCGGGCGAGTTCGCCGGCGTCGTCTACGCCCATCCCGAGTACCTCGATTCGCTGGAGGACTCCACACCGATCTCGTCGCACGTGACGGTCGACTACGAACTCCACGGTTGTCCGATCGACCGCGGTCAACTCCTCGAGGTGTTGCTGGCCTTCCTCGCCGGACGTCGTCCGGTGATCGCGTCGCACTCGGTCTGTCAAGAGTGCAAGGCGCGCGCCACGACGTGCCTCTTGGTCGCGCGCGGCGTGCCCTGCCTCGGCCCGGTCACCAGGGCCGGCTGCGGCGCCCTCTGTCCGTCGATCGATCGCGGTTGCTTCGGCTGCTTCGGGCCGACCGAGGACGCCCACAGCGCCGCGCTCGCTCGTCGACTCGAGGACCTCGGCGCGTCCAAGCTCTCGGTCGCGCGCCTCTTCGGCACGTACAACACGGCCGCCCCCGGTTTCGTGGAGCAGGCGCAGGGTCAGCGGGTCACCGTCGCCAGTCCCTCGATCCGTTCGCGAGAGGAGCCGCCACGATGACGCACGGCGCCCGGAACAACCGCACGATCAGCGCCGTGGGCATCGCGCGCGTCGAGGGCGAGGGTTCTTTGCGCGTGCGCGTGCGCGACGGGCTCGTCGAGGAGGTCGCGCTCGACATATTCGAACCACCGCGCTACTTTGAGGCCCTCCTCGTCGGGCGCCATTTCACCGAGGCACCCGACATCACGGCGCGCATCTGCGGGATCTGTCCGGTGGCGTACCAGATGTCGGCCTGTCTCGCGATGGAGGACGCGTGCGGCGTCGTGGTCGACGAAGAGATCACGGCGCTGCGGCGCCTCCTGTACTGCGGGGAGTGGATCCAGAGTCACGCGCTCCACATCTATCTGCTCCACGCGCCGGACTTCCTCGGCTGCCTCGACGCCGTCGAGTTGGCCGAGCTCGACCCGGTCAGCGTGACCCGCGGCCTCGACCTGAAACGGACGGGTAACCTGGTGATGCAGACGGTCGGCGGTCGGGCCGTTCACCCGGTGAACGTGCGCGTCGGCGGCTTCTACCGAAGTCCCGAGTTGTCGTCCATCCGGGCCCTGGCCGACCCTCTTCGCCGCGCCCGCGACGCCGCGCTGGCGACCGTCGAGTGGGTCGCCGGATTCGAATTCCCCGACGTGACCAACGACTACCGCTTCGTCGCTCTCGACCAACCCGGTCACTACGCGATCGACGGCGGCCGACCGACGACGTCGGACGGACGGACGTACAGCGGTGCGCAGTTCGCCGACCGCGCCGTCGAAGAGCACGTCGCGCGGTCGACCGCGTTGCACGCGACACTCGACGGTCAGCACTACCTGACGGGCCCCCTCGCCCGATTCGCCCTGAACGCGTCGCGACTGCCCCAGGTGGCGCGCGAGGCCGCGACGGCGGCGGGACTCGCCGTGCCGTGCCGCAACCCGTTCCAGAGCATCGTCGTACGGGCGGTCGAACTCGTGTTCGCGTGTGATGAGGCACTGCGACTCGTCGAGCGCTACGAGCCACCGCGCCGGGCCGCCGTCGAGGTACTCGCGCGCGCGTCGACCGGGACCGGCACGACCGAGGCACCACGGGGACTGCTCTTGCACCAGTACGACATCGACGAGGACGGCGTCATACGACGAGCCCGAATCATGCCGCCGACCTCGCAGAACCAACTCACCATTGAAGACGACCTGCGCCACGTCGTCGAGGGTGGACTCTCGCTCGACGACGCCGAACTGCAGTGGCGGTGCGAACAGGCGGTGCGCAACCACGATCCGTGCATCTCGTGCGCAGCCCACTTCCTCGATCTCACGGTCGAACGTTCATGAGATCGACGACCGCCGTCAACGTCGTGGTGGCCGGATTCGGCAGCACGTACCGCCACGACGACGCCGTCGGCTCGGTCGTCGCCGAACGGGCCGTCGCGCGAATGCCGCTTTCGCACTATGTCGGTCCCCTCGCCGATCCCCTGGACCTACTGGGCGTGTGGAACGAAGCGGACCTGGTCATCGTGGTCGACGCCGTCACCTCGGGCGCGCCGGTGGGTACGCTCCACACTCTCGAGATCGACGTCAACCATGACGTGCCCGAACGGGTAGCGACGACGTCATCGCCGGGGGTGGCGAGCACCCACGGAATCGGACTGACCGCCGTCCTGGGTCTCGCCCGCGCGCTGCATCAGGCGCCTCGACGGCTCGTCGTCGTCGCGATCGAGGGCGAACGGTTCGACCTCGGAGAGGGTCTCAGCGCGGCAGTCGAGGCGGCTGTCCCGCTCGCGGTGCAACAGGTCGTGGAGTTGATAGAGGAGGTGCAGCCATGTGCGTGAGCTGTCTTGGACGGGTCATCGAGAACGACGGCCCGAAGTCCGTACTGATCGAGAACATCGATGGGCTCGTCACGAGGGCGTCGCTGCTTGCCCTCGACGGCCCCGTACCGGAGGTCGATGCGTGGGTGGTCGTCCACAGCGGATACGTCATCGACCGCGTCGATGACGACGACGCGCGATTCGCCGTGGCCGAGATCCGTCGCGGCGAGCACCTGGTGCACGACACCGTGATCGACGGAGCACTCCGATGAGGGCGACCACGCGACGGATGCCGGGAATGCTCGTGGCCGGCGTGACCGCACTGATCAGCGGCGTGTCGGTCTTCGTCAACAGCTACGGCGTGCACGATTTCGCATCGCCCGCGCTCTACACGACCGCGAAGAACATCGTGGCATTCCTCTTCCTCGCACTCGCCGCGACCGTGGGTCTTCGGTCTCGGCGACGCGACGCGAACTCTCTCGGCGCCAACTTCGTCACGTCTGAGCACACGGACACGGCGACGCACGGTGTGGGCTACTGGCTGGCCCTCGCGTACGTGGGGATCATCGGCGGCGGACTCGCGTTCGTGTTGTTCTTCGACGGCCTCGCGTCCAGCACGCCGGCGGCGGCCGCGTTCTGGCGCGACACCATGGTGCTGTGGGTCGCGGCCGTCGCCGTGCCGATCGTGCGCGAGAAGGTCCGCTGGTGGAACGTGGTGGCGATCGTCCTGCTCGTGACGGGCCAGGTCATCGTCGCCGGAGGCGTCGGCCACCTGGCGTTCACGAACGGCGAAATCGACGTGCTGGCCTCCACCGTGTTGTGGGCGGTCGAAGTCGTCGTCGCCAAGCGGCTGCTGCGGGCGATGGCCCCGGCGAGGGTGGCGCTCGTGCGCATGGGCGTCGGGGCGGTCGCGCTGCTCGTCTACCTCGGCGCGACCGGCGCGGCCGCGAATCTCGTTGCACTCGACGCCCATCAACTCCTGTGGATACTGCTCACCGGTCTGCTACTGAGCGGTTACGTCGCCACCTGGATGACGGCCCTCGCTCGAGCTCGAGCACTCGACGTCACCTCGGTGCTGGTGGCGAGCGCGGGCGTCACGTGGCTCCTCCAAGTGATCGCCGGGACCGTCACGCCGGTCACCTCGGCCCTCGGGCTCGTGCTCGTCATGGCCGGCGCGGGCCTCGTGCTCGCGGCGGGCGTCACCGCTGCACGCCCTCTCCGGCGTCCGGCACTGCGATGACTCTCGAGACCTCGTTGACGACCTCGGTATCGGGCCCGAGTCTCTTCGCGCGCTACGCCTATCCGCCCAACGAGCTCGGCTACTGCGGACCGAGGGACTCGGGCGCGCTCATCGAATCAGGGACCGACCCCGGCGGCGCGGCCCTGTTGGGGCATCTGGCCCACCAGTTCGACGGCGCGTGGCCGTACCTGGAACTGATCGCCCAGTGCAACGGCATATCCGATCCCCTCGATCGCCGAGTCGTCGAGGCGTACTGGGTGGGTAACGCGCTCTCCTTGCGGGTACCGGCGATGTCGCTCGCCACGTCGCTCGATGAGCGTTTCGCTCGTCGGAGCGCACGTAACTTCGAACCACTGGTGTCGGCCGCCTTCACCGGCGGGGTAATCCAGCACAGTTTCCACGTGTTCGCGGTCTACCCCTGGTTCGGGATGCTGCGCGCCGGAAAGGAAGGGGCGCCGCTCGACGTACTCGAACGCTGCCGGATTCGCTGGGGCCACGTGGTCGATGTCGAAGGCGACTTCGTCACGGTGACGTCACGTCCGCTGATCTTCGAAGGTTCGCAGCTCTGCTTCGGCGATGAACGGCTCGAAGTGGTGCGCCGAGCGTTCGACGGGGTCGGATTCGTTGAGGACCTCGCCCCGGGCGACCCCGTCTCCATGCACTGGGACTGGGTGTGCGACCGATTGAGTGAGGTCTCGCTTCGGTGGCTCCAGCGTTGCACGCGAAAGAATCTTCACGCCGTGAACTGCCTGGATCGTCCCGGTCCCGCGTTCGTCTGCGGCGCGTAAGCCGGGCGATGTTGACACCAAGCTCGTTCTGTCATTGCTCGAACAGTTCAGAGTGGTTGCACCTCACCGCTGTCGAGCCCGGGACTCTTCGCGCGTGATCCGATTTACGGTGCGCGTACACCCGGGGTCGCTCACGAACAGCGTGGGCGGCACCTACAACGGCGCTCTCGTGGTGCGCGTGCGGGCGCGGGCTCAGGACAACGCGGCCACGAAGGCAGTGTGCTCCGTACTCGCCGACGTCTTCGGCGTTCGTCCCGGCGCCGTGCGGTGCGAACGAGGATCACGTTCTCGAACGAAACTGATCGCCGTTGAGGGCGACGACGACGTCCTAGCGGACCAGCTCAGTTCGCTGCTGTCGTCGAAGTAGCGTGCCCACAGGGGATTGCCCTCTCGGCCTACGCACTGAGACGATTTGGTGCATCGCGGAGCGGGAGATCCTGGATTCGTTGGAGCGAGGCCATTGCCGGCGCGCTGAGAGGCCGTCGATTCGGCACGAGCAGCGCCATCACGACGCCGATCGTCACGACCAACGCTCCGACGTACATCGCCGGGCGCAGACCGTTGACGTAGTCCTGGGCTGAGAGGTACCCGCCGCTCGATGAGAAGACGGCGCCGAGGAGCGCGATCCCGAAGACGCCGCCCAGTTCACGGAACGCCGCGTTGGTGCCCGAGGCGACGCCCTCGAGTTCCTTGGGCACCGAACCCAGTACGAGCGACGCCACGGGAACGAAGAAGAGGGTCATGCCGACGCCGGCGACGATGAAGGCCGGGACCATGTCGGTGTAGGGCGTGCTCGGCGTCAACAGGAGCGCCAGCCACATCAGACTGATCGCCTGGAGGATGAGCCCGGTCACGACGAGCGGCTTTCCGCCGATGCGCTGGGCGAGGATGCCCACCAGCGGGGCGAGCAGCATCGGCATGCCGGTCCACGGGAGGACCCGCAGTCCCGCGCCGAGGGGCGAGTAGCCCTGGACGGTCTGGAGGAACTGCGAGAGGAAGAAGACGGTGCCGAACATCCCGAAGCTGAACAGGAGTGCGGTCACGTTGATCGCAGCGAAGCCCCGGTTCTGGAACAGGTGCAGGTTGAGCATCGGTGCACGGGCGCGCAGTTCCCAGCGGATGAACGCAGCCAACAAGACCCCGCCGATGACGAAGGAGGCGAGCACGCTCGAGCTGGTCCAGCCGCTGGCGTTGCCGCGCACGAGGCCGAGGACGACGCCGAGGAGGCCGCCACTGACGAGCAGGGCGCCGCGGAGGTCCAAGCGGCTCTGGGTCCCGCGCGACTCGGCCAGCTTCCACCACGCGAGGGGCACGAGGACGATGCCGATGGGCACGTTCAGCCAGAAGATGTAGTGCCACGACCAACCCGTCGTGACCGCGCCGCCGACGAGCGGTCCGAGGGCGATAGCCGCGCCCCCGATCGCTCCCCAGATGCCCAGCGCGGCGTTACGGCGCTCGGGTTTCACGGCCGCGCTCAACAGCGTCAGCGAGAGTGGCATGATCATGGCGCCACCGGCGCCCTGGACGGCGCGAGCGGCGATGAGGAAACCGATGTTCGGCGAGATCGCCGCGAGTGCCGAGGCCGTGGTGAACACGGCGATGCCCGTGATGAACGTGCGGCGACGACCGAAGCGTTCGCCGACGGCGGCGGCCGTGAGGAGCAGCACGGCGAAGGTGAGCGTGTAGGCGTTGACGGTCCACTCGAGACCCGAGAGACCGGCGTGGAGGTGCACGCGGATCACCGGGAGCGCGGTCGTGACGACCAGGTTGTCGAGTGACGCCATGAACAGGGCGAGGCCGGTGATGAGCACGGCCCAGGCGCCGCGGTGTCGATCGGTCCGTGGGCGCGCCGAGGGATCGAGCGGCTCGATGTCGATCGGCCGGGTCAGTGTGGTGGTCATCGCTATGCTCCTTGCCCTTGCGCCGACACCCGGGAACTCCTGGTGGCGGGGATGATTAGTTGTGAGTAGTCACTACCTTGAGAGGAGAAAAAAAATATAGGGGTCATTACGAAGCCTGCACCGAGGAGACCGCGTCGTTGCGTCGCCGGGCGTCGGACATCGCGTTCATGGCTTCGAACTTCTCCATGCCGGGACAGATCGATTGGGCCCACGCCTCTTTCACCGAGAGCAGGTCGATGGCCGACATCACCGAGATCAACATTCCGTTGGCGAAGAAGTCCTGGATCATCTCGGGGTCCAGGCCCAGCTTGTCCTTGACCATGTGCCAGAGGACTTCGAACGTCTTGCGACAGGCCGCGGCGATCTCAGGGTCGCTCGTCGCGGCGGCGTACCCGTGCATCTGGACCTGCAACATCTCGGTGTCTTGCAACAGTGTGAGGTACGCCATGCCCATGGCGTGCATCGCCTCTTCACCATCGAGACCCTCGATCGCGTGAGAGAGATCCTTGACGATCCGCTCGCCGACGAGGTCGTGCGTGGCGATGAACAGGTCCTTTTTCGTGCCAAAGAGGCGAAACAGGTACGGCTGGGAGATCCCGGCCCGAGCGGCGATCGCGTCCGTGGACGTCCCGGCGTACCCGGACTTCGCGAACTCCGTGACCGCGGCACTCAACACGGCCACTCGGCGCTCAGCTGCTGTCTGTCGGGTCGAAACCATCACTCCCACATAGTAAGTGCTCACTCACTACCTTGTCAAGTCTTGACCAGATGTATTGTCAAACGCCAATATCTGAAGCGTATTGAGCTCTGGTCGAGCTCACTTCTTCTTGGGGAGGGGCAACGCGTCGCTCGTCGCCTTCACGAGCGAAACGATCCAGTCGCGGTCGTTGAGTTTGGCCGACGAGATCCGGTAGGCCGGCTTCGCCCCGTCGTACGGCGGTCCCTGGCCCACTCGCCCGGCGACGGACGCGCCCGCCGCCGTGATCTTCACGAAGACCGTGTTGTCACAGACGAGCGCAAAGTTCTTGCCCTGGTAGTAGAGGCCGTACTCGCCGAACATCGGCTTCGCCGTGATCTCCAGCGGCTCCAGTTTCTCGAGCACGGCCTCGATGAACTTCTTGTCCGTGGCCATGGTCGCAATGTACCAACCGCAGCGCGTAGACGCCTCGTCCACCCGTTGGGATCGAACAGCTCTCTACGAGCGGTGCTTCTTCTCGTGCTCGAGCAGCCACGTCTTTCGCTCGAGCCCCCCGCCGTATCCGGTGAGCGATCCGTCGGCCCCGATCACTCGGTGACAGGGCACGATGATCGCGATGGGGTTGCGACCGTTGGCGAGACCGACGGCGCGCGACGCGTTGGGATTGCCGACGCACTGGGCCAACTCGCCGTACGAGATCGTCTCGCCGTAGGGGATCTCACCGAGCGCGGCCCACACGTTTCGCTGAAACGTCGTGCCGATCAAATCCATCTCGAGGTCGAACGATGACAGCTCTCCCGCGAAGTAGGCGTCGAGCTGTTGCGCGACGTCCTTGAACCAGGCGTCGTCCGTGACGGCGCCCTCCGGCGGCGGAGCCATGTGTCGCTGTTCGTGCATCGACACGTTGGTCAAGAGTCCGTCGCGCGCGACGAGCGTGAGCGGTCCGATCGGACTCTCGATGGTGGAGGTGAGGATTTCGGTCATTGGCTTCCTTTGTCTGTTGGGGTTGTAGTGATCGGGGGCCAGTCGTTGATGCGGTGGTCACCGACCGACCAGAGGTACTGCACCGCGTACGCTCGCCACGGCCGCCACGCCTGGGAGTGCTCGACGAGCGCGGCCGGCGTGCTGGGAAGTGCGAGCTGTTCGGCCGCGTGGCGAACGCCGAGGTCCGACTCGGGGAAGGCGTCGGGATCGCCGAGGGCGCGCATCGCGATCACCTGTCTCGTCCACGGGCCGACGCCGGGGATCGCGGACAACCCAGCCATCGTGGCGTTACGATCGCTCCCCGGACCAAGTGAGAGATCGCCGCCTCGCAGCGCCGCCACGAGCGCGGCGAAGGTGAGACGCCTCTTCGTCGGCATCGCCAATTCGACGTCGTGCAAGGCGTCGACCGACGGGAACAGATGCGTGAGTCCGCCACCCGCGTCGACTACCGGTTCACCGTGACGTTCCACCAGGCGCTTCGCGTGGGTCTGCGCCGCGGCGGTGGAGACCTGTTGACCTAGGACAGCTCGAAGGGCCATCTCCGCGCCGTCGACGCATCGCGGAACCCGGCGCCCCGGGGACTTGGCGATGAGCGGAGCGAGCGAGGGGTCGGTGCTCAACTGACGATCGATCGCGACGGGATCGGCGTCGAGATCGAGTAACCATCGGCTCCTCGCGATGGTCGACGTGAGGTCGCGCATATCGCTCAACACGGCGCGGCAGTTGACGTACTCCGGCGTTGGCGTCAGTTCGACGATGCCGGGGCCGTGCGCCAGTCGCAACGTCCGTCGATAGGTCGTGCCGCGTACCTCCTCGACACCCGGGACGGCCGTCGCCGCGAGGTGGCCGAACAGGTTGTCGGGACACAGGGGCTGGCGAAACGGAAGTCGCAGCGAGATCGCGGTCGACGCTTCGGCGGGCACCCGTGCACCCTTCGCTCGAGAACGCAGCGTCGTGGGCGATGACGCGAACACGGATTGGACGGTGTCGTTGAACTGGCGGACGCTGGCGAAACCGGCGGCGAAGGCCACGTCAGTCATCGCCAGAGTGGTCGTCTCGATGAGAATGCGCGCCGTTTGGGCGCGTTGGGCGCGCGCGATGGCGATCGGACCGGCGCCGATCTCGTTCTGCAATACACGCTCCAATTGGCGCACGCTGTAACCGAGCCGTTGGGCCAGGCCCCCCACGCCTTCGCGGTCCACCAGCCCGTCCGCGATGAGGCGCATCGACCGAGCGGCGACGTCGGCGCGCGAGTTCCACTCCGGGGATCCGGGCGACGCGTCGGGCCGACACCGCTTGCAGGCGCGAAAGCCCGCGAGTTGGGCGGCCGCCGCCGAAGGGTAGAAGCGCACGTTCTTGCGCATCGGTGTCAACGCCGGGCAACTCGGACGACAGTAGACGTGGGTCGAAGTGACAGCGGTGAAGAACCAGCCGTCGAAACGCGGATCGCGCGACTGCAGCGCCAGGTAACAGTTCTCGAAGTCTTCGATCATGCAGTCAACCTACCGTGCAGGTGCGACCCGTACTAGCGGAAAAACGACATCGCCATCCGGTTCCCTCGACGTCCGATTGCGTTGTCGTATTTCCGCTAGACCGTCGTGGCCCCGTCCGGCGCGGGGAATCGGTGATGGAACGTGAAGGCGAACTCACTCGGACCCGCGAGCCCCAGATGGTCCAACCGAGTCACGGCCTCGGACGGTTCGGGGATCGTCCCGGCGCGAATCCACCACATCGCCGTTTGCACACCATCGAATCGTTCGGCCCACTGTCGACGCTGGCGCAGTACGTCTTTGTGGCCGCTTCGATAGACGTACTCGGTGAGTGCCTCGATCGACTCCCACACGCTCATATTGAGGAGTATTTGGTCGTCGTCGAAGACACGGATGCTCGTCGCATCGCCGTCGTCCGTCTTCAGGCGCCACACGAACCCCGGGGCCGCATCGGCCAGGGCATTTATTGGGTCGAGGGCCGCGACGAATTCAGCGACCACTGGTGAGTCGAGGGGGGCCTTGAGCTTCACGATGTTGCACTGCGCGAGGTGGAAGGTCACGGCACGAGGCTAACGGTGACGGACCCCCACGTCTTGGCGCGCGTTACAGGAAGTCACTAGATTCGGGACCGTTCACGCCTGGCACAACACCAGGCTCGATTGACGAGAGGTTGAGGGCATGTCGAAGGCGTATGAGATTTCAATCTGGGAGCCGGACCCCGGCAAGTTCGACGAGTTCATGGAAACGATCAAGAGTCTGACGAAGGCCTTCGTCGAGGCGGGGGTCACCCATGTGGACCTCCTCACCGGTGTCGCGGGCAAGGACATGTTTCGAGTTGTCGTGATCCAGCACTTCAAGGGTCTGGCGGACAACGGTGCGCTGAATGAGTCCATCGGTGACAGCGAGGTGATGAAGGCCTGGCGCGAGGCGCACCCGGGGAACTTCCCGGCGAAGCTCATTTCGCACGACCTCTACCAATCCATCGACGACTGATTTCGGAGACCCGGTTCTTCGATCGGTCTCACCATGAATCTCGAAGCGCTATATGAGTTCGCCTCAGAGATGGCGGGCGTCGTCGAAGATCAGCCTTTCGGTCCGAGTGTCGACGTGCTCAAGGTCGGCGGGAAGATCTTCGCCATCCTCTCGCCCGAGAGTACGCCCGAGTCGATCTCGTTGAAGTGTGACCCCGAACGGGCGATCGAACTGCGACTTCAATACGCGGCGGTGATTCCCGGCTATCACCTCAACAAACGACTCTGGAACACCGTCCACCTGGACGGGACGATTCCGGACGACGAGGTCTTCCGCATGGTCACCCACTCCTACGATCAGGTCGTGGCCGGGCTACCCAAGTCGGTACGTCAAGGTCTCGCGGCGCCGAACTGACCACGACGAAGCATCGGGTCCCACTCAACGAATACGCGCTACCACGTTGGAGGGCAGTTCGCCGATACCGTGCAGCATCGACGCCAGCGCCTCGACTCCATCGACGAGACGAGGTCCCGGCCGCACCATGACGGCGTCGGCGTCTATCGCCCAGACTTCCGCCGAGCTGGGAAGGACATCAAGAACGAGGCGTGCCTGATCGCTGGCCGGGCTCAGTCCGAATCCACACGGCGCCACGACGATGACGTCGGGCTTCGCGGCGGCGATGGCCGCCCACGTCGTGGCGACCGATCGCTCCCCGGGACTGGCGAGTACCGGATCGCCACCGGCCGCGGTGACCAGGTCGGGCACCCAGTGGCCGGCGCCGAACGGCGGATCGATCCACTCCAAGACGAACACCCGACGCCGGGGAAGGTCGCGCACGGAGTCTTCGACGTCGGTCAGTCTTCGTCGTAGTGAGGCGACAATGGTCGAGCCGCGGGAGGCGACACCCGCCGCGTTGGCGACGGTGGCAATCGAATCGAGTACTCCAGGGAGCGTCTGAGGATCGATCTGTAGAACCTCCGCGTGACAGTTGAGACGCGCCGTCGCCGCCGCGACGTCGCCGCTCGCCACCGCGCAGACTCGACAGAGATCCTGGCTGAGGATGAGATCGGGATCGCATCGACGGAGCGCCTCATCATCGAGCGCGTAGAGGTCGAGTCCGGCGTCGATCCGTTCACGGACGTACTCGTCGATCTCGCCGGGTGTCAACTCTGAACCGGCCAACGATCGCACGACGATCTCGCGACCCTGTTGAACGCCGTCGGGCCAGTTGCACTCGGCCGTGACCCCAAGGAGATCGTTTTCGAGACCCAGGTCACAGACGATTTCGGTGGTGGTGGGAATGAGCGAGACGATGCGCACGTCGTCATCCTACGAACGCCCCCCGCGGTGTCCGGCGTGGTGAACTCGAGTCCACGACCGGCGTTAGAAGGATCCATGTCCACTTGCATCGTCTCTGGTGACACGATATTGTACAACCATATGGTTGTACATCAACTCGCGGATCCCGAGGCGGATCGAGTATTTCGGGCCCTGGCCGACGCCACGCGGCGCGACATCTTCGAGCGCGTTATCCAGGACGGTCTGTCGGTGTCCACGTTGGCCAGCGACTACGAGATGAGTTTCGCCGCGGTGCAAAAGCACGTGAGCGTGCTCGAGCGTGCGGCGCTCGTCACCAAGGAGCGTCACGGACGTGAGCAGATCGTGCGCGGGAATCTGTCGACGCTGCGTCAAGCGGCCGCGCTACTTCAAGCCTTCGAAGAGATCTGGATCGGAAGAGCCAAGAGGATCGCCGAGATCCTCGGAGAGAAAGGAAGTGCCTGATGTCAGTCATCTCAACGGTCAAGGACCCGAAGGCCCTGAAATTGACGGTGGTCGCGCAGTTCGAGGCGAGTCCCGATCAGGTCTGGGCGGTGTGGGAGGATCCCCGTCAGCTCGAGCGATGGTGGGGACCGCCCACGTATCCCGCGACGTTCACGCGCCACGACTTCGAGGTCGGCGGTGAATCGCGTTACTACATGACCGGACCCGACGGTGATACCTCGCGCGGCTGGTGGCGGATGTTCGTCATCGAAGAACCCCGCCGACTGGAGTTCGCCAACGGTCTCGCGGGCGACGACGGCGAGCCGGTGCCCGGCGTCGATCCGATGGCCGCGCACGTCACTATCGAGCCAATGGACGGCGGCACACGGATGACGGCCGAGAGCACGTTCGTCGACGTGGCACAGATGGACAAGATGCTGGCCATGGGCATGGCCGAAGGAATGACGCAGGCCGTGAATCAGATCGATGACCTCGTCGCGGCGGCGAGAACGTAACTGCCGATTGATACTCCGTCGACCCCGAGGGCGACGTCAGGACGTTCCCCTTGCTAGGTTCGAGGAGTTCAGGTGAGGGGAGAGACATGGCGGCCTGCGGGCATTGCGGTGGTTGTTGTGCACATTGCGGCGCGACGTGCGGAACGATTGGCGGCTTCGGCGGGGGCTTCGGTGGAGGTGGCTTCGGCGGCATGGGCATGGGCATGGGTGGATACGGGAGTTACGGGGGCTTCGGGTTCCACCCCTGGTTTGGTTCGCACCGCAAGAAGGACGAAGACGACGGTACACAGCAGGTGGACGCTCAGGCGCTCGCCGACCCCGAACACCCCGGACATCGCGACGCCGTCAAGGCGATCTCGCACATCGACCCCGCGGAACATTCGAAGATGATCGACTGGTTGAAGAAGGAGCTCGCCCAAGTCGAAAAGAAGTAGGGCTTGCTGGCGTTAGGCGTCCAGCGAGAGTCGTGCGCCAACGAGCGACCCGTGGAAAGCTCGTCATCGATAGTCCGACACGCCGTAGGCCCGCCTATCACCTCAAACGATGCACCAGATACCGTTGAGTCGTGGGACGCTCGCTGAGATTTTGGATGTCGGTGCTGGTGGTGACGGCGATACTCCCGCTTGCGCTCACGGGGACTTCGAGCGTTGCGTCGGCCTCCTCGGCGGCGTCGTGTCGCGCTCCGAGGATGACGGGACTGACCGTGACGAAGGCGCGCGACCGGGCAGCGATCGCCGGGTGTCGATTGCGACTCATCGGGGCGAAGGTTCAGGTACCCATGATTCAAACGATCCGCACCCAGAGCGTTCGTCCCGGTCACGTCGCCACGGTGGTCACCGTCTCGGTGAATCCACTCTGCTCGGGCAGTGTGAACCCGGGGCCCCCTCCCAACGAGCCGATCGTGAAGCCGGGACCGACCGAACTGATCACCGGTCTCTTCATTGAAGGCGGGGCGATGATCGAGAGTTCAGCACCGCACTGCAAGGATCTCGTGGGCAAATCCAGTGCCGGGACGATCACGGTCACGAACTCGGTCGGATCCGTGATCGCGGACAACACGGCGCTGAGCGAAGGTCAGGAGTTGTACGTCAACGTGCCGGCCGGTACGTACACGGTCTCCGGAAAGTTCGCGGGCGGCGAAGCGGTCGGTCCCATCACCGTGGACGTCCCTTCCGGAGAGAGCGTTCGTCAGGACCTGGTGCTCCCGGTCCCGTAAGCGAATCACGAAGGGCCACCCTCACCCGCTCTGAGTCTCGGGGAAACTGTTCGAGTCAACCCTGCCCGTAGTTGGTGATGAGCCACTTGCCGGAGGCGCTGCGCTCCAACGAGACGGTCCAGAAAGTATCGATCTGGTTTCCCGGCGGCGCGCTCTCGTTGAAGGTGCACAGAAGGTTGGAGATGGACGTCGCTGACTTCGTGACCTTGCAACTGACGTGGGAGAAGGATGGCCACATCGACGTCACTCCGTCATTCCAATCCATCATGCTCTGTGCGTTCGGCGCCGCGTGAGCCATCATCGCCGACCTTTGTCGTTGGTTGATTGACGTGAACCACGAGTACGTGGCGTGCAGCGGCGTATCGAAGCTCGTGGCGGTACTTCCGTGCACCGCATTCGAAGAACAGCTCGAGAACAGCATCCCGGAGCCGAGGAGCAAGGAGATGGCAACGCCGTTTCGAAGATTGCGTGCCACGGACGAACCCTAACCCGACATCTCCGCGTCGCAGTTGTGACAGCTCGTCGAGTCTTGATCGTGACTAGGTCTCCGTTCTCAGCTCATCGATAACCGTTCACGCCACGGCTGCAAACTCTTCGGAGTGATCGCCGGAGAGCGCCGCGTTCAACACATCGGAGATCGTGCCAGCCAGGTGAAACGTCATCGCGTCGCGGACCTCTTCGGGGACGTCTTCGAGGTCGGCTCCGTTTCGCTCCGGCAAGATGACGTCGGTCAGCCCCGCGCGGTGGGCGGCCAACACTTTTTGTTTCACGCCCCCAATGGGCAACACGCGGCCCTGGAGGGTGACCTCGCCCGTCATGCCGACGTGAGCGCGAATCGGTTCGTCACGCAGCAGACTGACGAGCGCCGTCGTCAAGGTCACACCGGCCGATGGTCCGTCCTTGGGGACGGCGCCGGCCGGCACGTGGACGTGGAACCGTTTGCCGGCGAAGGCCTGCGGTTCGATCTTCAGTTCTGACGCGTGACTACGCACGTAGGACATGGCGATCTCAGCCGACTCCTTCATCACGTCACCCAACTGTCCGGTGAGCGTCAAGCCTTCGGGCCCCTCGGAGACGCTCGCTTCGACGAACAGTACGTCACCGCCGGCGCCGGTCACCGCCAGTCCCGTCGCCACACCGGGCACGCTGGTCCGATCGGCCGATTCGAAGTAGAAGTGGGCACGACCGAGCCACTCGCGTAGGTCGGTCGCCTTCACGACGATGGGGGCTTCGAGCTCGCCGGCCGCAAGTTTCGTCGCCGCCTTGCGGAGAAGTCGCCCGATTTCTCGCTCCAGGTTTCGCACGCCGGCCTCACGGGTGTAGTCGGCCACGATCGTCCGCAAGACGTCGTCGTCGATCTCGACCTCGTCCTCGCGCAGTGCCGCACGCTCGAGTTGGCGACCGATGAGGTGGTGACGGGCGATCGATACCTTCTCGGTCTCGGTGTAGCCGTCGAGTCGGATCACTTCCATGCGGTCGAGCAGCGGTCCGGGAATGGTGTCGACCACGTTGGCCGTCGCCACGAACATCACCCGTGAGAGGTCGAGGTCGACCTCCAGATAGTGGTCGCGGAACGTGTGGTTCTGGGCCGGGTCGAGGACCTCCAACAAGGCCGACGACGGGTCGCCGCGATAGTCCGATCCGATCTTGTCGACCTCGTCGAGGACGATGACCGGGTTCATCGTGCCGGCCTCTCGCAGCGCACGAACCAGGCGGCCCGGCTGGGCGCCGACGTACGTGCGACGATGGCCGCGGATCTCCGCCTCGTCGCGCACGCCACCGAGCGCGACCCGCACGTACTTGCGTTCGAGCGCGTTCGCGATCGACTGGCCGAGCGACGTTTTACCGACGCCCGGGGGACCGACGAGCGCGAGTATGGCGCCCGATCCGCGTCCGTCAACCGGCGTCATCCCGCGTTCCGCCTGCAGCTTCCGTACCGCGAGGTGCTCGAGAATACGGTCCTTCACGTCTTCGAGTCCGTCGTGGTCCGCGTCCAGGATGCGCTGCGCTTCCTTGATGTCCAGACGGTCCTCGGACTCGACCCCCCACGGGACCTCCAGGATCGTGTCGAGCCACGTGCGAATCCAGCCGGTCTCGGGGCTCTGGTCACTGGTCCGTTCGAGTTTGTCGATCTCACGAAGCATGGCGGTTCGCACGTCCTCGGGGAGGTCGCGGTTGGCGATCTTCGCGCGGTAGTCATCGGGGTCGACGTCGTCACCGTCGCCGAGTTGCCCCAGCTCTTTCTTGATCGCGTCGAGTTGACGACGCAACAGGAACTCGCGTTGCGTCTTCTCCATTCCCTCTTCGACGTCGTTCTTGATCCGGTCGCGCAACGTCAGGTCGGCCAACGTGTCGCGGGCCCATCCGAGCACGAGGCGCAGACGGGACTCGACGTCGATGGTCTCGAGGACCTCGACCTTCTGGGCGAGCGTGAGATCGGGGGAGTATCCGGCGACGTCGGCGAGTCGTCCCGGTTCGGTGATCTCGCGCAACTGCGCGGCGATCTGTCGAGCGCCCCGACTGAGGAGGATGTTCTCCAACACCGCGCGGTACTCGCGTGCGAGTTCCACCACGTTGGGCGTCGGCTCGCCCTCGTCGAGGGGTTCGGCCTCGACCCATAGCGCGTCGCCGGTCCCGGGGACTCCGGTGCCGATCGTGGCGCGCTGGTCTCCGCGGACCACGACTGCCTCGAGTCCTCCGGGCAGTGTGCCCTCCTCCTGCACCTCGGCGATGACGCCGACGTTGGCGTAGCGGCCCTCGATGTGGGGCACCAGGAGGAGACGGCCGCCGGCCGAACGCGCCGCTTCGACGGCCACGCGCGACTCGTTCGATTCCAGCGCCATGGTGAAGACCATGCCGGGCAGGATGACGCCGGACTTCAGTGGAAGAAGCGGCAGTGTGACGATCTCATTGGTCATTGCAATTCCCTTTCCAGTGGTCGAATCCGCTCGAAAGGCAACGCTGACGCCAGGCGAACTCCCTCCCGAGCGCACGTTCGTGACATCCGCTACGGGAAGCCGAACCGAAGTTCGGGACGTCAAGCATATCGGTCCGCTCGGAATGTCTGGCAGTCTCATCACGTGAGTGCTAACAACGTCGACGCGAGAGGAAAATAGTTCTGATCAGGTCTCGAGGATGCCTTCTGACGCCGTCACAACGCGATCAAGGCGCGTTGCGGACGGGCTTCGACGGGCCCTTTTCGTGATGGAGCGTCCTATACTCGCCCTCAATTCAATCTG
This sequence comes from Acidimicrobiales bacterium, assembly GCA_050014915.1. Classification (GTDB taxonomy): domain Bacteria; phylum Actinomycetota; class Acidimicrobiia; order Acidimicrobiales; family RAAP-2; genus RAAP-2. Next base: position 16,646 of record JBEKCK010000020.1, on the reverse strand, counting down.
CGTCGCAGAGATTGCGGCAGGGAGGAGTTCACGTGGCGTTGGTAACAGGAACCGTCGCACCGGATTTCGCGTTACTCGCGACACCCGATCAAAAGGTGTCACTTTCGGAGTTCGAGGGACCGGTCGTCCTCATCTTCTACCCGGCCGACTGGAGTCCGGTCTGCAGCGACGAGCTCTCAGTGTTCAGCGCCGCGAGCCGGCTGTTCAAGGCCCGCGGCGCGCAACTCCTGGGAATCTCGGTCGACGGTCCGTGGTGTCACGAGGAGTTCAAAGAGCGCCGGAAGGTCGCCTTTCCGCTTCTCGCGGACAGCAATCCCAAGGGCGACGTCGCGAAGGCCTACGACGTGTACCGACACGACGACGACACGTCGGAGCGCGCCCTCTTCGTCATCGACCGCGACGGCAAGGTCGCGTGGAGCGAGGTGTCGCCGGTCGGCGTGAACCCCGGCGCGGACGGCGCGCTTCGAGCGGTGGAGGCCCTGTCGTGAGCGAGCGTGCCCTACTGTCGATTCCCGTCGGACCGGATGACCACGCGAGCGGACCATCCGACGCGAAACTCACGGTCGTCGAGTACGGCGACTACCAGTGTCCCTACTGCGGCCAGGCGTATCCGATCGTGGAACGACTGCGCAAGGATTTCGCCGACTCGATGCGCTTCGTGTTCCGCAACCTCCCGCTCTCAGACGTGCACCCTCACGCGGAGGCGGCCGCCGAAGTAGCGGAGGCGGTCGCGCTGCAAGGGAAGTTCTGGGAGATCCACGACACGCTGTTCGAGAACCAGCGTGATCTGAGTGACAAGGCGCTGCGTCGTTACATCGAAGAGGTGGGCGCCAACGTCGACGAGGCGACCAAGGCCATCGCCGACGGCGGACCGCGTGATCGTGTCGAGGCGGACTTCGAGGGCGCGATCCGTAGCGGGGCGAACGGTACGCCGACGTTCTTCGTCAACGGCGAACGATACGACGGATCGTGGCAGTACGAGCCCTTCTTCGACTACCTAACCAGCGAGTCGGAGCGCTAAGAGCCGCATCGATGTGAAGACCATCGAGGAAGGAGTCGGGTGAGTCACGCCACGCTGACATCAACGGGACCTCGACCGGTCATTCGATTCGAGCGCCACCTCCCTCATTCGATAGAAACTCTGTGGACGGCGCTGACCGATGCCGACGAAATGCGCTCGTGGTTCCCGACCCGTATCGAGATCGACGAATGGAAGAGCGGTGCCACTCTCACTCATCACTTCGATGAACACGACATCGATCCGCTTCCGGGGACCGTCATCGAATGGCAGCCACCGCGACGAGTCCGCTTCACGTGGGCCGAGGACGAGATCACCTTTGAACTGACCGCCGCACCAGACGGCACCGTGTTCGTGTTGACCGAAGAGTTGAGCGCCGCCATCGCTGCACGTAACGCGGCCGGTTGGGAGAGCTGTCTCGATCGTCTGCAGTTCGGACGAGAGATGGAATCGTGGACGACTCGATTCAATCGCTACGTCGCTGACTTCGAGCCGGTCCTGGGGCACCAAGACGGTCCACCCGCGGAGTCCGACATCTCGTGACGCGAATCGCGAGTTGGCGCTGAGGCTGCGCCATGAGTGACAGGCTCGTGGCCGCGGATCGTGTCCCCTTGCGGTACTTGGAACACGGACGACGCACGGTCGCCGAGCGCCTCGGCGCGGCGACCGATTCAGAGCCGGACGAGCGCTGTCTCGCGGGACATCCACGTGTCGGGTCGACGTTGCTGGAGTTGCTCGCGATCAACCCGCACTACGTGCGAGAGCACGGCGATCAAGTGCGCGCCTTTCTGGTCACCGAGGGTGTTGACATTCCTGATTGACCTCACAGACCTTCGGACTCCGTTGAGAAGAGGTGACGAGTCTGCGGGGTCGTACTGGAGAGCGACTTCGCCTTGTCTTCGAACTCGATGTCCGCGCCGGTGAGACGTTCCCGGTGCTGGCGCAGGTGCTCCTCCCACGAGTTGACGAAGAAGATCTCCTCGAAGTCCCCGGGCTGCTCACCGTTGCGGAAGAGGCCCCATTCGGTGGCCCCCGTACGGAAACGTGATTCGCGCACCCGGACCATGGCGTTCACGAACTCACTCTCCTTCTCGGGTGGAATCGAGTACGTCGTCCACACGACGACCGGACCGGCGTCCGGTTCTGTCTCGAAGTCGAACTCGGGATCGGGACGCACAACGAGTGAACGGTCCAAGTTAGCCGTCTCAAAGAGTGGCCAGAGTCTCATCGACGCCGTGCCCGCAGCGAGCAGCGTGGCGGCAGCGACGAAGGCGACGGTGAGACCGAACTCGTCGGCGACGATGCCCCACACCAGGGCACCCAGACCCTGCGCCCCGAAGAGCACCATTTGGTAGATCGACAGACCCCGTGCCCGCACCCAGACTGGCAAGAAGAGTTGCAGCGACGTGTTCAAGGTCGCGAGCATCCAGACCCAGGTGGCACCGGTCGGAATGAGGACCAGGACGACGCCGATCGTCGAGTGCAAGAGGGCGACGACCGCGAGGGCGACACAGAAGAACCCGCCAGAGAGTCCGACGATGCCATTGGTCGACAGTTGGGCGCGTACTCGCGAGAGGAGCGTCGCTCCGGCGATGGCCCCGACCCCGAGCGCGCCGAGCAGGAGTCCGTACCCGCTGGGTCCGAGATCGAGTCGACGGTTAGCCACGAGTGGCAACAGACCCCACAACGCACTGGCTGGGACGAGGAACAGCGCCGCGCGCAAGAGGATCCGTCGCACGACCGGCGAGTAACGGACGTAACGCCCTCCGGCCCGCAGGGCCGATAGGAAGCGCTCGGGGTGGGGAGGCGCAATGCTCGTCGTGGGCCGCCAGAACACCGCGACGATGGCGTACGCCAGGAACGTCCCCGCGTTGATCGCGAAGTCGGCGCCGACCCCGAAACGGGCGATCACAATCCCGGCGATCGCGGGCCCGACCGCACGGGCGATGTTGACGTTGATGGAGTTCAGCTGGACCGCGGACGCCACGTCATCACGCGGCACCAGCTCGGGTACGAGGGATTGGTACGCCGGTGTGATGAAGACCGAACCCGATCCGATCACGAAGGTGAACATCAAGAGCAGCGCCGGCGACATGTGGCCAGTAATAGTCAGCGTCGCCAGGAGCGCACCGGTCAAGGCAAGGCCGGTTTGGACCGCGATGATCATCCGACGGCGGTCGAGGATATCGGCGAGCACGCCACCCACGATGGCGAAGAGGACGTCGGGAAGCATGTCGGCCGTCTGGACCAGCGAGACGAGGATCGCCGCATTGGCCGCGTGCACGAGCAACCATTGGGCGCCTACGGTCTGCATCCACGCGCCGACGTTGCTGACCAGTGAGGCCAGCCACAACCATCGAAATGCCTTGACCCTGAGTGGCGCCCAGGTTGAAGGTGTGGTGGTGACCGGCTGCGTCACGGAGTGCGGGAGTGCCAGGAGTGGAGCGTTTCCACGTAGCGAGATTACGTCCGACGAAGCCGCGCCGTCAGCGTGGACCGCTCAGCGAACTGTCGTTCTCACGTGCACTTCGTGCCCTCGCACTGGGTCAGCAACGTCGGGGTTTCGCCGGTGGTGTGATCACTCAACCAGGGATGTGATACGTCAGCAGGACATTGCCCGATTCGAACTGCTGCACGTCACCCAGCGTGAGCGCGACGCGTTCGGTCAGGTCTTCGAAGAGGGGATGACCTCGACCGAGGACGATTGGGCTGACCATGATGCGCAACTCGTCGAGCACGTTCGCCGCGACGAGACTCGCCGTAAGGTGGGCACTCCCGATCACGAGCAACTCCCCGCCCGGGGCGGACTTGATCTCTTCGATCCGCTCAATGGAATCGCCGGCGATGACGGTCGTGTTCGACCACTCCGCGAGTTCGGAGGCGTTCGAGAAGACCAGTTTCGGTTTGGTGTTCATCCGCGTGGCGATCGCGTCGTCATTGGCCCGAGCCTGGTCGGTGGGCCAGTACGCCGCCATGTGCTCGTAGGTCGCGCGGCCGAAGCCGAGGGTGTCCGACTCATCCAGTTGGCGAATCGCGAACTCACGGAACTCCTCGTCGACGATCGCGAAATCGAACATACCCCTCGCGTCTTCGTGGAATCCGTCCAAGCTGACGATGATGAATGAGGCAAGAGTTCTCATAGGCTCCGTTCAGCATACGAGAGTCGCCCTCACGCCTCGAAGACCGCTCCAACGCACACCGAATCGTGGTTCCTAGCGGAGCCGCCGACAGTCCAATTGAAGGCCGCTCGAGAACGGAGTGCTGGAGAGCAGGTCTCGACGTGATCGACGAGTACCACGTGACCGATTGACCGGCAAAATGTGCTACAGATCTCTCGTTCAATGATGAGGGTTCCTAGCGAGTGAATCGCCAATCACCAACCGAAAGAGATCTGACTAATAGTGGTAGCCCTCGCGTAGGATCCGTCATCTCGCGGCCGACACCAAAACCGAGATGGTCCATAACCTTGCCCGAGGCAACATTCGCTGGCTCGAAGATGCTGATGATTTCCTCCAACTCGAGCGCCGAAAATCCCCATTGCAGTGCGGCGGCACCGAGCTCTGTGGCGTAGCCGCGCCCGCGAAATGCCGAGCCCAGTCGCCAAACGACTTCGATCGCTGGCAGGACTTCGGGCAAGAACCGCGGAACGGAGAGGCCGCCCCATCCTGCAAGTGCATCGGTCGAAAGTTCGATGACCGCCAGCAATGACGGCTCTGATTCAGATTCGTAACTGGCGATCGCTCGAGCAAGGAAGTTCCGAGACTCCTCTGCGGTCATGGCCCGCCGGAGAGGGAACCACCAGAAGGACTCCTCTGCGTGTAGTTGGGTCAGCGAGATGAGATCTTCATCAACGAACGGTCGCATCAAGAGGCGATCCGTGTTCAAGCTTTCGATCATTCGCACATCCCAGATTCAGGGCTCGTGTAGGCAATGTAGTTGCGTAACTGATTTCTCGCGATTATCGATACAGGATCTCTCCGGAAGGTTGTCACCTTGATCAACCTACGGGCTTCACCCCTACAGTGAAAGTCATGAACGCCGGAGAGTTCTCGCCATCTTCGATGCGGGTCGCTCGACCCGTGAGTCACATTCCTGCGACTCTGCATTTCTATGTCGACATCTTGAGACTTGAACGGCTGGGTGGGTTTGAAAGGCATGACGGCTACGACGGTGTGTTCGTCGGCCGACCAGGGCGCGACTGGCACCTTGAGTTCACCAGCCACGAGAGCGGTCTGCCAACACCGAGTCCTACGGAAGAGGACCTCCTGGTGTTCTATGTCTCGGAAGACCAACTCCAGGCGGCCGCAACGAGGCTCGGTGAATATGGATTCGGGTTGATTCAGCACGAGAATCCATACTGGGCCGACGCTGGCGCTGTCGTATGCCGTGACCCTGACGGATACCCGGTAGTTCTTTGCCCATGTGCTGGTTGATCGGATACGCAGTGGTCATCACCCAAACGAACTGGTCCCGGTCGAAGAAGCAGATAAAAACTGAAGGTTTGTGACCTTATTCATTCACGGATGTTGAAAGCTCCACAGTCATGTTGCGTCGAGTTTGTGACGCCACATACGGTTCGCCCATCGCGCGGAGGCGCTCGAGCCAGGGTCGCGCGCCGAGACGAGTGAATATCGCCGACGCTTCATCGCATAAAGGTGCGGCGGCTTCAAATTCATCCAGTGAATGCAGCCACTCGGCGTGCTCGAGGAGCGTCACGGCGAGCCAGAAGGGACGATTGAGGTTGCGAAAGCCCTCCTCGGCCCTCGCGTAGCACTCCAAGGCACACCGTCGATCGAGCGCCGCCCGAAAGCGGCGCGATTGTGCTTCCAGAAACGGCGACGTGTCGCCTGGCATCGAACTCTCTAGCCGCGCGACGCGCTCCTCGGCCAACGCTCGATCGATTACCAGCGCCACTTCGATCTCCGCCACTTGGGCAAATTTGACCGCTCCCGGTCCGATGGCGGCCCTATACCCGACGACCTCGCTCAGTCGCTCGAGTGCCTCGACGTTCTTGCCCTCGGCAATCAACATCAGTCCTCGAATGATGCCGATCCCTGCTCTCGTCTGAATCTCGGTGGAGGTCTCCATCATCTCGAGTGCACCGAACTGCTCCTTCGCTTCGTCGATCTTGCCCTGGTTGAGAAGGATCGATAGGGCGCCTATCAGGCGCCACAGAGAAACGTTCGTCATAGTGTCGGGACCGATCTCGTCGACAAGCTCGAGAGCTTCGTTCCATCGACCGTCCTCGGCCATCAAGAAGCACATTCCGTATACGGACCACCGCTCAAAAGCGTGGTCCCCGACTCGTCGCGCGAGCTGAATAGTTGCCTGGAAGATCTCCGTGGCCTCGTCGTAGAGGTCCTGTTCCATTATGAGAAACGCGAGGTTGTAGTACGCCCGCAACGCGGCGCTCGGGAGGTTGTCCTCTAGCGCCACCGCCAGCGCGTGTCGCATGAGAACGGTGGCCTCTTCAACGCGTCCGCTGAACTCGAGGAGGACTCCTTTGGTGTTCAGGGCCTGGGAGAACTGCTCGCGCAGGCGCAGCCGTTCGGCGACACCGAGAGCGAACTCCACGCGCTCGGCGGCGAGCTCCTTGTTCCCAGCAAAGAGGTGGAGGCGCCCGAGCTGGGCGGCCAGCGCAGCGAGGTTTGCGTCATGTTCCTCTTCCACCAGGAGCGTGAACGCCACCTCCATTCGCTCGATGCCTTCGTCGAGATGATCGTCGAAGTAGTCGATCTCGCCGATTCGTGCTGATAGGCGTGCGCTCGCGCGGGTGTCACCCACTGTCTCTATGAGGTCGCGCGCGGCCTCATAATGAGCTCTTGCGCCATCCGGATTGAAGTTGAGCTGCGCCATCTGGCCTGCGCGCTCGTGGAGTTGAGCACCGCTTTCGACCTCCTCGGTGAGTTCGATCGCCATCTCGAAGTAACGCTGGGCTCCTTCGGCGACTGCGAGGTCGGCCGCCCGTTCTCCGGCGCGCACGAGGAGCCGCCGCGCCTCGCTCTTCACCTCTTCCGCGTCAGGTGCAGCCGGTGCGAGGTGGTACGCGACGAGATAGTGGGCAGCCACGATTTCAACGATGTCGTATTCCTCGGCAACCCAGGCCGAGAGGAGGTACCGAGCGACCGCGAGGTGCCGGTCCTTTCGATCGCGCTTGGGGAGCATCTCGTAGGCGACCTCTCGCACGAGGTCCTGCAAGAAGGCGTATTGGCCGAGTTCCGGCGAGCGCGGGTCAGTCTGAAGTGTGATCACCTCCTTGCGCACGAGTGACAAGAGGAGCTCGTCGATCATGGGTTCGTCGAGGGGCAGAAGTGCCACGAGCGAAGACTTGAAGAATGTCTTGCCAATCACGGCTGCTTCTTGGAGCAGGCCCCGCTCCGGTGCCGGGAGTCCGTCCAGACGCGCGGCGATCAGCGCGTGCAACGTCTCGGGGATGTCGAGACTGCCGATAGTTCCGAGCGGCTGGTACGAGGCTCCCATCCTGACGACGAGACCCTTATCGATCAGCATCCTCACCGTCTCGACGGCGTACAACGGCACCCCTTCGGCACGAACGAGGATTGCTTCGATCACTTCGCCCGGCAGGCCGGGGACGAGGCCGGTCACGAGCTCGGTCATCGCGGGCGCGCCGAGCGGCTCGAGGTAGATGGAAGTGAAGTTGCGGCGCCCCGCCCCCCATGTGGTGCGTCGATCGGCGAACTCCGGGCGTGCGAGGGTCAGTACGAAGATCGGGTAGGCCCGGGACCAGTCGAGAAGGTACTCCACGAAGTCGAGTAGCGACGAGTCCGCCCACTGCATGTCTTCGAACGACAGCACGACAGGTCGCGCGTCGGCCATCCGCTCGAAGAAGAGCCTCCAGGCCGCGAAGAGGTCCTCCTTCTCGCTGGCCGAGCGTTCCTCGATGCCGAGCAGGTGCGCGAGGCGTGGTTCGACCCAACGTTGCTCCTCGTCGTCCTCGATGTACTCGCAGACCGAGGCGTGGAGCTTTGCCGAAGACGAGGCTGCCTCCTCGCCCTCGAGGATGCCGGCCCGGCTGCGCACCATCTCGGCTAGTGCCCAGTACGTCACGCTCTTGCCGTAGGACAGACATCGTCCGCGATGCCAATTGATCTGATCAGCGATTCCGTCGACGTACTTATAGAACTCCCAGGCCAGCCGGCTCTTGCCGATTCCAGCGTGTCCGGTAACCGATACGAGGTGCGCCCGACGATCTTGTGCAGAAGCATGGAAGAGGTCTTTCACGAGGCGCAACTCACCGTCGCGCCCGACGAACGGCGCCTCGAGGCCCTCGGATTTGAAAACTCCACCCACGCCGGCCACAACACGGATCGCCGAGTAGAGCCTCACGGGCTCTGCCTTGCCCTTGAGTTCGTGTTCGCCGGCGTCCTCGTAGACGATGGCGCGCGATGTCGCTTGCCTGGTGACCTCGTCCACGTAGCACGTTCCCGGCGCGGCAATCGACTGGATTCGCGCCGCGGTGTTGACTCGATCACCGATGACCATGCCTTCCTCGGGAGTCTCGGTGGTGGCTGCGCTCCCGGTGACAATGCCGACGCGCGCAAAGATGCTCCCACCGTGCTCGCTCCCGTACGCCCCAACGCTCGCGATGAGCTCGAGCCCGGCTCGTACTGCGCGTTCGGCGTCGTCCTCGTTGGCTGCAGGAACGCCCCACACGGCCATGACGGCGTCACCGATGAACTTCTCGATCACTCCGCCATAGCGATTCACGATCGCCCGAGCCAGATCGAAGTAACCGGAAAGGAACTCGCGGACATCCTCGGGGTCTTTCGACTCGGCGAGCGGCGTGAAGCCGACGAGGTCGCAGAAGAGCACTGATACGTGCCGGAGTTCAGACCCGAGTCGGCTCCCCACCGTGGTCGACTCTTGCGGACCGGTCAACCGGTCAGCGCCACGGTGCGACCCGTCCGCTTGCATGTCACCAACGAGCGAACTTCCACAGTTGCCGCAGTACGCGTCCCCGGGCTCGTTCGCGCCACCGCATCGCCCACACGCGAGAGTCAGTTCGGCGCCACACGTGTGACAGAATCTCCGGTTGGGCCGGTTGTCGGATCCACAGGCTGAACAGGTCAAAGCACCCCCACCTTGCCTCGCTCGGACTACTGGGTAAGAGTAGCGTCGCGTTGATTTGGGTGTGGCTGCTCGGCCTGCGATCCCTCTGTCGCTCGGGCCGACCCCTGTGGCGATCGTTGGTCTGGGCACACGCCGGACTCTTCGTCTTCTTCGCGGTGGCGACCGGCGCGACGATCTACTACCTCGGCGGAGCGTACGTCTACCTACTCGCGGCCGGCTCCGTCGCCGTCGAGCGTCGTCGGGGTGACGACTGACGGCGATGGCGGCGCCTGTTCGCTTGGACGACACTCACCACGGTCATTGCGCGGGGCTTCACAACCAGGAGTGGCACGGTCACATTTACGTGTGCACCGGGTTAGGGAGAAGATGGATTGACATGTGGCAGGAACTTCGTCACTACGACTGACCGCCGGGGCGAGAAGCACCCTGGACTAGTCGGGAAAAGGAGTTCTAGATGAGTCCTCACGCTCGGGGCAGACCAATTGGATTTGGCATGGGTATGACTCCCGAGTCGATCAGGATTCGACCTGCCGGACCGGCGAGTGAAATGGCTCTTTCTACGCCGGCTTCACCCAAACGCTCCACAGGTGACGACGCCAGTCGGTCGGTGGCGGCTTCGACCTCGCGTCGAAGGGCTACTCCTGTCTCGGTAAGACCTCCACTGCGGTCGATCAGGCCTCGGGCCTGGAGTCTGCGGAGGGAGTGTGACCAATCGTCGTCCGTCCACCCGCGATTGGGTTGAATCAACTCTCGAGTCATCGCACCTGTGGCGACCAAGGTCAACGTGGCGTCCAGACCACCAAGCCCAGCGGCGACGCCCGCAAGAACGTGTCCGTCACCCCGATGTTCACGAAGGATTGTCGCTGCAAGCCAAGCGCTCGCGACGGGGTCCTTCGGCGGTGTCACCGTTGACCAAGACGCGGCAAGTGGTCGACCGTCGAATTGGCAACCACGAACTGCTTCCCAAAGAACATCAGAAACCTCGGAGATCTGGCGAACCTCTTCAGAACCGAGGTGCGCACGTAGGGCTTCTGCCGCACTTTTAATTCGAGTGTGTAAGACGAGTTCGGGTTCAGCGAATCTCCACGCGTCAGGGATCGCTCGACTCACCATGCTCGGGGCGAATCCGTACGTCATAGCGCAAACTGGTAGAGCTGGAACCGGGCCCAGTGGTGCGACCCGCCCAGCGAAATAACCCATCCAGAAGCCTCGAAGTCCTATCCGCTTGGCGGCGTCGGAAGGTTCCTGAGCGAAATAAACGATGGCGTGTATCGGCTCGATTGCCATCCAGAATTGTCGCGCGAGAGTGGTTCTTGATGTCATGACTGGAAACTAACGCGTCCGTTGGCAGGTCAAAGTTGAAAATATTGGTCGAATGATGAGTGCATGCATTCGCTGACTATCGCGCTATTGGACGATTGATTGCCCAATACCGTGGATTCCTAGAATCCGACTCCAGTCGCGAATCAAACGTCAACTAGGTCATGAAAATTGCAACTCGTAGTGTCGGTTGCGGCTACGCCTAGTGTCCTTTGCCGCCACCATTGCCACCGCCGAAGCCGTTGCCGCCACCGAAGCCGCCGCCGCCGCTCTTGCCGCGGCCGTTGCCGCCACCGAAACCGCCACTATTGCCCTTGCCGCCGCCGCTCTTGCCGCCGAAGCCAGTGCCGCCGCCGTTGCCGCCGCCGTTGCCGCCGCCAAAACCGCCAACATTGCCCTTGCCGCCGCCGCTCTTGCCGCCGCTCTTGTCGCCACCGCCACCGCCGCTGCCGCCGCCGTTGCCAGTGCCGCCGCCGATGCCAGTGCCGCCGCCGTTGCCGTGTCCATCACCTTTGCCATGGTGGTGACCCTTGCCGTGATGGTGACCCTTGCCGTGGTGGTGACCCTTGCCATGGTGCTTGTGGTGACCCTGGCCGTATCCGTATCCGTATCCGTATCCGTATCCGGTTCCGCCGTTTTGACCATGTCCGTGAGCCGCGGCTTCACTGCCAATCGCGAAGATGAGACCCAAGGACAATGCGATTGCTGGCAGTGAACGCAGATATTTCTTCATGAGGTCCCTCCCTCAGCCAGGTGATCAAAGTAATACTTGGGTCGTTCTCGAAGTGAGCGTATCGTCGTTTCACTCTAAAAAAAAGGGTCGTGGGCAGATATTGTGCATATTTTAAGACAACTTTTTCCATTCTCCCGACAAAACACTCGATTTCCTACGATTTGACGATTTCGCGTCCGAAAGACGCCAAAATAAAGGCTTCGGCGAATTGTTCGGAGAATTCCAACCAGGAGGTCAAAAGTGAATCTCGAGGCATACCTTTTCTTCCCCGGCAACACCGAGGAGGCGATGAGTTTCTACCAGGGCGTTCTCGGCGGCGAACTGTCGATCACGCGCCGCGGCGACGTCGACCCGACGACACCACAGGAGTCGTCCCACCTCGTAATAAACGCTGCGTTGGACACCGGGTCGTTCACCGTTAGGGCAAGCGACGGTTCCGACGCGACCAGCGAGGTCCAGACCAGGATCGAACTCACCATCATCGGAAGCGACGAGAACGAACTCCGCAGGATCTTCGATGGATTGGGTCACGGCGGTTCCGTGAAGGCGCCGATGGAGAAGATGTTCTGGGGTGACATCTTCGGCGCGCTCATCGACAAGTTCGGTATCGGATGGCAAGTGAACGTCACGGCCATCTGAAAGAAGAACTTCAAACACATTGCGAACGTCGCCCTACATCAACGAGGGACAATCCTTGACGAATCAAAGCGCACCGTGGCCGAAACAAGGACCCGCGTCGTACTTCTCGTCGATCGAGAAGAAGTACGGCCGCTCGATCGCCGAGTGGCAGAAGATCATCGCCCAATGCGGCCTAGAAAAGCACATGGCGATCGTTAGTCATCTCAAATCCGAGTACCAGATGGGTCACGGACATGCCAACGCGCTCGTCGGCTGGACCCTCGCAGGAAACACCGCTGCCCCATGATCCGATGGAACTTCCCGTCGACAGATCTTCGGTGTCAACGAGAATGAACGGACAATGCGACCTGCGATACTCACCGGGACCCGGATGACAGTTCGTCCGTCCGGTCTCCGAGATTCCCGGTGAGTCTCGTGGCCCAGTCTTGGAACTCTTAGAAGAAGCCCAGAGGCTTGGTGCTGTAACTCACTAACAAGTTCTTGGTCTGTGAGTAGTGCTCCAACATCATCTGGTGGTTTTCTCGACCAATTCCGGAGATCTTGTAGCCGCCGAAGGCCGCGCCCGCCGGGTAGAGGTGGTAGCAGTTCGTCCACACTCGTCCAGCCTGGATTCCGCGACCCATGCGGTACGCCAAGTTGCCGTCACGCGTCCATACGCCCGCGCCCAACCCGTAGAGCGAGTCGTTGGCTATCTCGAGCGCCTGGGCCTCGTCACTGAAGGTCGTGACCGCCAGTACCGGTCCGAAGATCTCCTCTTGGAAGACGCGCATCTTGTTGTGGCCCTTCAGCACCGTGGGTTCGAAGTAGTACCCACCTTGGAGGTCCTCTTCGACCGACGTGGGGTGGCCACCGATGAGGACCTGCGCGCCCTCTCGCTTACCGATCTCGACGTACGACTCGATCTTCTCAAGCTGCTGGGTCGACACTTGCGGACCAATCATGGTTGCGGTGTCGAGCGGATTGCCCTGGGTGATCATCGCAATACGGGCCAGGCAGCGTTCCATGAACTTGTCGTAGATCGACTCTTGTACAAGGGCCCTCGAGGGGCAGGTGCAGACCTCGCCTTTGTTGAAGGCGTACAGCACGAGTCCTTCGATCGCCTTGTCCAAGAATTCGTCGTCAGCGTTCATCACGTCAGCGAAGAAGATGTTGGGTGACTTGCCGCCCAATTCCACCGTCGACGGGATGAGGTTCTCGGCCGCGTACTGCATTATCAGTCGACCGGTCGTGGTCTCGCCCGTGAATCCGATCTTGGCGATTCGCGGGCTGGTGGCCAGCGCCTTGCCGATTTCGGCCCCCGGACCGGTCACGATGTTGATGACACCCTTGGGGACGATGCCGTCGAGCAGCTCGGCGAACTTCAAAATCGACCACGGCGTCGGCGACGCCGGCTTGAGTACCGTGCAGTTGCCAGCGGCCAGCGCCGGGGCGATCTTCCACGCCGCCATCAGAAGCGGGAAGTTGAAGGGGATGATCTGACCTACGACGCCGAGCGGCTCGTGGAAGTGGAACGCCACGGTGTCCTTGTCTATCTCGGTGGTGCGGCCCTCGAGCGAACGGGTCGCTCCGGCGAAGTAGCGAAAGTGGTCAACTGCGAGAGGCAGGTCGGCGGCCAACGTCTCGCGCACCGGCTTGCCATTCTCGTAACTCTCGGCCACGGCCAACATCGTCAGATTGGCCTCGAGTACGTCTGCGATCTTGTTCAAGACCTTCGCGCGATCCGCCAGCGACGTGTCCGCCCAGGCCTGGCGTGCACGGTGTGCCGCGTCAAGCGCCAACTCCACGTCTTCTACGGTCGAACGTGCCACCTGGCAGAAAACTTTGCCATTCACCGGCGTCACGTCGTCCATGTATTCACCCTTAACCGGAGGAACCCACTCGCCTCCAATGAAGTTCTCATATCTCGGCTTGAGTGAAACGAGGCTCCCAGCGCGTCCCGGAGCAACGAACACCTTCACATTGTCCTCAACGCCAGCCGTTGATTTCTTTTCCAAAAGGTCTGTCATGACAGACTCCTATCTCGTGCGTGGCGACTGCCACTTGACTTGAGTATCGCCAGTGCGGTAACGACTCAGTAGGGCCGAAAGACCCTTGTCCGTGGACGGCGACCGGTGCGTCGTGTGTGAGAACAATCGGTCTTCTTTTGGTGCCCATGACCAGAACGGCTTGTTCGAATCGATGGCGTTTCACCTTGAGCTCTGAGGATGAGCGCCAACGGTCTCCCGCCCTTTGAAGTAGTGGATGGAAATATCGAGGCATAGAGGACACCTCCGCTGGCGGTGACGAGGTGGTTGCCAAATGTTGAGCGCGCTGCCACGTCGAACTCGAGTCATTTCGGGCGTGATTGCTGGCTTCGGGGGTCACGAATGAGTCTGCGCGCGCCGAACGAATTCTTACAAATTTTATAAGTTAAAACCCTCTTGATCTGCTATCTTGGCAGTCGCTGCCAGTGAGTGCTAAACGGCAGAAATGAAAAAGAGTGATTAGGAGGTAGGGCAATGCCACTTCTTGTTCGTTCCGAACCGTATCGAGACTTTGATCGTCTCTTTCAGCAATTGATGGGAGATTCAAGTCGCCGAGTCACGTCCGTGGGTATTCCGATGGACGCGTATCGGAAGGAGGACCAGTTCTTGCTTCAATTCGATGTGCCGGGTGTCGACTCGGATTCAATTGAGTTGACCGTCGACAACAACACCCTGACGGTCAAGGCGGAACGTCGAGCGCCCGTGCTGGCCGAGGGTATTGAGGCCTTGGTCGCGGAGCGTCCTCATGGCGTTTTTACGCGTCAGATACTCCTGGGCGACAATCTCGACACGTCGAAGATCGATGCGCAGTTTTCCGACGGGGTGCTTACTCTTTCGATTCCCGTCGCGGAGGAGGCGAAACCTCGCCGCATCGACATTCGGCACGACTCATCAAAAGCGGAGATCATGGCGTAGGGCCAACGTTCGTCCCGGGGTGGCCAGAGATTTCAGTTTGGGCCACCCCGGAACGCTTTCGACAGTTACGGAACTCGAAGGTTTAGTGCACCCAAGTAGACACATCCGTCAAAGATCAACGTTTCGTAGTCCCTCACGTCATCCAGGTCAGCGAGAAATTCGATCTTCACGATCAATTCTGTCGGTGATTCATCCCGCCAACGCCACACGCGTTGGACATCCGGAGCGAAACCGCAGTCCGTTAGCGCTCGCTCCAAGCGGGTGCTGTTTGCGGATTGACCGAACACCTCAAGATTTACTTGAACGTCGACGTCGGTTGTTCCTTGATGCATTCGCACCGAATTACGGCATAGAAGATCTGGTACCAAACCTCCGAGCAAGACAAAGTCGGGTGTTCCACCGTACGCCAATACCAATCGAACTAGAGCCCTTCGGCCAATCGCGTGCGCGTCGACTACGAATGGGGTCCGACATCGGCATGATCTCTTAAGTAGCGAGCTGCCTCGGAGGACCGCCCGCCAACGGCAAGTAAATCGGCATAGACCCGAGCAAGAAGCGCCACTTGGATCCCGTTGACGACCGGACCCTTAGCACTCAATCTTGTCGGAAGGGCCCGAACTTCCAAGAGATGTCCACGATCCACGACATGCCCGCCGACTGTCTCTGCAAGTAGATCAAGGTTCGAGAAAAGGTCGTCACCAACGTACAGTTCAACGACGGTGAATTGCGACAGAAAGGGAGCGACAAGAACTGATGCGGCGGCTCCGGTAATCGCCCACGATGTCGAACTGCCGTTGAGCGCAGGTGCAATCTCTGTTTGAAAGGCATCAAGCGGATCTCTCCACAATCGATGAAGCCGGATCACGGGCCTTTTGCTCGCGAGTAAAGCCGCCGCAGTTGCATACTGATCGAGGAAAGAGTCGGGATCGACGACGCGACGCGCTGAGAGTGGTCCTCTGGGGATATTGGGGCGTTCGAGCAGTTCCAGTTTTTCCAGTTTTGCCAAGGCATTGTTCGAAGCTCCTCGAGAAATGCCCGTCGCTTGTTCGACCGCCTCAACGGTTGGAGGCACGCCAGCGAACACTGCTTCTGCTGCCGCGATCATGGTCTGAGTCCATCGCGGGGTGCTCTCCTCATTGAGACGACGCTGGCGTCCCTCACGCAGGATTATGAGTCCGGTCCCAAGATTTACGTTCGCGTCACCACTCTCGTCAACCCAACCTCGGTGCCGAGTCAAGAGCCAGTCTTTGGCGCCTTGTGAAATTCTCTTCCCAAAGACGATCTCAACTTGAGGTGCTGCAGCGATGAGCCGTTCAACGTCCGCGGGCCAACCCTCTCCCGCCCAACCCGCCAAGAATCTGTGCAGGCCACCTCCGGCACGAATGAAAACGTGAAAAGTCGGCACTGCCTTCGTCGAGCCTGGCTCAATGTCGACCTGAACACCTAAGGGGAGCACGGCACGCATCGCAATGCGAATACTTGTGGAGAGTTCATTAGCCCCTGGCATACTTCAGATAATACAGTACTTCACTGGTCCAGTGAAGTACTGTATCGAGTTGTGTAGCAGCACCTGCAACGAACACCACCTGAGATCGGTGGTGGCTCGGATGCAGCCAGAATTGAGTAGCGACAAGTATTTGGCGCCTTGCTACGTCCATTTCCAGGTGATTTTGGGCATTGAACGGGCATTACCTGGGCATTAACGGCGCCCTTTTTGCGAAAATATGGCCCATTTGATGCAGATGCTCGCTACGCGGAAATAGATTCTCACCAGGAATTACGAAGCACCCCCAACGGGATTCGAACCCGTGCCGCCACCTTGAAAGGGTGGACGCAGCGCGAAGAACGATCAACAGTTATCGCTGGTCGCAGTTGATATTCAGCCCGCTATTTTCTTACATCAGTC
>JBEKCK010000019.1:0-39131 GCA_050014915.1 Acidimicrobiales bacterium | reverse complement strand
TGAAGCCGAAGCTGCTGAGGACAACGGTTACGCAAAGTCGGCGGGTCCCGTGTGGCGCTACGTCGGTGGGTTGATCGGCTTCGTGATTGCCATGAGCCTCTGGTGGTATCTAGTCAGCCACCGCTAGATCAAGTCGAGCAACCTATCGTGAACTCCAAGATCATCTCCCGCGGGCTCCCGCTCGAGCCGAGCCGCAATCATCCCAACGCCTATTGGTCGGGCACTCCGTGAGAGTCAAGAATGAGGGCGCACGAGTAATCGGGAGGACATACTCGTGCGCAGGGCGCACGAGTAATCGGGAGGACATACTCGTGCGCCCTCTACGCTCAAGCGTAAGAACCGCGTGTTACGCCGTTACTTGCGCTCGATTGCAACACGGTGTGGTTTCTTGTCGGAAACCTCGGCCGTCGAGTGCATCCGCACTTCGAGCACGCCGTCACGATACGTCGCTTCAATCTTCGACTCGTCGACATCGCGGGGAATCGGGAGGCTCCGCATGAACGATCCATACCGGAATTCGCTTCGGTAGACGTGATCGCTTTCGCTCCTGTGAGTCTCTGTCCTTTGAGCCCTGATTACCAACTCGTCATCGATGACTTCGATGACGACGTCCTTCTCAGGATCGATGCCCGGCAATTCGGCGCGCACGACAATCGTGTCACCGTCGTGGGTCTCCTCGATCTTGAACGACCGACGCCAGTCACCATCGCGGAAGATTTCATCAACCCACGCCCATGGAGGTCCAAAACGCATCGGTAACTCAAGTTCTTTCAGTGAGGTCTTTGAAAGCATTGACTTGACCCTCTTTTCCGGAGAGCCTGCAGGCACCGGATGAGTCCACAGACCTTCCAAACCTGAGGGTAGCGACGCGCTCCTCGGGCGATTAGAGGCCAAAGTCACATTTGCCTGCCGCCGAAACACACTTCCGGAACCCCGAGACGCCACGAACAACGGAACGCAACAACCGTTCAATTGGCGGGATCGATCGAGTCGCTTTCCTCGCGGTAATCGGTGCCTCGATTAGGTAACGAGAGGGCGATCACGATCGCCGCGACGCCCACCGCCGCCGCCGCGATCACGAGCGCCGCGTCCATCCCCGAGACGAAGGACCGGCGAGCCAAGTCCGCCAACTCCACTCCGAGCTTCGTCGGCGCGAGGCGGGCGACACTCAACGCGCCACCGAGTGAACCGTCGATGATCTTCTGTACCGCAACGGGCACGTGGGCACGCGCGATCGCCGGCGTCATGAGGTGTTGGTAGCGCAGATTGAGGACGGTTCCCAAGACGCCGACGCCCAAGGCGCCACCCACTTGGATCGCCGTGTCGCTGGTGGCGGAACCGACACCGGCCTGGGACTTGGGCAGCGAGCCCATCACCGATTCGGTGCACGGCGCCAGAGCCAGAGCGACACCCACGCCCACGATCATGAGGGGCACGAGGCTGTCGCGGTACGTACCGGCCACGGTCGTGTGCGAAAGCGTCACGAAGGCGACGGCCACCAGCACGAGCCCCGTGGTGACCACGTATTTCGTGCCAATCGAACGAGCTACCGACACCGAGATCGGCGCCACCACGAGCAAGGTCGCCGCGACCGGGATGATGCGCACTCCGGCCTCCAGAGGCGTGTAGCCCAGATCGAACTGCAGGTACTGAGTCATCAGGAAGAACATGCCGAGTAGTGCGAAAAGGACGAGCGACAGTGCCGAAATGGCGACGCTGTAGCGACGATTGGCAAAGAAATGCAGGGGGAGCATCGGGTGGTCAATCCGGCGTTCCCACGTCAGAAAGACGAAGATTATTACCCCGGCACCCGCCAAGGAACCGATGACGGGGATCGAATTCCAGCCCCGACTCGGTGCTTCGATGATGCCCCACAGCAGGGAACCGAGGCCGAGCACCGAAAGTCCTGCGCCCACGACGTCCGGGCGCGTCGAGTGCGCATTCTTCGAATCGGGCACCAACCAGGCTGCCGCGATGAAGCCGACCGCTGCGATCGGCACGTTGATCAAGAACACCGACCCCCACCAAAAGTGCGACAGAAGGACACCGCCAAGGATCGGTCCGAGTGCGACCCCCAGACCGGTCGTACCGGACCAGATGCCGATTGCCCGGACGCGCTCGCGCTCGGTCGCGAAGACGTTCGTCAGGATCGACAACGTGCACGGCATGAGGGCGGCAGCGCCGATGCCCATGGTCGCTCGTGCGACCGTGAGGACGTCCGGACTGGCCGACCAGGCGGCGAAGGCCGAACCACCGCCGAAAATCGCCAATCCACCCATGAAGACCCGCTTACGTCCGACGTGGTCGCCCAGAGCACCGAGCGTCAAGAGCAGACCTGCGAAGACGACCGCATACGCGTCGACCATCCACTGGAGTTGACTGGGACTCGCGTTCAGCGAATGTGCGATCGTCGGCAACGCCACGTTCAGCACCGTGCTATCCAAACTGATGAGCAACAGCGTGACGCACAGCACGGACAGTATGGCCCATCGAGGGTGCGTCGACTTAGGGACGCGCACGTAGTCAGTCGCGACAAAGCCGGTCACGACCCCACCGTAGGATCGTCGACCGCGCAGCAAAAGGGTACATAGTCACGTGTCATCGATGGTCGAATCGTCCGTCCCATCAGCGCGCTGTGAGGTGACAGTGACCTTCGGTCACTCGAGCAGCCAAGAGGCGGGCACCCCGGGAATGTAATCCGTCAATGCAGGTAACACATGCCTCGTGGACGGTGGGCATTCCGCAAGATCGTCGTCAACGCCATTGGCGAGTCCACCGTGTCGAGCGCGATCGACGCCAGTGCGGGGGCTCCTATCGCCACTGCAGGGGAAACGCGACGTGGTCGCCAGGGAGGCCCTTCAGCGAGATCGACCGAGCCCTTTCAAGTGGAAACGCGCCGGCGAGACTTTCCAGCACGTCTTCCGATATGAGGATCTCGCCTCCGACGGCTGCACTTGCGATGCGCGCGGCGACGACGACGGTGCGCCCGAAGAAGTCGCCACTTTCGGCCTTGGCGTTACCCAAATGGAGGCCGATCCGAGCGGGCACGGGCACGCCGTCCCAACCGCCATCGAGCGCACGCTGAATTGCCATCGCGCACGCGGCGGCCGATCCGGCCGCCGGGAAGGCCAGCATGAAACCATCTCCCTGCCCTTTCACGATTGTCCCCCCGAAGACGGCGGTCTGTTGCTTCACGATCGCGTCATGCCACGCCAGCAGTTCGAGCCATCTGTCTTCCCCGAGTGATTCCATGAGGGCCGTCGAACCTTCGAGATCGGTGAACATGATGATGACCACACCGTCCGCGGACATTCCCGAAACCGGGGGCCCCAAGTCCTGCACTAGGACGAGCAGTTCATCAACAGCCGTCGTCAGTTCCGTACCGAGAGCCTCTTCGTTGGTCACCGTGAAAGCGAGATGCCAATGGACGAACCTCCAGAAGGCCCCGTCCTCGTGGACGATGGCGGTGCCCCTAACCTGCCGGGGCTCCGTCGATGCGATCGATGCCTGACCGCGGAAGGAGATCCACCCGACCGTCCCCTCCTTCCATGCGGTGACTTGGTCGGATTCGAACGTGATGCCGCCAAGTTCTCCCATCTCGTACAACTGGGCCCTCACCAAGGCGGAGACCTGGTCGAAACCGTCCCACCATTCGTCAGGGTCCGGCCCGATGAATCGAAGGCCGGGATGATGAGATATCGCGTCCATTGCCCGATCGGCATCGAGCGCAGTCCAACTGGCCATGAAGCGCTCAAACAGTGCGATTAGCTCCGGCGCCGGCTCCATCGCATCACGATACTCATCAGTCTTGATGATCGAGCAAGTTGTACGAATCGCTCTTGGTTGGTGGTGGGGCATTCGGATAAATAGAAAGCCGAGTAAACCAAATGGCTTTCAATGACTTAAACGGAGACAATTTGAAGGTCTCACCAGCGTCGTTCAGTTTGGTCACCAAGTCTGGACCGCGTCGTCACCAGTGTCTTCAGACGGCTAACACTGCGCGGTCGAAAGAACTGACCCAAGAAATGTACGCTCCCATACCGCGGACTAGATCTCCCTATTAGGCCTTCAGAGTGGCCGTTTCTTGATAAGGGAGACGCTTTAAGTCATCTGCAATGAAATCCGCTACAATAATGTTCGTTAAGAATAACATAAACATCTCTAATGTTCGCTAAAGAGAACGTTAGTAATATAATTGACTGATCGATTAGAAAGGAGACTTCGAATGGCCGCGCGCCCGCTTCCAGTTCAAACCCGACGCGCCATGGTTGACATCGGCGGGCACCTGCGCACGTGGCGAAAGCTTCTTGGTCTCACAGGTCAGCAAGTCTCCGAACGCGCAGCGATTACCCGACAGACCCTCGCGCGACTTGAGCGCGGCGACTCCTCAGTGGGCCTTGACGTCTTCCTGAACGTCGCGCGCGCACTCGGGCGACTTGAAAGCGTGGTTGACAGCATCGATCCTTACGAGACACCGTTCGGTCGAGCTCGGGCGGAGGAGTCACTTCCCCAACGAGTTCGCCGATGAGTCCGACACCGGGAATTGCTGTCGAGGTGCACGTCGATCTTGATACCGGCACCACCTTCGCGGGGACCATTTACTTCAATACACGTCGAGGTCAACTTGGCTCGACGTTCATGTACGATCGTGACTACCTCAGCTCTTCCGACTCGTTCGACATCAGTCCTGACTTGCCTCGCGCGAACGTCACTTCGGTTACCGAAGGCCTTCCTGGTGCGCTTTCGGACAGTGCGCCTGACCGATGGGGCCGAAATTTAATCCTCAAGAAGGTTCAGTCTGCCGCTCAGGATGCCGGGCGGAGATTACCAACTCTGACCGAAGTTGACTACCTGCTTGGAGTTTCTGACCTGACTCGTCAGGGCGCACTTCGCTATCAGCGAGACAGCTTGGACTTTTTGGCCAGTGGTGCAGACGTTCCAAAGCTGATCGAACTACCTCAATTACTCAACGCTGCGATGATCGTCGCTCGTGACGCCCGAGGGGCCGACGAGTTCGCAGCGGTCAAGGCCCTCCTGGATGCGGGAACGGGGTCACTGGGTGGCGCTCGACCCAAGGCATCGGTGCGCGACGGAAGCCGTCTCCTTATTGCTAAGTTCCCGCACCCAGAAGATGAGTGGGACGTTGAGGCCTGGGAGGCGACCACGCTCGACCTCGCGAGCGCCGCTGGCATTCAAGTTCCGAACCACGAGCTCGTCGGCGTTGAGGGCAAAAACGTCTTACTCCTGGAACGATTCGACCGCCGTGATGGACAGCGGGTCCCCTACATCAGCGGCATGACACTATTGAGAAGCTCCGATGGAGTTGGACGTGATTACACAGAACTGGCCGAAGCCATAACTGAACTTGGTAGTCGGGTTAATGATGACCTCGGTGACCTTTGGAGGAGGGTCGCCTTCTCGGTCATTGTCAACAACAGTGACGACCATCTTCGCAACCATGGCTTTCTCTTTGAAGACGGTGGATGGGCGCTATCCCCTATGTTCGATGTCAATCCGAACCCTGATCTTGGCAAGGAACGCTCAACGTCGATTGGTTTCCAAACGGACTCAAGAGAGACGGCTAGAGCGTTGATGGAAACTGCCCGTGATTTTGGTCTCACTCCTGGGGACGCTCGTCGGATTTGGGACGAAGTCCTTACGGCGACAGAAAATTGGAGGGAGTCAGCGCACGCTAATGGCGTCAAGGAGCGAGATATCGATGAGTTCGCAGAATCGCTCGATCAGCATCGCCACTAGGTGCAGTCCGGAGTCGTGGCGCTGACCCTGCCGCATTTATCCGAACGTCTATCCGAACGGTTTGGAGGTATTTGTCTGAATGCCTCTTGGTGTGGTGGGGCTAGTAAGAATCGAACTTACGACCTCGTCATTATCAGTGACGCGCTCTAACCGACTGAGCTATAGCCCCGCAGGGGTTCCAATCTAGCCGACGCTCGTGCGGAACCTAGAGGGCCGACGGGTCCCAACGTCGGGCCGCGATCGACTGACTCGCCGTGGCGAGCAGCGTTCCCGATTCGCTCCACATGAATGCGGTGCCTTGTGCGAACCCTCCGCTGAGCGCGTGCATGTGAATCTCGGTGAGTACCCAGTCGGTCGCCTCGAGTTTCACAATCCGAATCGTGTTGTCGAGACTGCGGCCCATCACGGGGAAACCGAGTGGTTGTGAGAGACCGCCGGCGACGTAGTCACCGAAGATGGCGAGGGTCGCGGCCGAGATGTCGAAGTGTCCGGGCACGCGCGACCACAGCGCCGACACGGGTGAACCGGGCGTGACGTTGATCTGTTCGAACGGACGGCCCAACGCGATGCGCGAGTCGAGGTGATTGAAGATCGAGCGATTGAAGTGCTCGGGCATCACTCGTTCCGGGCACTCCTCGGGCGTCGGCACGTCGGGCATCGTGACCCACGGCGTTGGCGCCGACAGTTCAGCGGTCCCGAAGGCGCCGTTCACCGTCAGTATTTCGCGGTCTTCGGCGAAGGTCGTGGCTCGCGCCTGCGTCACGTGTCCGCCGACGACCGCGAGGTCGGTCTTCACGGTGACTGTCGAGCCGAGTGGCGCGTAGGAGAGGTACTGCGCCGTCGCCCAGATCGTCGGTCGCGCGCTGGCCTCTTCGAGGGCGACGAGTGCCGACGCCAGACCGCACCCGCCGAAGAGGAAGTTGCCCGGCGTCACGACACGTTCGGTCACTTCGAAGGACCAGGTCTCCTCACCGGTTCGCTCCATGCCAAGAAAACTCCGCGCGTCCACGAACGCCGAGGTTAACGCAGCGTCGCGACGCGTCCGGTCGGATCGCGACCGCACGACACGGTCCAACGGGCAGACTTATCCGGTGATCGATCCGCGATTCGTCTATCTGGCCGCGGCGCTCTCACTCGTCGGCGCCTACGGCTACATCCGCGACACATTGCGCGGTGACACGTCGCCGAATCGGGTGACGTGGTCACTGTGGGGTGTCGAAGGCGTGCTCGCGTTCTTCGTGGAGATCCAACAACACGTCGGACTGGCGGCGTTGATGACCCTGATGCTCGGTCTCGTACCGTGCGCCGTCGTCGTGGCGTCATTTCGCAATCCGAGAGGCGTGTGGCAGCTCGGCGCCTTCGACGTCGCCTGCGGTGCGGTGTCGGTTGGCGGGCTGGTCTTCTGGGCGTTCGTGAACGAACCGACGGTCGCGCTGGTCTCCTTCGTGCTCGCCGATCAGATGGCCGCTCTGCCCACGATCAGAAAGTCGTGGCTCGCGCCGAGCACCGAGTCACCGCGACTGTTCTTCCTGGGATCCACCAACTGCGCGATCACGTTGCTGACGCTCACGAAGCTCACGACGGCCGGCGTGCTTTTCCCCGGCTGTATCTTGGTGGCGGACCTGATTGTGGGCCTACTGATCGTGAGCGACGTCGGGCCGCGACTGCGCGGCGAACCCCTGGGCGCAACGAAACCGAAAGTGGCGTAAGCATGGCAAAGACTGCACCACCGACCCCCGAAGAGAGCAAGACGCGGGGCCAGTTCCAGCGTGAGGCGACACCACGCGGCGCGATGGCGAAGTTGAGCGAACGTCCGGCCGACTACGACCCGGTGGCCCGCCTGATGTGGCAGGGCGAGTCACGCCAACCCGACCTACTGCCACTGCGCTACGCACGCATGCTCGCCGACCCGTTCTCATTCTTGCGAGGGAGCGCCCTTCTGATGGCCGAGGACCTGTCGAGGGGCGCGAGCACGTCACTCGAAGTGCAGATCTGCGGCGACGCGCACCTGGCGAACTTCAACCTCTTCTCGTCACCCGAACGTCACCTGGTATTCGACGTGAACGACTTCGACGAGACCGACCGCGGCCCGTTCGAGTGGGACCTCAAGCGCCTCGTCGCCTCACTGGCCGTCGCGTCGTACCACCTCGGCCACAGTGACGCCCAACAGGAGCGCATCGCGCTGGCCGCGGCGAAGGAGTATCGCGAGGCCAATCGGCGATTCGCCGGTGAGGACCGCCTGGCGACGTGGTACTCGGCACTGGACATCGACGCCGTGATGGCCGACCTCGGAGGATTCTTCACCGTGAACGCGATTCACCGCGTCGACCACGTCGTGGCCTATGCCAGTGGTCATGACACGCGTAAGGCGTTCGCCAAGTTGATCGTCGAGGGCAAGGACGGTCCGCGTATCGTCTCGAAGCCGCCGCTGCTCGTACCGCTCGAAGACCTGCACGAGAGCGGCTATCTGACGACCGGCGACCTCGAGCGCCTCATCGCGGGCTACGCCAGTACCTTGACCTACGACCGCCAGGTCCTGCTCGCCCAGTTCACGCCCGTCGACGCGGCGCGCAAGGTCGTCGGCGTCGGCTCGATCGGCACCGAGTGCTACGTGGTGCTCCTCCTGGGTCGAGACGAGCTCGACCCCTTCTTCTTGCAGGTGAAGCAGGCGGGCGCGTCGGTGATCGCGACGGCGACGTCGCGGCCATCGACGATACCGGCGGGCGAGCGCGTCGTGCGGGGCCAGCGACTGATGCAGGCGACCCCCGACGTGTTCTTGGGCTTTCACGCGGTGAAGAAGGGCGGCTCGACCCGGCACTACTACGTACGCCAGCTCTACGACAACAAGGCGGCGATCGCGTTGGACCAGCTCGACGAGTCACTACTGGTGACCTACGGTCGGATCTGCGCCTGGACGCTCGCCCGGGCCCACGCCCGTGGCGGCCGGGGTGCGGAGATCGCGGGGTACCTCGGGAAGTCCGACGTCGCCGATGAGGCGTTCGCCGCCTTCGCCGTGGCCTACCGCGATCAGACGCTCCGGGACTACGCGGCGCTCAAGAGCGCGGCGAAGGAGGGTCGGGTTACGTTGGCGACGTGACATCGTTGTTGCCGTTTCGCTGGCACCTCGCTGAGGTTCTCTTCATCGTCGCGGCGGGCGTCGCTCACCACGTCGTCGTCTCCTCGAAGCGAGAGCGCCGTCTCGTGCGCTACGCCCTGTTGGCGCTCTTGGCCGTCACGGTGTGGCCGATGGGCGACCTCGCGTCGTCGGTGTCGCTGACCGCCGCGACGATTCAACGACTCGCCATAATGCTGTTGGTGGCGCCGCTCTTGTTGATGGCGACACCCACGAAGGTGCTCTCTCGCGTGACGCGGCCGCGAGCGGTCGACGCGGTGACCCGAGTGCTCGCCCATCCGGGCCCGGCGATGGCCGTCGTGACGGTGGTGGGCACGCTGACCCTGACGTCGCCGGTCGTCGACTGGGGAGCGCGTTCGGCGATCGGGCGCGCCGTGATCCTCTTCGTGGTCTTGGCGGTGGGGCTGATTCTCTGGATTCCGGCGTTGGGCGTCATGCCCGGCGCCAAACGACTCTCGCCGGTCGGCCGTGCCGGGTACCTCTTCGCGTCGTCACTCGTCGTGACGAGCCTGTCATTCGTCTGGATCTTCTCGCGCCACTCGCTCTATCCGGCGTTGCACCACCAGTACGCGCTCTTGCACATGACGCCCCTCCTCGACCAACAGCTCGCAGGCTTCGTCGCCAAATTCGGCGCGTACGCGCCGATGTGGGCGATCGCGTTCACGATCTTCTCTCGTGCCGAAGAAGAGGGTACGCCCACTGAGGAGACGCCGCTGCACTGGGCGGACGTCGAACGCCAGTTGCTGCGGGTCGACCGCCAGCGCGAACGAGCTCTTCGACGCCATCAATTGGAATAGATCCGTTGGTAGGATGGAGCCCCCGGGGACGTAGCTCAGTTGGTAGAGCGCGGGCTTTGCAAGCCTGAGGTCGTGGGTTCGATCCCCATCGTCTCCACAACTGCGGACCACCCTTGGCGACCAGTCGGCTGCGGCGTCGGCCTGCTCCGTCGCCAGCGGACCGCGCCGCATCTGCCGGTACGTCGAGATCAAACGCGGAAGTAGTGGTCCTCGCCGAGGTCTCGCAGTAGTCCCTCATGAGTCGGGTCCCAGCCAAGCATCTCGCGCGTGATGGCGTTCGACGCCGAGGCGTCAGTACCGAAGAAACGGGCCATCCAGCCGAAGTGCTCGCTGGCCTCGTCGCTCGGCACGGAGATGACCGGCAGGCCGAGTCCGGCACCGATGGCTTCGGCGATCGACTTGGTGGTTACGGCCTCCTCCGCGACCGCGTGGACCGAGGATCCGGCGGGGGCGCGTTCGAGCGCGAGGCGCACCAGTCGCGCGGCGTCGAAGCGATGCACGGCCGACCAGCGATTGCCGTCGCCGACGTAACCGGAGGCACCCTTGGCCCGCGCGATCGCGACGAGCGTGGCGATGAATCCGTGGTCGCCGTCACCGTGGACCGTCGGAGCGAAGCGCACGCACGCCGGTCGAACGCCCTGATCCGCGAGGGATAGCGTCCACTGCAGGTTGGCGATTCGAGGATGCAGGTTGGCGTCGGGCACGTCGTTCTCGGTCGCGACGCGTCCCGGCGCGAGGCCGAGCACTCCACCGGCGACGACGAAGGGTCGCTCGGTGCCCTTGAGAACCGAGCCGATCGCCTCGATGACCGCGCGGTCGGTCCTCGCGGCGTCGTCCATGTGAGAGAAGTCATGGTTGTAAGCGAGGTGCACGACACCGTCACATCGTTCGACCGCGTCGCGAAGTCCCGCCGGTTCATCGAGTGACCCCCGGTAGGCCTCGGCACCGGCCGCGGTGATGTCGGCGGCCGAGTGGTCCGAGCGGGCCAGACCCAGGACCTGGTGGCCATTCTCGAGCAGCTCCGGAACGAGCGCGGAACCGATCCAACCTGACGCTCCTGTCACGAATACCTTCATTTTCAGCTCCCTGTTTCTGCGGACATCGGCGTCGGGTTCGACCACTTGATGTCAGTGACTGTCAACACAATAGCGGTGATGTCAGTCACTGTCAACACGGAGTACAGTGGTCCAATGGTGCGATGGGAACCGGACAGTCGAGCGAGACTCGTCCGGGCCGCCATGTTCCTCTACGGCGAGCAGGGATTCGACCGGACGACGGTCGCGGAGATCGCCGAGCGCGCCGGATTGACGGAACGGACCTTTTTTCGCCACTTCACTGACAAACGCGAGGTCCTCTTCTTCGGCGCGCAGGCCCTCCAAGATCTCCTCGTCGACACCGTCCTCAACGCGCCCACATCCGCCACACCCCTCGACGCGGTCACGCGGGCCCTGGGGGCCGCGGGGCAGATGTTCGCCGAGCGCCGGGACTTCTCGGTGCAGCGCCAGCGAATCATCGACGGCAGCGCCGAGTTGCAAGAGCGCGAGCTGATCAAACTGGCCACGCTCGCCGCGGCACTCGCCAACGCCCTGCGACAGCGCGGCGTCGCGGATCCGACCGCCGGACTGATCGGCGAAGTCGCGATCGCGATCTTCAAGAACTCCTTCGAGCGATGGGTGTCGGCCTCTGAGCCGAGTGACCTCGGTCTCGTGATCCGCGAGTCGCTCGCCCAGTTGCGGGACGTCGCCGCCGCGACGTAGGCCGGTTCGGCGAACTAGATCGTTGTCGTGACGGACTCGACGGGCCGCTGCGCCCGTTGGGTCCCCGGTTCTCGGTCGTGGGCCGTCTGTTTCAGATGGAACTGGGTGACGCCGATGGTGAGCGATACGGCACCCGCCACGTGCAGTTCGACCAGGAGCGGCGGGACGTGCGTCAGGTACTGCGTGACGCCGATCGCCGCCTGGATCAGCGAAATGATCACCAGTCGGCGCACCCCGAGGCGCAGGGCGCTCGGCGCGTCCTTCGTCCAGATGGCGAAGAGCAGCCCGATGATCAGTCCGATGAACAAGACGGCGGCGAGCGAGTGCACCCAGGCCGCCGAGGAGAACGCGAAGGGCAGGCGCCGCGCGACTAGTTGTCCCTGGGACGCGCCGGCGTGCGGTCCCGAGCCGGTCGTCATGGTGCCCGTGATCAGCAAGACCACGAACGGGATCCAGAGCAGCCGGGCGATGACCAGGAAGTGTCGGTCGCGGACGTCGCTCCGTGCGCCGGGGCCGTAGACGTATTTGGATCGGTGATAGAGCACGGCGCTGATGACGACCATCGAGAGCGACAGCAGCATGTGCAACGAGACGAGCCA
Source organism: Acidimicrobiales bacterium (assembly GCA_050014915.1). Classification (GTDB taxonomy): domain Bacteria; phylum Actinomycetota; class Acidimicrobiia; order Acidimicrobiales; family RAAP-2; genus RAAP-2. Next base: position 27,088 of record JBEKCK010000019.1, on the reverse strand, counting down.
CGGGTTGAGCTTGCTGTAGACCACGAAGGCGCCGAGGATCGCGTCGGCCACGACGCCGGCGATCAACATCCCTGAGAGGATTATCAGGTCCGGGCGGCGGACCTCTCGCAAGAGCGCTGCCAGGAACGTCGCCGCCGTCACGAGGATCAGGAGCAGCGTGATCATGCGGTTCCCGTACTCAATCCAGTGGTGAATGCCCCACGGGGCGGTGATTCGCCCCTGGAAACAGGTGGGCCAGTCGGGACAGCCCAGTCCCGAACTGGTCAGTCGAACCGCGGCGCCGGAGAGCACGATGACGATCATCGAGATGAACGAGGCCAGGGCGAACCAGCGAAACGTCGGGCCCGGCACGACGCGGCGCGGCGAATCTGTCACCCCGTAAGACTAGGGAATTGTCGGTCCCGTAGAGTTTCCCTATGACGATCACCGCGCCGGCACGCCATTCCTTGGGCGAGGTGCTGCGAGGATACCTGGCACTCACGAAGCCGCGGATCATCGAACTGTTGCTGGTGACGACGATCCCCACGATGGTCGTCGCGGCCAACGGCATCCCCGGGCTCTGGTTGGTGGTGGCGACCCTCGCCGGCGGCACGCTCGCCGCCGGTGGCGCCAACACGTTCAACATGGTTATCGACCGCGACATCGACGCGATCATGGAGCGCACGAAGCGACGGCCGCTGGTCACCGGCGTCATGTCGGCGCGCGACGCCACGTTGTTCGCGGCGGCGCTCGAAGTCCTCGCGTTCGTCGTCCTCGCGCTCTGGGTGAACCAACTCTCGGCGTGGCTCGCGATGTCGGCGACCGCGTTCTACGTGTTCATCTACACGCTGTGGCTCAAGCGTCGGAGCCGGCAGAACATCGTGATCGGCGGCGCCGCCGGCGCCGTGCCCGTGCTGATCGGCTGGTCCGCGGTCACCAACTCGCTCACGTGGACGCCGGTGCTGCTGTTCCTGGTGATCTTCATCTGGACGCCCCCGCACTTCTGGGCGCTCGCCGTTCGCTACCGCGATGACTACGAGGCGGCCAACGTGCCGATGATGCCGGTCGTGACGTCACTGCGCCACACGACGTTGGAGATACTCATCTACTCGGTCGTGATGTGGGCGCTGACGGTGTTGATCGGTCCGACCGCGCACCTCGGCGTCGTCTACGCCGTCTCGGCGACCGTACTCGGGGGACTGTTCACCTTCTACGCCGCGCGACTCTACCGACACGCCCTCGCCGACAGGGCCGACGTCGGCGAAGCGATGCGCCTCTTCCACTTCTCCATCACGTACCTGACGGCCCTCTTCGTCATGATGGCGGTCGACGTCCTTGTCCGACACCACTAGGTCGCCGCGACAGCCCTGGTCGCCGAGGAAGAGGATGTCGGTCGGCATCGCTTCGGCGGCGGCGATCGTCGCGATCGTCGTCGTGTCGATCCTGACCGGCGGAAAGGTGACCACCAACAACGGAGAGCCGACGAGCAACCTGGTGGGCAAGTCCGTCGCGACCTTCTCGCTGAGTGGTCTCCAGGGCGGCACCGTCGAGGCGCCCTGGAAGGGTCACCACGCGGCGGTCTTGATCTTCTTCGCGAGTTACTGCGGGCCGTGCCAGGGGGAGATGCCCAAGGTGGCGGCGTATCTGCGCCACCACGACGAGGGATCGATCCGGGTCATCGGCGTCGACGCGAGTGACGCGAGGGGCGCGGCCGAGAGCTTCGTGAAGAAGAGTGGCGTCACGTTCCCGGTCGCCTTCGATCCGAACGACACCGTCACGACCGGGATCTTCCAGTTCGCCGCGGTGCCCGAGACCGCGTTCGTGACCGCCAAGGGCGTCGTCAACCAGATCTACTTCGGTGCGATCCCGAAGGGGGTCCTGGTCGAGGGGATCGCGAGCCTGCGAAAGGCCTAGTCGAATCGGAACGTGCGCGCCGCGACGAGTGGTGCGGCGAGCGCCCACAGGGCTAGGACGATCCAGTCGGCGATCGTCGGGGCGAGGCCCTGTCCGAGTATCCGATGCAGGCCTTCGGCCATCGCGCCGGGCGGCAGCGCCACGGCGACACGCCCGATGAAACCCGGCAGCGACGTCAGGGGCACCACGATGCCCGACAGCAACAACAAGACGAGGTAGAGCCCGTTACTGGCCGCGAGGTTGACCTCGGCGCGGAGGCGACCGGCCAGGGCCAGGCCGATCCCGGCGCACCCGGCCGAGCCGAGGACCAACAGGCCCGCGACCTCGAGCGCGCCGATCGCCCCGCCGCGCGGACGCCAGGTCAACGTGAGGGCGACCAGCGTGAGGATGACGACCTGCAACGCCTCGGTCACCAAGACCCCGGCGATCTTGGCGCCGATGAGCCGGCGCGTGCCGATCGGCGTCACGTACAGGCGACGCAACACGCCGTAGCCGCGCTCGAAACCGGTCGCGATCGAGAGCGCCACGAGCGACGTCGAGAGGACGCAAAGGGCGAGTATTCCCGGTGCGATGAAGTCGACGCGGCTCTTCGTTGGTGTCGCGGCGAGCTTGGTCAAGGAGAAGAACACGAGGAGCAGGACCGGGATGCCCACGGTTAAGAGCAGTGTCTCGCCGCGGCGCAACGTCATGCGGACCTCGGCGCGGCTCTGGGCCCACCACGCCCTCACGGGCGGACCTCGCGTCGTTCCTGTTCGATCAGTTCGAGGTAACGCTCCTCGAGCGACGCGCGCGTGCGCAGTGAGACCAACGTCACGCCGACGCTCGTCAGGTAGCCGTTCAACTCGGCGATTCTCTCCGGTGTCGAGGTCGTCTCGCAACGGAGTCGGTTCGCGGCGTCGGCCGTCACGACGCACCCGAGCCTCGACGCGAGGACCGAGGGGTCGACGGCGCCGGAGAGTTCGATGATCATCTCGGGTGCGCCGGAGAGTTCGTCGAGGGTCCCTTCGATGACGACGTGGCCGCGGTTCATGATGACCACTCGGTCGGCCGTGCGCTCGGCCTCGGTCAGCTCGTGCGTCGTCACCAACAGCGCGCAGCCGCGGTCGCGCTCCGAGGCGATCAGGTCGCGAATCACCTGGCGACCCTCCGGGTCGACGGCGGTCGTCGGTTCGTCCAGGACGAGGACCCGGGGACGCCCGAGCAGGGCGAGCGCGAGCAACGTCCGTTGCTGTTCACCGCCGCTGAGACGGCGCCACGGCGTGCGGGCGCAGCGCTCCAGATCGAGCAGTACGAGCAGTTCGTCGGCGTCTCTCGGTGCGTCGTAGTACGAGGCGGTGAGTTCGAGCACCTGGCGTGGCGTCATGGGGAACCAGACGCCGCCGCGTTGCAAGAGGGCGCCGGTACGCACCACGACCTCGCGGTGGTCGCGCAACGGATTGAGACCGTGGAGTCGAACGGTTCCCGAGGTCGGTGGGCGAAAGCCGAGCAGCGTCTCGACGAGGGTGGTCTTGCCCGCACCGTTCGGTCCGAGCAACGTCACGACCTCGCCGTAGGCGACGTGGAGTGACACGCCGTCGACGGCCCGCAACGTTCCGAAGTGGACCGTGAGTTCGTTGACTTCGACCGCGTTGCTCACGACCACCGAACATAGACGGTCCTTCGAGTCGACTTTCGCGTGCTCGGTAGGCTTGGCGACATGATTGACCTCGTCCAACTACGTCGTGAGCCGGACATCGTGAAGGCCGCCCTGGCCCGTCGCGGCGTGAGCGCCGCGACCATGGACGAGATCATCGCCCTCGACGTCGAACACCGAGAACTCCTCCAGGAGGCCGAACGGCTCCGGTCCGAAGTGAAGTTCCTCTCGCGATTGGTCGGTGAGGCTCGCCGCGACAAGGACACCGCGACGGCCGAGACGCTGACCGACAAGAGTCGCGCGCTGGGTGAGGACGAGCGGAAGGCGACCGAGGCCATGGAGCTCGTCGGTACGAAACTGCACGAAGAACTCCTGATGATCCCCAATCTCCCGGACCCCGACGTCCCCGACGGCGTCGACGAGAGCGACAACGTCGAACTGCGTCGCTGGTGGCCCGGAATGGAGGAGGGCCGATCCTTCCCCGAGTTCGCCGATCACCAGAGGGTGCCGCACTGGGACGCGGGCCTGGAACTCGGGATCCTCGACCTCGAAGCCGGTGCGCGCATCGCCGGATCGATGTTCCCACTCTTTCGTGGTGCGGGCTCGCGACTCATTCGCGCGCTGAGCGCGCTCTCGCTCGATCGAAACGCCGGGGACTACGAGGAGATCCATCCGCCGACGTTCGCGTTGACCGCGACGATGATGTCGACCGGTCACCTGCCCAAGTCAGTCGACGAGATGTACGGCATGGAGCGCGACGGACTCTGGGCGATCCCGACCGCCGAGGTCCCGCTCACCTCGATGCACGCCGATCAGATCCTGGACGAGGCGAGTCTGCCGATCCGCCTGTGCGCCGAGACGGCCTGCTTCCGGCGCGAAGCCGGTGCGGCCGGTCGTGACACGCGCGGTGTCCTGCGGGTACACGAGTTCGACAAGGTCGAGCTCTTCGCGTACTGCACGCCGGACCAGGCTCCGGCGGCCTTCGACGACATCCTCGCGCGCGCCGAGAGTCTGTTGCGAGAGCTCGGGCTCACGTACCGTCTGTTGAACCTCTGCACCGGAGACCTCGGCACGTCGTCGGCGAGGACGATCGACCTCGAGGTCTTCAGCCCCGGCGTGGATCGCTGGCTCGAGGTCTCCTCGGTCAGCTGGTTCCGCGACTACCAGGCCCGACGGGCGCACGTGCGCTACCGCACGAGTGAGGGAACGACCGCGCTCGTGCACACGGTGAACGGCTCGGCCCTCGGGTGGGCGCGCATCTGGGCCGCGCTGATCGAGACGTATCGCCAGACGGACGGTTCGGTCGTCCTGCCCGAAGTGCTCGCGCCCTACATGGGCGAACTACGAACGATCAGGCCGAAGGTTTCGTAGCTTCGTAGCGGTAGCCGACGCCGCGCACCGTGGTGATGTGTTCGGGGTTCTTCGGGCTGTCCTCGATCAGGGTACGCAGGCGTTTGATGTGCACGTCGAGGGTCTTGGTGTCGCCCACGTAGTCGCTGCCCCATATGCGATCGATCAGCACCTCACGGGTCAACACGCGTCCGGGGTTCTCGAGGAGCAGTCGTAGCAGGGCGAACTCCTTCTTGCGCAGTTTGATCTCCTCGCCGTTGACGTAGCAGCGTCGCGCGTCGATGTCCATGCGGATCGGACCGAGCATGATCTCATCGTCGGTGTCGAGGACGTTCTCGTGGATCTCGCGGCGGCGCAGCACCGCGCGGATACGGGCGACGAGCTCGCGCAGTCGGTACGGCTTCGTGACGTAGTCGTCGGCACCGATCTCGAGCATGAGGACCATGTCGACCTCTTCACCCTTGGCGCTGACGATGATGATGGGTACCTCGCTGACCCCACGGATCTGGCGGCAGACGTCCAGCCCCGACATCTTGGGCAACATGAGATCCAGCAACACGATGTCGAAGGCCTCCTTCTCGAAGAGCGCGACGGCCTGCTGGCCGTCGCGCGCGACGGCGACGTCGAAGCCCTCGCGGTCTAGCCCGATGGTCAGGGCGTCGACGAAGGACTCCTCGTCCTCGACGAGCAAGATGTTGACGCGCTTGTCGCTCGATCGCTTCTTCGGCATCAGTGGACCATGGGAAGTTCGAGCGTGAAGGTGGAGCCTTCGCCCTCGCGAGATTCCACGAGTACGTTGCCCCCGTGGTTCTGCGCGACGTGACGCACGATACTCAGTCCGAGTCCGGTTCCGCCGGTCTCGCGAGCCCGACCGGGGTCGACTCGGTAGAAGCGCTCGAAGATTCGCTCGAGGTCCTTGGCGGGGATGCCCACGCCCTGGTCCTTGATCGCGATCAGCACCAGCGGCCCGACGCTCTCGCCGTCGTCGTTCACCGACGCCTCGATGCGGTCCACGGTGATGCTGACCAGTCCGCCCCTCGGTGAGTACACGACGGCGTTCTCCAAGAGGGCGTGGATGGCCGAGATCAGTTGACGACGATCACCGACCACTACGAGGTTCGCCTCCGGCTCGACGAAGTCGACCTTCACGTCGTGTTGCTCGGCCGCGGTGCGAATGCGCTCGATGGCGTCGGCGACGATCAAGACCACGGGGATCGGCTCGCGCGTCGGAGACCCCTCACCTTCGATCCGCGAGAGGTCGAGCAGGTCTTCGATGATTCGATTGACCCGGAACGCCTCGTTGTTGATGCGCTCGGCGAGGCGATGCGCGACGGAGGGATCGGTCTCGAACAGGAGCGTCTCGGCGAGGAGGCCGAGCGCCCCCATCGGCGTCTTCAACTCGTGGGACACGTTGGCGATGAAGTCACGTCGGATGTCCTCGAGACGTCGTCGTTCCGAGACGTCTTCGATGATCGCGAGCACACCGAGCGGACGTCGACCGTCGTCGATGACGGCGGCACGAATCGTGAGCGTGCGACGCGGTGGTCCGTAGATGTCGACGGTTCGTTCGGCGACGCCGTTGGACCAACCCTCGGCCAGGACGTCGGTGACGGCCTGGGCCGCGATGGCGTCGCCGTAGCGACTGGTCATCAGCGTCTCGGCCTGCTTATTGCGGAAGATGACGCCACCGCTCTCGTCACAGAGGACCAGTCCGAGCGGGAGTGAGTCCATGGACTGGCGCAGTCGCGACGAGTCGGCGCTGGACTCTGAGACCGCGGTGCTCGCCACGCCCGTCGCCTCCTCGAGGAAGCTGAGGGCCGTCTCGACCTTGCCGTTGTCGTCGTGGGGTTCGACGCCGAGACGTGAGGCCAACGCCATGAGTCGCTGGGCGATGGCGCGGTGTCCGCGTTGTCGATTGATCAGCACACCGACGAGGAGGCCGACGATGAGGACCCCGGCGCCGGCTCCGTAGAGGGCGGCCGGGGGCCACTTGGAGATCACGTTGTCCACTACCGCGAAGAGCACGGGACCATTCTCGCAGACGAAGACACCGCGGCCGCGCCAGCGACCGTTGTGCGCCCCGTTCGAAAGCGAGAACACCATGTTGTTCGCCAATGTCAATCTCAGTCCGTCGACGACCGCCCTGCCCGGGAGCGCGGCACTGCAGCAGATCGCCAACGGAATCGCTGCGTGGGCCCTGATCGGCGCGCTGGTGGCCCTGCTGCTCGGGGCCGCACTGTGGGCGGTCGGGAGTCACACCCAGAACATGCATCAATCGTCACAGGGCCGCCGGGCCGTGCTGACATCGCTCGCCGCGGCAATACTCATCGGCGCCGCGCCGACGCTGATCAACTTCTTCTTCAACACGGGTCTCAACGTCCACTAGTGAGCCACCTGTGGTGCATCTTCAAACCGCTGAGCTGCGTCACACACGTCGTGACCACCACCGTCGTCGGTGGCTTCTTCAACACGCTGACGACCTGGATCCTCAACAGCGTCGGGTGGTTCCTGACCTCGGCCGGTGGCGTCTTGACCTCGGCGAGTGAGTCCGCGACGGTGATCCGCTCCGCCGGTGCGGAGTTCAGCGTCCTCGTGAACCTCTCGCCGATCCTGTTGATGGTCGGACTCTTGGTCGCGACCCTGCAGGCGATTCGTCACGGTGACGGCGCGTCGTTGTGGCGCGTCTATCTGGGCGTCGCCCCGGCCTGCGTGTTGGCGATCTTCGTGGCGCGACCTTTCGCGGCGCTCATCCTCGATACCATCAACCAACTCTCGTCGAGTGCGTCGGGTACCGTCGTCGATCACCAAGGGACACTGACCACGGCGTTGACCTCCCTTTCGTCGGTGGTCCCGGCCTTCGGACTCTTCGTGCTGGCCGTCGCGGTCGTGATCGGGACGTGGCTGTTGTGGTGCGAGCTGATCGTCAGGGCCGTGGTCTTGACGTTGCTGGTGGTCCTCGTGCCCGTCATCGTCCCACTCGCCACGTTCCCGGCGGGACGTCGTCTCGGTTGGCGACTCGCGGAGACGTTCCTCGCCGTTGCCGCCAGCAAGTTCCTCATCGTCGTCACGTTGCTGCTCGGATTTGACGAACTCCAAGGTACGTCGGCGACGCAGGTGATCACCGGCGCCGTCACCCTGATGCTCGCGACCTTTTCGCCGTTCCTGCTCTTGAAGGTGATCCCCTTCATGGAGACGTCGGCTCTGCACAACCTCGAAGGCGTGCGGGCCCGATTCACGAGGTCCGTGGCCAACATTCCTTCGTCGCCGGCCGCCCAAGCGGTACGCGCGCTGACCCCGTCGGCGCCATTCACCGGCCCGGAGCCGCGTCCCGACGACCTCGGCCTCGGGATGTGGGAGGGCACGCCCGAAACACCGATGCCCGACGTGACCGGTACGAAACTGCCGCCACCGATCGGGACGCCGACACTACGCGGCGGACACGTGGCATACCGGACCGACGATATGGGACCGGTCGTCGGGTGGCACTTCGATGAGTGAGTTTCTGGGCCTCGGTGTCGCCGATGGCGAGAGTCGCTGGATCGGTGTTCGACGACACCAGGCCATCCTCGCCGTCGCCGGTTTGGGACTCATCGGTGAGTGGGTCACGCAAGTTCACGGGAACTCGATCGGTCTTGTGATCGGGCTCGGGCTGATGTCCGGCGCGGTCCCGACGAGGGACGGATTGACCGTCGGCGAGCGTGCACGTATCGCCGTCGACTTCGCTATACGTTCGCGGTGGACGACGCTGCGCGCGACGATGAGCCACCGAGCGGTGACGATTCGCGCGCGCGGCGAGGCGACGGTCCACGGATTCGAACTGCAGCACCGTGGGCGACTCGACCTCTCCGGACGCGATCGACAAGACGCCCTCGCCCTCGCGGAGTTCGCCGACGCTCTCGCGGCGTCGGATCATTCGCAGCACTTCTCCCTGCACGTGCGCTCGTCACCGACTGGTGTGGCGACCCTGTTGGCCGTGCCGGTGGACGTCACGCCCCCGGTGAATTGGAAGGAGAACGGTGCGATGGCTCTGGAAGCGGCCGGTACAGGCAGAGAGCGCACCGCGTGGTTGTTGGAGCGGTGGTCGTACGTTCGTGACGCGCGCGGCGTGACGCGCGTGATGCGAATACGCGATTTCAGCGCGGTGCCCGACGGTCACGCGCTGCTCGATCGAATGCAGTTCGCGTCTGCTTCGTTGGACGTCGTCATCCAGGTCGATGTGGTGGGCGGAGTTCGCGCCCATCGTCTCGCGGCCCGGGCCGTGCACCGAGTCGGCAGCGATGACGTCATGTCTCAGTCGGCCGGCTTCCGCCGCACGGCGCAGGCAGCGCGCACGCTCGAGCGGCTGCGACAACGTGAGTCGCTCGTCGTCGAGGGAACCGCGCTGTTGAAGGTCGCCGTCTTCGTAGTGGTGCGAGCCACTTCACTGCAACACCTCCGGCGCGACGTGAAGGCGGTCACGCGATCGGTCGTCGAAGCAGGGCTGCGCTGTGAGTCGGGCCTCGGTCGTCAGGCCCCGTGGTACTGCGCCCAATTGCCGGGCGCGCCGGGGTGGTGAGTCGATCCTGGTCCCACTGGGCGACGTCGCGAGACCTCGTAAGTCTCATGGTGCCGGCCCACGATGCCGGGACCGGTCTCGAGGGTCGTGCCCTCGGAGAGGCCCAGCGCGGCGGAGCGTTCGTCCTCGACCCGTTCGACGCGTACGCCGCGGATTTGGTGTCCAATCCGAACGTGATCGTCGCTGGCTCGATCGGTGCCGGCAAGAGCACCGTAGTAAAGATGATGCTCGACCGCGCCCTGGAACGAGGTCGTCGAGCCGTCATCATCGATCCCAAGGGCGAGTACGCCGCACTGGCTCGGTCCTACGGTGTCGACGTCGTCGCGCTCGGTCGCGATGGTTGGTGCAGCCCCTTTCCGTTGAACGATCGTGAGAGTCGAGACCTCCTTCGAGCGCTCATCGCCAGCGCGCAGGGCGCGTCGCTGAAGAGCGATCAGCACTACGTCATCGATGCGGTGTGGCAAGAACTCGACGCCCCGCGGCCGAGCCGCGTCCTGCGCGCGCTGTTCGAGGCACTGCGAAGCCATCTGACGTCCGCCGCCGCGTCGCCCGAACGCAGCCTCGCGCTGACGCTGTACCGATTCATCCACGGCGACCTCGCCGGTCTCTTCGACGGTGATGACGCACCGATGGTCTTCACGGGCCAACTCGTCGTCCTCGACCTCTCGGCGCAGTGGTCGTCGAACTCCTTCTCGGTCGCCGCGTTGAGCGCCGTGGCGGCCGCGCAACAGGTCGCCGCGGGGGAGGGTGAACTCGGCTACCTCGTGCTCGATGAGGCGTGGTCGCTGCTCGCCGATCCACACGCGTTGCGTTGGTTGCAGGGTTCGTGGAAATTGGCGCGAGCCAAGGGCCTGAGCCACGTGCTGGTCCTGCACCGTTGGAGCGACGTCGCCGCGGTCGGCGACGTTGGCTCGGCGCATCGCGAACGGGCCCAAGGACTGCTACGCGAGTGCGAGACGGCGTGGCTCTTCCGTCAACCGCCCGACGAGGCCCGGGAGATGGCGGTGGCGCTCGGACTGCTCGCTCGCGAAGAGCGGTATCTGGCCGCACTCCCGAAGGCCGTCGCGCTCGTGCGCTACGGGGCGCACCGTTCGATCGTGCGAATTCGTCCGGACCTCCGAGATCGCGCCTTCATCGATACTGATCACGCGATGAGGATGGCCACGACCGATGAATGATCGCCCGTCGCTCGGACGTCGGACCTTTCACGGCGTCAGCTACGGGCCGCGGGTCCGTCTCGCGGCGCGCAGCTCGCTGCTCATCGTCGGACCGACGCAGGTCGGCAAGACGTCGTCGCTGGTGATTCCGGCGTTGTTGCGCTGGAACGATGCGCTCGTCGTGACGAGTGTCAAGAACGACGTGATCACCACCACCCGGGATTGGCGCGCGACGCTCGGTGACGTGCAGGTCCTCGAGCCCGGTCGCGACGACGGACTGACGTGGAACCCGCTCGAGGGCGTGCGCACCTTTCGTCACGCCCTGCGTGTCGCACGAGATCTGACGAGCGGTGCCTCGGAGCGCGGGGAGACCGAATTCTGGAACTCACTCGCGACGAAGTTGGTGGGCGCACTGCTCATGCTCGCATTCCAGCGGTCTCGAAACGTCTTCGACGTCGCGCGGACCATCGAGAAGCGCGACTTCGATCAATGGCTGGACGTGGTCGGACACACCGAGGCCGGCGACGTCCTGGAGGACTTCCTCTCACACGGGCACCGAACCATCGACGGCGTCCTCACGACCGCCGAAACGATGCTGATGCCCTGGCGCTTCCGACAGCCGTTGGCGAACGTGCGGTCGGTCGTGGACGGACCGAACACGCTGTACCTCTGTAGTCCGCGAGGGGAACAGCGGCACTACGAGCCCCTCTTTCGAGGGGCTCTTCGCATGGTGTTGGAAGAGCAACAGCGACGGGTCGAACTGCGGACGCAACGACGGCTCTTGCTCGTCCTCGACGAAGCGGCCACCGTCGCGTCGTTGGATGAGCTCGATCAGATGGCCTCGACCGTGAGTGGTCTCGACGTCACTCTGGTGACCGTGTTGCAAGACTTCTCACAGTTGAAGGCCCGCTGGGGTCCGCGAGCGTCGACGATCGTCAACAATCACACGACCCGCGTGGTCCTCGGAGGTCTCGCCGATCCGAGCGCGTCGCAGTTCCTGCCCGAACTCTTTGAGACTCGAAAGGACGCTCCTGCGTCGGTGCCACTGCGTCAGCGACCTCCGGGAACGGGCACCGTGATCGCGGGTCACCGACCCGCGTATCCGGTGCGCCTGCAGCCGTGGTGGAGAGATCGACGCCTTCGTGTCCGGGGGACACGCGAGCACTAACTAGCATTTCGTGATGGCGCCGTCACGAATACCCGTCGAAGACCAGATCCTGGCGGTCGACATCGGCGCGACGAACGTCAAATTCTGTCACGTCGACATCCACGGCGATCTGCTCGAGGGAGTGCGACGCCGCCCGACGCCGTACCCGTGTACGCCCGATCGGCTTATCGAAGCACTCGATGAACGGATCGAGGGGAGCGAGTGCCCGCGCGTCGGCATCGGATTCCCCGGGGAGTTCATCGACGGTCACGTCGTGCGCCCCGGCAACCTCTCGAGACCGGGCGGGGTGACCACCGAGGTCGACCCCGGTCTCGAGGCCCAGTGGCGAGGTTTCGCGCTGACGGACGAACTCCGCAAGGCGACCGGTCGCGACGTGCGGATCGTGAACGACGCGACGCTGGCCGCCCTCGGCTCGATCGACGGCCACGGCGTCGAACTGGTCATCACCTTGGGTACCGGCTGCGGGATCGCCCTCTCCATCGACGGTACCCTGCGCAAGATACGTGACGTCGGCGCCGAGATCTTCGTACGCGGCAAGACCTACGACCAGACGATCGGTGAGCACTCTCGTTCGATGGACGAAGCGCACTGGGGCGAGCTTCTCGTCATGGCGGTCGACGGTTTCGTGCGCGAGTTCGGCGCGTCAGTCGTCCACTTGGCGGGGGGTAACGCGCGACGCGTGGCGCCGACACTCTTCGCCGACGCGCCGTATCGCGTCGTGATCAACGGCAATCTGGCCTCGATTCGCGGTGCCGCGAAGCTCTTCTACAGCTGAGCGAGGTCGACCGCGCTCTGGGCGAGCACGCCCGCCAGTATCCGACAGGCGCCGTCTTGCACCTGGAAGTCCGGGCTGTGGTGCATGCCGCTCGTTCCGTCGGCGTTCGCGCCACCGATGAACATGTAGCACCCGGGCACCCGATTCAAGAACTCCGAGACGTCGTCACTAGGGGTGAACGGGGGGATCGTCATCACGCCGGATGCACCGACGACCTTGGTCGCCGATTCCATGACCCGTTCGTAGATGTGGGCGTTGTTCACGACCGCCGGGGCGAGGTCGGTGAGATCGAGGGTGCACGCGACGACGAACATCGACTCGACTTCGCGCAAGAGTGACTGAAGTCGTTCCAGCGCCTCGACGTGTTGTTCGTGCGTGAAGGTGCGAAGCGTCCCTCGCAGCACGGCGTGGCGCGGTACGACATTCATCGCGGTCCCGGCGCTGATGACGCCGGCGGAACAGGCGCAATTCGTTCCCTCGAAGGAGAGCCCGTTGACGACCTCGCCGAGCCGAGGCGCCAGGTGGCTGACGGCGAGGATGACGTTTCCCTCGACGCTCGCCATCGCTCCGTGGCCGCCCTTGCCCTTGATGTGAATGGAGAGCGACGCGGCCTCGCTCATCATGACGCCGGGCTTCGTCCCCACGAAACCGAGTGGCGCGAGCGACGAGACATGCGCGCCGATGACGACGTCGACCGGATTGGCTGTCAGCACGCCACCTTCGATCATCGCGAGCGCCCCGCCCAGGGCCTCCTCGGCTGGCTGGAACAACAAGGTGAACTCACCGGCGAGGCTCTCCTGCCGTCGTGACAAGAGGTCGGCTATTCCGAGGAGGCCGGCGGTGTGGACGTCATGGCCGCACGCGTGCATCACTCCATCGTTGACCGAGGCGAAGGTGATCGCGTTCTCCTCGGTGACGGGCAGTCCATCGATGTCCGCGCGGATCATGATCCGTCTCCCCGGTCTGGCGCCGCGAAGGACCGCGACGGCCCCGGTCTCCGTCGGACACGACGCGAGTTCCCATCCCAAGTCCACGAGACGGTCACGAACCACATTGGTCGTACGGTGTTCCTGGAACGCCAGTTCGGGGTGGGCGTGGAGATCGTGTCGAAGTTCGACCATGGACTCGCCGACGTCGTCGAGCAGTTGAGGTAGATCGTCGGAGAATGTGCGGGTCATAGTGGCATGGTACTGACGTGACCGAGAAGTAGCTGGAGGTCGTTCGACTACGATGGAAGGTCAGCAACAACGCGGCTGTAGCTCAGCGGATTAGAGCATCGGTCTACGGAACCGAGGGTCGGGGGTTCGAATCCCTCCAGCCGCACTACGAAACCCCAGTAATCACAAGGACTTCTGGTGGTGAGTTGAATTCGTTCCTGTGTTATGGGAATGTAATGGGAATGGAAATCACTTCGGTTATGGACTGAAGTCGGTGCGCGGTCATCTCGAACCTCGTGGGAGTGGAACCTGGAGAGCCAAAGTCTTCCTTGGGCAGGACTCGAATGGACGACAGCGCTATCTCACGAGAACGGTCCACGGAACCAAGAGAGAGGCTGATGCCCAACTTCGTCAGTTGATACTTGAAGCCGGGCTGGCTCACGAAACCTCGCAAGCAACGATGGATGATCTGGCCGCGAAATGGTTGGATCTGGCGGCAGAGTCGCTCTCGCCTTCAACACTTCGCGAATACCGCCGACTCCTGGAAAAGATTGTCCTCCCCCAGTTTGGGAGCGTGAAGATTCGGGCCATTCGTCCTAGTGATCTGGACAGTTTTTACGCTGGCCTCCGTCGCCGTGGAGTCAGCGGTCGTGCTCTCAGCGCCCAGAGCGTCCACCACGTCCACGCGCTCGTTCGGCGCTTGCTCAATCAAGCGCTGAAGTGGGGATGGATCTTGAGCAACCCCGCCCTCAATGCGTCGCCGCCGAGAGTCGACCGAGTGGTACTCGAGGTCCCGGACGTTGAAACGGTCACGCAAATTATCAACCTCGCACAGGAGCGAAATCCGGACATCGCGTGCTTCTTGCGACTGGCTGCTATTACCGGAGCTCGACGAGGAGAGCTGTGCGCGATCCGCTGGCGCGACTTTGACAAGAGTGGGGTGCTCTCCATTAGTCACTCAATTGTCGATGGTCGAAATGACGAGTTGATCGAAAAGGGAACTAAGACCCATGCGTCGCGAAAAGTTGTGATGGATGCGTTGACAATGCGGGTGCTCGATTCCCAACGCGAGCGCTGTGAAGAACGGTCCAAGTCGTGCGGAAAGAAACTCCTACGAAACAGTTTCGTCTTTTCGAGCTCCCTGGACGGTTCCATTCCGTGGCGTCCTCATCGCGTGACCCTGGCGTTCAAGCGACTATGCGACGAGCTGGAAATTAATGGCGTACGACTTCATGATCTTCGGCACTTTACGGCTACACAAATGCTTGCTTCGGGCGTCCCGGTGAAGACCGTCGCGGGTCGGCTCGGTCACGCTAATGCCGCGACAACACTCAACGTTTATGCACATGCTCTGGAGTCATCGGACGCAGAAGCAGCTCACTTGCTTGGCAACATCTTGAATGACCACGGTGACTATTGAACAGAGACGATGAGACGGAAAATCCTCTCACTTCTCTGAACATATACCTGTGACCTCCGTACGCCCAGGTTGACCGAAGTTTTCACGGCACATACACCGGGCGTCCCCAATCTCTCGTACTGGACGTTTCTGCATTGCGTCGAATCGGTGGGTTCAAGTTGAAAGTGATGGTTGAAGCCCTCGCAGCTGCGAGAAAACCTGCGGCCGATAGTTGTCACACATTTGATTTCTGGTTTGGGCCAGTTTGATAGTCCGTCGCCAATAGTTCACTCCCATGAACGCGCCTGACACAGAGGAGTTTTGAAGATCAGTCGATGACGGAATTGGGGGGCCGATGCGAAATCGGAGTGGAATGTTTGATCTGATCGTTTTCTTGCGACGCGCCACGGCGTTCTCAGTTATAAGCGCGTTCGCGTTCGCGTTCCTTACGGCATTTCCTGCGGCGGCCGCCACGCCTAATGCGCCAAGTGCTGTGACAGCTTCCTATTCCGGAAGCAGTGCTCTCGTTAGTTGGACCGATCCCACGCCAGTGACTGGAGTGACGATCACCGGTTACACGGTCACTTCGAGTCCAGGTGGATTGACCTGCACGGTTGCTTCATCGGGAACTTCGTGTACCGTTCCGGGACTCGCTTCTTCGACGTCCTACACGTTCAGTGTGTACGCCTCCAGCGCCGGCGGCAACGGACCATCGGCGAGCAGTTCGTCGTCTTCGTCACCGTCACTCGTGACATCAACTACGACTCTGAGCGCTTTGCCCAACGGTCCCCAGAACGTTGGTTCGGTTATTGCCCTCAGTGCAATCGTGACAACGGGGGCAACCGGAACGGTGGAGTTCAAGAACGGCTCGACGGCGATATCGGGCTGTGCCACGGTCGTTCTCAACTCGGGGTACGCCGGGTGCAGGACATCAGGACTGCCGTCGGGCACGAACTCGCTCAGCGCGACGTACTCCGGAGACTCCAACTACGCGACCTCGACGTCGTCGACGCTCAATTACACAATTTCGAGTTCGACGCTCGCTGCACCGTCATCACCTCTCATGATTACGACGACTGACACACCAATCAACACCACAATGACGCTCGTCACGGCGGGTGGCAATGGCAGCGGCACCATCACCTACAGCGTGACGAATGGTACGGCCACGGGCTGTTCGATCGCCGGCGCCGTCATCAGCGTGCCGTCCAACGTGTCGGGTACGTGTCTCGTCACGGCGACTCAAGCGAGCACCAGCTCGTATCTCGGCGCGAGTTCCAACGTCACGACGTTCAACTTCTTCTGGCAGTACGCGGCGACCTACGGAGTCATCTCTTCCAACTACTCCTACTCGTGCAACAGCGGCGACACGCTGAACGGCACGTGGTGCAACCACAACTACGCCCCGACCTACACCTGCTCAATCGGCACACTCCAGTCCAACGACACGTGCACGTACTCCGCGACGATCTCCTCGTACTCCTGTTCGAGCGGCTGGACCTTGTCCGGTTCCCAGTGTTACCGGACTTTAACGACCACCTACACGTCGTTGTCGAACTGTCAAACCGCTGGATCCGAAAACGAAAATGACAGCGGTTGGGTCAATTACAGCTGCTCCGGTTCTGGTTCCGTGTGGCACCTCAAGGGCTACATCAACGCGACACCGAACTACACCTGTCCGTCGGGCGGCACCGTCAGCGGATCGTTTTGTGTGGGTTTGGCCGCCACCGCAAGCTGTCCTTCCGGTGGCTCGTTGTCGGGCGGAGAGTGCACCATCGTCGACGATTACGCGGCGACTGCAACGTGGGAGTCGTACAACTACGGCTACACCTGTCCGATTGCGTACTCCACGCTCACGAGTTCCACGATCTGCAGCATCACTGGGGGTTCGGGTCCCAATCTGCGGCGTTCGAGCCAAAGACTCTCCCCGGAACTCATAGCGAGAGCCGGAGGGAACTCAATGAAAGGACCGTCGTGACAAACGTCGAAAAGGCAACAATGAAAGTGTCGAGTCCGAGGAACCTTCACGTCGCGCACAAGGGCCGGCGCGCGATCGTCGCAGTGTTCGCGGTGCTGAGTGCTGCGGTTCTTTCAGGGGTAACGGTCGGGGCCGTCGCCGAGAGCCCACCGCCAACCCGATCACACGCTCCGAATGCCACGTCCGTCGTTCGGTGGCTCGTCCCTCACGATCAAAGTGGTGCCCCCGTGGTCACAAGTGCCGAAGGTTCTTCGGGTGCGGGCCTTTTCGGCATCTCGTGTTCGAGTGCCACTGAGTGCGTCGCCGTAGGCAGCGACGGAGACCAAGGCGGGGTTGCCTCGACCTCAACTGACGGTGGCACCACGTGGACCCAGGGAGCTCTCGCCTCGGGCGAGCCGGTGCTCTTCGCCGTCGACTGCCCGAGTACCGCAAACTGCGTGGCCGTTGGCCAAGGAGCGTCGGCGCGCTCAACGGATGGCGGTGCCACGTGGACGTCGTCGACGTTACCGACGAGCAATACCACCCTGCTCGGGGTGGACTGTCCGAACGCGACACTGTGTGTGAGTGTCGGCGTCTCGCCCGGCAACGCCGGACCCTATGAGGGCCAATTGCTGGTCTCGTCGAACGGCGGCACGACGTGGACGGTGCCGTCACTTCCGGCGGCCTTCGGGGCCCTTGGTTCAATCGCCTGTCCGAGCGCTACGTTCTGCGTGTCGGTGGGTGCCTCAATACTGGTGTCGAACGACGGGGGTCAGACCTGGTCGCCGCGAACCGTGAACGGTGGCACCGGCGTGCTTCGGTCGGTGTCGTGTGAGTCAGCGACGACGTGCGTGGCGATTGGGGCAAATCCCGCCGTCGCCCAAAGTCCCAACGCTGCCGCCTATGAAGTGGAGACCACGGATGGCGGTGCCACGTGGACGTCGGTCACGACCCCGCATGGTAGCGCCACGCTCAGCCAGGTGTCGTGTTCGAGTTCGGCGTGTCAGGCCGCCGGTTCGGCCTACAACGGCGCAGCGGCACCCATGCTGTTGACGAGTAACGGCGGTGCGCAATGGACCGCGGATGCCTCCGTCGCGTCGTCCCTGACGGCGGTGAACGCGATCAGTTGCTACTCCGGGACGAGTTGCGTGTTCGTCGGCGTCGGGGCGAACGGTACAACGCCGGTTGCGGTCTCGACCACTAACGGTAAAGCGTCGTCGAGCGACTCGGTTCGTGCGACGGTTCGATCTCAAAAGGACGTGACGCGATGAGCAGGGTTGCCACAGTGCGAATCGCCCGCCTCCGTGTGGCGACAATCCATTGGACTCTGCGAGCCACACGCGGTGCGCTCGTGCCTCTCTTAGTGACGGTCGTCGCCGTCGCGACGATCGCACCCTCGACGATTGCCGGTGCCACCAGTGTCGGTGCGAAAGCTGCGCCGAGTCGTCTTAACGTCGGTTCGTCGCTCTCGGTCGGCTCGAGTCTCACGTCGACCTCGGGCGTCTATCGCGCCGTGCTGTTGTCGCGCGGCCGGTTCGAAGTAGAGCGGCACGGCGCGGTGGTTTGGACCAGCACTTCGTCCACGGGACTCGACAGCATTCTTACCCGAGAGCCCGATGGTGCGATTGAGATTGCCACTCGCCACACGGCGCACGTCACCAGCCCGACGTCCGATGTGCCGAAGTATTTGACGATTCAGAATGACGGCGACTTGGCGCTGATCTCGAAGACCGGGGTGCCAATCTGGCAGGGCGGACTACGTGCCCACGTCACCAGTTCACCGGTGGCGCCGTACACCCCAAACGCGTACTTTGGCAACACAAATCCGTCGGTGCTCTGCTACACCTGTGAGGCCGTGAACGTGACCGGTTCCGCTCCACCGTCCGACACGCTCGATTCAGGCACCGACGTCGACAACATGACCGGCGACTTCACCACGTCGAACACGCTTTTCGACGCACCCGCCATCGGCGGCGACCTCGCGCTCTCACTGAACTATGACGCGCAACTCGCTCAGTCTGAATTGACCAGTGGCACAAGCGCCGGTGCCTACGGAGAGGGATGGTCTTCGAACTATCCCACTTCCCTGACCCTGGGTTCTGCGACGGTGACGATCAATCAGGGGAGCGGCGCGGAAGTGACGTTCACCGAGTCGGCCGACGGCGGCACTTCCACGTCGTGTCAATCGTCGGGTGACCCGACCCTCAATCAGTACCCGGGCGACTATCCGTTCACTGCGAAATACACGGTGAGCGGTTCGAGCTACAACTTCTGTGCGCTCGACAGTGTGCAGGGACAACTGAGCGAGATCTCCGGCACGGGATTCACCTACGAAGAGAGTGGTGGCCAGGCAATTCAAGACTACGCCTGGACGGGTGGAATCGAAGAGACGACGACCAACACTGCGCAAGTGGGCACCCCGACCGACGGCCTCGTCTACGACAACGTCAGTGCGGGCACCACCTCGATCGCCGGCGTCACGCTCGTTAATGAGTGTCCGACCACGGCGTCGCACGGCTGCACGGTCATCTACGTTCCCGATGGACGCGACATCGTCGAAGTGATGACGAGTCTCGGTGAAGTCGGCCAAGTCATCGATCCCTCGGGCAGTTCATACGGACTCAACTACACCCCCTCGACGTCAGTGCCGAACAACCTGACGAGTGTCACCGAACCGAGTCCGACGGGCTCCGGGACTTCGACGTGGACCTATGAGTACTCCACGTCCGCGAGTCCTTACAGCAGCGACCTCGTGCAGATCTACGACCCCGACGCATCGCCGACGGGCTTCAGCTCCGGGGCGCTGCACTCGACGACCATCACCTATGGCGCCTCGGGCACCGAGGCCGGCATGGTGACTGCGCTAATCGACGGCAGTGGCCAGTCGGCAGAGACGTCGTACGCGTACGCCGATGCGTGCGCGACCGGCCAGTGCGATGCTGCTGGCGCCTCGCAGACCACGACGATCCTCTATCCCGCCGAGTGTCCGAATTCGACGACGACCTGCACCGCAACGTCCTGGCCCACGGCGACGGCCGACATCCCACAAGAGATCGACCAGTACAGCAACGGACTTGAGACCTCCACGCAACTCGGCTCCCAGACGAATTCGAGTGAAGTCGAGACGTGGCTCTACAGCTGGAATTTGGGTAACGGTGTCGCCAACACCTCTGAGGTCATCACGTACCCCGATACGCTCCTCGGATCATCCGGCCTGCGTAGTGCATCGATCACGACGGACCCGGCGGGGAACATCATCAGCACCACTAACGCGCTCGGTGACGTCGCGACCTCGGCCTATAACGAGTCGACGTCATTGAACCTGCCCGAACTCGCGTGGAGCTATCCGGGGCCCTCGTCGAATTCCTCATCCAGTCCGCCATCAGGCGCGTCCAGGTACACCTATAACAGTTATGGGCAGGTGGTGACCGCGACCGACCCGTTGGGCAACACGACGTACTACGGCTACTACAGCCATTTCTCGTCGCTCTGTTACGAAGTCTCTCCCGTGCTCGGTCTCAGTCTCGGCTGGACGCTGTCGACGACACCCCCGAGTTGTTCGAGCAGTTACTCGACCTACGACAGTGGAGCCGTCAGCGCGCCGGTCGGTTCGACGACGTTCTCCTACGACGTGCAGGGTGACATCACTGGTTCCACCATTGACGCTGGCGACACGGGCGCGAACGCCGATCCGCAGACGACGACGGCCTCGTACAACTCGATGGGCGACACTCTCTGGGAGATTCCACCGGCCGGCCAGTCGGGTTCGCAATCCTCGTCGAACGCCTTCGCTATCTCCTACGCGTACGTGAGCGGGACCTCACTGCCGTCCTATAAGTATCAGCCCGACGGCATCACGACGCAGTACGTCTATGACGCGGCCGGAAACCTGACGAGTTCAGGCAGCAGTGGTCTCGTCCCGTATGTCATTACGACCACGCTTTACGACGGCGACAATCGTCCCTGCTACCAAATCGTGGCTTACGGGAACTTTGGCGCCAGTTGCACGGCGGGCAACGCACGAGGATCCACGGAATGGTCCTACGAGCCGGGAACGACCGACGTGTACCAGACGACCGACTCGAACGCTGAAGCGACCACCAACTTCTACGCCGATCTCGCGTATCCGAACTCGCCGACCGAAGTAGAAGATGCTGGAACCATCGAAGATCAGTACAGCGCCTACGACGACTACGGCAACGCCTGCGTCTACGGCGACGCGGCGCCGACACTGGGTTCTACGCAGTGTTCGACGACGCCGAGCGGTGACAGCGCCGCGACATACGACGCGTTGGGCAATCAGTTAACGATCACTGATCCCAGCGGGAACACAACCACGAACACCTATGCGGACGCGTCGTACCCGACGCTCGAAACAAGCTCCGTCAACTCGATGAGCGCCACCACCAAGTACCTCTACGACGCCGACGGTGACTTGGTGACGACGGACAATCCCGATGGCACCGGGGTGACGGAGAACTACAATCCGAATGGCGACGTCTGTAACAAGATGCCGTCGCTTGTTCAATATCCGTGCGGCCAAGGTCCGAGTGTCGCCGGGGTTACCCAATACGGCTACAACGACGCGAATGAACTCACGTCAATGAGCGACAACACTGGCAACCCGGCGACGCCGACCGTGTGGAGTCAGACGACCACCGACACGTACAGCCTTGGCCAATTGACGAGTACGACCGACGGCAACGGCAAGACAGTGAACTACGCCTACAACGATGACGGCGAGGTCTCCTGTATTGGCTATCCGGTCAGCACGTCGACCAACTGCACTTCGTCGCCATCCACCACGAATACCATCGTGACGAGGAGTTATGACGCAGTTGGCCGTGTCTCGAGCGTGGAAGATTGGTTGGGAAATACGACCAGTTACACCTACGGCAATGACTCGACGCCGGACATCCCCACGGTCATCACCTATCCGACGGCGACGGGCGTGACCGCCACCTACAACTACGACAACGATGGCAACCTGACCTCTCTCAGTGCGTCCTCCACCGTCACGTCGGGTACGGCGATCAGCGACACGTGGACGGACGGCTGGGATGAACAGGTGAGTGTGAGTTCGATCAACGGTGCCACCTCGAGCGCGGCGTCCTACAACGCCAACAAGCAGGTGACCCAAGCGACCAACCTCGGATCATCGACGTACAATGACACTTACACGCTCGCCCTCAATGGCGATATCACGGAAGATGCGCCACACACTGGCCCTGCGACGAATTTCGCCTACGCCAGCGGTGGTAACGAGTTGTGCAACACCGCGACGTCCGCGACGTCGTGTGGATTGACGCCGGCGAACGGTTCGATGTATACGTTCACCACGAACGGCGAGCGCGCGAGCACGACGCCCTACGTCAGTTCCGTGGCGGGCACGACCACGAACTACAACTGGAATGCCTACGGTCAACTCTGCAGCACCGGTCCTTCGTCGGGTCCGACGTCGACGCCGTGTGGCACTCTGCCGACGGGCGGCACTGATTACCAGTACAACGGCGATGGTCTGCGCATGACTGCAACCACGGCGTCGTCCACGACCGATTCCACTTGGGACTCGGTGACGGGCGACATACCGCTCAACATCAATGACGCGACGACCACCGGTTCGAGCACGACGAACACGAGTTACATCTACGGAGACCTGCTCTTCGGGGGCACGGCACCCATCGAGCAGATCACCACCTCGTCGAGTGGGTCGTCTGTTTCGTACCTGGTGAGTAACCAAACCGGCGTGCAGGGCGTCTACAACGGCAGCGGAAGTTCCCTCGGCGCGGTTCAAGAGATGGCCGTCTACTCGCTTTATGGAATCCAGACGATCAGCTCCGGCTCCAAGGTCACGCCCTTCGGATTTCAAGGTTCCTATACGGATCCGACCGGTCTCATCTACCTAATCAACCGCTACTACGACCCGGCGACCGATCAATTCATTTCGATTGACCCCGACGTGACGACGACCGATCAGCCTTACGTGTTCACGAATGACAATCCGTTGAATTCTGAAGACCCGTTGGGTCTGGGTGCGTTCATCTATGTCCTTATTCAAAAGTCAACTGGTCTGCCCTACTACGTCGGCAGATCAAGCGTCTCGGTAGATTCTCGTTTAGTACGTCACATCCAATCCGGAAGATTCAATCCTGACGAAGATGAAGTTGAGTCCTTCGATCTTGGAGACATTTCGGCTGGTGAACTCGCGGCAGCAGAGCAAGCAACGATGACGGCTCTCGGTACCGTTCAAAGAGGAGTGAAAGGCTATAACCAACAGAACGTATTTCGAAAGAACTCTCAAAGCTACGACAAGGCACAAGTTGAAGGCGGCGATGTAATTAAGAACGATTCAGATTTGTTGGACTACGTGCAACAAGCTGACTCAGACATCTTGGACAATATCGGATCGTCCGGTGAATCCAACCAAGCAGTTCTTGATGCGCAGCATCTAGATGTCTACGAGTTCGAAAACAGTACGCTTGCCGACGCACTGGGACTGGGAACGTCGGGTGGCGGGCAAAACGGCCGAATACCTTAAATTCACGACGTACAATCACGGATTAATGACCCGTAAATCCACACCTTTGCCGCGAATCTCAAAAGGGGACATCATCGAAGTAGATGTGTCAACTGGTTACTCCTATTTGCAAGACCAGGGGCTTGTGTCGGGGATGCGACTGACAAGATTCCTCCCCGGAATATTCAGCAAAAAGTTGCGCGCCAAAACCCTGGAGGATCTTGTCCATCGTAAGGCGCTGTATCGAGCAAATGCCCTGACTTCATTGCTTCTCCTAGAGAATTATGCCCGGGTCGTTGACAACTTGCCGATTCCCACTTCAGATGCCAATCCACCAATCATGATCATGTCAGGTTGGTCAAAGGACCCTAACAAGTGGAGAATTCGCGATGCGGATGGGAAACAGATTCTCGCCTCCGATTTTCGAAGAATATACCCCGACGTCGACGTCAATGAATTGCCACGGCACAATGACGTCCCTAGTCCTCGAACCCTCAAAGCGAGAATAGAAGCAGGTTGGACTCCTAGTAATAAAGTGCCGATTTTGCTCGAAGATGTACCAATGCCGTCATCCTCTGTAATCGGCGAAATAATCGATAAGCCTAAGACGTTGTATTTTGTTCATTTCGCAAATCGAAAATCGGCGAAACAACTCGTGAAAGAACTTGACACCGTTGATTTGAGAACTGAGGTTTCCGATCACGAGCAGGACGGCGTTTGGACTGTGGAAATTGAACGCAATGGATATGTCGATGAGACATTTGTTAACCAAGTAAAGGAGATCGCTGATCGCCTTGGTGGCACTTACGACGGAGATTTAGATATATCGGAATGAGACCACGTTGATCATCCCTCAATCCGGACGCAACGCGCTCGGGCTCGACGACCAACTCGGACCTACAACGCCAGCGGCGAGGTGTGCAACACCGCGACCAGGGCGATGGCGTGTGGCACTCTACCGAGAAGCGATACGCAGCACCGGTACAACGGCGACGGACTGCACATGTCCGCGACTAGTTCGAACTGGGCGCCCGACATCCCGTCGGACAACGTGTCCGGTGGCGACATTCCGCTCGACATTCACGACGCCACGACGCGACCGACACCAGTTACGTCTGCAGCGACCTTCTCTTCAGCGGCACGGCGCCAATTGAGCGGGTCACGACCACGTCCGGCGGCACCTCGGTTGCTTACCTGGTTGTAAACCGGACCGGCGTCCAGGACATCTACAAAGGCCGCGGAAGCTCACGGGGTACTTTCAAGGATTTGCGATCTAAACCGAACGAGACCCAATCAATCAGATCGGTCTCCATGGTTGCACTCTTGGTTTCCAAGGTTCCTATAGCGATCCATCGGGTCTGACTTATCTGATCAACCGCTACTACGACCCGGCGACCGATCAGTTCTTGTCGGTCGACCCGGACGTTGAGACGACGAATCAGCCGTATGCGTTCACCAATGATGATCCCTTGAATGCGGAGGATCCGCTCGGGCTGGAGGACCTTGGCCTAGGTAGCGGCCCTCCTGACTTCGGCGTAGGGGGAAATGTGGGTTCACCTGTCCCGATTGAAATACCACGTGGCACTGGGTATGTGCCCAATGAAATTCCCGGCTTGTCTTCCGACTACAACGATGTGACGGCAGGCCGTTCCATGATGAACGTTTCGACAAATGTAACTCCCGAAGAGTTTGGCGAAAACTTAAAGGACAGTGGATGGAAGGAATCAACCAATACGAAGGGCACTATCCAATACACCAAAGATGGGGCTAAGTATTCTGTGTATCCAAAATCGTCGAGTACCAGCGGTCCAACGGCCGAATATACCCCAGCGGGCGCAACCAGGGCTACGCTGAAGATTCGACTCGGGAGGTGAAGGTGTCGACCCATCCGGTCGTCAGTGGTCGCGACGAACTCGAAGTCGTATTCTCGGACTTACGACGGGTAATGAATCTTGATGTTCGATTGCCAGACTCGCCATTTTTGATTGACGGCGGCACCGATTCGTTTTGCCAGTTCGAGTCATTCCGCGCAGGTACGTTCGGACCGTTCCTTGAAGCGTTGGCTAATCAGTTTCACGACGACTTCGTGTCCGGGGCGATGCTTGATCCTCACTTTTACCTTGATAATGAAGATATCCGTGGCAATTTCGAAGCGTTCCGTATTCCGACGTCACAAGTCGCAGAACAATTCTGGCGGTCACTCACCTACGAGCCGAACGATAATCCTGCTGACGCTATGTACTGCGCAGATGTGCTTTGCGTGGCCGGCTCCTCAGGCTCATGGGCCATCTGGGGAGAGCGCATTGTTGGCGTAGCAATTGTTCGAACGGTTGGTGTGGACGTGTCGTGGCGTAAAGATTCAGATTGGTTCTTGTCACCGACGGATGCCATCCGCGCGTTTATCGAACCGAACTTCGACCTTCAACCATTGTCAACAGAGTTTCGTCAAACGTTTCTCAGAAACGTACGTCCGTTAGGCAGCTATGAGGAGTAATTGGTAGATTGCGAGGTACTTGACTGCTGTCCAATTTCGTGTCTTGCGCCACCGCTGTTCACAAAGTCCTCGATGTCGCTCACCCGAACTCGCCGTGAACGCCCGATGTGAATTGACGGAAGATGTCCCGAGGTCAGCAGGTCGTACATTTTGGATCTACTGATCGCGAGTACGCGACCGGCCTCGGGCACCGTGAGAAGAAGCTTTTGAACGGGAGCGTTTCGCTGACGTTCCAATTCATCGTTGATTATCATCGTGTACGCCTCATTGGACTGTGTCATCCGGTTCATCGACACTTCGCACATCCCTTCGAGACCGTGAAGTTGGGTAGACACACCTCGTGGGCCCTTGCTTTGAATTGACGCCCCTGACCCGTGTCACGGCGCCGCGGCGCTCCGTGAGCGACAAATGTGATGGAGGTCATTATTCGTCACCTTCCGCGACTCGAAGTTCACCTTTGGCTGCGGTTCGTGCTTCGAGCGCGAGTTGGTGCAGGAAGTCGGCAATCGCGGTGGCGCGCGGATCGTCATATCCCTGGCCGTCGTAGCTGAACGAACCACTGACCGGGTCGTCGGAATGAGGCGACTTCTTATGTGCCGCGCGCGCGTCGCGAAGGTCCTGGAACCTGGTGGAGTAGTGGCGAGACTTGGTAATCAGTTGCCCTCGGAATCCGAAAGCGTGAGCGTGCCCACGAGTGTTCAAGGTCGCGAGCGTTGGATCCTGGGCTAGGTCCCAAGCGGTCAGGGCCAACTGTCGGAGGTGCGAAGGAGCGTTGACTTTGAGGATCTCGCTTCGAGAGCCGAATCTCCGAGCGAAGTCCAGCGAGCCGTCGGCCGACTTCGTGGCGTACTTGGCCACGTAGGCCGCGATCCGCAGGTCGTCACGATTGAGGGTCGACGCGTCGGCGACATGGAGCTGTCGACCCCATGACACGTTCCCACGGGAAGAGGTCACCGCGAAGTCCTTCACGACAATCTCAACGATGCTGGCCAGCAGTTCGGTAGTCAGATTCGGCGGTGGAGGGCTGAACGGT
>JBEKCK010000018.1:0-40793 GCA_050014915.1 Acidimicrobiales bacterium | reverse complement strand
TTGGCCCCGATGGCCTCTTCGACCTTTTCGCGCACGACGTCGAAGGTGACCCCCAGGGCGTCCAGCGCCTTGGCCGCGACGCCCTCGCCCTCGCGGATCAGTCCGAGCAGTATGTGCTCGGTCCCGATGAACGCGTGGTTGAGGTCACGTGCTTCTTCCTGCGCGAGCACGAGTACTCGGCGGGCACGGTCAGTAAATCGTTCGAACAAGTGTCATCCTTTGTGCGTCAATACCTAAAAGTGTACCGGTGACGTGTGCCTATTGAGTCCCACCCCTCGGACCACAGAGAATGGCCAACGGACCCTCAATTAGTGTGGGAGCGTGAATCCTCACGAGCGCCTGCAACTGGCATCGGTCGAAGCGGACCTCGCGGGCCTGGAGACTTTGCTCGCGGAATCGGTCATCTTCGGCGACTCGTACCTCGATTCGGTCACGACGCACCTCATTTACGCCGGAGGCAAGCGCCTGCGCCCGTTGTTGGCGGTCGCCTCGGCGACGAGCGGCGAGAGGGTGGCCAGCCAAGAGGACCTGCTCGGCGGCGTCGCCCTCGAGTTGATGCACCTCGCGTCGCTGTATCACGACGACGTCATGGACGAGGCCGAGGTGCGCCGCAACGTCGACAGCGTGAACGCCCGCTACGGCAACCTCATCGCGATCGTCGCCGGGGACTACCTCATGGCCCGCTCGGCCGCCATCGCGGCCGACCTCGGCACCGACGTCGCGGGACTGTTGGCGCGAACGCTGGCGGCCCTGACGCGCGGTCAGGTCTCTGAGGTGCGCACCGCCTTTTGCGTCGATCGCACCGAGGCCGACTACTTCACGGCCATCGAGGGCAAGACCGCGGCGTTGATGTCCTCGAGCTGTCGCGTCGGGGCGCTCACGGCGCGTCTCGGCGAAATCGAGCGCGAGGCGCTGAGCGACTTCGGACGCTGCTTCGGCATGATCTATCAGTTGCGCGACGACATATTGGACGTCGTGGCGACCGACAACGAGCTGGGCAAACCGGCCGGGCAGGACCTCGCCGAGGGCATCTACAACCTGCCCACGATCTTCGCGTTGCGCGACAGCCTCGTCGGCGACGAACTACGCGGGGTCCTCGGTGCGATCCTGGAGGACGAGGACCGCGAGCGGGCGCGCAAGCTCGTCGTCGCGACCGACGGCGTCGAGCGCACGATCGCCGCGGCCCAGACCTACCTCGTCCAGGCGCACGACGCGTTGCGCCAGATACCGAGCGCGGGGTTGCGCGACGGCTTCGCCTCGCTCATCGAGTCCCTGCTCGAGGACCTGCCGACGTACTAATCGACGAGGGGTTTGAGCGTCGGAAAGGCGATCACCTCTCGGATGTTCGACTCGTCGGCGATCAGCATCGCCAGTCGATCGATGCCGAGACCGAGTCCGGCCGTCGGCGGCAGTCCCCACTCCAGCGCCTTGATGTAGTCCTCGTCGATGTGCATCGTCTCCGGTTCGCCCTCGGCGGCCAACCGGGCCTGGTCCTCGAAGCGCGCGCGTTGGTCCAACGGGTCGACCAATTCGGAGAAGCCGTTCGAGAGTTCGCGGCCGACGGTGTAGGACTCGAAGCGCTCGACCAGATCGGGGTCGCTCTGGTGACGGCGGGCCAACGGTGAGATCTCGACCGGGAAGTCCGTCACGAAGATCGGATTCCATAGCGCCGACTCGGCCGTCGCCTCGAACAGTTCGGCCAGACAGCGTCCCGGACCCCACGCCCGGTGCACGTCGACGCCGCG
The DNA here is from genome assembly GCA_050014915.1 of Acidimicrobiales bacterium. GTDB lineage: Bacteria > Actinomycetota > Acidimicrobiia > Acidimicrobiales > RAAP-2 > RAAP-2. Next base: position 39,048 of record JBEKCK010000018.1, on the reverse strand, counting down.
CTCTTGGAGCATGGCGGCGAGCTTCTCTCGCGGCGTGTGGACCGACACCTCTTCGCCGACGGCTTCGCTCGCGAGCTCGGCCATGGAGCGACGCGGCCACGGCGCGGCGAAGGAGAATGGACGGCCCTGGTAGTCGATCTCGGTCGTGCCGAGCACGTCCATCGCGACGCCGGCGGTCAGCTCCTCGGTGAAGTTCATCATGTCCTCGTAGTTCCAGTACGCGGCGTAGATCTCGAGCATCGTGAACTCCGGGTTGTGGCGCGGACTCACGCCCTCGTTGCGAAAGACCCGACCGATCTCGAAGACCCGCTCGAACCCGCCGACGACCAGTCGCTTCAACCACAGTTCGGGCGCGATGCGCAGGTAGAAGTCCGTGTCCAGGGCGTTGTGGTGGGTGGCGAAGGGCCGCGCGTCCGATCCCGACGCGATGGCGTTGAGGATCGGTGTCTCGACCTCCATGAAACCCTGCGCCCAGCAGCGTTCGCGCACGGCGCGCATCACGTCGTTGCGGAGCTTCAGCGTCGTGCGCGACATCGGGTTCGCCCAGAGGTCGGCCTCACGGTGCCGGTAGCGCAGGTCGAAGTCGGCGATGCCGGCCCACTTGTCCCCGAAGTTGCGCTGGGCGCGCGCGAGGACCTCCCACGTGGCGACCTTGACCGATAGCTCGCCGCGCTTCGTGCGCACCACTTCCCCGCTCACGCCCACCCAGTCACCCAGGTGCAGCTTCGTGAACTCCTCGAAGTCGGCCGTCACCGCGTCCAGGGCGAAGAGTTGGATCTCCCCGCTCGAGTCGCGCATGGTGGCGAAGGCCAGTTTGCCCTGACGGCGCAGGAGCATCAGTCGCCCGGCCACGTTGACCGAATCGCCGGACTCCTCACCGTCAGCCAAGTGGTCGTAGCTGACCTGCAGGGCCGCGGCGAACGCGTTGTGGGCAAATGTGTACGGCACTGTCACGAACTGTCTCCCGAATGATTCCGTTCATGAACGATACGCAATCCGTGGAGGGTAAGCCAGGGTTCGACGTGTTGCACGTGTTTCGTGTGTGGTGCGATGAGTCCGGCCAGGCCACCGGTCGCGATCACGGTCGCCTCGCCGAGCTCTTCGAGGATGCGCTCGACCATGCCGTCGACCTGCGCGGCGAATCCGTAGAGGACGCCGGACTGGATCGACTCGATCATCGATCGACCGATGACCGAGCGCGGACGCACGAGCTCGACCGAGCGCAGGGCGGCCGCGTGGGCGTAGAGCGCGTCGAGCGAGATGGCGACGCCCGGCGCGATCGCGCCGCCCAGGTACTCGCCCTTCGCGCTGATCACGTCGAAGACGGTCGCGGTCCCGAGGTCGACCACGATGGAGGCCCCGGGGTAGAGGTCGTAGGCGCCGACGGCGTCGGCGATGCGGTCCGGTCCGACCTCGCGGGGGTTGTCGTAGAGGATCGGCATGCCCGACTTGGTCCCCGGTCCGATCACCGTGAAGTCGAGTGCCGAGAACCACCGGTTCGCCATGCGGCGCAGTTGCGTGTTGGCCATCGGCGATGACGAGGAGATCGCGATCGCGGTCACGGCCGTGCGCAGGTCCAGGCCCTCGAGGTCGAGCAGTTGGGTCAGTACCATCGCGTGCTCGTCGGGCGTGCGATCGGCGATCGTCGAGATCCGCCAGTGGAACGCCAGTCCGCGTTCGTCGGTGGCGCGCGCGAATCCCATCGCGTCCGGTGTCTCGGGGGTCTCGGGCCCGAAGAGACCGATCACGGTCTCGGTGTTACCCACATCCATGGCCAGCAGCATCACTGATCTCCTTTCAGGAGGACCGGACCGTTGTCGATGAGTCGGACCCCGTCCACGTTCGCCGCGACCAGCGCCCGGGCGTCACCGGACTCGCCGTCGCGCGAGGGCGCCAACGTCACCGGGTCGACGACCTCGGCGTACACGACGTCGAGGTCACCGCCCGCAAGGACATCGCGCAGGTGACGGCGATGCTCGCTCGCGCGAGCCGGCGCCGCGGCGACGTCCGCGATCGCGCGTGACAGCGCGAGGGCGCGCGCACGCGCGACAGCGCTCAATTGGACGTTGCGACTCGAGAGCGCGAGACCGTCGTCGTCGCGCACGATCGGACACCCGACGACCTCGACGGCGAAGGAGAGGTCGTGCACCAGCTGACGAATCACGGCGAGCTGTTGATAGTCCTTCTCGCCGAAGTAGACCCGGCACGGTCCGGTCACGACCAAGAGTTTCGCGACGACGCTCGCCACGCCCTCGAAGTGCCCGGGCCGCGCGGCACCCTCCAAGACGTCACCCAGGCCGCGTACCGAGATCGTCGTCGGCGTCGCGTCGGGATAGTTCGGCCACATCGCCGCGAGCGTCGGCTCCACGAAGGCGTCGACGCCGTGCGCCTCGGCGAGCGCCCGGTCGACGTCGGGCGTTCGCGGATAGCGCGCGAGGTCGTCGGGGTCGTCGAACTGGCGCGGGTTCACGAACGCGGTCGCGATCACCACGTCGTCGTGGGCACGGGCCGCGTCGAAGAGTGACGTGTGCCCGGCGTGCAAGGCGCCCAGCGTCGGCACGAGACCGACGCGTCGACCATCACCGCGCTGGGCGTCGGCGAAGGTCCGCCACTCCTCCACCTCTTTGATGAGGCGCATCAGGCCGGGGTTTGTGAGCGACGCAGTTCGGAGAGTTCGAAGGCGGCGTTGGCGAGCGCCACGTAGGTCGAGCGTTCGGACTCCGGTATCGCCGCGAGGTGCGCGTCGATCGTCGCCATGTCGCCCCTCGACGCCGGCCCCGTCAACGCGTCGTCGGGACCGAAACGCGCGACGTCGACCAGCGACTGCTCCGCGAGCGGCAAGAAGTCCTCCAGCGTGAGCCCGATCGATTCGGCGAGTGTTCGGACCTGGCCCATCAACGCCACGAGGTGGTTCGACGCGACGACGGCGGCCGCGTGATAGACCGTTCGCTGGTCGTCGCGCAGGGTGATGACGCGACCGGCCAACGACAGCGCCACCTCGCGCACGATGTCGTCGCCGGCCACGCAGTAGGTCACGCCGATCAGGCGCTCGCCCTCGAACTCGGTCGGCAGGGCCATGAGGGGATGCAGCGAGCCGACGCGACGATGGGGCGCGAGGACGTCGAGGTTGCGGGAGCCCGCGACGTGCGCCACGACGCGATCGTCGCGGGGCGTGATCGTGGCGGCGACACTGGCGATGGCGTCGTCGGGCACGCAGAGGATGACGAGCGAGGCCCCTCCGAGTGCGCGCACGTCATCGTGGTGGAGTACTTCGACGTCGTGGCCCACCCGACGCAAGGCGATGGCGAAGGACGAGCCCGCACGACCGGCTCCGACGATTGAGATCTTCATCACTGCTCCTGTCCGTTCCAGCCCCTCGCGGGTGCCGTTCGGTGATTAGCGCAACGACTCGAGTGTACCGAGTCGCGCGACCGCCCCGACGCCAGCGGCCAACAGTCCCGGCGTGACCAACCCCGGGGCCAACTCATGCAGTGGGACGAGGACGAAGGAGCGCTCGTACATGCGCGGGTGCGGTACGAGGATCTCCGGGTCGTCGCTGCGCTCGTCGCCGACGAGCAGTACGTCGACGTCGAGGGTTCGCGGTCCGTGTGGCACGTCGCGAACGCGGTCGCGCGCCGCCTCGGCGCGCTGGGCGCGCTCGAGGAGCTCGCGCGGCGTGGCGTCGGTCATGAGTTCCACGACCAGGTTCCAGAAGTCGTCCTGCACGACGCCACCGACGGGACTCGTCTCGTAGACCGACGAGACGCGGTACGCCTCACCCTCGGTGACGAGGTCGACGCCCGCGACGAGGTGGGCGCCCCGATCACCGAGGTTCGAACCCAACGAGAGATAGGCGGGGCGCACTAGGAGCGTTGCACGGTGCAACGCACGCCGACCGACGCGACGTCTTCGACGACGGGCGGGCGGACCTTACGCACCGAGACCGTGACCGAGACGATCTCCTCGTCGAGCGCCAGGACCTCGTAGGCGACCCGGTAGGCCAGCGTCTCGAGCAGGAGGTAACGGCCCTCGGTGGCGGTACGACACGTGAGCGTCAGCACGTCGGCGTAGTTGGTCGTCTCGGTGATGTCGTCGTTGATGGCCGCCTCTTCGAAGGGGCGTACGAGTTCGAGGTCGAAGACCAGCGGTTGGGCCCGCTCACGTTCCTCGGCCAGCACGCCCACGACCGCGCTGCAGCGAAGGTCGCGCAGTTCGATCACGTCGTTCACGCACTGACCTCGGGCAGGTCGAAGAGCACGGTGCGACCGTCGGGTCCGATGGAACGTTTGAAGAGACGTTCGACGTAGGCGATCGCGAGCGGCACGGTCGGCACGCGCTGGCTCCAGACCAGATAGCCCGCGATCACCCCGAGCAGTCGATCCGACACCTCGTCGCTGTGCAACAGGACCACGGTCTTGTTCGACATGGAGTTGGCCAGGTCCAGGTAGCACGCCTCGAGGACCTCGCGCTGTTGCGGTCCGCCGCGCAGGGCGTAGTGACTCGCCGTGAGACCGTGTTCGAAGTAGGCGCTCAGGTTCTGCATCACCGGCAGGATCGAGATCACGCGACCGAACCCCTGGTGCTTCAACCAGAGCAACTCCTCGTCGCGTCGCACGCGTCGATGGACGGTCGTGGAGCCGCCCGGACGTTCCGACACCGCCAGAATCCCCTTGTACACCCAGGTGAAACTTCGCGGCTCGATACCGGCGGCCCACTTGCCCCTCACGCGACTACCTCCTCGACGGGACGGACGAGCAGCTCACGGAGCTGGACGGCGGCCGCGGCGTCGTGTACTCGTACCATACTGACACCTCGCAAGAGGGCCCACGCCTCGGTGGCGATCGAACCCTCCAATCGCTGGTCGACCTCGAGGCGTTCACCCCCGAAGTCCCCCAGGAAGCGCTTGCGACTGGTGCCGATCAAGACGCCCGCGCCGTAGGTGTTCGCGAGCTCCACGAAGTGCGACACGTGGGCCAGGAGCTCGATGTTGTGCGCCGTGGTCTTGCCGAAACCGATTCCCGGATCGAGCCAGAGCGTGGTGACCCCAGCGACGCGGGCGCGCTCGGCCATCGCGGCGAGGAACTCAGCGATCTCTACCACCACGTCGTCGTAGGTCGGATTCAGTTGCATCACCGAGGAGTCGCCCTGGCGGTGCATGGCCACGTAGCCCACGCCGAGTTCTCCGGCCACGTCGACCAGGGTGCTCGACACGTCGTTCAGCACCGTCGCGCCCGCCTTGATCGCCGCTCGCGCGACGAGCTCTTTTTGGGTGTCGACCGAGACGGGACCGTAGGCGCACAGCGCCTCGATCACCGGCACCACTCGCGCGACCTCCTCGTCGGCGGGGACCGGCGCCGCGCCCGGTCGCGTGGACTCCCCGCCCACGTCGACGACGTCGCAGCCGGCGTCGAAGTGCGCGCGGCCGCGCCGCACGGCGTCGGCGGTGGCGAGCGTGCGTGAGTCCGGGAAGAACGAATCGGGTGTGACGTTCACGATGCCCATCACGGCCGGGCTCAGCGCCATGCGGAGCGACGCTGGTGGATGAACTCCAGCGCCTCGGCGCGGCTCGCCGCGTCGGTACGGAACGATCCACGAACGGCGGAGGTGACCGTGGTCGCCCCGGCCTTCTTCACGCCGCGCATGGACATGCAGAAGTGCTCGGCTTCGATGACCACGATCGATCCCCGGGGACGCAGCTCGCGCTCCATCGCCTCGACGATCTCGGTGGTCATGCGCTCTTGGACCTGCAGACGACGGGCGTAGCCCTCGACCAGCCGCGCCAATTTGGAGAGCCCCGTGATGTTGCCCCCGGGTCCCGGGAGATAGGCCACGTGCGCGAAACCGACGAACGGCACGAGGTGGTGCTCGCATAGTGACGTGAAGGAGATGTCGCGGACCATCACCATCTCGTCGTGACCGGCCTCGAAGGTGACGCGGAGGTGCTCACCGGGATCGACCTCGTTACCGGAGAACAGTTCGACGTACATGTCGGCCACCCGTCGCGGCGTCTCGACGAGTCCGGTGCGGTCGGGGTCCTCGCCGATCGCCTCGAGGAGCTCGCGCACGAGGCTCTGCACCCGTGCGTGGTCGACCACGTCTAGGCCTCGCCGGTGAAGGTGTAAATCGCGTCGAGGTTGCGATAACGCTCGTTGACGTCGAGACCGTAGCCGACGACGAAGTCCGAGGGGATCGTGAAGCCGACGTACTTCAACGACTGCTGGACGCGCTGCTCGCCCTCTTTGACCAAGAGGGCGCAGACCTCGAGGCTCTTCGGACTGCGCGCCCCGAGGTACTGGCGTAGGTAGTTGAGCGTGAGTCCGGAGTCCACGACGTCTTCGACGATGAGGACGTCGCGACCGAGCAGGTCGACGTCGAGGTCCTTCACGATGCGCACCACGCCACTGGTCTTGGTCGCCGCCCCGTAGGACGAGACCGCCATGAAATCGACCTCCACCGGGAGTTCGATGGCGCGCATGAGGTCGGACATGAAGTTGATGGCGCCCTTCAAGACGCACACCAAGAGCGGCGGGCTGTCGACGTAGTCCCCGGTGATCTGGCGGCCCAACTCGAGCACGCGGTCGTGGACCTCTTTGGCCGAGACGACGACCTCGCCGAGGTCGTGCTCGGCCCACAGGGCCGTGAAGTCGTTGGAAGAGTGGCTACCCATGCCCCGCCAGCGTATCGGGTGGCGCTACTCCAGCGTCAGGTGTTGTGCGCGTCTGGACAGGCGTCGTCCGCCACTCAACTCCATCGCGACGACGTCACCGTCGACGACCGCGAGCGCGCGCTCGACCTCGTCCGCGCTCGGCGGATGGCTCCCGTCACCCTCGTCCGGTGCCCGCAGTCGCGCGCGCAACCAGCGTCGGAGCCGCGCGCGCGGCCACGTCCGCAACAGGCGACAGTCGGCGTCCTCCAGTGTCACGGCGTCGTCGTCGCGGGCGAGTTCGTCGAGCCACGCGCGCTCGTCGTAGAGCAGCCCCGCTTGACGGGCGAGGATCGGCACGACGTCGCGACCGGCAACATCGTCGAGCACGTCGATCAACTCGTGACGGACGCGATTTCGACGAAACGCGAGGTCATCGTTCGTCTCGTCGTGGACGGGGACGAACGCCGAGGCGTTGACGTAGTCGTGCAACTCCGCGCGACGCAGGTCGCGCAGTGGCTTGGTCGGATCGTTCACCATCGGCGAGAGCCCGTCGTGCCCGGCGCCACGCAGCATGTTGAGCAGCACGGTCTCGGCGAGGTCGTCCATGGTATGACCCGTGAGGACGTCGCGGGGCATCGTGGCTCGCCGGGCCGATCGCGCGCGCGCTTCGAAGTTCGCGCCCGCCTCGACGACGACGTCGTGGCGAACGAACCGGACACCGAGTCGCCGACAGACTCCCTCGACGTGTTCGGCGTCACTCGAACTCGTCGGGCGGGCGTGGTGATCGACGTGGTGCACCGTCACGTCGAGCCCGGCTTCGAGGGCGAGCAGGAGCAGTCCCAGGGAGTCTGGGCCACCGGACACCGCCAGATCGACGTCGGTCCCGGCGTCGGCGAAGTGACACTGCGTCAGGAGTCCGGAGCCCATTTTCAAGAGGTTAGGCAACGCGGTGGGGCGGACGACTGACGAGTGCTCCGGCCGTAGGCTTTCGAGCGTGAGTACGACGCGAGGGGCCGCCCAACGCGAGGCGACCATTTGGCCCGTTGGACGGGCGCGCGGTGACGTCCCAGCGAACGACCGCGTCAGAAAGCCCTCGTCGTGACCGTCGAGGTGACGCTCACGACGAAGCCCCTCGAGGCGTTGAACGTCTACCCGATCGAATTCGCCCGACACTTCGGCGTCGAGGCGTTCGTCACCGACCGCGGCGGCGGCGTCAGCCCCGCGCCGTACGAATCGCTGAACCTGGGCGATCACGTGGACGACGCGCCGGAGAACGTCCTGGAGAACCGCCGGCGCGTGGCCGAGGCGATCGGCGTGGACGCCGCTCGTCTCGTCATCGTGAACCAGGTCCACGGTCGCGACGTGGTGATCGCGAATCAGGCCACGGCCAACAGTTCCGGCGACGTCATCGTCGATTTCGGTGACGGATTCGCCGTCGCCGTACTGGTCGCGGACTGCCTGCCGATTCTTCTGGTCGACGAGGACTCGCCGACGCTCGCCGTCGTCCACGCGGGATGGCGGGGACTCCAGACCAACGTCCTCGAGAGCGCGTTGGAGAACTTCGAGCATCACGACGCCGTACACGCGTTTCTCGGTCCGTGCATCTCGGCTGGCGCCTACCAGGTCGGCCCGGAGGTGGCCGCGCAGTTTGCCAACGTCGCCGGTGCGGTGACGCCCGACACCGGCGATCGCTCGAGACTCGACCTCCGTCAGGTCGCCGTCGCGCAGTTGCTGGCCCTCAACGTGCCCGACGGGCATATCACGATCGCGAGCCAGTCGACCGACGGCGGCACCACCTTCTTCAGTGATCGTGCGCAGCGACCCTGCGGCCGTTTCGCGTTGGTCGCGCGACGGGTCATCGCGTGAAGCGTCGCGCGGAGCTGTTTCGTTACGTCGGCCTCGACGTCACGACGGACACGCTCACGGGACTCTACGAGCTCGATGGTCGGACCTTCGTCGAGTCGGTCACGTTCGAAGGCGTGAAGTCGCTCGAGGCGCCGGCCGTCGTCGCCCTCGCCCAACTCTGGTACCTGATCGCGGGACTCTCGTACTACAAGGCCGGAGCGGCTCGACGCATCGACGTCGGCACCACACCGCTCGGGACCCAGGGTCGGCGTCTCTTGAAGGCCGCGCTCTCCGACGGACTGGGCGAGTTCGCCTACCGCAATCAGATCCCGCTGAGTGACGTGACGATCGAAGGGCGAGAGGGCGTCGAGCCCTTCGAGCCGTTCGTCGACACCGGTCGGGTCCTCACCCCCTTCGGCGGGGGGATCGACTCGGTGGTGACCGTCGAGCGGCTGCGCGGAGCCGTCGACCAGACGCTCTTCGTCGTCAGTCCCTCGTCCGGGCGATTCACGCCCCTCGAGGAGACCGCCGCCGTCACGGGCCTCGACGTCGTACGGGCGTCGCGCACACTCGACCCGCAGATCGTGCGCGGCGACGAGTCCTTCTTCAACGGTCACGTCCCAGTGACGACGATGGTCACCCTGCTCGCCGCGGTCGCGGCGGTCGCCTCGGGTCGTGGCGGCGTCGCGTTGAGCAACGAACACTCGTCGTCGGTCGCGAACCTGCGCTGGTACAACTCGGACATCAATCACCAGTGGAGTAAGTCCTGGAACGCGGAGAACCTCATCGCCAACGCCGTCGCCGAACGGGTCGGCGGCGAACTCGTGGTGGCGAGCTTCCTGCGCGACCGCAGCGAACTCTGGGTCGCCCAGGTCTTCAGCGAACTCGAGCAGTACCACCACGTCTTTCGAAGTTGCAACCGCGCCTTCACGCAGTCACCGGGCGAACGCTCCGCGCAGTGGTGCGGCGAGTGCGACAAGTGCCTCTTCGTCAACCTGGTACTCGCACCGTTCCTGTCGCGCTCGGCGCTGCGCGACATCTTCTCGAGCGAACCGCTGAGTGATGCGGCGCGCAACGACCAACTGCGCACGCTGGTCGGACTTGGCGCCGAGCACAAGCCCTTCGAGTGCGTGGGCGACCCGGACGAGAGCGCCGTCGCGCTGACCGACGTGAGTCGCCACGAGGAGTGGCGCGACGTGAGCGCGCTGCGTGAACTGGCGCACGAGCTGCGCACCGAGCGCGAGGTCGCGGACCTGCTCGAACCGCAAGGGAACAGTCGTGTACCGGCCCACTGGCTTCGCTGACCTCGCCGGCAAGCGCGTCGGGGTCTTCGGCTACGGCGTCGAGGGTCGCGCGACTCGACGACGCCTCGCGGGCGTGACCGACACCATCGTCGTGGTCGACGACGCGTCGGACGTCGACCCCGACGTGATCGTCACGGACCACGGTGGTCACGAGGCCCTCCTCGAGTGCGACGTCGTCTTGAAGAGCCCGGGCATACCGCGGCGACGCGCCGACGTCCTCAGTCTCGAAGAGCACGGCGTCGCGGTCACCTCGTCACTCAATCTCTGGCTCCACGACGTCGACCGTTCGCGGGTGGTCGCGATCACCGGCACCAAGGGAAAGTCGACGACGACGGCGCTCACGACGTTCTTCCTGCAGCGCCTGGGGGAACCGGCACTGCGACTCGGCAACTACGGACAGCCGCCCTACGACCCCGACCTCGACGTGTCGCACGGATGGCTCGTGCTCGAGGTCTCGAGCTTTCAGTGCGTCGACATCGACGTCGCGCCGGGACTCGTGGTGGTGACCTCGCTCGGGGAGGATCATCTCGACTGGCACGTCACGCTCGAGGACTATCGACGCGACAAACTCTCGCTCACGCGTGCGACCGGCCAACATCGAACCCTGGTCGCCGACAACGAGACGATGCGAGAACTTTCGAGCGAGATCGGCGGAGAGGTCACGTTCGTCGCGCCCGACGCCACGAATCTCGCCGCGTCACTGGGGCTCTTGGGTGCCCACAGCAACGGCAACGTCGCACTCGCGCTCGAGAGCGCCGCCGAGTTGACGCATCGAAGTGTGGAAGAGGTGCGGTCGCGAGTGATGGACTCGGCGAGCGAGTTCGAGCCCCTGCGCGGTCGACTCACGCTGGTCGCAACCGAGGACGTGGACGGCGTCTCGCGGCGTTACGTCGATGATGGTCTCGCCACTTCGGCGCTTCCGGTGATCGCCGCACTTGACGTCTTCTTCGACGAACCGGTCGCGCTCATCGCTGGAGGGTTCGATCGTGGCGTCGACTACGCGGAACTGGCCGAGGCCCTCGCGTCACGACGCCACGCGACCGTGCTGATCACCATGGGTAACGCCGGTCAAAGGATCGGCGACGAAGCCAGGCGTCGTTCGCGTGGCATTGATCAGATCCCGGTCTCGACGATGCGCGAGGCGGTGAACGAGGCCCGCCGCGCGCTGGGCGACGGTGGCGTCATCCTGCTCTCACCGGGCGCGCCGAGTTTCGATCAGTACAAGAACTGGGAAGAGAGATCCGAGGACTTCACGACGATCGTCCACGACGTCATCGACGTGTAGCGACGCGACGGTTGTCAAGGATCAGCTGATGTCGTGTCAGGGATCAGGTGTTGTTTTGTCAACCATCAGGTGATGTTGAAATGTCAACCATCAACCGTTGCAATACACCGAACCGAGAGCCTGGGGTGGGAATCGAACCCACGACCTACGCATTACGAATGCGTTGCTCTACCGACTGAGCTACCCAGGCGCAAGCATCGACTCTACTTGATGGGTCCAAACGGGTTACTTCGAGGAACGTTAGAACTCCATGAGCGAGAGCATGAGGTCGTTCAAGAGGAGCGTCTCATCGACGTTCGACGAGAGCCGCCGCGACGCTTCGGTCAGGACGCCGATCGCCCTGATCGACGCGCCGACTCGGTACTCGTCGCGCGCGTCACCGAGCTCGCTGCCCTCCAGGCTCTCGACCATTCGGTCGCGGTACACATTCGTCAGCGCGGTCAAACCGAAGCGAAGTTCGTCGATACGAAAGCGTCGCTGCTCGCGCTTGAACTGCGCCTCGGTGTCGCGACGATTCGCGACCGATCGCTGACCCATCTGGCGTGACTCTTGGACGCGCAACGCCATCTCCTCTTCCTGGATCTGTTGCAGGGGGGCGATGGCGTCGTCGAGGGCTCGCGCGATCTCCGTGGCGAGCGCGGCCGACGTCGCCGGGGTGCCGTTCAGTCGATCCGGCACGGAACGCCACTGCGCGATGCGTTGGGCCAGCTCGTCGTCTCGTGCGAGGATGCGCGCCCGTCGCAGGTTGCCATTGGCCGCGCTCGCCGCCGCGCGCGCCGCGAGCGCCGTGGCACCTTCACGGACCAGCACCTCGGCGATGCCCTCTTCGCTGAGTCCCTTCAGTTTCACCTCCACGCATCGAGAGGCGATCGTGTCCAGCGCCGGCGGGACGTCCTCGGCGGTGAGGAGGAAGATCGTTCGCGTGGGCGTCTCCTCCAAGGACTTCAACAACGCCGGCGAACTCGGCGACGAACCGGTGGTCGTGAGTTCGACGTCTTCGATGACGACGATCTGGTATCCGGCGCCGAGGGGCCGACGACGGCTCACCCGGTCGGCTTCGCGCAGTTCGTCGATCCGCCACGCCAGTCCGGCGCGTTCGGCGACATAGACGTCGGCGTCATTGTCACTCAGGACCAGTCGACAGATCTCACAGTGGCCGCAGCCGTTGCGCGGGCACTGCAACGCGGCCGCGAACGTCATCACGGTGTCGTGCAGGCTCGACCCGACCGGTCCACTGAACAGGTAGGCGTGCACCGGGGCCTTGACGTACTGGCGCATCGCGGCGACGGCCGACTCCTGTCCTACGAGCGCTTCGAAGACGTCGGTCATCTCACCATGGTAAGGAGGCGAGTCGTTGGTCGACCTGCGCGGCGACCTCGGACTCGCTGCGCGAGCCGTCGATCACGCACCACCGGTCCCCCCACGTGGTGGCGATCGCCAGGTAGCCCTCGCGCACCCGCTGGTGGAACGCCAGATCGGCCGATTCGAAGCGGTCGCGCAGGTCCGGGGAGCGACGTTCGTTGGCGACGTCGAGCGGCGTGTCGATCAGCACCGTGAGATCCGGCAGGCACCCGCCGACGGCCAACTCCGTCGCGGCCTCGAGCCTCGCCAGGTCGACGCCGCGTCCGTAGCCCTGGTAGGCCAGCGTCGAGGCGAAGTACCGGTCACTGACGACCGAGCGACCACGGGCGAGCGTCGGTTCGAGGACCGTTCGCACGTGGTGCGAACGGTCGGCGAGCATCAACAGGGCCTCGGTGATCGGCGTCATCGGCGTGGCCGCGTCGAGAACCCAGCGGCGAAGGTCGACGCCCAAGGGCGTGTCCCCCGGCTCGAACGTGAAGTGTGCGTCGTGCAGTTCGGCGACGCGCCGCGCCTGGGTGCTCTTGCCGCTCGCGTCGATCCCTTCGAACACGACGAAGAGGCCGCGGCGCATCACTCCTCCGAGTGCGTCGCCGCGATCAGGGCGGCGTTGGACTTCGCCCCCTGGGCGATCGCCGCGCGCTTCTCGGTCCCGGTCGCCTTCTTCACCGACCTCTTGGCCGTCTTCTTCGCGGGCTTCTTCGACGCCTTCTTGGTGGCCTTGGCCGCCTTGCGCGGTCGCGTCGACGGCTCGGCGTTGCGTCGCTCGGCGAGCAGTTCACAGGCCCGGTCGAGCGTGATGGTCTCGGGCGTGTCGCCGAGTCGCAGGGTGGCGTTGATCTCGCCGTCGGTGACGTACAGACCGAAGCGACCGGTGCGCACGACGACGTGGCGCTTCGTGACCGGGTCCTCGCCGAGCTCCTTCAGCGGTCCCGCCGCCGCGCGGCGCCCGCGCTGTTTCGGCTGGGCCAGCAACGCCAGCGCCGCCGGCAGGTCGATCGAGAAGATCTGTTCCTCGTCGACGAGCGATCGCGTCTCCTTGCCCCACGTGATGTACGGGCCGTAGCGACCGTTCTGGGCGATGACGTCCCCGCCTTCGGGGTGCACGCCGACCACGCGCGGCAACGACAGGAGTCGCTTCGCGTCAGCCAGGGTGACGGTCTCGGGCGACATGGTCGTGAGCAACGAGGCGGTCTTGGGCTTGTCCTTCGGGTCGGTCATCTCGCCCACCTGGACGTAGGGGCCGTAGCGACCGGCCTTCAGGAAGATCGACTGGCCCTCGTCGTCGAGCCCGAGTTCGCGGTCGTTGCTCGGCGCCGAGAGCAGCTCGAGCGCCTTGGCGACGCTGAGCGAGTCGGGCTCGGTCGCTTCGGGGATCGAGACGCGGTCGTCCCCGTGCACGAGGTAGGGGCCGTAGCGCCCGGAGCGCACCGACACCGCGACGCCGTCGTCGGCGACGCCGAGCGCGATGGAGTTGATGGCGGCGAAGTCGAACTCGTGGGGTTCGTGCGTCATGTGCTCCAGGCCGAGTCGGGCCAGCTCCGTCGTCGCCGAGGGATCGCCGAAGTAGAACTTGCGCAGCCACGGCTCGAGGTCCTGATTGCCCTGGGCGATCTCGTCGAGTTCGTCCTCCATCGCGGCCGTGAACTGGTAGTCGACGAGGTCGGCGAAGTAGTGCTGGAGGAGGTTGACGACGGCGAAGGCGCGAAAGGCCGGCACCAGGGACTTGCCCTTCTTCCACACGTACCCGCGGCGATCGATCGTCTTCATCACCGACGCGTAGGTCGAGGGCCGTCCGATGCCCAAATCCTCGAGCTTCTTGATCAGCGTCGCCTCGGAGTAGCGATCCGGCGGCTGCGTGTCGTGGCCCTTGGCCTCGGCGCTCTTCACCGGCACGACCTCGCCCTCGGTGAGCGGCGGCAAGATGCGTTCCTGGTCGGCCAGTTCGGCCTCGGGGTCGTCGGTCCCCTCGACGTAGGCCCGTCGAAAGCCGGGGAACTCGATGCGCAGGCCCGTCGCGCTGAGCCCGAGGGCCACGTCCCCGTCGATACCGGTGACCTCGACCGTGGACTCCAAACGGACCTTGTCCTGGGTGAGACGGGCGTCGACCATTTGGGAGGCCAGCGTGCGCTTCCACACCAGGTCATAGACGGCGAGCTCGTCCCCGCCGAGCTGGGACTGCGCCTCGTCGAGGGTGCGAAACGACTCGCCCGCCGGGCGGATCGCCTCGTGCGCTTCCTGGGCGTTCTTCACCTTGCGGTCGTAGCGCCGCGGGGCGTCGGCGACGTAGTCGTCGCCGAACATCGACGCGGCGGTCGAGCGCGCGGCGAGGATCGCTTCGTCGGACAGCGTCGTCGAGTCAGTGCGCATGTAGGTGATCCAGCCCTGTTCGTAGAGTCGCTGGGCCGCGCGCATGGTGCGCTCCGGATCGAAGCGCAACTTGCGGCTCGCCTCGATCTGCAGTGACGACGTCATGAACGGGGGTTGGGGACGCTGGGTGCGCGGCGTCGACGCGACCGACGTCACCACGACCGTGGCGTCGGGCAGCGCCTCGGCGATCGACGTCGCCGAGGCTTCGCTCAGGACCTGGACGTTGGCCTTCGCGTCGAGGACTCCGGCGGCGTCGAAGTTCTTGCCCGTCGCGAGCGAGGAGCCGTTCACCGACTCGAGCGTGGCGTCAAAGGCGTTCCCCTTGGAGTCCATGCTCGCCGTGACGTCGAACCAGGACGCCGACGTGAAGTCCATGCGCTCGCGTTCGCGCTCGCAGACCAGTCGAATCGCCACCGACTGGACCCGACCGGCCGATCGGGCCTTGTCGACCGCGCGCCACAGGACCGGGGAGACTTCGTAGCCCACCAGGCGGTCGAGAAAACGGCGACCCTCCTGGGCGTCGACGAGGCGCAGGTCCAGGTCGCGGGTCTCCGAGACCGCCTTGGCGATCGCGGACGGCGTGATCTCGTGAAAGACCATGCGCTTCACCGGTACCTTGGGACTCAGCACCTCCTGGAGGTGCCACGCGATGGCCTCGCCCTCGCGGTCCTCGTCGGTCGCGAGGTAGAGCTCGTCGACCTGTTTCAGGGCCGCCTTGAGTTCGGCGACGATCTTCTTGCGGTCGCTGGAGACGACGTAGACCGGCTTGAAGTGGT
The DNA here is from genome assembly GCA_050014915.1 of Acidimicrobiales bacterium. Lineage (GTDB taxonomy): Bacteria > Actinomycetota > Acidimicrobiia > Acidimicrobiales > RAAP-2 > RAAP-2. Next base: position 23,463 of record JBEKCK010000018.1, on the reverse strand, counting down.
CGTGGACGTTGATGCCGAGGCGCGCCCACTTCTCCCCCTTCACCGAGGCCGGGATGTCCGCGGCGCTCTGCGGGAGGTCGCGGATGTGCCCGATCGAGGGCTTCACGATGTAGTCGGGGCCGAGCATGTCCTGGATGCGCGTCGCTTTCGCGATCGACTCGACGATGACGAGGGCCCTGGCCATGCTCCTCCTTTCTCACATTGACGCGGCGATCTGCGCGCCACCGCACCTTGCGCTCTACAAGATAGACAGGTCTTCGACCCTACCGGCGTCATGCTCGACGTCCACAACCCATCGGTCGCCTCAATCACTGGGCGGGCACTGGCGATTCGTTCGTCGACGAACGTTATGTTTCGCCGGCCGGCGCGGCCACGATCTCGTACTGCGGGTTGAGGATCACTGCCTCTCGACGCAGCGACGTCACCGTGCCGCGAACGAGCAGTCGCGTGCCGCGTTCGATCCCCGGGATGCTCGATCGACCCTGGAACACGAGGGTGACCGAACCGGAGTTGTCGGCGATCACGCAGCGCAGTTCGTGGCCCCCGCTCTCGTGGTTGATCGCCATCGAGCGAACACGTCCGGCGATCTCGGCGAACTGACGCTCGACGAGACCACCGATCGGCTCGGAGTCGGCGGAGCGCTGCGCCAGCTTGACGTCGGCGACGAGGTGCGCGCTGTCGCGGATGCCGCCGCGCACTACTTCGTCACTGCGCGGCGCCTCCTGCATCGAGCCCTCGGAGATCTTGCGCACCGCGCGATAGGGCACGATCGTCGCCGCCGTGCGCGGCACGTGCATGATCGCGCCGGCGATGGCGTCGGCGCTACGGTCGTGGAGGAACCGTTGGAGGCGAGAGACGTAGCCCCGACGGGGCAGGATCACCATGCAGAAGACCTCGGGGTCGCGCACGATGTCAGCCACCAGTTCCAGGGCGGCGCGGTCGACGCGACGGTCGTCGCACTCGACGATCTCGAGCGTGATGCCGGCCGAGGCCGTGCCGGGAGAGCCCCACTTCGCCTCCAGTTGTGCCGTGACGACCGGGTCGATGTCGAAGTGGACCGCGCGAATGGAGAACGCGTTGAGCGACAGGCAGTAGAGCAGCGATCGCTCGGTGACGAGGTCGTAGGTGTCGACGAAGACGACCACGCGGTTCATCCGGATGTTCATGGTCGCGGCTCGGCCGCTGACGGCCTCGAAGGCACGCTCCTCTCGCACGTACTGCTTGTTGAGGCGTAGCAAGGCAACGTACATGAACGGTCCGACGACGGCGATGATCCACGCGCCCTCTTTGAACTTGACGATGAGGAAGATCAGTACGACGATCGACGTGACCGTCGCCGAGAGTGCGTTCACGAAGACCCCGAAGCGCCACTTACCGGTCCTCTCGCGCAGGTGGCGCGCCACCATTCCCGCCCCGGCCAGCGTGAAGCCGGTGAAGACCCCGATGGCGTAGAGCGCGACCAGCGCGTTCACGCTCGCGTCGAAGACGATGATGAGCGTCAGCGCGACGATGCCGAGGACGATGATGCCGTTGGAGAACGCGAGGCGGTGTCCACGTTTGGTCAACTGTCGAGGCAGATACTTGTCCGTCGCCACGTAGTTGGCGAGGAACGGAAAGCCGTTGAACGAGGTGTTGCCACCGGTGTAGAGGATCATGATCGTCGCCACGAGAGCGGTGTAGTAGATGATGTGACCGATACCGTGGCCGCCGAAGACGTCGAGCACCTCTTGGCTGACGACGGTGGGATAGCCCGCGTCGTAGGGGATGGCGTGGGTCCACTGCGCCAGGAACGTGATGCCCAGCAGCAGGAACGCCAGGATGCACGACATCGTGACGAGCGTCTTTCGCGCGTTCGGCGACTCGGGCCGACGGAAGCTCGCGACGCCGTTCGAGATCGCTTCGAGGCCGGTCAACGACGAGCCACCGTTCGCGTAGGCGCGCAGCAACGAGATGAACGCGAGACCCATCAAGATGCCGGTGCCCTTCGAACCGAGATGGTGGTTGATGAGGTCACGTTGCATGGGCAACGGGATGCGATTCAGTGTTCCGGCGATCTTCTTGTAGACGCCGAAGACGATCATCGACGTCATCATCAAGATGTAGAAGTACGTCGGGAAGGCGAAGTAGCTGCCCGCCTCTTTCAAGCCGCGCAGGTTCCCGTAGATCAGGATCAACACGACACCGACGGTGATGAGCAACGGATAGGGGTGCGAGCGAATGCCCGGCAGCATGCTGGCCAGGACCGCGGTACCCGCCGAACACTGGACCGCGACCGTGACCGTGTAGTCGATGAGGAGCGCGACGGCGGCGATTTGGGCGATCTTCGGGCCGAAGTTGTCGCGCGCGACGACGTAGGATCCGCCGGCCGTCGTGTAGTACTTGATGACGTCCATGTAGCTCGTCGTGACGAAGAAGAGGACGCCGATGATGACGAACATGATCGGCACGACGAGGGCGAAGGCGGCGAGGCCGATGTAGGGCGTCATCTGCGTGAGGATCTCCTCGGTGCCGTACGCCGACGAGGAGATGCAGTCGGGCGCCAAGACGCCGAGTGCGATGGCGCGATTCAGACGTTCACCGCTCAGCTGCTCGGTCACGAACGGCTTGCCGAGGAGAAGCCGTTTGATCCGGTAGCCCAGGGACTCGGGATACACGTCGGCCAAGTTGGCGTGGGACGTCAGAAGCGGAGTATTCGTGGAAATCTGCTTATCGGCGTCTGACACTCATTCGATACTAAGCGAGGCCTTTCGACGACTTTTGTGACCACGTTGGTGACGTTTCGTTAGTTGCACCTTCGTCACGAAGTGTGTTCTGATGACGTGGTGCATATCGTTGTCGTCGGCTGTGGTCGAGTGGGATCAGAGCTCGCGATGCAACTCTCCGAAGAGGGTCACTCGGTCGTCGTCGTCGACAAAAGCCGTGATGCCTTCCGTCGTCTGCACCACTTTCACGGCAAGACCATCGTGGGCTCGGGCTTCGATCGCGACGTGCTCTTCCAGGCCGACGCCCGTCGGGCCAACGCGCTGGCGGCGGTGACGAGCGGCGACAACACCAACATCCTGTGCGCTCGCATCGCGCGCGACAACTACGAGATCAAGAACGTCGTGGCGCGTATCTACGACCCGGCGCGCGCCGACATCTACATGAAACTCGGCATTCCGACGGTGGCGACGTCGCTGTGGACGACCCAACAGGTCAAACGTTGGCTGCTGCCCGCCGATGACTCGGTCGAGTGGACCGCGAGTTCGGGCACGCTGCACCTGGTGGAGCGCATCGTGCCCGACGTGCTCGCCGGTAAGCCGATCAGCTTCTACGACCACGGCGACAGCATCCGGGTCGTCGGACTCGTCCGCGGCGGTCAGGGACGCGTGAACATCGACGGGCTGTTCGCCCAAGAAGACGACGTGCTCGAGTTCCTCGTCACCCCCGAGGGTCTCGACGAATTGAAGTCGCTCATCGAGAACGGTCAGCGATGAAGGTCATGATCGCCGGGGGCGGTTCGGTGGGCGTCTCGATCGCGTTGGACATGGTCGATCGCCACCACGACGTCACCTTGCTCGAACAGGTCACGACGACGGCTGAGCGTCTGAAGGCAATGCTGCCGGGCGTCAACGTGATGGCGGCCGACGCGTGCGAGTACGCGAACCTGGCCGCGGCCGACCTGCGCAGCGTCGACGTCGTCATCGCCGCCACCGGTGATGACGAGGACAACCTCGTCATCAGCTGGCTCTCCAAGCAGGAGTTCGGCGTGCCGCGCGTCATCAGTCGCATCAACAACTCGCGCAACGAATGGCTCTTCAACGACAGCTGGGGCGTCGACATCTCCGTCTCGACGCCCGCCTTGATCACTTCACTCGTCGATGAAGCGGTCGAGGTCGGCGCGATCATCAACCTGATGGACCTCGCCCAGGGCCGGATGCGACTCATCGAAGTCACGCTCGCCGCGAACTCGCCCGCGGTCGCCAATCACCTCTCGCTCGACGAACTTCACCTGCCCGACTCGGTGCGCGTCGTGGCCGTCGTTCGCAGTTCGCAGCCGTTGGTGCCGTCGTCGTCGATGCACTTCTTAGAGCACGATCACGTGATTCTGATCACGCGCGCCGACGCCGCCCAGGAGTGCGCCTCGGCCTTCGTCGCGTAGTCCGCGGATAACGCAAAACCGGGCGGACCTAGCATGGATAGGTGCGAGCGGCCTTCTTCGACCTAGATAAGACCGTGATTGCCAAGTCCTCGCTCGTCGCCTTCGGCCCCGAGTTCCACGCCCGCGGACTGCTGCACCGTCGCACCCTGGTCTGGGGAGTGTTGAGTCAGATGATGTTCATGCGTTTCGGCGCCGACGACGAAAAACTGGAGAAGATCCGCGAATCGGTACTGCAGATCACCAAGGGCTGGGACCACCTCGAAGTCAAGAAACTCGTCGCCGAGACCATCAACGACGTGATCGAACCGCTGATCTACGAAGAGGCCCTCGAGCTGATCGACCACCACATGGCCCAGGGCGACGAGGTCTGGCTGGTGAGCATGTCACCGGCGGAGATCGTCGAACCGTTCGCCGACCTGCTTGGCATCACGGGGGCTATCTCGTCGCGCGCGAAGATCGATGAGAACGGCAAGTTCACCGGCGAGATGGAGTTCTTCGCTCAGGGTGAGAACAAGGCGATGGCGATCCGCGAACTGGCCCAGAAGCGCGACATCGACCTCAACGAGTCCTTCGCGTACTCCGACTCCGAGACCGACATCCCGATGCTCGAGTCGGTCGGCCACGCCTACGCCGTGAACGCCGATCGTCAACTCGCCAGGGCCGCGCACGAGAGCCAGTGGCCGATCCTCAGTTTCACGCACCCGGTTCGCGCGCACGACCGTTCGAAGTCGCACACGCCGTATCTACTCAGCGCGATCGTGATCGGGGCGGCGGCCGTCTTGGGTCGCACCTACCAACGTCGCTAGAGCGTCAAGAGGTCACGCGCGCCGGTGTCCGAGGACGGGTGGCGCAGTTTGCTCATCGCGCGGGCTTCGATCTGGCGGATCCGTTCGCGCGTGAGGTTCATCTCGGCGCCGACGTCTTCGAGGGTGCGGATCTCCCCGGCCCCGTCCAGGCCGAAGCGCATGCGCAGGATCTTCTGCTCGCGCTCATCGAGCGGCTGCAACAGCTTCTCGATCGCGGCGGGCATCATCTTCACGGCCGCCACGTCGAAGGGTGACTCGGCGGAGCGGTCTTCGACGACGTCGCCCAGTTCGGCGTCGCCGTCTTCGCGCAGGGGCTCCGAGAGCGAGATCGGCTCGGAGCGGAACCGCAGCGCCTCGATCAACTTGTCCTCGGGCATCTCGCACTCGTCGCAGAGTTCCTTGATGGTCGGGGGACGACCGAACTTCAGTTCGAGTCGGGACTGGGCCTTTTGGACGCGGGCCAGCGTGTCACCGGCGTGCACCGGGAGCCGGATGGTGCGACCGGTGTTCGCGATACCGCGGGTGATCGCCTGGCGGATCCACCACGTGGCGTAGGTCGAGAACTTGAAGCCCTTGCGCCAGTCGAACTTCTCGACGGCGTGCATCAGGCCGAGGTTGCCCTCCTGGATGAGGTCGAGCAACGGCAGGCCGGAGGCCTGGTACTTCTTGGCGATCGAGACGACGAGGCGCAAGTTGGACTGCACGAAGTCCCGTTCGGCCTGGTCACCACGGTGAACGGCCCGCTTCAGGGCCAGCTTCTTGCTCGGCGTGAGCTTGATCTTCTTGTCGGTCTCGGCCCCTTCGAGCTCGGCACGGGCCTCGCGACCCTCCTCGATCGTCTGGGCCAGGCGTACTTCGTCGTCCTTGGTCAAGAGGGTGTACTGACCGATATCGGAGAGGTAGAGACGTACGAGGTCCTCGTCATCCCTATCAACGCGATCTTTTGCCATGGCTCTCCCTTGATACCCGACACCGGAGATTCCGGTACTTCTAGTTGTACGGACCTCCGCAACCTACCGGGATATGCCCAAACTCTCAGCGTTTCCCGCCGCATCGAAGGACTCTGAAAGCCCCCGGGCCAGGTCCTGCCACCGCTCGTCCTCGATCGGCGCCTGGTCCTTGGCGACCTCGCCGGTCGCGCGGATCTCCTTGACGCAGACCATCGAGGCCTCGGCGAAGAGCCGCGCCATCTCGTCATCACCCGACAGCGAGGTTCGCGCGTCGAGTAGTGACACGAGCAGTCGAGGTCCCACGACCATCGCCATGGCGTAGAGCACCAGCGCCCCGGTGTCGTCGCCGGCGACGGCCCGGCGAAGCACGTCCTCGAGCACCGGCGGCGCCGCGACGTCCACGTCACCGAGGTGCTCTCGCAACTCCAGCGCCAGTTCACCGTGGGCCCGGGCCATCTCGTAGGCGCGCACGACGTACGCGTCGTTCGTGAACGTCGGGGCCGATTCGCCCAGGACAATATAAATAGTGTCGTAGCAGGCGAGGAGGTGCTCGCCGATCTCGCGGTCCGTCGGGTTCACAGCGTGTCTTGGCGAAACGCGTTGGTGATGGGCATGCGCCGGTCCCGACCGAAGGCCTTTTTGGATATCCGCACACCGGGGGCCATCTGGCGACGTTTGTACTCACTGCGGTCGACCAGCCGGGTGATCTGCAAGACGAGGGCCGGGTCGTGACCGCTCGCGATCATGGTCTCGGCGGTGGCGTCGTCTTCCACGTAGAGCTCGAGTAACGGATCGAGCACGTCATACGGCGGCAGTGACTGGTCGTCTCGCTGGTCGGGGCGCAGTTCGGCCGACGGGGCCTTGGTCAACACCTCGGCCGGGATCGGCTCGGGATCGCCGTCTTTCGCGGCGATCTCGTTGCGGTAGCGACAGAGTTCGTAGACGAGCGTCTTGGGCACGTCCTTGATGACCGCGAAGCCGCCCACCGAGTCGCCGTACAGCGTCGAGTACCCGGTCGCGATCTCGGACTTGTTGCCCGTCGTCAACACGATGGCGCCGGTCGCGTTCGAGATCGCCATCAACAGGACCCCCCGGATGCGCGCCTGTAGGTTCTCGTCCGTTATCCCTTCGGGCCCTCCGTCGAGCACGTCGCCGAGCGCCGTGCCGAAGGCGAGGTGGGCACCCTCGATCGGGATGGTGGTGAGCTCGATGTCGAGGCGTCTCGCGAGCTCCTCGGCGTCGGCGACGGAGTGAGCCGACGAGTAGCGCGAGGGCATGGCAAAGCCGCGCACCGCGCGCGCGCCCACGGCGTCGACGGCGACCGCGGCGACCAGTGAGGAGTCGACACCGCCCGACAGCGCGATGACCGCCTCCCGGAAGCCGTTCTTTCGCAGGTAGTCGCGCGTCCCCATCACCAACGCCTGGTAGACCTCTTCGACCTCGCTCAGCGGTTCGGCGATCCGATTCACGTGCAGCGCCGTGAGTCGTTCATCGGCGCGGGCGTCGCCGATCGAGATCGGGACACCCAGGGTCGAGGCGCGCGCGTCGATCTCGCAGACCAGCAGCTCCTCGCTGAAGGCCGCGGCGCGCGCGATCACGTCGCCTTGAGCGTTGACGACCACGCTCTGGCCGTCGTAGACGAGCTCGTCCTGGCCACCCACGAGGTTCACGTAGGCGATGGGACAGTTGGTCTCGAGCGCGCGCTCGCGCAGTACCGCCTCTCGTTCTTCGCGCCGTCCCCGCGCGTACGGTGACGCGTTGGCGACGACCAGCATCGTGGCGCCCTCGCGCGCCAGTTCGGCGGCCGGACCGTTGCGGGTCCACACGTCTTCGCAGATCAAGAGCCCGACGGCGACCCCGCGGACGTTGATGATTGTGTGGGGTCCGACGCCGGGATGGAAGTAGCGCTGTTCGTCGAAGACGTCGTAGTTCGGCAGGAGGCGCTTCGTGGCGATGGCGACGACGCCGTCGTCACTGAGCGCCACCAACGCGTTGGCGATGTGGGGTGTGCCGAGCTCACCGAAGGCCGGTCGCGCGACGTCGCGACCGTCGCTCGAGGGTGCCAGGGCAACGTCCTCCAGACCCTCGCTCACGACCGTGCCGACCAGCACGGGCGGCACGTTGTCCAAGAGCGCCATCTCGATGAGGGCGACGCGCGATGCCTCGATGAACCCCTCTTTCAAGAGCAGGTCCTCCGGCGGATAACCCATGAGCGACAGCTCGGGCGTCAGCACCAGGTCGGCGCCGGCCGAGGCGGCCTGGGTGCGGAACCGACCGAGCGTTTCGACGTTCTGCGCGAACCCGCCCACGACCGCGTTCATTTGGGCCATCGCGAGTCTGATCACTGGCACGAACGTGAGCCTAATGGTGCTCGATGCCCGAAACTCTGGAGAACGTTCACACGCGGTTAACAAAAGTGAGGGTGTCGCGAGCGGTCGCTGGACCAAACTTGATGGGAACGCACGAGGTGCGTGGTGACATCTGTGAGGAGCGATCTTGAAGTATCAGGCCGAATACATTTGGATTGACGGAAGCGAGCCAACCCGCAAGTTGCGCAGCAAGACCAAGATCGTCACCGTTGGTCAGAAGCCGCCGATGTGGGGCTTCGACGGATCCAGCACGAACCAGGCGACCGGACACTTCTCGGACTGCGTGCTGCAGCCCGTCTTCACCGTGCCCGACCCCCTTCGCGGCGCGAACGACGTGCTGGTCATGTGCGAAGTGTTGAACGTGGACCTGACGCCTCACGTCACCAACGAGCGGGCCGCCACGGCCGCGGTGGCAAAGAGGTTCGCCAGCTTCGAGCCGAAGTTCGGCATCGAGCAGGAGTACACGTTCTTCCAGGACGGGCGTCCATACGGGTGGCCGGAGGATGGTTTCCCGGGGCCGCAGGGGCCGTACTACTGCGGGGTCGGCGGCGCGAAGATGCCGGGACGCGACATCGTCGAGGCCCACACGCTGGCCTGCATCCGTGCCGGGATCGGTATCGAGGGCACGAACGCCGAAGTCATGATGGGCCAGTGGGAGTTCCAGGTCGGCGTACTGGGCCCGGTCGAGATCGGTGACCAACTCTGGCTCGCGCGGTGGATCCTCGAGCGCATCGCCGAAGAGTTCGGCGTCGACGTCAGCTTCGACGCCAAGCCCGTGAAGGGTGACTGGAATGGCGCCGGCGCGCACACGAACTTCTCCACCAAGCAGATGCGCGCTCCCGGTGGCTACGCCGCGGTCGTGGCGGCCGCCGAGTCATTGGGCACGCGCATCAAGGAGCACATCGCCGCCTACGGGGACGGCCTCCAAGATCGGCTCACCGGCGAGCACGAGACGGCGCACTGGTCGAAGTTCTCCTACGGCGTGTCGGACCGCGGCGCGTCGGTGCGCATCCCCGCGCACGTCGCGCGCGACAAGAGGGGTTACATCGAGGATCGCCGTCCGAACGCGAACGTCGACCCGTACGTCGTGGCGCGCCTGATCACCGAGACGGTGTGCGGCGCCGCTGGCGCCAAGAGCAAGGCCCCGGCGAAGAAGGTGGCGGCCAAGAAGACTCCGGCGAAGAAGGCCGTCGCGAAGAGGGCTCCGGCGAAGAAGGCGGCCGCTCGGCGCTGATCGGCCGTACGAAACCCGCCGCCACCGCGCGGCCGATTTCGTTCACTACGGACCAGAACTAGGACCGTCGGGAAGGTGCGAGAATGGTCCCCATGCAAGGCCAGGCCCAGTACGTGCTGCGAACCGTGGAAGAGCGCGGCATCCGCTTCGTCCAACTGTGGTTCACCGACGTTCTCGGTCGTCACAAGGCCTTTCACGTCACACCGGCCGAACTGGAGGACGCCCTCGACCAGGGCATGACCTTCGACGGCAGCTCGATCGACGGGTTCTCGCGGACCCAGGAGTCCGACGTGCTGGCCCGACCGGACCTCACGACGTTCCAGCTCCTCCCGTGGTACGAAGAGGGCGCCGGGGTGGCGCGCGTCTTCTGCGACATCGTCAACATCGACGGCACGCCCTTTGACGGCTGCCCCCGTCAGCAGCTTCGCCGCGTGCTCGAAGAGGCCCGCGCCCAGGGTTACACGTTCTTCGTCGCACCGGAGATCGAGTACTTCTACTTCGAGGGCCTCAACCCGAGCGTCCCGGTGCCGATCGACCATGGCAGCTATTTCGACCTCTTGCCGGACGACACCGCGAGCCAGCTGCGACGACGAACGGTGCTCACGCTCGAAGAGATGGGCATCGGCGTCGAGCACGCGCAGCACGAGGACGCGCCCGGGCAACACGAGATCGACCTGCGCTACACCGACGCCCTCACGATGGGCGACACCGTGATGTCGGTGCGACACGTCGTGAAGGAGTTGGCGCGCCAGGTCGACGTGACGGCCAGCTTCATGCCCAAGCCCCTGGCGAACGTGCAGGGTTCGGGCATGCACACGCACCTCTCGCTCTGGCGCGACGACCAGAACGCCTTCATCGGCGACGGGCCCTACGGACTCAGTGAGGTCGCGACCAAGTTCATCGCCGGACTCGTTCGTCACGCGCCGGAGATCACCGCCGTGACCAATCAATGGGTCAACTCCTACAAGCGACTGGTGCCCGGTGCCGAGGCGCCGGTCGAGGCCAAGTGGGCGCGCTTCGACGCCGCGGCCCTCGTGCGCATCCCCTCGGTGAAACCCGGGCGGATGGACTCGACGCGCGTCGAGTACCGCTCGCCCGACCCGGCCGCCAATCCGTACCTCGCCTTCGCGGTCATCCTCGCAGCCGGGCTGAACGGCGTCCAGGGCGACTACGAGTTGCCCAGTGAGGGCCAACGCACCGCACCGTTGCCGCAGTCGCTCGCCGAAGCACTGGACCTCATGGAGAGTTCGAAGTTATTACACGAGACGCTGGGCGAACATCAGGTGGAGTGGTTTTTGCGCAACAAGCGTTCCGAGTGGGACGCCTACCGCGGACAGGTCACGCCCTTCGAACTCGAGCGATACCTCCCGCTGCTGTGAAGATCGACGTCGTACTCTGCGTGCCCTCGTGCGAGGGGCCGGTGCGAAAGGCCTTCGACGTCACGGGCGTGACGCCGGCCGTGGCGGTGACCGGGCGACTGAACGAGGTCACCGCGCTCGAGCCGACCGACGGTTTCGCGGGCGCCGTCATCAACGCGGCGGCCTTCCCGTTCACCGAGGCCATGAACCTCTGTCGTCAGCTGCGGGCGCGCACTCGCGGCGTCGGTCCGATCATCTTGCTGCTCGACCACTACCAGCTCGACGAGCTCACGTTCCGCGAGGACCTCTTCGACGACTTCGTGGTCGGACCCTTCGACGTGAGCGAGCTGGCGACCCGGTTGCGCCACCGCTTGCGACGAGCCGGCAACGAGAGCGTGGCCCCGCGCGTCGAGCACGGCGGACTGTCGATGAACCTCGAGACCTACCAGGCGTCGATCGCCGGTCGTGTCATGGACCTCACGTACATGGAGTACGAGCTCCTGCGCTTCCTCGCCACCAACCCGAACCGCGTCTTCACGCGCGAGACGTTGCTCAGTCGGGTGTGGGGGTACGAGTACTACGGCGGCGCGCGCACGGTGGACGTGCACGTGCGGCGACTTCGCGCGAAGCTGGGTGAGGAGCACGCCCACCTGATCCAGACGGTGCGTTCGGTCGGTTACAAGTTCGGCACGTCGCCGAACGAGTACTCGGTCTAATCCAGGGGCGCGTAGGCCCAGAGCTCGACCTCGGCGAGGGCGCCGAGCGGGAGCTCCGCGACGGCGAAGGCCGAACGCGTGGGTCGCGGCGGATCGAACGCCTCGATCCACACGTCGTTGCAGGCGGCGAACACCGCCATGTCCGTGAGGAAGAGCGTCGCCTTCACGACCTGGTCGAACGTGGCCCCGGCTTCGGCGAGCACGGCCCGGGCGTTGACGAGGGCCTGGCGCAACTGCTCCGGCGCGCCGCCTTCGACCATCGTCGGCTTGTCCGGACCCGGGACGACGCCGAGTTGTCCCGAGATCACCACGAGGTCACCGGCACGCCGCCAGGCGGAGTACGGACCGACGGTCACGGCCATGTCGTCGACTAGCTGAAGGAGTTGCCGCAACCGCAGGTGCGTGTCGCGTTGGGATTCGTGATGTGGAATCCGGCACCCTGCAACGAGTCGGAGTACTCCAGCGTCGAGCCGTTGAGCAGTTCGGCGCTCGAGGAGTCGACGACGACCTTGACACCCGCGAACTCACGGACGATGTCGTCGTCGGCGAACTCTGAGTCGAAGTACATGTCGTAGTTGAAGCCCGAGCAGCCGCCCGGCTTCACCGAGACCCGGAGGGCGAGCACCTCATCGACGCCCTCGGCGGCGATGAGTTCGGCAACCTTCGCGGCGGCGCCGTCGGTCAAGTTGATCGGGTTGGGATCCTTCTTGGTCAGGTTCACGCTGGTGATGGTCGAGTTCGACATGGAGCTCCTTCGAGAGTTCTACGTTCCATGATAGTGAGGGAAAACGCCGTTGAACACCCCACTCGGTTCACCGGTAGCGTTTCAACGTGCACGCCTCCGATCGACTGCGAGAGCGCCTCAGTCAGGTGCTCGACCCCGAACTCGGGGCCTCCATCGTCGAACTCGGCATGGTCGGCGACGTCACCGTGGACGGGGGTCGCGCGTTGGTGCACGTCTCGCTCACGACCGTCGGCTGTCCCCTCCGGGCCCAAATCGAACGCGACGTCAAAGAGGCCGCCCTCGCGCTCGATGACATCGACTCGGTCGAACTCGTCATGGGCGTCCTCGACGCCCCGGCCAAGGCCGCGCTCATGAAACGGGCCCGGACGATCGCCCAAGCGAGCGCACCGTCGACCTCCATTCCCACCCATACGCCGGTCCTCATGATCGCCTCGGGCAAGGGTGGCGTCGGCAAGTCCTCGATCACCGCCAACCTCGCGGTCGCCCTGGCGGCCACGGGTCGCAGCGTCGGTGTCTTGGACGCCGACATCTGGGGGTTCTCGCTGAATCGTCTCCTCGGCATTAGTGGTGACGTCGAAGCGATCGGCGGCAAGATGCGCCCGCTCGTGCGGCGCGTGAACGACGGATCGATCAAGTTGCTGTCGATGGGTCTGCTCGCCGAAGAGGACCAGGCGCTCATGTGGCGCGGTCTCATGGTGCAAAAGGCCGTCGCCCAGTTCATCGAGGACGCCGACTGGTCCGGCATCGACTACCTCTTGATCGATACGCCCCCAGGGACGGGCGACATCGCGATGACCCTGGCGCGGCTGTTACCCCAAATGGGTCAGGTGGTGGTGACCACGCCGACGATCGCCGCGCAACGCGTCGCCGCGCGCGCGGCGGACTTCGCGCGCAAGTCCAACATCCGGGTGCTCGGCGTCATCGAGAACATGAGCGGATTCACGTGCGTCTGCGGTGAGCGACACAACGTCTTCGGCGAGGGTGGCGGCAGAGCCCTCGCGGAGGAGTTGCGCGTGCCGCTCCTCGCCGAGATCGAACTCAACGCGGCCATCGCCCAGGGCGGTGACCACGGTGAACCGGCGGTCCTCGCCGAGTCCGACGGTGGTGTCTTCCATCGACTCGCCCGGAGGATCCTCGATGACGTCGCGCCGCCCTTCGGCGCGGTCGGTTGTTCGGCGCGAATGCTCGACGCGATCACGCAGGCCGTCGCGAGCGTTCCTCAGTCGCCGTAGCCGTCGTCACCGGGCAGCAGGATCGCGATCTCGCCGTCTCGGTTCACGATCTTGGGCTCAAAGCGCACGATGTCTTTCAGCGCCCGCGCGTAGTCGAGCACCTCGCGGGACGAGTGCAGGTGTGCGATGGCCTGGAGGTTTCGGATGGTGGGGAAGATCATCTCGAGTTCGCCGCGCCCGTGCGCTTCCAGTGCGTCGGCGGGTCGTATCCACTGGTCGGCCACGGTTTCTCCGGCGTCGTGCGTGGCCACTTGTCCGGTGGGCGCGAGCGCCACGAAGAAACGGGTGTCGTAACGACGGGGCGGTCCGACGGGCGTCACCCAGTGCGCGACGTACTCGAGGCCGCGTAGGTCCAGCACCAGTCCCTCTCGTTCCATCATCTCGATGAAGTCAAGCGTGCCCGCGTTCACTTCGCGACGACTGGCCGCGAGTCGACGAATGGACGCCTCGTCGGTGATGCGCACCGGTTTCCCCTCGTCGTCACAGGCCACGAGCAGCCCGGCCTCTTCGAAGAGTTCTCGCAGACACGCGACGTAGTACGCCAGACCGCCGCGTTCGATCGAGAGTCGACGCGAAGCCTCCTCATCGGTGAGCCCAAAGGTGCGGCGCTGGGCCGCGGGACCGGCGTCGGCGTCGTCGACGCGACCACCCGGAAAGACGTACGCGCCGCCCACGAAATCGCTGTTGAGATTGCGGCGGAGCATAAGAATTTCGTAACCATTCGCCGCGTCGCGCAGCGTGATCACGGTCGCGGCCGGTCGGGGACTCAAAATTTCGGCCATAGTGAAAACTACCTAGCGCGGCGCCTGCAATTGGCGTCGATGCCCCGTCCACTAAGTTTGTTGTCCTAAGCGCACCTAGGAGCACTGTGGCCAAGTCCCCCGCATCGAAGAAGAACATCGCTGCGCGTCGCCCCGCGACGCAGGCGTCCAATCGAACGCCTGCCAATCGAACGCCCGCCCGGCCCGTGAAGTCATCGGGGGGGCGACCGGCCGGTCTCTTCACGTGGCTCGCCATCGGACTCGTCGTCGTGATCGTGGCGACCCTCGTCATCATCAAGGTCGTGAGCGGGACGCCGACCACCAAGGGGGACTCCGCCTTCTCGCCGGTCGACCCCACGACCTTCGCCGAGTTGACCGGCGTGCCGATGTCGGTCTTCAACACGGTCGGCGTCAACTCCGCGGTCGTGCAGGTCAGCCCGCCGATTCCGGTGAAGGGCCAGCCCCCCTTGACCGCGCAGAACAGCGCCGGCGCGACCGTGCCGGAGATCTTCTACGCCGGCGCGGAGTACTGCCCGTACTGCGCCGCGCAACGTTGGCCGACGATCATCGCGCTCAGTCGTTTCGGTACGTGGAAGAACCTCGGCAACATGGCGAGCTACGCCCACGACACTTACCCGAACACGCAGACCTTCACGTTCGTGCGCGCGACCTACACGTCGAAGTACCTCGTCTTCAAGAGCGTCGAGGAGTACACCAACTACCTGAACGCCGCGAAGACCAACTACGCGCTCCTCCAGACGCCGACCAAGGCGCAGTTGGCGTTGATCGAAAAGTACGACACGCCGAAGTACATCCACGGTCTCACCACGTCCGATGGCGCTCCCATCCCCTTCATGACCTTTGACAACAAGTTCCTCGTCTCCGGAGCCAGTTACTCCCCTGACACTCTGACCAACCTGTCGCGTACCGACATCGCCGCCGGACTCAGTGACGCGTCGAGTCCCGTGACCGACGCGATCATTGCCTCGGCGAACTACCAGACGGCGGCGATCTGTTCGTTGACCAACGACATGCCGTCCAACGTGTGCACGAGCTCGGGCGTGCTGGCCGCCAAGAAAGCCATGAAGATTAAGTGAACCGAACGCTCGGTCCGGTCCCCACCTGGGCCAAGATCACGACGTTCCTCTTGAGTCTGATCGGTCTCGGCCTCGCGACGTACCTGACGATCACGCACTTCGATCCTCAGGCCCTCTACTGCACAAGCACCGGCGTCGTCGACTGCGCCGCCGTCACGACCTCGGCGCAGTCGCGTCTGCTCGGTATCCCGGTGGCGTTCCTCGGCCTGGGCACGTACCTGGTGATGACGGCACTGAACTCCCCGTGGGGGTGGCGGGCGAAGAACTACTGGCTCCACGTCGCGCGTTTCGGAATCGCCATCGTCTCGATGTGCTTCGTGCTGTGGCTGCTCTACGCGGAACTGATCATCATCGACCACATCTGCCTGTACTGCACGGGCGTGCACGTCATCACGTTCGCGTTGCTCATCGTGCTCACCATCGTGAGCCCGGCGCAACTCGGGTGGGTCAGGTCACGTACGGAGTAAGCCGCGTCGCTCGAATTCGTTGAGTCCGCCCCAGATCCCGTAGGACTCGTGTCGGGCCAGCGCCGCCTCGAGGCACTCCTCGCGAACGTCACAGCTCGCACAGATTCGCTTGGCGACCAACTCACGTTCCAGCCGATCCTCTTTGCGCTCTGCGCTATCCGCCGGATAAAAGAGCGCGCCCTCACTATTGCGACATGCGGCGGCGTCAGTCCAATCCAAAGGCGTAATCGCCATAAGTCACTCCCCCCCGGTTTGACCTAGAAACGCAGGATAACCACTCACGGACGAACGGGCAAGAAGAACTTTTGATCCCGTGGTGCACCGCTTAGAGGTCGATTTCGCGCTCCGCTACGCTGAACCGATGGCCATTGTTCTTCTGGCGAGCGACCTCGCCTCACTGCGCAAAGACCTCCGCGCCACCCTCGAGGGACCAGACCTCGTCATCGAAGAGGTCGCCAGCGGCCCCGAGGTCATAGCCCGGGTCGAGCGAGGTGGCGTCGATCTCGTCGTGGTCGACCTGCAGATCGGGACGATGGGGGGAATGGCGATCTGCATGGAACTGCGACACGAGGAGTCCTACGGGGCCGCGGAACCGGTCGCGGTCCTGATGCTCCTCGATCGTCGCCCCGACGTGTTCCTGGCTCGTCGAAGTGGCGCCGAAGGTTTCCTCGTCAAGCCGCTCGACCCACAGCGCGTGAGAAACGCGGTACGCGCCCTGCTGCGCGGCGAGGAGTACGAGGACGACTCCCTGCGCCCCGCGACCGTTCGCGTCGGGAGTGCCGACGTTCAATGAGCGGTGAACAGCCCCCCTCGTCGGGACTGTCTCGACTCCGAAAGCGCATCGTCGGACGAGAGGAGACTCGCCCGATGTCGCCCGAGGCGGTCGCCATCCACGAACGCGTCGACCAACTGAGTGAGCTGGAACTCCGCGACGTCATGACGCCGCGCACCGACGTCGACTTCCTCACCACGCCGGTGACGCCGGAGCTGATCGCCGAGGCGATCCGCGACACCGGCCACTCCTGCTTCCCGGTGGTCAACGGCGACCTCGACGATGTCGAGGGCGTCCTCTTCGTCAACGACCTCTTTCGCAGCACCACCACCAAGCGCGCGATCGGTGTCTCGTTGCCCTCGGCGACGGAGATCGCGCGCAAGATCCGACGTCCCTTCATGCTGCCCGAGACGATGGACCTGCTCGAGAGTCTCGGTGAGATGCGAGAAAAACGCCGGACCTTCGCACTCGTCCTCGACGAGCACGGGGGCGTCGCCGGCGTCGTGTCGATCCGCGACATCCTCGAACAGCTCGTGGGCGATCTGAACGACGAGTTCGATGAGGATGAGGAACCCACGATCGTTCGCATCCGCGAGGACCGCTGGTTGGTCGACGGACAGACCCACGTCGACGAGGTCGAAGAGGCCCTCGGGATCTCGATTCCGGAGGGCGAGTATGTCACGATCGCTGGCTTCATCCTCGATCTCGCGGGGGAGATCCCCCAAGCGGGCACGACCTACACCTACGAGGACTGGACCTTTCGCGTGCAGTCGGTCGAACGTCGACGGATCAGCGAGATCGTGATCGAATACCACAAGCCCGCGGCGCCGGAGATCCCCTCGGTCATCTGAGCGATGTTCGAATTACCCTCCAACGGCTAGTATTGGCGGGCTGCGAGGCAACTCGCTGCGGGCTGTAGCGCAGCTTGGTAGCGCGCTGCGTTCGGGACGCAGAGGTCCCGGGTTCAAATCCCGGCAGCCCGACCACCGATGAAGTACCAGGTGACACGTAGTGCAGGCCCCCATCGTCTAGCGGCCTAGGACACCACCCTTTCAAGGTGGCGGCACGGGTTCGAATCCCGTTGGGGGTGCTCTGAAAAATCACCCAAAAACCCTTGATTGGCAAGGGTTTTGGTGTCACCGCGACCAACCACGAGTAACCACGAGTAACCACGAAACACCGCTGTTTCCAGCCCAGTTAATGTCCAACTAATGCCCAAATCCATTAGGTGGTGTCTTAGGTGGTGTCCAAACCAGCCCAGGTTGCGGAGGATCAATTTTCTTTCTGAACGGGCTCAACGACTCAATTTCAAAGAATATCTCCCGCTCAGTCTATTAGAGTAGACTGATAAGGTGAAGGTACGGAATCTGAGGCGTCTACTTCACCAGGCTGGCTGTGTCGAAGTACGTCAATCGGGCTCGCATCTCATCGTTCGGTGTGGAACGTGTCAGACCGTGATTCCGATTCACGGTGGAGACATTCCAGCTGGAACTCTCAAGTCGATAGTTCGAGACCTCGCACCATGCTTAGGAGAGGATTGGTTGACAAGTGAATAAGAGTCAATTATTGCAATCGACGTATCATGCCAATTTCGAGTTGGATCAGAGCGGAGTTTGGCTCGCTGAGATTGAAGAGATTCCTCATGTTCATACTTACGGACGAACTCTTGGAAAGGCACGTCAATATGTAGTGGATGCTCTCGCGCTTTGGCTTAACGAACCTATTGAATCATTAAAAGATCGAATCGAATATCGCCCTCCAGCATTAGATTCCACTCTTTTGACGAAAGTTCATGAAGCAATAGCTGCTCGAGAGATTGCAGAAGGTGCAACCATTGCAGCTGGTGAGTTAATGACTACCGCAGCTCAAGCGCTAACAGCGGATGCGAAGTTGTCTCTACGCGATGCGGCGGAACTTCTCGGCATTTCACACCAGCGTGTTCAGCAACTAGTAGTTCTAAGAAATGGAAGCGCTGTAGCAGCGGGAGGCGGTCGGATCGGAATCGCTCAGGATGTGGCTAGGAGTCTCAAGGAGTTTCTGCCAGGTGGAGAAAAGGAAGAACTCGGTGCAATTGCTGCCGGAGTTGCTCTCGGACTCGCGATTGCTTGGACGCAGACACATGATTAACTCTCGCGGGAATTTGTTCGGAACTCCAACCACTTAGCTGCATAGAGTTTCTCAATGACCGGCATTCCGGACCCCGACCTACGGAAGATTCATAGATACGCAGCCAGAGTCGTGCCACCAGAATCTCAGGATCAGATCAGAATGGAAGTTGACGTCCGAGGCAAGACGGTGACGATTGTTGAATGCCGACCTCCCTGGAGGGAAGATTTCGGACCCGAGTGGACTCGACAAGGGGTCGCTCGAATGAAGTTCGATAATGCGAAAAATGAATGGACGCTTTACTGGTCGGACAGCAACAGTCGATGGCACATTTTCGACCTCATGGCACCCAGTTCCATTGAGGAAGTCCTCGAAGAAATCGAACGCGATCGGACGAATATTTTTTGGGGCTGAAATAGCTGAATTCGCAATGCATTTTAATTGACGAGTCGTTGTTGACTACTCAACGGGAATACCTGAACTCTGATCACTTGGACCTTGAAAGGATTTCAAGGAAAGGTGTCAATGCCTGTCTAATGCCCATCACCTAACTCGCGGAAGATGTCACGCGGGGAAACTGGGTTTTCGCAAAAGTTGAAGTCCTAAATGCCCATATTGTGTTGAATTTGTTTCAATTGCCTATTTCCTCAACCGCGAGTCGGCTTGGATTCAATGCGCGGTGAAAAGCCTGATGCCGTCCGGGTTCCTAAGAATTGCAACTCTATTGGGTGTCGGCGAGTCGTCCCATAGGGAAGCAGTGTCACAGAATTGATACCTCGAATCCGAATATGCGAACTACCTTGGACTTGAGCGTCTCGTACGGAACCAAATCCGGTTCGCACTTCATATCGTCAACGCGAATCGAAGGGTGGCACAATGGTTGCGACCGACGAGGCCACACGTGGTCGCGATTTCGTTCGGTTGAGCCCCTCAGTTCGCGGCCGAGTCGCCGGGCTCGCATTTGCGCTGGTCATGGTTGCGGTCCTCGTGGCTGGGACAGTCGCTAGCTACGACTTCAGTGAATCAACGGAACGACAAAACGCGAACGCGATTAACGCATACGACCTGCGCGGCGACCTATTCCATATCGCCTCAGACCTTGGCCTCCCGGCTTCGTATCAAACGCAGAGCATCCATGAAGAAGTCAGAGTGGCAATCGCGCGCGCCCGGGACGAGATCAGCGAAATTGTGGAGGCGGGAAATGCTCCGCCACTCCTTATGATCGCCATCAACGCGTCGCGGGCGTACCTCTCGATTGCTCAGCGTGCCCTCTCCGACTCAGGGGCTGCCGTTGCGATTCGAACATCACAGCTAAATCGCGCAGCCGCGTACGCCGCTGACCTAGAAGAGCGAGCTGCTACACAGGTGGAGCGCTCTGCGCACCGCTCGTCCGTCGAAGGACGCTTGGACGGAATATTCGCCCTCGTCTTAGTAGTCCTCTTGATCGCACTCGGACTCCTCTGGTACTCCCGACGTCGTCGAATCGAAGCGGTCGCGGAGACACGAGAGGAGACCAGCGCTCGGTTCGAGACCATCATTGAGAGCAGCAGCGACCTCATCTTTCTCACGAGCGAGAGTGGCCAGCCCCAGTACTGCAGCCCTTCCGCGGCTCACTTCTTTGGAGTGACCGCCGAGGATTTCTGCAGTAAGCCACTCGATCGATTCCTAGATCCCGATAGCGTGCAAGTGGCACTCGACGCACTGGCGACATTGCACGTTGCCGGCGTCATTGACCCGTTCGACGTCCACGTTCGCCACGCTGACGGCGGTTGGCGCACTCTGGAGATGACGGCGGATGATCTCTCATTGAAGTCGCGACTACCCTCCGTAGCGTGGCACTCGCGCGACGTCACTGTGCGTCGGACCCTCGAAGAGCAGTTGGCCCGTCAGGCATTCGAGGATTCGTTGACGGGACTCGCGAACCGAGCACTCTTGCTCGACCGTCTCGGTCATGCTCTCACCCGAAGTGACCGGTCCCTCGACTCTGTCGCCGTCTTGATGATTGATCTCGATGGATTCAAGTCCATCAACGATGGACTCGGCCACGACGCCGGAGACGATGCGCTGAAGGAGATTGCAGCGCGCATCCTTCGATCTGCCCGCCCAAGTGACACCGTTGCTCGCCTGGGCGGTGACGAGTTCGTCGTCCTCCTTGAAAGGCTTGGTGCACCTACGATCGTCGAGGACGTCGCGAACCGAATTCTCGAAATCGTGCGCCAGCCGTTCATTCTCCGAGGCAGAACAGTGCGAATAAGTGCCAGCATGGGAATAGCCACGTCTCTTGGAGCCGCCAGCACACCTAGTTCGCTGCTTCGCGACGCCGACATCGCCATGTACGCGGCGAAGGCGGCTGGTCGCGACCGTTGTCACCGTTTCGAAACTGCCATGCATTCTCGCGCAAACGAGGAGTTCCGCCTCATCAATGATCTCAATCACGCGTTGGAGCGACACGAACTCGTCCTCTACTATCAACCCAGCATCGATCTTGACGGGGAACGCCTCGAAGGGGTTGAGGCGCTGCTCCGCTGGAAGCACCATGAAACAGGCGTCGTCATGCCCGATGTCTTCATCCCGATCGCCGAGCAGACTGGGCTGATCGTCCCCATCGGGCTGTGGGTGCTTGAAGAAGCCTGCGCGCAGGCCGTCGCGTGGCGCCACGAACTAGCTCCAGGACAGCCCTTCGTCATGGAGGTGAACGTTTCGGGTCACCAACTCAACCACAAGAGCTTGGTATCCGACATTCGTCGCATACTTGGGAGTTCGGGGCTCGAGCCAGAGAGCCTCGTGATCGAGATAACCGAATCGGTGTTAATGAACGAGATCGACGTCGTGGTGGAGTGTCTTCGGAAATTGAAGGACATTGGCGTTTCGATCGCGATTGATGATTTCGGCACGGGCTATAGCTCTCTCGCGTATCTGAGACAGTTGCCGATCGACATTCTTAAAATTGACAAGACCTTTGTTGACGCGGCGACGGCTGGTGACCCTGGCGGTGACGCCATTTTGCGAGCGATTCTCGATCTCGGGATGGGCCTGGGCTTAAAGACCATTGCTGAGGGAGTTGAGGAGGCCAGCCAAGCGATCTACCTAAGAGAACTCGGTTGTAACTCGGCGCAAGGGTACTTCTTTGCCCGACCGATGCCACCCGAGGAATTGAGCATTCGCTTCGAGGCAAACGAATGGCGTACGACGATGGCAACGCCTGCAATCTGACGAGTGCCCTCGACCCAAGTCCCGTTGGAACAAAAAGTTGCGCCGCGTCGTAGAACTGGATGTTCGAAGTTCGTCGTGACGTGCGATGCAGTCGCACTCGATCCGCACTGGCCGGACACCGTGTAAGCGGGTTTCGAAGCAACCAAGGGTGGATCGATTTAACGTTGCGCACGTGACAACGAACATGGGCAAGAGCTGGCAATGTGTGCCACCGTCTCGGTGACTTGCGTGCCAACCCCTGAACCGGCGACCGTTTTTTGATGTAAACGCTGCCCTGCTTACGCACGACGGTCCACGAGGACGTTCGCTACTGTCTAATCGTCATGAAGATCTCACAATCTCAAGAAAGTGCGATCACAAATGTCGACCTGAAAGAGGCAGCAGCCCTCGACGTTCGCGCAGTACTTACGAGAATGGATAGTCGACGAGAGGGCTTGACCACAGCCGAGGCTACTCAGCGGCTCGTCACCTGCGGTCCCAACGTATTGTCGGTCCACCGCGTTCGTGCAAGCGTCATACTTTGGCGACAGGTGAGGAATCCGATTCTTCAAAGGGATCAATACTTCGATCATTTCGCCGATCAAATCCGAAGATGAATATTGGAAAAGTGCGTCTACTGCTGGGCTTGTAAGAACAATCTTGCTTTCCGTGTCAATGACGACCACAGCATCCGGCGCCGACGCAAAGATCGCCCCGAATATTTCACCCGACTTGTCGTTAAGCGAACTGTCCATTCTCACCTCGGGCGTCAATCATCCGCTCAGCGTAACCTCGAAGGACCTTCTCATTTGGCGAGGTTCAAGTAATCCATTGTTCTGGCACGAACTGGCATATCGTCCACCGTCCTCCAGCTAAGGAGGTTGCGAAGCGAACAGTGTGCTGGATGATCTGGCATTAGGGACGGATGCCCGGTTTGCCATCATTACAGTCCGGCGGAGCGAAGGATTTCCGGAACTTGACTGACACGGTTCAGCCAGAAAATATGCCCACGACGGCAATTAGTCGGCGCGGAAAGGCGCTAATGCCCAGTTGATGCCCAAATCCACATTCGCACTGCATCGCTGGATCAGGACTAGGTCCCTGATCAGCACTTTCAGTTCGCTCTCATTAATGCCGTGTCCACCCTTTCAAGGTGGCGGCACGGGTTCGAATCCCGTTGGGGGTGCCACTCGGGACTTCGATCCTTTGCGAGGTCTAAAAGCAGTGTAGGCACTAGTGATTCGGTGGTTTGAAGTCTCTTGTCCTTGCAAATGACCTTTCCGCGTAGGAGTACAAACACGAAGGCGCCCTTGTCAACGTCGAGCATCTCATTGAAGACTTCCTTCGGGTTCGAAAGAAGTCCCTCCAGTACCTTCAAAGCGACATCGAGGTCAACCACACCTTCGACTTCCAATTCAGCAATTCGGGCCTGCTTCTTCGCGACTTCCCGTTGAAGCTTCCCCACCCTTTCTGCGAGTCTTGCTCGGTCCATCGTCGGGTTCTTCGGCATTACAAGT